>CAVVBZ010000026.1:0-54109 GCA_963746635.1 uncultured Actinomycetes bacterium | reverse complement strand
CAGCTACGGATCGTAGCCTTGGTGAGCCGTTACCTCACCAACAAGCTAATCCGCCGCGGGCTCCTCCTCGGCCGGAGGCCTAAGCTACCTTTTCCAGCCGCTCCTCAGAGCGGATGGGCTATCCGGTATTAATCCGGGTTTCCCCGGGCTATCCCGATGCCGAGGGCAGATTACCCACGCGTTACTCACCCGTTCGCCGCTGTCCGCCAGGCCGAAGCCTGGGTTCTCGCTCGACTTGCATGTGTTAAGCGCGCCGCCAGCGTTCGTCCTGAGCCAGGATCAAACTCTCCGTGAAGATCTGTGGACCGAGCTTCCGAGGAAGCCGCGGTACACAGCAATCACTTCAAGCTTGGAGCTCAAAGTTGTCTCGCCCACCGAAGTGGGCTTGACGGGTTTTAAGGCCTCTTGCCCCGAGACATCGCAAGCGATGCCGGAGGCTCGAGGTCTCGGCGTGATCGCACTGCTGAGTTTTCAAAGACCTGCGCCACGGCCGGCGCGTAAAAAAGCCTCCGACTCGCGCCAGAGGCCTCCGTTTCAGCTCGGATCTTTGTCGTATCCGGTCTGCGTCCGAAGGCGCTCCTGGTCGAGTTGCGGGACATCCCTACACGCCACCCTTTCGAGCGGCCCGTGAAGGATAGCAGTGCCCGGGGGGGTGTCAAGCAGCGCGAATGCGCAGAAACTGGCGTTTTCCGGCCTGGATCACGACGCCGTCGACCGAGGTCGTCTCGAGATCGTAGGAGGTGATCGCTCGGCCGTCCGCCTTGACCCCGCCCTGGTCGATCACGCGACGCCAGTGGCTCGTGGACTGGCCGAACGTCTCCGCGAGCAGCGACGGCAGGTGCACGACCGGTTCGGCGTGCTCGATTTCCGGTACCTCGTCGGGCGCCTGGCCCTCCCGGACCACTCGCGTGAAGTGCTCCTCCGCGCTCGCCGCTGCCTCCTCTCCGTGCCAGAGGGCGACGACTCCGCGTGCGAGCGCGAGCTTCGACTCCATCGGCTCGCCTGCCGGCGGCTCCTGGTCGAGACAGAGTCGCCACCACTGGTCGAGCGCATCGTCGGGGATGGACATCACCTTCCCGAACTGCTCGCCGGGCGGCTCGTCGATGCCGATGTAGTTACCCTCGGACTTGCTCATCTTCACGACCCCGTCGGTTCCGACCAGGAGCTCGAACGTCATGACGGACTGAGGCTCGAGCCCGTAGTGCTGCATGGTGTCGCGCCCCATCAGCAAGTTGTAGAGCTGGTCGGTCCCGCCCACCTCGATGTCCGCTTCGATGGCGACCGAGTCGTAGCCCTGCGCGAAGGGGTACAGCAGCTCCGAGACGGAGATCGGCTCTCCCCGCTCGAATCGCTCGGCGAAGTCGTTTCGCTCGAGCAGGCGCGCAACGGTGCCCGTGCGCGTCAGGCGCACGAGCTCCGCGTAGTCGAGCTTCCCGAGCCACTCGCCGTTGAACCGGATCTCCGTGCGCTCGCGGTCGAGGATGCGAAACGCCTGCTCGGCGAAGAGCTCGGCGTTGCGGTCGAGAACCTCGTCGGGCAGCACCTGGCGCTCCTTCGAGCGGCCCGACGGATCGCCGATCCGGGCCGTGTAGTCGCCGACGATCAGAACGGCGACGTGCCCTTCGTCCTGGAAGGCGCGCAGCCGGCGCAGCACGACCGCGAAGCCGAGATGAATGTCAGGCCCGGTCGGGTCGATCCCGAGCTTGACGCGGAGCGGCCGGCCAAGCGCCAGCTTCTGCTCGAGCGCGCCTTCGGGCAGCACGTCGACCGCGTGACGAGTCAGCTCCGGCAGGCCCATGTGTGCGGCGAGTCTACCGTTACAATCTCCGACTTCTCGTGCCGCGTTCCGCCCGAAAGCAGGCGCCTGCGAACCCGCGGCGCAGGATCCGCAAGCTGCGCTTGTTCGGCCTTCTGCTGATCCTGGGCGTCCTCGGAATGGTCTCGTTCGCCTTCGGGCTAGTAACGGCGATCGCGAGCGACGTTCCGTCGCTCGACCCGACGCGCCTCCAAAAGCGCGAGGTCGACGGGTACGTCTACGCGGGAAAGCCGAGCGCCCGGGTGCTCGCTGTCCTCCGGGGCTCGGAGAGCCGCATCATCGTCCCGCCGAACAAGATCTCGGGGCGGATGAAGCAGGCGATCGTGGCAATCGAGGACAAGCGCTTCTACGAGCACCGCGGCGTGGATGTCCACGCGATCGCGCGCGCGGTCTGGGAGGACGTCCGCAACAAGAAGGTCGTCGAGGGCGGCTCGACGATCACGCAGCAGTTCGTCAAGAACGCCTACCTCCAGAACCAGCGCTCGATCGGCCGCAAGCTGAAGGAGGCCGCCCTCGCCTGGCAGCTCGAGCAGCGCTGGTCGAAGGATCGGATCCTGTCCGCCTACCTGAACACGATCTACTTCGGGAACGGCGCCTACGGGATCGAGCAAGCCTCGCTGACGTACTTCCACCACAAGGCCGACCAGATGACCTGGGCCGAGGCCGCGCTCCTGGCGGGCATCCCCAGCGACCCGTGGCAGTACGACCCGGTCACGAACCCCAGCGCGGCGCGCGGCCGGAGAGAGATCGTCCTGCGGGCGCTGTACGACCAGGGCGACATCACGCGCGAGGAGTTCGTGCTTGCCAGCCATCGGCCGTTGCCGAGGCCCGAGGACGTGCATCTCTCTGGCAAGCAGGGCCCGGCGCCCTACTTCACCAACTACGTGAAGCAGCAGCTGATCGATCGCTACGGGTCTGGTCGAGTCTTCGGGGGCGGATTGCGCGTGCACACGACCATCGACCTCAAGGTGCAGCGGCTCGCGCGCCAGGCGATCTCGAAGTGGCTCCCCGACCCGAACGGCCCCTCGGCGGCGCTGGTCGCCGTCGACCCGCGCACCGGGAAGGTGCTCGCGATGATCGGCGGGAAGAGCTACATCAAGAGCCAGTTCAATCTTGCGGTGCAGGGCGAGCGGCAACCGGGCTCGTCGTTCAAGCCTTTCGTCCTCGCGACCGCGCTCAAGGAAGGCATCTCACCGGAGTCGCAGTTCGAGTCGGGGCCCGTGCAGATCCCGCTCGGAGACAAGATCTGGTACGTCCACAACTACGAGAACTCGGATCTCGGACGGATCTCTCTCTCGACCGCAACGGAGTTCTCGGACAACACGGTGTACGCGCAGCTCACGCAGCTCGTCGGCCCTGCGGCCGTCGTGAGGTCGGCGAAGAGCCTCGGGATCACGAGCCCGCTCAAGAACTACTTCGCGATCGGCCTCGGCGGCGAGGCCGTGAACCCGCTCGAGATGGCTCGCGCGTTCTCGGCGTTCGCGAACGGAGGCAAGCGGATCGACGGCGCGGCGTTCGGCAACCATCCGCGCGCTATCTCGCTCGTGCAAAACCAGAACAAGCGGATCGTCGACAACAACCAGCCCGTTCGCCGGCCCGTGCTCACCGAGAACACGGCCGCGCTCGTCACGTCGCTCCTCCGCAACGTCGTCATCGGCGGGACCGGCCGCCAGGCGCAGCTCGCCGACGGGCGCGAGGTCGCGGGCAAGACCGGCACCACCGAGAACTACGGCGACGCCTGGTTCGTCGGCTACACGCCGCAGCTCGTGGTCGCCGTCTGGGTCGGCTACCCGAACACACTCCGCCCGATGTTGAGCGAGTACCACGGGAAGGCAGTCGCGGGCGGCACGTTTCCCGCGCTGATCTGGAAGAGCTTCGTGGAGAAGGCCCTTCCGTACCTGCACGACGAGCCGGCGAGCTTCCCCCAGCCGTCGGTCCCCTACGCGACGCCGAGACTCGTCGTCCTTCGCAACGGCCAGCTCGAGGCCGACAACGGCAACTGCCGTAGCCCCAAGCAGCTTCTCTACTTCGTGGGACGCGGCCCCGCGAGGACGGCCAACTGCAAGGTGAACGAGGTCGAGGTGCCGCGCGTGGTCGGCTACACGGTCGAGCGCGCGAACGCCCGCCTGGCGGAGCAGCCGCTGACGCCGCAGTACGTCTTCCAGCCGGCCAAGCCGCACCAGCGGCTCGGGATCATCCTCAGGCAGTACCCGGCGAGAGGCACGCTCTCCTCCTACCAGAAGGTGACGCTCGTGCTGCCGAGGGCGATGCACGGGGCCGTGCCCAGGGTCGTGGGGCTGCGGCTGGCACGGGCAGAGGCGCGGCTGAAGCGGTTCAACCTGAAGTGGAAGGTGGACGGCAGCCCGCCGCCCGGGGCGAGAGTGATCTGGCAGAGCCCGCACTGGCAGACCGCGTCGGTCAAGGGCCTCGTGGTCAGGCTGGCCGTGAAGACGGGGCGGGCCGGCTGAGGAACCCGGAACCGGCCTCGGCGTAGCGCCAGGGCCGCTCGGTTGCGCGCGTGATTCCGACGCGTGGCCCGCTGACCACGTCGACGTCCTCCGTCCGGTCGCGCAGCTCGAAGGGCGGACGGTCGAGCGGGAGCCCGTCCTCGGCGCGTGTGATCCCGAGCGCCTGGCAAAGCCGTCCCGGACCTGAGCAGAGCAGGCGCGCGTCGTCGAGGCCGCGGCGGGCTCGCATCGCTTCGAGGCCGTGGGTCGGCTGGAGCGCACGGACCAGCACCGCACTGGGGACGCTCTCCTTCTCGCACACGAGGTTGAGGC
Organism: uncultured Actinomycetes bacterium; assembly: GCA_963746635.1. GTDB lineage: Bacteria > Actinomycetota > Thermoleophilia > Gaiellales > Gaiellaceae > AC-32. Next base: position 49,513 of record CAVVBZ010000026.1, on the reverse strand, counting down.
ACCAGTGGATCCCGTACGAGCGGTACACGTACGCGTGCCCGGGCGGGCCGAACATCGACGCGTTGCGCTCGGTGCGACCGGCGAACCCGTGACTGGCGGGGTCGTGCTCGTCGTAGGCCTCGACCTCGACGATTCGCCCGCCGGCGCCGTTGACCAGGAGCCTCGCGCCGATCAGCTCGGGGGCGATGTCGTGCACGCTGCGCGCGAAGTTCACGCCTCCGGATCCTTCGAGTCGTAGCGGCGCAGCGCCGGCACCAGCGCTGCGAGGGCGATCGTGCCCACCACGGACAGGATTCCGCCGGAGACGACCGAGAAGCGGATGCTCGTGAGCGAGGCGACGGCGCCGGCTTCGACGTTGCCGAGCGAGGGGGCGCTCGCAACCTGGGCGAACTCGATTCCGGTCACGCGACCGCGCATCGAGGGCGGGGTTGCGTTCAGCACGATCACGCTGCGCAAGATGGCGCTGATGTAGTCCGCGGCGCCTGCGAGGGCGAGCGTCACTAACGCGAGCCAGAGCGAGGTCGTGAAGCCGAACAAGACGAGCGCGATCCCCCAGCAGGCGGCCGCCACCACCACACCGAGACCCTGGCGGCGCACGTGTCCCACCCAGCCCGAGACCGCGGACGCGAGTAGCGCGCCCACATACGGTGCGGCGTAGAGCAGCCCGACGATGGTCGCGCCGCCGCCGAGCTTGGCTCCGATCGCAGGGAAGAGCGCCATCGGCATGCCGAAGATCATCGCGTTCGTGTCGACCAGGAAAATGCCGAGCAGGATCGGCCGGCCGAGGACGTAGCGGAAGCCGGCCGCCACCGACTGGAGGCTCGGGCGGTCGGCGTCCGGCTCGGGTGGGAGCGGTGGCAATAGCCAGAGGGACGCGAACGACGCGGTGAAGGTCCCGACGTCGACGAGGTAGGTGGACGTGAAGCCGATGGTCGAGACGAGAACTCCCGCCAACACCGGCCCTGCGACGGCCGCGAGGTTCGAGGACATGCCCTCGAGCGCTGAGGCGGCGGCGATCTGATCCTGCTCGACGATCTTCGGGAGGAGCGAGCGCATCGCCGGCGTGCCGAGGCTGAACGCGGTCGTCCCGAGAGTCAGCAACACGTAGAGCGCCCACACCTGCGGATGGGGCAGCGCGGCGTTGATCGCGAGCAGAACCGAGACGAGTGCGACCGCGACCTCCGTGCGGAGCAGGAGCCGACGGCGGTCGAGCGCGTCGGCCAGCGTGCCACCGACGAGCGGGACGACGAGCAGCGGGCCGAGCGTGCAAAAGCCGAGCAGGCCGACAGCGAGCGTCGAGTGGGTCAGGTGGTACATCTGGATCGGGATCGCGATAAACGTGATCTCCCCGCCGATGACCGAGATCGCCTGTCCGATCCACAGCCGGCGGAACGCGGGCGAGTCGCGGAAGGGCCTCGTGTCGAGCGCGAGGCGGCGCACCAGGCTCGGGGCCCTGGCCTCGGCCGGCTCGAGCGGCTCCAACTAGAAGAGCTTGTCGGCGTCTGCCGGGCCGGCGGTCGCCTCGAGCAGGCGCCGGGCGCGGCGTCCGAGGTCGGCAAGATCGACCTTGCCGCTCTCCGACTGCTCCGCCAGCCGCTCGGCGAGGTCGAGCGCGTCGTCCATCAGCGGCTTGCTCAGCGCGACCTCCTGGCCCATGTCCGCCAGGATCGTGCGTTCGGTGCGCGAGGCGATGATCGGCTCCGAGACACCCTCGACCCACACGAGCGTCCGTCGCCCGTGGCCGCGCCGCTCGTCCCGGATCGGCTCGATCGCATAGATCTTGTCCGCCCGCGCGTACTTGCCGAAGCCGAGGAAGATCATCCGGTTCCCGTCTGCCATGTGTTGATTATCCCCGGACGAGCCGACGTGCGGCCGCCCGGTTACGTGTGCACGCGCGCATGAACCCGATTCCCCCACCCTGGGTGGGGCTCTTTGACCCGCCTCCCTCGCGGTCGAGGCTAGCTCGTCAAGACGCGCTTGGGTGTGACGTGCCTGTGACGTTTCGGCGCCGGTCTCTCCGCAGAGCCCCTCGGCGTCGGTTTCAAAGAGGGCTTGTTACAGGGCGGCGCGGAGTGCTTCGGCCACGCGTTCCTGGTCGTCCGCCTCGAGTTGCGGGTAGAACGGGAGCGCAAGGGTGCGGCTCGCGATCTCCTCGGCGATCGGACAGGTGCCCTCGCCGAAGCCGTACGTCTCGCGCATGTACGGCTGGAGGTGGACGCACGGAACGTACTCGGCGGTCTGGATCCCCTGGGCCCGGAGCTCGTCCATCACGCGGCCGCGATCGGTCCCCGCCGGGAGCGCCACGACGTAGACGAACCACGAGCGTCGGTGGTCGGCGTCGTCCTCGCACAGGAGCTCGACCTCGGACCCGGCGAGCAACGCCCCGTAGCGCTCGGCCGCCTGAGCCCGGAGCGTCAGCAACCGGTCGAGCTTCTCGAGCTGCCCGATTCCGATCGCCGCCTGCACGTCGGTCCAGCGGTAGTTCCAGCCAAGGCGCACGTGATGGAACCAGGCACCGCCCTCGTAGCTGCGGCCCTGGTTGCGCATGCTCCGCAGCAGCTGCCACTCCTCCTCGGAGTGCGTGAAGACCACGCCGCCCTCGCCGGTCGCGAGCTGCTTGTTCGGGTAGAAGCCGAAGGCCCCCGAGACGCCGTGCCCTCCGACCGGCCGGCCCTTGTACTCGGCTCCCAGGGCCTCGGCCGCGTCCTCGATCAGCGCGAGCCCGTGCCGTTCGCAGATCGCGCGAATCTCGTCCAGCTCGCACGGATACCCGAACATGTCCACGGCGACGACCGCCTTCGTCCGCTCGGTGATCGCCGCCTCCAGCGCGGCCGGATCCATGTTCAGCGTGCGCGGGTCGACATCGGCGAAGACCGGAGTCGCGCCCTCGAAGATGAAGCAGTTCGCCGAGGAGACGAAGGAGACCGGCGAGGTGATCGCCTCGTCCCCCGGGCCGAGCCCCGCAATGCGCGCAAGGAGGTGCAGGCCCGCAGTCGCGCTCGAGACCGCGGCCGCGTACGGCGCGCCGACCCGCGCGGCGACCAGCTCCTCGAAGCGCTCGATCGTCGGCCCGAGCGAGAGCCGCCCCGAGCGCAGCACCTCGAGGACGAGCTCCTCCTCGCGCTCGTCCAGGAGCGGACGGGCGAGAGGTATCTCGCGAACGCCGGTGCTCAAGCTTCGGCGGGCGTGGGCGTGGCGTAGTCCAGCCACTGGGCCCAGCGCTCGCTGCGGCCGCACGCCGTGTCCAGGTACGCCTCCTGGATCTGAAGCGTGACCGGCCCGACGCCGATCTCCGAGTCGTCGACAGAGCTCAGCGGGGTCACCTCGGCCGCCGTGCCGCACATGAAGGCCTCGTCCGCCAGGTAGAGATCGGAGCGGATCAGCGCCTTCTCCACGACCGTGTAGCCGAGATCCTGCGCGATCTGGATGATCGTGTCGCGCGTGATCCCCGGCAGGATCGAGGTCGAGAGATCGGGTGTGTAGAGCCTGCCGTCCTTGACGATGAACACGTTCTCGCCAGGGCCGTCGGCGATGTAGCCGGCGGAGGTGAGCAGGATCGCCTCGTCGTAGCCTCCGCGCCGCACCTCCATCGTGGCGAGCATCGAGTTGAGGTAGATGCCGGTCGCCTTAGCCGTGTGCGGAATCACGTTCGGGCCGACTCGCTCCCAGCTCGAGATCTTCGCGCGGATCCCTTGCTTGAGGCTCTCCGGGCCGAGGTACGCACCCCACGGCCAGCTCATGATCACGACGTCAACCGGATTGCCCACGGCGGAGACGCCGAGCTCGCCGTAGCCGAAGAACGCGATCGGCCGGAGGTAGCACTCCGGGAGACCGTTGATCGCGATCAGCTCATGACAGACCGCGCGCAGTTCTTCGACCGAGTAGCCGAGGTCCATCTGCAGCAGGCGCGCCGAGTTGTCCAGGCGCTTCAGGTGGTCGGTGAGCCGGAAGACCGCGGTGCCTTTGTCGGTCTCGTAGGCCCGGATCCCCTCGAAGACGCCGGACCCGTAGTGCAGGCCGTGGGTGCCGACGTGGATGCGAGCGTCGCCCCAGTCGACGAACTCGCCGTTCATCCAGATCTTCTCGGTCTCACGCATGCCGCAACCCTCCTTTGGTGACTCGAATGTTATGTGTGAGACTCGACGACGTCCATGGGCCGAGCCCTCGAAAGGCGGACCAGCTCGACAGGCGAAAGAGCCGCCATGTGGCTCTCCGAGCCGGCTCCGATCCACACGACCGGCTGGCCGAGCATGGTGTGCTCGATGAAGACACTCTCGACTTTCGGCAGGGGAAACGGCGCCACGGCGCCGGGCTCGAACCCGGTTGCCTCGGCGACCTCCTCCGCTCCGGCGATGCGCGCGAAGGTGCAGCCCGCGGCACTGGCGATCTTCTTGGAGTCGGCCCGCCGGTCGCCGGGGACGAGCACGACGACCGGTCGGCCGTCGCAGTCGAAGACGAGCGACTTGACGATCTGGGCGAGCTCGCAGCCGACCGCGCTGGCAGCCGCCTGGGCGGTCGGCGTGCCGTCGGCGAACTCCTCGACACGCACCTCCGCGCCGGCGTCGCGCAGGTACCCGATGACCCGCTCGACCGGCTCCGGCCACGTTCTCTTCGTCACGGTGAAAGGGTAGCTGTGGCCGCCTAGCGTGGGCCCGAGCCGGTGTCCGCGAAGACGAAGTCGCGGATGACGGCGAGGGCCTCGGCGGCCTGGTCGCGGAAGACTCCGTGGCCCGCGTCGGGAAAGACCTCCAGTCGCGAACCGGGAATCGCGGCGGCCATGTCTTCGTGATCGGCAACCGTCGTGATCGGATCGAGCTCCCCCGCGAGGATCAGCGTCGGACAGCGGATGCGCTCGAGATCGCCGAGCCAGTCGAAGGTGAGCCCCTCGCCCTTGAAGAAGTGGAAGCCCACCTCCGGGCGCAGCAGAACGCGCGCGAGCACGTCCGGGTCGGCGGGCGTCGGGTTGTAGAGCGGGAGGCAGGTCGCGACGAACGTGTCGAAGTGCTCCTGGTTGGGATCGAGCAGGAGCCGTTCCGCCACGTCCCTCGCTTCCACCCCGCCCAGCCGTTCGAACATCGGCAGCGCCCGATCGAGCCGGATCTTCGCGGCGCTGCTCGAGACGATCAGCTTCGCCGGCAGTTCGCGGTGCCTGATCGCCGTCCCGAGAGCGACCATGCCGCCGAAGGACTGCCCGAGGATGACCGGATGCTCGATCTCGAGCGCCTCGCAGAAGCCGCGGAGATCCTCGATCCAGGTGTCGAAGTTCCAGCGGTCGGGCGTGCTCTCGTCGCTGCGGCCCTGCCCGCGATGGTCGACGAAGACGAGCTGTGCGTCGTCGGCGAGCGGTGTGAGGTAGTGCTTGAGCGTGCTGTGGTCGAAGCCCGGGCCACCGTGCAGGCAGATGACGACGGGGCGCTCGCGCATCGTCGGGCCGTCCGGGACGAGCCCCATTCCGGCGGTGTCGAAGTACATGTGGACGTCTCCGACGCGGACGCGCATCAGGCCAGTGAGATCACGCGGGCGTCGTCGAACCCCTGTGCACGGACGCTCTCGACGACCTCGGGAGGCGGCTCCGTATCGAGCGAAAGCGCCATCAGCGCCTTGCCGCCGCGGCGGGTGCGGGAGACGGCCATGTTCGCGATGTTGACCCCCGCTTCGCCGAAGAGCGTCCCGACGCGGCCGATCACGCCCGGCACGTCGTCGTAGCGGAAGAAGACCATCAGCGGCGCCAGCTCCATCTCCAGCTCGAAGCCGAGCGCGCTCACGAGCCAGTGCCGGTTCTCGTTGCCGATCGTCGTGCCGGTGGCCCGGATCCGCTCGCCGTCGGACCGCACCTCGACCTGGACCAGGTTGGTGAAGTCGCGGCTCGCACGACGGCTCTCTTCGAGCACCTCGATCCCGCGCTCGGCAGCGACCAGCGGGGCGTTCACGTAGTTGACAGGCCCCTCGGCCCGACCCTGGAAGGCGCCGTTCAGCGCGGCGACGGTCAGCAGGCGGGTGTCGTAGCCGGCGAGGGCGCCGTGGTAGGAGAGCGTGATCTGCTCCGCGCGGCCCTCCGCGAGCTCCATCGCCAGGCGGCCGAGCTTCGCGGCGAGCGGGATGAACGGGCCGAGCAGCTCGAGGTCCTCGGCGCGGATCGAGGGGATGTTGACGGCGTTCGTGACCACGGCGCCCTCGAGGGCTGCGACGACCTGCTCGGCGACGATCACCCCGGCGCGGTCCTGCGCCTCCTCGGTCGAGGCGGCCAGGTGCGGGCGTGACCACGACGTTGTCGAGATCCAGCAGCGGGCCCGAGTACGGCTCCTGGGAGAAGACGTCGAGCGCCGCCGCCGCGAGCTTGCCCGAGCGGAGCGCCTCAACCAGCGCATCTTCGTCGACGAGCTCCCCGCGCGCAGCGTTGATCACGCGCGCACCGTCGGGGAGCTTCGCGAGCGCCTCTTTGCCCAGGAAGCCCACGGTCTCGTCGGTGAGCGGCAGGTGCAGCGTCAGAAAGTCGGCGGCGACAAGGGCCTCGTCTTCGCTCTCGGCGCGGTCGACGCCGAGCTCACGAAAACGTTCCTTCGCGACGAACGGGTCGTACGCCACCACGCGCATCCCGAGCCCGAGCGCGCGCCGCGCGACCTGCTGGCCGATCCGCCCGAAGCCGAGCACGACCAGCGTCTTGCCCTCGAGCTCGACTCCCCCCCAGGCTGAACGCTCCCAGATGCCCTGCTTGAGGGCGGCGTGAGCCTGCGGAATGCTGCGGGCGAGCGCCGCCAGCAGCCCGATCGTGTGCTCGGCGGCGGAGGTGACGGTCGACTCGGGCGCGTTGGCGACCACGATTCCGCGCCGGGTGGCGGCCGCGACATCCACGTTGTCGACCCCCACGCCCGCGCGGCCGATCACTTTGAGGCGGCCGGCTCGCTCGATCAGATCGGCGCTCAACTTCGTCGCCGAACGGATCACGATCGCGTCGTAGTCGCCGATGCTCGCGCCAAGATCGCCGTTCGCGTCCACGTCGACGTCGAAGCGCTCACGCAGGAGCTCGATACCCGCCTCGGCGATCGGCTCCCTGACGAGGACCCGAGCGCGACTCAAACCGGTGTGTGCTCGAAGGCCTCGAGCGCGCGCGTGACCGCAGCGCCTCGCTCGACCTCGGCGCCCAGCTCGACCAACGCGAGCTCGACCGCCGCCAGCGCTGTCGTGATGTCGAAGACGTCGTAGTAGCCGATGTGGCCGATGCGGAAGATCTTGCCCTTCAGCTCGCCCTGGCCCGGCGCGAGCGTGACGCCGTGCCGGTCGCGCAGCAGGAGGACCAGCTCGTCGGAGTCGATCCCCTCGGGCGCACGCGCCGCCGTCACGACGGCGGACGCGTCGTCGTCGGGAGAGAAGAGCTCGAGCCCCATCGCCTTGAGCCCTTCGCGGCAGGCGCGGCCGAGCCGGATGTGGCGCTCGAAGACGCCCTCGAGGCCCTCGTCCAACAGCATCCCGAGCGCGACGTTGAGGCCCGCGACCAGCGTCACCGGCGGCGTCACCGGCGGGCTGAGCGTCGCCTGCCCCTTGCTCGTGCGCGCCCAGTCCCAGTAGTAGCGCGGCGAGGTCGAGGTCGCGCTCCGCTCCCACGCGCCCTGCGAGGCCGCGACCACCGCCAGGCCCGGCGGCGTCATGAGCGCTTTCTGGGAGCCAGAGGCGACGACGTCGATCCCCCAGGCGTCGGTCTCGAGCGGAACCGCGCCGAGACTCGAGATGGCATCGACGACGCTGAGCGCACCGGCCTCGCGGGCGACTGCGGCAGACGCCTGCAAGTCGGTAATCACACCCGTGGAGGTCTCGGAATGAGTCAGGAACACGGCCGCGGCCTCGCGCTCGCGCAGGCGGGCGGCGAGGTCGTCCGGCGAAGGGATCTCGCCCCACGCGTACCGGAGGTGGTCGACCTCGGCGCCATAGGCGTTCGCGATCGCGGCCCAGCGCTCGCCGAAGTAGCCCGCGGAGACGACCAGCACCGGCTCTCCACGCGAGCAGAGATTCGCGACCGCCGACTCCATCGCTCCGGTCCCGGAGCCGCCGAAGAGCAGCACCTCCGACTCCGTGCGAAAGACCTCGCGCAGCCGCCCGAGGCACTCGCCGTAGAGCTTCTTGAAGTCGGGCCCGCGGTGGTGGATGACGGGTTGCCCGATCGCCGCAGTCACTTCGGGCGGCACAGGCGTCGGCCCCGGTGTCATCAGGTAGCGCTTCTCCGCCACGAACCCGAGGGTACTAGAGGTTTGGTGTAAGGCTGACCCCAGCGCGACAGCCTCGCCGCCGAGCTACCGCTCCGGCGTAGCCGTCAAGCAAGCGTCTCGATGATGCCGATTAGGTCTTCGCGCCGGTAACCCCGACTGCGCGCGAACTCGACGAGCTCCTTCGCTCTCACAACCACGGCGCCGCGCTCGGAGGTGCTGGCGACGGTGATGCCGCGCCCGCGACGAAAATCGAGTAGTCCCTCGTCGCGGAGGAGGCGCAACGCGCGAAGCACCGTGTTGGTGTTGACGCCGAGGACCGCCGCGAGGTCGCGCGCCGGTGGCAGCCTCTCTCCGGGCCGCGCCTCGCCATCGGCTATTGCTCGCCGCACTTCTGCTGCGACCTGCTCATGGAGTCCCAGCGGCTCGTCGCGATCGATCTTGACGTGGATCATGGTGCTAACCATACTAGCGTCATCGGTGTGACAGTTACAGCGCCTCCACGCCCACCTGCTTCGACTCCTCCGCCTGATCTCGAGGCACTGATCAAGGAGGCGCGCGGGCGGGCACGGCGGCGATGGGTGATCTACGGCGCACTCGCGTTTGTTGCGCTCGCACTTGCAGGAGGAGCTGGCTTCTTCATCGGTCACGGGGGTGGCGGCCCGCCGCGTGCGCGTGACGGGTCGGGGAACGGGCCGAACGCCGGTGCGCCCGGGCCTCATGGCCCCGGCGGGCCGAATGCAAATCAGATCAGCTTCCGCCCAGGCCCTGTTCGCTTCTTGCGAGAAGTGACGCTTGCGGGGAGCAAGGCACCGGCGGCGGTGCGTGACGCGTTCGCCGCTCGGCGCTATTCGGCGGCGCCACCGCGCGAGGCCGGCCGAGTGCGCAGCCCGCGCGGGCCACTGGTTCTGTGGGCCTCCCCAGCCTACGGCGGCGGGTGGTGCGAGGGCCTCCAGCAACCGCGCCTGCGGTTCAGCCGCACCTCGGTCTCCTGCATCTGGCCACAATCCTGGATGCGGCGCAGGATCGGCCTCACCGGCTATTTGCCGCGCCTCTTCTTCGGACGTGTGCCGCAGCGGTCGGCGCGGAGCCTCCGCCTTCGTCTCAGCGACGGCCGATCCTTGCCGGTGCCGATGAGAAGCGGCTTCTTCCTCTTCCATGTCCCTGACCGGGTGCTCGCACACGCTGCGCCACGAGCGCTGGTCGCCAATGACGAGCAGGGCAGGCGGGTGGCGCGGGAGCCGATCCTGTTCCCGGGGTTCATGGACTCAGGCTTCGGTGGGATCCAGCATCCGCCGGGAGGAGCCGCGCTGGCGCGCAAGCACCAGCTCGTCGCGCGGGCTACTCCTGTCGGACCGGCCTCGATCTGGGCTGCGCCCTCCTTCGCGGCGCCCGCCCGCTGCACCTGGCTCCAGATCGGACGAGCGGTCTACGGTGGAGGCTGCCGTCGCTACCGGCCGCCTCGCCACGGCCTCTCCGAGGTCGTGCCGCTGCGGATTCGAGTCAAGGCGCAGGTGCTGACTTTGCTGTGGGGACAGGTCGGTTCGGATGTAGCCAGCCTCGACGTTCTCTTCCAAGACGGAAGCGAGAGAAGTCTCTCGCACCGAAGAGGCGTCTTCCTCTATCCGGTCCCACGATCGCGCTGGAGTGCTGGCCACCGCCCCGCATTCCTGGTCGCCCGCGACGCGCACGGCCGGATCCTCGGCAAGCGCCTCCTCTTCGAGTACACGCTCGCTCCTGGCTAGGCGCACTCCCGCTAACGGGGGCGGTGCCGGGCGAAGCTGATCACCTGCTGGAAGGTCGGCCGGTTCGTCCAGCGCATCGTGTCCGCGAGGAGGCCGCCGGAGAAGTGGATCCGCTCGGCGTTCGCGTCGGCCCGCCAGGCGGTCGGGTCCGGTCCCTGGGCCGCCTCGAGCTCGTTTCCGGCCGCGTCGATCGCCGCCCACAGCGAGTCGCGGCAGGTCGCGACGTCGCCTTCGCCGCAGTACCGGTGCTTGAACTCGCCCTTCACGCTCCGGCCCATGAGCGCGCGCAGGTCCTTGTCGACGTAGCCGTACCAGCCGCTGTCGTAGGCGGAGCCCTGGTTGTTCGCCGGGTCGTCGAGCGGCTGCAGGCTTTCGAGATCCGGTAGCACCGGCCCGAGGACCGGGCTCAGCACCGCGCGGGCGATCCGGGGCCAGGCTGCGTCCATGATCGCCGCTCCCGGATCGTCGATCTTGCCGTCGAGGTCGAGATCGAGTCGGCTTCCCCCCGCCGCGCGCCAGCTCTCGAGCGCGTCCAGCATCTCCTGGTCCCGGAGGCTCGGAGCCGCTGTCCCAGCGAGGACGGCCGCGATCGACGGCAGTACCCGCATCACCCGGAAGTCCTGCGTCGCGGCCGTGTTCATCGCCGCCACGACCGAGGCGGGCGAGTACTTCCCGGTCCCGGCAAGGGCGTCCGAGAGCAGCTGCGCGCGCTGCAGCGATCCGTACGACCAGTGGTCGTCGGCGGAGGCGAACCCGTGCGCCGGCTTGTTGTTCCAGTTGACGAGCACGCCCCCGGCGGGGTCGATCGTCTGCGGGTGCGCCTTCTGCGAGGCAAAGCCGTGCCACTCGTAGGCGCCGTCGCCGTTGGTCGGCAGGCCGAGGTCGACGCTCGCCGGCCGAAGGGGAAGGCGACCGGACGAGAAGTACGCGATGTCGCGGTTGTCGGCGTAGGTCCAGTTGAACCCGAACTCGACCTGGTTCATCACCTGCACGAACTGCTTCGCGGAGTGGACGCGCCCCTTGTTCAGGTCCTCGAACGCCCGCGCGCTCACGAGCTCACGGCCGCGCGTCGAGCGCTTGGTCGAGATCGCGACCTTCTGTGCCCCGACCGTTGCATAGCCGACCACCGGTCCGTGCACGGTCGTCCGGAAGGTCATCTCCCGGTCGGGCGTTCCCTTCACGACTCCCGCGTCGAAGGTTCCCATCTCCCTACAGTCGCCCTTGTAGACGTAGTGCGTGTCGTCTCCGCAGAGGACCTCGACGTACTGGTCGACGATGTCCGAGTGCGACGTCGTCGCGCTCCACGCGTAGTCGGGGCCACGCCCGATCACGATCCAGGGCACTCCCGGGAACACCGCACCGCGGGCGTTGAAGCCGCCGCCGTGGAGGTCGAGCTCGAGGAAGAAGGCGGGGTAGAAGTAGCCCACCTGCGGGCCGGCGACGAGGATCGGGTGGCGCGTGGTCGAGCGCTTCCCGGTGACGAGCAGGGCGTTGCTCATGTTCCCGCGCTCCTCCTCCTGCGCCGCGCCCGCCCGCTCGACCGACGGGCCCAGGCTGCCGGCGTCGAGCGTCACGTTGCCGTCCTCGCTCGTGCCGGCTCCATACGGGAAACCGTGCGTCGCGGTCACCGGCGTCTCCGGGTCCTGTTGCTCGCGCAGGTCGTCCCAGACCTCGCGGCCCTGCGTGGCTCCCAGCTGGTCCTGGAGCTCCGAGAGCAGCTCGGCGCGGCGGGCTTCGTCTCCTCCACCGACCCCGTACTGGCCCGCGAGCACCGCTGCCGCGGCGATCGTGTCGTTGCGCGTCCAGGGCTTGATTCCGGGCCGGCTCTTCTCGAAGTTGGCGTTGATGCCGGCGGTGAAGGCATCGACGTCCCGGACGATCTCGCGGCCCTTCTTGCCGAGGCTGTTCGCGAGCTTGATCTGTGCCGCGAGCGCGCTCTCGGTCGCCTTGCTCGGGACGAACTCGTGGCTCTGGTCGTACGGCGGACCGTCGAGAGCCGTGACGCGGCCCGGGCCACGGATCAGCTGCAGGATCAGCCAGCGGTCCTCGGCCGTCACCCAGCCGGCGCCCCACTCCGTGTCGGCGGAGGTCTTGCCGTAGATGTGGGCAACCCCCCACGCGTCCCGCATGATGCGCACGCCCGGCCGCGGCACCGGCTCGCGCTTGGTCTTGCCGACCGCGCCCAGCGTCTCCGGCTTGAACAGGTTGTTCACCGTCTTGGCGGTCACGTTGCCGCGCAGTCGGGTGAGCGTGTCGTAGAGCTTCTCCTGGTCGCCGGCATGCACGCCGCCGTTGCCGGACTCGCCGGGCGGGAGGATGTTCCGCGCAATCGACGCGTAGTCGCGCTGGCGGGCGGCCGGCGTCGCCGCGACGAGCATCGTCGCCGCAAGGGCGCACACCACGAATCCTCCGATCCTGAACCCCATTCGCGGCGCGAGCCTACCGGCTCGGGCTACGGGAGCGCACTGAGCGGATCGACGGCCGCGCCCCGGTAGCGCACCTCGAAGTGGAGGTGCGGGCCGGTGGCGTCGCCCGTCGCGCCGACCTGGCCGAGGACCGAGCCTGTCGAGACGGTCTCGCCGAGGCGGACGCCCACGACCGAGAGGTGCGCGTACATCGTCCTGACGCCGTCGCTGTGAGCGACCACGACGAGGTTCCCCCACCCGCCAAGGGCGAATCCGGCGAAGGTGACCCGGCCGGGCGCGGCCGCCTGAATGTCGGTGCCGCGGTCGGCAAGCAGGTCGATTCCCTCGTGGAAGCGGGCGCCGCGGGGCCCGAAGCCGTCCCCGACCGGTGCCTGGATCGGCCAGGCGAGCTGCAGCGGACAGCGGGCGGGTGGCTTGCGCAACGCGGCGATCGTCCCGGGGCCGGCGACGCCGTCGACGGGCAGCCCGGCCCAGCGCTGGAAGCCGCGCAGCGCGTGGTCGGTGCGGAGGCCGAGCCCGCCGTCGAAGGTCGCTGACGGAAACCCGTGCCAGGCGAGCATGAACTGCAGCGCGGCGACGTCCCAGCCGACGTTGCCGCGGGTCAGCGGGCGGCTCCCGAGCAGGTGGCGGCCGTAGCGGCCGAGCGCGCGGCGCGTCTTCGGCCCCACGACTCCGTCCACAGGAAGGCCGACGCGCCGCTGGAAGCGCATCACCGCGCGCGTCGTCGCCGGGCCTCTGACCCCGTCGATCGTCCCGTGGTAGATGCCTCGCTCGTGCAGCGCGACCTGGAGCGCGGCCACGCCCGCGCTGTGTGCCGCCGCGTGAGGTGCGAAGACCAACGCGGCGAGAATGGCCAGGAACGCCAGGGACCTGGGGCGGCAGGTGCCCATACGGTCATTGTGGGCGCGTTCGGGCGGGGTTTGGGCGAATTCCCCCCGCCTGGGTGGGGTCAGTGAGGGGGTTCGCTTACAGCCCTTTCGGCGCTCGCAGTCGTGAGCGCTTCACGTCAGAATCGCCCAGTGGAGCGGCGTTTCGCGCTGTGGCTCGATCTGGCCCTGAAGGCGCTGCTGGTGGGGTTGCTCCTCTTCGCACTCGCGCGACCCGATCTCCCCCAGTTCCACGGCAAGGCGATCCTCGCCCGAGCGATCCTGTATCCACTCGCGGCGCTGATCGTGCCGGTGGTGTGGTGGCTCCGTGGACGCAGCGGCCGCGCACGCGGCGGATACCCGTATGCGATCGACATCCTGCTCACCCTGCCCTTTCTGATCGACGTCGCCGGAAACGCCGCGAACTTCTACGACACGATCGACCACTGGGATGACGCCAATCACTTCGTCAACTGGGCGATCCTCGTGGCGGCGTTCGGCCAGCTGCTCCTTCGACTGCCGGTCGGCCGCTGGGAGACGTTCGGCCTCGCAGTCGGGTTCGGCTGCGTGACGGCGGTGCTGTGGGAGTTCGCGGAGTACTTCACGTTCATCCGCAACTCACCGGAGCTGCAAACGGCCTATACGGACACGCTCGGCGACCTGGCGCTCGGCCTCAGCGGCTCGGTGCTAGCCGCGACGCTGACCGTGACCGTGCTCTGGCCACAGGGCAAAAGGCACACATCCGCGACGAACCCGTGACACTCACGTGCGCTCCGCGCAGCTACCGTGTTACTCCCCTTGGGTGGGAGGGGGTTTGGGATGGGTCCGCCGCTAGCTCCGGCTAGGCGCCGAGCTTCTCGCGCAGTCGCTCGTTCACGATCTTCGGGTTCGCCTTGCCTCCCGTCTCCTTCATCACCTGGCCGACGAAGAAGCCGAGCAAGCCTTCCTTGCCGCCGCGATAGGCCTCGACCTGCTGCTCGTTCTCGCTCAGGATCCGGTCGATCACCGGGTCGAGCTCGGAGACATCTGCGATCGCCGCCTCGGCGAGGTAGCCATCAGCGAGGAAGTCCGGCGACGCACTCGCGGCAAGCGCCTCCGCGAACGCCGCCTGCGGGATCTCCTCTCGCCGTTCGATTACCTTGCCGAGCTCCTCCGCTTGGACAGCCTCCGGATCGACCCCGGACGCCGCGAGCTCGTTCATGACGACGTTCGCAACCGCGTGCCGGTCGCCGGGAATCCGCGAGTAGAGGCCGTCGCGCTCGCTCGTGACGAGCCCCTCCGCGAGCGCGAAGCCGACCTCGGCCTCGAGCCGGCGGATCCGCGCTGACGGCGGCTCCGGGAGCTCGCCGTGCAGCCGCTCGACCAGATCGCGGTCGGGCTCGAGCGGGACGAGGTCCGGCTCCGGGAAGTAGCGGTAGTCCTGTGCCTCCTCCTTCGAGCGCAGCGGCGGCGTCGCCTCGTTGCCGGGGTCGAAATGAAGCGTCTCCTGCTCGACCTCGCCGCCGGACTCGTAGATCTCGACCTGGCGGCGGATCTCCCGCTCGATCCCCTTGGCGGCGAAGTTGAACGAGTTCATGTTCTTCAGCTCCGTGCGCGTGCGGAGCTCGTCCGAGCCTGCGGGGCGGACGGACACGTTTACGTCGAAGCGGAGCGAGCCCTTCTCCATCTCCGCATCGGAGATCCCGAGCTCGACGACCGTCTGGCGGAGGAGCTGCAGGAAACGCTTCGCCTGCTCGGACGAGCGGAGATCGGGCGCGGTCACGATCTCGACGAGGGGCGTGCCCGCGCGGTTGAAGTCGACCAGGGAGCTCTCCGAGCCGTGGATGCGGCCCTCCGCGCCGCCGACGTGAACGGTCTTGGCCGCGTCTTCCTCAAGGTGCGCGCGCACGATCCCGATCTCGGTGTCGCCCTCGGGCCCGGGCACGGCCATGCGCCCGCCGATGCAGAGCGGCTCGTCGTACTGGGAGATCTGGTAGCCCTTCGGGTTGTCCGGGTAGAAGTAGTTCTTGCGGTGAAAGACCGCACGCGGGGCGACCTCACAGCCGAGCGCGAGCCCGAGCAGGATCGTCCACTCGACCGCCTTCCGGTTCGGCACCGGCAGCGAGCCCGGGAGGGCAAGGCACACCGGGCACGTCTGCGTGTTGGGCGGCTCGAAGTAGGCGACCGGGCAGCGGCAGAACATCTTCGTCTGCGTCTTCAGGTGGACATGGATCTCGAGCCCGATCACCGGCTCCCAGCTATCGCTCACCTGTACCGCTCCGGGACGAAGTCGAAGGCGAGGGCGCGCTCGAGCGCGTGGCCGGCGCGGAAGAGGAGGTTCTCCGAGAACTGCCTGCCGATCAGCTGCAGGCCAACCGGTAGCCCGTCCGAGAGCCCGCACGGAATCGAGAGCCCCGGCAGCCCGGCGAGGTTCGACGGGATCGTGAGCAGGTCTGCCGCGTACATCGCCAGCGGGTCGGCTGTGCGAGCGCCGAGCTCGAAGGCGACAGTCGGCGAGGTCGGGCTGACGAGAACGTCGAACCGCTCGAAGGCGGCGGCGTGCTCCTCCCGGATGACCGTGCGCACCTTCTGCGCCTGGCCGTAGAACGCCTCGTAGTAGCCGGCCGAGAGCGCGTAGGTGCCGAGCATGATCCGGCGCTTCGGCTCGTCGCCGAAGCCGTCGTGGCGGGTGCGGTCGAACATCGCGCGGACATCGCCCGCCTCCGAGCGAAGGCCGTAGCGGACACCGTCGTACCGGGCGAGATTGGACGAGGCCTCGGACGGGGCGATCAGGTAGTAGCAGGGCAGGCCGAACTCGACTGAGCGCGGCAGGCTGCACTCGCCGATCTCGGCGCCGAGCTGCCGCGCGAGGGCGAGCGCCCGCTCGACCTCGGCGGTGACACCCGGCTCGATTCCCTCGGCCTCGTTGAGCTCGGTGGGCACCCCGATGCGGAGGCCCTTCAGGTCATCGGAGTCCGGGAGCTCGACCGGCTCGGGGAGCTCCACGGTGGTCGTGTCGCACGGGTCGCGGCCGGCGATGACGCGATACAGGCGCGCACAGTCGCGGACGGTCTTCGCGATCGGGCCGATCTGGTCGAGGCTCGACGCGAAGGCGACGACCCCGTAGCGGGAGACCGTTCCGTAGGTCGGGCGCAAGCCGACGACGCCGCAGAGCGCGGCGGGCTGCTTGATCGAGCCGCCGGTGTCCGAGCCGAGCGCCCACGGCGCGAGCCCCGCGGCCACGGCCGCGGTCGAGCCGCCCGAGGAGCCACCGGGAACGCGAGTCGGGTCCCAGGGGTTGCGGGTCGGACCGTAGGCTGAGTTCTCGGTCGACGAGCCCATCGCGAACTCGTCCATGTTGGTCTTGCCGAGCAGCGGCAGCCCGGCTTCCTTGCAGCGGGCGGCGACCGTCGCGTCGAAGACCGGGCGGTATCCGGCGAGGATCTTCGAGCCCGCGGTCGTCACGACGCCCTTCGTCGAGACCACGTCCTTGAGCGCGATCGGGACGCCGCTCGCCCCGTCTGCCCCGTCTTCGACCGTGCAGAGATAGGCGTTCAGCTCGTCGTTTCGCTCCGCCGCGGCATCGAGGTAGGCGCGATGCAGCTCGCCGGAGGAGACCTCGCCTCGCTCGAGCAGGCCCTCCGCGTCCTCGACGGTAAGCCGAAGAGTGTCGATCACGGGAGCCCCCGCCGAATCGACCCCCAAACCACCCCCAGGGGTCCCCCGGGACCCCTACAGACACCGTAGCCGGTCGGGGCGCGCATGTCTGTGCCGGGACCGTGGCGAATGTGGAACATCTCGACCGCGCCCGGAACGCTCACGCTCGAACCTCCCGCTCCACAGCCGACGCGCTCACGCTGCGGGCACGCGGAAGGAGTCGCCGTCGCGGTCGGGCGCGTTCGCCAGCGCCTCGTCGGCGCTCAGCGACGGGCGCGGCTCGTCCTCGGCCCAGACGTTCGCGAGATCAAGCGGATGGGCTGTCGGCTCGACTCCCTCGAGGTCGAGCTCGCCCACCTTGCCGACCGCCTCGAGGATCGCGCTCAGCTGTTCGGCGAACCGCTCGACCTCTCCGTTGGAGAGCTCGAGCCGCGCGAGCCGGGCCACGTGCAGCACCTCGTCCCGTGAGATCGCCATCGCCAGAATCCTGTCAGAACCGCGCGCCGGGAACCCGGGCGCAGACGCCGGGGGTGAACCGACTTGATCGCGATCTCCGTAGTACCGGATGGGGTTCGTGGGGGACCGAGACCCTCCCCACGAGAAACGGGGCCCCGATCGGGGCCCCGTTTTTCTTTCGGTTCCGGAACGGGTCTAGACCGGCTGAACGTTCGCTGCCTGCAGGCCCTTATCGCCCTGCACAACCTCGAACTCGACCTGCTGACCCTCGGTCAGCGACTTGTAGCCTTCCCCTGCAATCGCCGAGAAGTGGACGAAGACGTCTTCGCCGCCTTCGCGCTCGATGAAGCCGTAACCCTTCTCGTTCGAGAACCACTTGACAGTGCCCTTGGGCAAGCCAAACTCCCTTCCTGCACAAACAACGACGGCCCGGGCACCGAGCCGTCGACCTACGGTGAAGCGGCGCCAACGTTAGCGAGGCCGACCGGGGAACGCAAGAAGGCCCCGTCGGTAGCGCGCCGCGCGCACGGTGTTCTGCAACAGCATCGCGATTGTCATCGGCCCGACCCCGCCCGGGACAGGCGTGAGGAACCCTGCACGTTCGGCCGCGCGCCCCTCGACGTCGCCCACAAGACCGTCGTTCGTCCGGTTGACGCCGACGTCGACGACCGCTGCGCCCTCCTTCACCATCTCGGCCGAGACGACCCCCGCGCGGCCGGCCGCGACCACGAGAACATCCGCGTCGAGCGTGTAGCGCGCGAGGTCGTCGGTGTGCGTGTGGCAGATGCTCACCGTGGCGTTCGCCTGTAGGAGCAAATGCGCTACAGGCTTGCCGACGATGTCGCTGCGCCCGACGACAACGGCCCGTGCTCGATCGATCGGCACCGCGTGCTCGGCGAGGAGCGCCATGATCCCGAGCGGGGTCGCGGGCACGTGCGTCGGCCTGCCGAGGTAGAGCTGGCCTGCGTTGAACGGGTGGACGCCGTCCACGTCCTTGATCGGGTCGAGCGCGGCGATCGCGGCGGCCTCGTCGATCTGCCCGGGTAGCGGTAGCTGGATCAGGATCCCGTCGATCGCGTCGTCGTCGTTCAACTCGGCGACAGCCGCGTCGAAGTCGGCCTGCGAGATGTCCTCCGGCAGCTTGAGGTCGGTCGACCGCATCCCGGCCCCTGCTGCCGCCTCGTGCTTGCGCCGGATGTAGATCGTCGAAGCCGGGTCGTCCCCGACCTGCACCGTCGCGAGCCCTACCTCGCCGAGCTCACCGACGTCCGCGGCGACCCCGGGCAGGATCCGCTCGGCGAGCGGGCGGCCTTCCATCAACGTCGCGCTCACGGCGCCGTTCAGGAAAAAGGCAGCTCGACGTCGCTCACGTCGAGGCCGAGCGATTCCGCCAGGCGGACGCCGGTCTCGATGTCCTCCTTCAGCTTCTCGATGTCGCGCGAGCGCATCGCCTCGCCGATGAACGCGCGCTCCTGCGGCCGCCAGAGCGCGTGCTGGACGAAGATCGGCAGCAGACGGTTTGCCGCCTCGACGAGGTTGCGCCTCGTCTTCTTGTCCGCGTTGTGGAGGAGCACCTTCTCGTAGGCCATCCCGGCGCCGTGGTGGATGCCGTCGTCGGTCGTGAGACGGTTGCAGAGGTCCTCCAGGACTGTGCCGCGCGACGCGCGGGCGATCAGACGGAAGCGCGAGATGATCAGGCGCTCGTAGAAGACCTGCATCTGGAAGACCTTCTCCTCGAGGGTGTCCGCCTCGAGTGTCATGTGCGCGAGCTCGTCGAGGTACGGGTCGCGCTCGGCGGTTCCGCCGACCTCGGCAACCAGTTTCAGCCAGGCCTCGGTGTGGCGCGACTCGTCCTGCACCATCGTCGAGTAGTAGAGCCTCGCCTCGGCGTCGGGTGCGATGTTCAGCAGCTGCGACGACATGTCGCAGGCGAGCATGTCCGCCTGGAGCTGCTGCGTGAGCACGGAGCGCCACATGTCCTGCCGGCGGGCACGCCTCTGCGGCGAGCCCTTGCCCTCCGGGATCGGCGGCAGCTCGCCCCATGGCAGGTCGCGCACCTGCCACTCCTGCCGTTTCGCGAGCTCGTAGAAGCGGAGGACACCCGCGAACGCCTCGCGCTCTTCCTGCTCCTGATCGATGGCCGCGCCGGTCGCCATGCGCGTCAGCTTATCCCGCCCTAAGCTCTGTCGCCGTGGGCGTTCGAAAGTGGCCGCGCAAGAACGACGCCGAGTCGATTCGGGCGCGCCAGGAAGCGCTCGGGCTGGACGGCGACGTGACCGGGCTCGACCTCGAGCCGTTCGCGACGGCGCAGGAGATGCTGACCGGCGTCGCCGTGACTCCCGTCTCGGTGGCCGGGCCGATCGAGCTCGAGCTCGGCGAGTACGAGCTACGCGAGCCGGACGGCGCAGTGGTCGAGACCTCGCGCGCGCGCGACTCGGTCTTCGTCCCGCTCGCGCACACCGAGGGTGGGCTCTCGGCCTCGCTGCAGCGCGGGGCACTCGCCGTCGCCGAGTCGGGCGGCTTCCGCACGTTCGTCCTCGCCGACCGGATCACGCGCGCGTCCTGCTTCGTTTGCGACTCGGCCGCGGAAGCGGTCGAGCTTGCCCAGTGGATCGCGGATGAGCTCTCGGCGATGCAGGACTGGATCGCCGCGCAAGAGGACCCGTCGCTGTCGAAGTTCGCGCGTCTGCGCGAGGTGAAGACGCACGTTCTCGGCCCGATGTGCCACGTCCTCTGGCGCTGGACGACCGGCGACGCGGTCGGGGCGAACATGATGACCCGCAACTCCTACGTCCTGAACCTGGGCTACGTCATGGAGCGCGCTCCAGTAAAGCCGCAGCGCGCGATCCTCGAGGCGAACATGGGCGGCGACAAGAAGCCGTCGTTCGAGTACTTCCAGAGCGGCCACGGCAAGACGGTGCTCGCCGAGGCGACGCTGACCGACGACGCGATCCGGCGCGTGCTGCGGACGAGCGCGGACGACCTGCTCGACCTCGCGTGGGCGGGAACGCACGGCGCGGTCGCGTCCGGGATGCAGTCCGTCGCGTTCACGCCCGCCTCGGCGATTGCGGCGATCTTCGCGGCGACCGGCCAGGACCTCGGCATGGTCGGCACGAGCTCGATGGCGCACGGCGCGGGTCGCCGCGTGGAGGGCGGGCTCCAGATCTCGATCCGCCTCCCCGGGCTCGAGGTGGCGACGATCGGCGGCGGCACCACGCTCCCGTACGCGCGCACCTGGCTCGAGCTGCTCGGCTGCGCGGGCGCCGGCAAGGTCTACCGCTTCGCGCAGATCGTGGCCGCCGCGACGCTCGCACTCGAGATCTCCGCCTCGGCCGCGATGGCGACCGCCGGCTCGGCCGAGTTCTTCCGCGCTCATAGCGAGCGTGGAGGGCTTCGCTGACTCCGATTGCATCGACCGGTCAATTCAGACGGCGCACTGGCAGAGCCCGTACGCCTGAGGACGGCGCCGCAAGCGGCGCCTCGGCGAGCGCCGCGGGCTTCGCTGACTCCGATTGCATCGACCGGGTCGATTCAGACGGCGCACGGGCAGAGCCCGTTCGCCTGAGGACGGCGCCGCAAGCGGCGCCTCAGCGAGCGCCGCGGGCTTCGCTGACTCCGATTGCATCGACCGGGTCGATTCAGACGGCGTACGGGCAGAGCCCGTTCGCCTGAGGACGGCGCCGCAAGCGGCGCCTCAGCGAGCGCCGCGGGCTTCGCTGACTCCGATTGCATCGACCGGGTCGATTCAGACGGCGTACGGGCAGAGCCCGTTCGCCTGAGGACGGCGCCGCAAGCGGCGCCTCGGCGAGCGCAGCGGGCTTCGCTAGTTCCGATCAGTACTTTCCCCCGCCCGGGGGTCAGCGCGTCTCCGGATGGCGACGCCCTGCGTGGCGTCGAGCATGCAACACATGAATCTTTCGCCGCGCCCGGGTCTGCTGCTCGCCCCGGTTCTGGCGCTCGCGCTCATGATCCCGGCCGCGGCGTCGGCGCCGACCACTGGCGTGCGTCATGCGACTCGCCGGCAGCACCTCCCGGACTGGCTGGCCCAGTACGACGACGAGAGCTCGGCGCCGCTGAGCTTCGATCAGCTGACGCACGCGCTCAAGCAGTCGATCGAAGGGCCGGAGCTGTACGGGCTGCGCGTGACGAGCACGCCCCACTACGCGGGTGACCGCAGGCTGCTGGCGACGGTGAGCCCGAACGGAGACCGTCTGCGCGACAAGGCGGTCGTGCAGTTTCGCCTCGAGCGGCCGGCCGTGGTGACGATGAACGTCATGGTCTGCTCAAAGCACGGCAAGACCGTGTGGCGCACGAAGACTTCCCTTCCGGCCGGCAACGACAAGCTCGTCTGGGCGCCCGCGTCGGAGACGCTGCCGAGGACCTACCTGCTCCTATTGACCGTGACGGCAAACGGGGTGCGCCGTGCCTACGGGAATCCCGACCACCGGTTGGCCGAGCTCGAGCCGGCGCCGGTCGTTCGGGTGCAGGGAGTCGACGCCGGCTTCGGCAAGAGGAGCTACGCGCCCGAAACTCAGGCACTGCTCCACATCGCGACCGACGCCCCGAGCTTCACGCTTCAGTTCTTCCAGGCCGGCCCGGAGCTGCAGCCCACAGATGGCTATGCGATGGAGGGCGAGCCGGTCAACGAGCCGAGAACGTTCACGTGGGCGACCCACCGCGACACGCCCGGCACGATCGCCGTACACATCGGAGACTGGCCGAACGGGATCTACTACGCGGAGCTCGACGCGTCCGACAGCAGGGTCGGCTACGCGCCGTTCATCGTTCGCCCGCATGTGTACGGCGCGCACCGCGTCGCCTACATCGTCCACACCAACACGTGGGAGGCCTGCAACCACCAGGACGTCAACGGCGACGGGTGGGGCGACACGTGGTACGCGGCCGACGACATCCGAAACGTCGACCTCGCACGTCACTACTTCGGCCTCGGCGCCCCGCCAAAGTGGCGCGCGTACGACCTCGCTCCGCTGCGCTGGCTGTACCGGACAGACAAGCAGGTGGACTTCTTCAGCGACGACGACCTCGAGGGTGTCCGGACCGCGCGCACCCTCGCGAACCACTACGACCTGATCGTCTTCCCGGGCCACGAGGAGTACGTCACACGTCACATGTACGACCTGATCACCGGCTACCGCAACCTCGGCGGCAATCTCATGTTCCTGTCCGCGACCAACTTCCTCTGGTGCATCGAGCGTCACGGCAACCGGATCACGCGGACAGCCGAATGGGGGTGGCTCGGGCGGCCGGAGTCGCGCCTGATCGGCGTCCAGTACCGGGGCAACGACGAGGGCACGCATCGCGGCCCGTACACGCTCACCCCGTTCGGGCGTTCGTCGTGGGAGTTCGAGGGCGTCGACCAGACTGCGCTGCCGCTCTGGCGCTGGTTCGGCATCGAGTTCGACATGACGACCTCCGTCTCGCCGCGCGGGATCCACGTTCTCGCGAGGGTGAATCCGCACATGCCCAATCCCCGCCTGCGTGGCGAGATGACCTACTACACGCGCGGGCGCGCGAAGGTGTTCGCCTCGGGGGTGCTCAACTTCCCGGGCTCCGTGTACTACCCCGCGTACCGGCAGGTGCTCGAGAACGTCTGGGCACGGCTCGTCAAGCCGTGACGACGAGCCACCAACACTCTCCTCAGTGATGGAGGCGTGCGGGCGAGGCGCCGATATCGTGGCAAAAGCGACATCTGCGGCCGGTCGAGGTGACGAATGCTTCGGATCTGGCTCATTGCGATGCTCGCGGCAGCCCTCCTGACAGTCGTCAGGACGTACGACCTTGCGCACCGGACCGGCCTCCTCAGCTCGTGCTCGGCGATCCACGCACCGGCCGGTCACCACGGCAACTGGCACTCGTGCCGGAAGGGCCTGCTCGACGGGCGGCCCGACCTCGCGAGCGAGCATTGCCGCAGCCAGGGTCGCACGGGCTCCCGCGAGTACTGGCGTTGCCCCGCGCCGCGGACATACGCGAGCCCGGCGCGCTAGCCGCGAGACCCGGCTCGGACGGTTAGGTTCTGCCCGTGCTGCGCGAGGTTGCCGAGTACCCGAACTCCTTCGGCCCGCTGGCTCCTGGGGACGAGCGGATCGACACCGGGCGCTACACGCTCTGCATGGGGCCAGGCTCGACGTGGAACACGGTCCAGCGTCAACGGTTCACCCTCGAAGAGCTCGACGAGGTGCTCGCCGAGATCCGAGCGGCACTGCACGCACGCGGGCGCCCCCAGACGCAATGGGAGATCGGCAGCTCGGCGCCCAAAGGGCTCGTCGATGCGCTGCTCGAGCGTGGCCTCGTGCCCGACAAGGACCCTTACGCCGTAGCCCTGGTGCTGACCAACGAGCCGCCGGCCGCCGCCGCAGGCCTCATGGCGCGCCAGATCGAGACCTTCGAGGAGTTCGAGGCGGCGAACGAGGTGCAGTGGGAGGCGTTCGGCTCCACGGACGCGGAGATCTCCGAGGCACGCGAGCTCCTACCCCAGCGCTTCCGCGAAGGGGTCAACCTCAGGCACGCGGTCTGGCTGGAGGGCGAGCTCGTCTGCACCGGAACCTCAGCGCCGACCGAGCACGGTCTCCTCCTGTACGGCGGCGCCACGCTCCCGGAGGCGCGAGGGCGGGGCGCGTACCGCGCTCTCCTACGCGCCCGCTGGGACGACGCGCTCGCGCTCGGGACGCCGGCGCTGGTTACCCAAGGCGGTTCCATGTCGCGCCCGATCCTCGAGCGTCTCGGCTTCGAGCGCGTCGGCGAGGTGCACATGCTGCTCGACGAGCTCTCCGACTGATCTCACGACGGAAGCTCGGGCGGCGTTGTTCGTTACGAGTGGCTGGATGGACGTAAGCGAGAGCCTCGCCGCGCCTCACGCAGGCCGGCTGCGACGGGTGGCGACCCCCGCGCTCGTCGCGGCGCTCGTGACCGTGTTCCTCTGGGCCTCGGCCTTCGTCGGCATCCGCTCGGCCGGAAGGAGCCTCTCCCCCGGGGCGCTCGCGCTCGGGCGCCTGCTCGTAGCCGGGCTCGTGCTCCTCGTGATCGCGGCGATGCGCGGCGAGCTCGCGCCCAGGCGAGCGGCCCTTCGCGCGGTGGCCCCGGCGCTCGTCGCGACGAGCCTGCTCTGGTTCGCCGGCTACATGATCGCGCTGAACGCGGGCGAGCGACGCGTCGACGCCGGCACCGCCGCGATGCTGATCGGCGTCGGCCCGATCCTGGTCGCGATCCTCGCCGGCCTCGTCCTGCGCGAGGGCTTCCCGCGGAGGCTGCTCGCCGGCTGCGGAATCGCCTTCGCCGGAGTCGTGGTGATCGGCGTCGCCACCTCGAGCGGAGGCTCGACGACCGCCGGTGTCGTCCTCTGCGTCGCAGCCGCCTGCTCGTACGCGGTCGCCGTGATCCTGCAGAAGTCGGTCATCGGGCGACTGACCGCGCTCCAGACGACGCTGTTCTGCTGCCTGATCGCCGCCGCCGCGTGCCTGCCATTCGCGTGGCAGCTCATCCGGGAGCTCGGCGACGCGAGCGCCGGAGCGATCGCCTGGACGGTCTACCTCGGGGTGTTTCCGACCGCGATCGGGTTCACAACCTGGGCCTTCGCCCTCGCGCGCACGAGCGCGGGCACGCTCGGAGCGACGACGTATCTGGTGCCGCCTCTGTCGGTCCTGCTCGGCTGGCTGATCCTGTCCGAGACGCCACCAGCGCTTGCGCTAGTCGGCGGCGTGTTGTGCCTGGGCGGAGTCGCGGTCATCCGCCACGGCGGGCGCTAGCAAGGAGGCGCCGAGCGGATTCGAACCGCTGTACGGGGCTTTGCAGGCCCCTGCCTAACCTCTCGGCCACGGCGCCGCGAGCGGCCATCGTAGCGTCGAGAGGCCGGAACTAGAGAAGGTCGAGATCGTCCTCGTCTGGCTCGTCCTGGTGGCGGGCGCGGTAGACGAGGAAGGCGACCCCAAAGAGCGGGACCGCCAGCAGGAGCCAGAGATCGGCCCACGCGACGGAAAGCCAGAGCGCGACCGCCGTGGCGGCCGCGCTCCAGCGAAGTGCCCGTTGTTCGCGGGCTGTCAGATTCGAATAAATGTCGCGAAACATCACGGAAGGACGTTAGCGACGCTCTCGATTGCGTTTCTCACGTTGTCAGAAAGGAGCGTGATTGCTCCGATTACCGCGATCGTGATGACGGCAAGGACGACGCCGTACTCGGCCATCGTCTGCCCGTCCTCGCGGCGATGAAGGGCGTCGGTCGCGTCTGCGACGGACGCCTGCAGGAAAGCGTAAAGCTTGAGCACGAGTTCACCTCCCTTCGTATCTTCGGGGAGGGGCGACTGGTCGGTTGTGAAGTGAGGACGGTCGTTTTGGCTCCACGCCGGGATCCCTCCGTTGCGTCGGATGGCGGAGCCGCACCGCCCTGTTCAGTGCAGGTTTCATCGGCGTTTCCGCCTGAACGGCCGCATCCCTCACCGGAGCGATTCGCGCGGCTTGTTTATGCGGTTGGGACGGCCTTCGGGCCGATCTCGTCTTGCTCGGGCGTTGCGGCCGTCTCGCCGCCAAGCTCAGCGGGCTCCGTGAGCGTGGTGCGGAGCGGGACTTCCTTGAGCAGCCAGGAGAGGCCGAACGGAATGACCGCCATCGCCATCCCCCAGAGGAAGACGCCGTGGAGCGAGTGGGCGAACGCCTGCAGGAAGACATCGTGCACCGCCGGCGGCAGGTGCTTCACCTGCTCCGGGTTGAGATGGATCCCACCGGAGAGCTGCTTGGTCACGCTCGGCGGGAACTTCTCGAGCTGGGCCGTGAGCCGGGAGGCGAAGATGGCGCCGAAGGCCGCGACCCCGAACGAGCCGCCAACCGAGCGAAAGAAGGTCGCGGTCGAGGTTGCGACGCCCATGTCCTCGGGCCGGGCGTCGTTCTGGACGACGAGCACGAGCACCTGCATGACCAGCCCGATCCCCACGCCCACGACGAGCATGTAGGCAGATGCGAGCAACGGCGCGGTTCCGACGCCCAGCAGCGAGAGCAGGAACATCCCGCCGACGAGGACGGCCGTCCCCACGATCGGGAACGGCTTGTAGCGGCCGATGCGGCTGATCGCCCGGCCCGACGCGACGGCCGCCACCAGCAGCCCGGCCATCAGCGGCAGCATCCGCAGACCCGAGGCGGTCGGGCTCGCGCCGTATACGAGCTGGAGGTAGAGCGGGATGAAGACGATCGCCCCGAACATCGCCATCCCGATCGTGAAGCCCATCGCGCTCGCGACGTTGAACACGCGAGAGCGGAACAGCGTCAGCGGAATGATCGGCTCGGCTGCCCGACCCTCCTGCCAGACGAATGCAGCGAGGAGCAGGACGCCCAGGATTCCGAGGCCGAGGATCGTCCGCGAGCCCCACGCGTACTGGTTGCCGCCCCAGGTCGTGAGCAGGATCAGCGCCGCGACGCCTCCGCCGAGGAGCGCCGCCCCGAGGTAGTCGATGCGGTGCTGGGTGCGCCTCGAAGGCAAACGCAGCTTCAGCGCGACGATCGCGACGGCGACGATCCCGACGGGCAGGTTGACGTAGAAGACCCAGCGCCAGGAGAGGTTGTCGACGATGAAGCCGCCGAGCAACGGCCCGGCCACCGAGGCGACCGCGAAGACGGCGCCGATCAGCCCCATGTAGCGGCCCCGCTCCCTGGGCGGGACGATGTCGCCGATGATCGCCTGCGCGCCGACCATCAGCCCACCGGCGCCGATCCCCTGCAGGGCGCGGAAGCCGATCAGCTGGCCCATCGTCTGGGAGAGCCCCGCGAGCATCGACCCGGCGAGGAAGATCAGGATCGCCGCCAGGAAGACAGGCTTGCGCCCGCGCATGTCGCCGAGCTTGCCGTAGAGCGGTGTCGAGATCGTCGCCGCGAGCAGGTAGGAGGTGACGACCCAGGAGATGTGGTTGAGGCCGCCCAGGTCGCCGACGATCGTCGGCAGAGCGGTCGAGACGATCGTCTGGTCGAGCGCCGCCAGGAACATGCCGAGCATCAGCGCTCCAAAGACGGTCCACAGCGCTCGCCCTGTCAGCCGCCCGTCAGGAGGCGCGTTCACCCGTCTCGCCGCCTAGCGGCCTGCGCGAGCTGCGCCCGGGTCAGCGCCGGCGCGGGGAGCGGCGTCGCCGATTCGGCCCGCATCCCGTCGAGCAGGAGACCCAGATAGCGGCGCCAGTGGTCGGGCGCGACGGCCCCGGTCGTCTCGATCACGCGACTGCCTGTCCAGAACACGAGCGGCAGATCCTCGGCGGTGAGATCTTGCCGGAGAGCGCCCTGTGTCTGCGCTCGCTCGACCATCGCGCGCAGCAGAGGCCGGATCCGCTCGCGCATCGCCTGCGCGCGCTGACGGCCCTGCTCGTGCGTCGCGAGCACGTCTTTCAGGCCGCGGTTGGATGCGTGCAGGGCGAGGGCCTGCTCGAGAAAGCCGGTGAGGCCGTCCCAGGCGTCATCCTCGGAGGCGGCCTGCTCGGCCAGCTGGACGAGCTCCTCGAAGGCGTCCTCGAGCACGGCGTCGATCAGCTCCTCCTTGGTCGAGAAGTGGCGGTAGAGCGTCCCCATGCCGACGCCCGCCTCCCGGGTGATCTCATCGACCGACGTCTCGACGCCGTCCCGCGCAAAGAGCGTCCGCGCGCTCGAGACGATCCGCTCGCGGTTGCGCTTCGCGTCGCGACGCAAGGTCTTCTCGCCCATCTCGCCAGTCTAACCATAACCGGAGCGTTGACTCCGTTTTGTGTAGGATCCTCGGTGGTGAGAGCCTTCGTCCTCGACAGCTTCGACTCGCCGCCACACCTGCGCGACGACCTTGCGGAGCCGGCGCCCTTGGCCGGCGGGTTGCTCGTCCGTGTGCGGGCCTCGTCGGTCAATCCTGCCGATGCGGCGGTCGCGCGCGGGATGCTCAAGGAGATGGCCGAGCACGACTTTCCGGTGACGCTCGGCCGGGACTTCGCCGGCGTCGTCGAGCAGGTCGGCAGCGGCGTCAACCGCCACCAGATCGGCGACGAGGTCTACGGCTTCCTCCCCCTCACCAACCCGAACGTCCACGACGGCAGCTGGACCGAGCTCATCGCTGTCCCCGAGGACAACCTCGTCTCCGCCGCGCCGCGCCGCATTGACCTGCAGAGCGCCGGTGCCGCGCCGCTCGCGGGGCTCACCGCCCTCGCCGCGCACGACGCCCTCGCGCTTGACCGAGACGAGACCGTGCTGGTGATCGGAGCGGCCGGCGGTGTCGGCAGCCTCTTCGTTCAGCTCGCCGCCGGCGCGGGCGCGCACGTGATCGCTCCCGCGCTGCCCGAAGACGAGGGGTATCTACGCGACCTCGGCGCCGCCGAGCTCCTCGATCGCAACGCCGACCTCGACGCGGCCCTGCGCGAGGGACACGCCGATGGTGTCGACGCGATTCTCGATCTCGTCTCCTACACGCCGGACGATTCGCTGTTGAAGAAGGGCGGACGACTCGCCTCGCCGCTCGGTGCGGCCGGCGAAGAACCGCGGCGCTTCAACCTGATGGCCGAGGCGACGCCCGAGAACCTGGCCCGCCTCGCCGAGCTCCTCGACAGCGGAGCCCTCCGTGTCCACCTCCAGGAGAGCTACGAGCTCGCGCGGGCAGGCGACGCGCTGCAAGCACTGGCGACCAGCCACACGCAGGGCAAGCTCGGCCTGAGCATCGGTGACTGACTGATAGGTGCACCCCGCCGGGGGCTCCGCCCGACTGGCGGGCAGGAGCTGCACCCCGGCGAGGTGGCGTGCCCTCTAGGGCAGAACGTTGGCGACGCTCTCGAGCGCGTTGCGGACGTTGTCGGAGAGAAGCGTGATCGCTCCGATCACGGCCAGGGTGATGACTGCGAGCACAACTCCGTACTCCGCCATCGTCTGTCCCTCCTCGCGCCGGCGCAACGAGTCGGCGGCGACCTGCGCGAAGGTGAAGAGCTTCAGCATGTGATTCACCTCCCCCACTTCCAGGCGCACACGCGAGCGCGCGCATTTCTCACGAGACAAGGCGAGGGTGCAAGCCGATCGATCTTGGGGGCGATGTGTCTGGTCACGCCGAAGAATCCTCCGAAGGGTCATTGGCGTGGCCGCGCCACCTAGTCCTCAGTTGCAGTGACTCATCGTCCCGATTCGACGCCGAAACGATCCCTCGTGCTGGCGCTTAGGTCCGGACGCGATCGAATCGTCGATCTGTGGGCCGTTCGGACCTGAAACAAAGGAAAACCCCGCCTGAGCGGGGTTTTTGTGATGCCTGCCTGAGCGTCAGCTTCCTACTTTAGGGGTTCGTGGTCAGGGAGCCGACGCGGATGAGCACAACATCGCCGAAGGCAGCCTGAACGGTGTCAGCTGGGTCGACCATGCTGACCGGGAAGGCGGAGCAATGCAACGTCACCGGGCCTGCCGTGGAGACCCTCAGCGTTCCAAAGAACTCGTGGTGGCTCTCGTTCGTGAACTGGCCGGCCGGGGAAACGGTGAACTGCGAGCGGCCATTTACCCCGTGGTTGTCGGCGCTGTAGGCCGTGCAGAGCGCCTGATCGGTGCTCCCGTTGATAGTCACCGTGTAGATCCAGGCGCTGCCCTGGACGACGTACGCGCCGACGGGCACGTTGACGCTCGCGAGCACCGCGTTGGCATTCGAGCCGATCTGGACGAAGCCGCCGGATTGTGTCCCTTCGTAGGCGTCACTCGGGCCAGCGTCACCCTTCGGGCCCGGGAGCCCCTGCGGCCCGCGGTTGCCTTTGAGTGACTTGATCGTGTTCTTCGCGATCTTCTGCTTCGTCACCGCCGCGTTGCGCAACTGCGCTGTGCCGACGCTGTTCTTCGGCAAGAGCGCGTTGCCGGCCGCGAACGACGTGCCGCCGAGCGCAAGGAAGAGCGCGAGCAGCGCGAGGTGATGGCGTCGCGCATATGCAGCGATACCTCTCAACATTGTCCGAGCCTCCCGGTTCGAGTGAACGCGACCCGGCACGCGCCCAGTCGCGGTCGCGGCCTGCTCGGCCCGGGGTTCGTCGAGGGCTTGCTGTCTCCTCCGCCCCTGCACTTCGTAACCGCTCAGCTCGCGCCAGCCAGCTCCTGCAGCGCCGGCTCCCCGGGCATCTCTTCGTCGCGGGCGACGAGCGCCGCATAGCGGCCGGCGACGCGCATCAGCTCTTCGTGGCGACCGGACTCGACGATCTCGCCCTGGTCGAGCACCACAATCTGCTCGGCATGGCGAATCGTCGATAGACGGTGCGCGATGGTGATCGTCGTCCGCCCCGCGGCGAGTTGATCGAGCGCCTCCTGCACGAGCCGCTCTGTCGCGGTGTCCAGCGCGCTGGTGGCCTCGTCCAGCACGAGAATCGGCGGATTGCGCAGAATCGTCCGCGCAATTGCTATTCGCTGCTTCTCGCCGCCCGAAAAGCGGTAGCCGCGCTCGCCGACGACGGTGTCGTAGCCCTCGGGGAGCGCTGCGATCATGTCGTGAATGCGCGCCGCTTCGGCGGCCCCTTTGAGCTCCTCGTCGCTCGCGTCAGGCTTCGCGAAGCGCAGGTTGTCGCGCACGGAAGCGTGGAACAGATACGTCTCCTGCGAGACGACGCCGATGAGGTCGGTCAGTGCCTGGAAGCTGAGATCGCGGACGTCGACGCTGCCGACCGTGACGCGGCCGCGGCCAACCTCGTACAGGCGCGCTGCGAGGTAACCGAGCGTGGTCTTGCCTGCGCCCGTCTCGCCGACGATCGCGGTCGTGGTGCCGGCCGGCACGGTGAACGAAACGTCTCGTAGGGTCCATTCGTCGTCATAGCGGAACCAGACATGATCGAAGACGACGTCACCGGCGCGACCGACGCGGATCGCGTCCGGCTTCTCCTCGATGTCGACCGGCTCGTCGAGGTACTCGAAGATCCGGTCGAAGAGCGCGAGCGAGGTCTGCACGTCGAGGCTGACGCCGAGCAACGAGCCGACCGGGAAGAAGAGGCGCGTCTGCAGGGTCGTGAACGCGACGAGCACGGGGATCGAAATCGCGTGCGATCCGTTCGCCAGCAGGAGGCCGCCGACCCAGTAGACGGCGGCCGGCATGATCGCGAAGCTCGTCTGGATCGAGGCCATCACCCAGCGGCCGGCCATCCGCTGGCGCACCTCGAGGTCTGCGAGTCGGCGCGAGTCCTCCTCGAAGCGGTCGGCGAGCTCGTCGCCGCGGCCCATGGTCTTGCCGAGCAAGATGCCGGAAACCGACAGCGACTCCTGCACGGCGCTCGAGATGTCGGCGAGCGTCTCCTGCGTCGTCTTCGCGATCCGGCGACGCTCGTTCCCGACTCGCCGGGTCAGCAGAGCAAACAGCGGGATCAGCGCGAATGCGAACAGCGCCAGCTGCCAGCTCAGCACCAGCATGCCGACCATCGTCGCGACGACCGTCGTCACGTTCGAGGCGATCGAGGTGGCCGTGTTCGTGACGACGTTCTGGACGCCGCCGATGTCGTTCGAGATGCGCGACTGCACCTCGCCCGTTCGCGTCCGCGTGAAGAACGCGAGCGAAAGACGCTGCAGGTGCCGGAAGACGGCCGCGCGCAGGTCGTGCATCACACGCTGGCCGACCTGGTTCGAGTACAGCGTCTGGATCACGCCGAGGACTCCGGTCACGACAGCGATCGCGATCATCCCGGCGGCGTTCACCGAGAGTGCGCGCGTGTCGTTCACCGCGATCGCCTCGAGCACGCGCTTGAGCAGGAAGGCCGGCAGCACGCCGAGGGCCGCCGAAACGACGATGAGCAGGAGTACCGCGCTCAGGCGCAGTTTGTACGGCGCGAACAGGCGCCCGATCCGGCGGAGGTTAGAGCGCCGCTTGGCGGGGTCGGCCGGACGTTCCGGGAGCTCCGCGGCGGAGTGGAAGAACATGCTCACGGCGCTCAAGGGTACGCCGCCGGAGAGGCGTGGCCGCGCAGCGAGGCTCCGCGACGAGTGGCAGCGGGCTGCGGCTAAGCTCGGTCACGATGTCGCGCTTCCCCTTGCGGGCTGCGGGTAACCCGCCGTCGGCGGCGCTGGCTCTCGCGCTGGCCGTCGCCGTGCTCGGGTTGGTAGCGGCCGGCTGCGGCAAGAGCGACGGGCATCGTGCGGCGATCGCGACTGCCAGCACGCCAAGAAACTCGAAGCCGTGCAAGCTCGATAAGGCCCAGCGCCACACCGTTGCCCTGGCGCTCGCCGATATCCGCCGTCTGCGGCTCATCCAGGCGCCGATGCACACGTTCTCCCAGCACGGGGAGCCGGCTCAGGAGGCGTTGACCGGAAAGTTCCTGTTGGACCTCGGCGCCGTCGACCTTCCGACGAACGTGTTCGCGGACCTGATCCACCGTGCGAAGGCAGCGGTCAGTCTCTGCGGTGATTGCTCCAACGGGCTCGAGACGGAGGAGCCCTTCTTCGGGAACCGGGGGAAGAAACGCTGCGGGTAGCTCTCCGAGCGAGAGAGAGCGGATGATGCGTTCTCAGTCCCGCCCAACGTCACGAGGCGACACCAACCACGCGCAAGGCTGACTAACCGAGATGCAGTCTGCGAGCCTTGGGCATCTGGAAGGAGGTGTCAGATGGCGGTTCCTCCGCAAACAGATGTGCAACGTGCGGAGCACCATGCGAATGAGGCTGAGCGACTGCTCAAGAGCTGGTGGCTATCGTCCCACGTCAAGGCGCAAGTCCATGCGGCCCTCGCGGTGTACTACTCGGCCAGGCACAAACAAATCTGACGGTTAGCTAGATTCGGTCCAGGCCCGCCGTCTCTTTGGCGGCGTCGAGCGCGCGGCGTAGGTTGGGCTCCTACACCCGGAGGCCGTCTGCGGTCACGATCACGAGGTCGCCGGGGCGGGCGTGCGGCGAGCGCAGCTTCCAGGCCGCGAGCTCACCGCTGGGGCTGGTCGGCTCTTTGTAGGATCGCCGCGGTGCAGGCTTGGGACCTGACGCAGATCGAGGCACCGGAGGGAACCCGTTCGCCGGCCGTTCTGGAGACGGTCGACGGGGCACGGG
Organism: uncultured Actinomycetes bacterium; assembly: GCA_963746635.1. Classification (GTDB taxonomy): domain Bacteria; phylum Actinomycetota; class Thermoleophilia; order Gaiellales; family Gaiellaceae; genus AC-32. The sequence continues at coordinate 16,211 of CAVVBZ010000026.1, read as the reverse complement.
CGATCGTCATCCGCCTCGCACCCGGTCAGGCGCTCGGCGACCATCAGGTGCGCGAACGCGCATGGCTGACGGTCGTAACGGGCGACACAAGGATCGAGGCGGGTGGTGCTGTCGTCGAGGCTGGACCTGGAACGCTGGTCACGTTCGAGGCGGGCGAGCGACACAGCGTCAGAAGCGAGCACGGCGCCCAGATCATCCTGATCCTCTCGCCCTGGCCCGGCGAGGGCCACTACCCCGAGAGCGACCCCTGGACGATCCTCGACTAGTTGCTCTCTCGGTCATAGGGCAGAGCGAGCGTTCGCCAACTGACGGATAACCACAGCCCGAGGGATGGACCTTTCGACGCGTCTCGACGATGACGCTTGTGTATGCGGCGAACTCTCTTTCCATGCTGCGAACTGCGGAGGGAGGTGAATCAGATGAAGCTGTTCACCTCGCTTGCGGTCATCGCCAGTTCGTTGGGCGAACGCGAGGAAGGGCAGTCTTTGGTGGCGGAAGGCGTGGCGTTGGCTCTGTTCGGCCTCGCCATCTGGGCTGCGGTCTCGCTCCTTACGCGGCTGGCGTAGGTTCAGGCTTCGCCTCGGCTTCAGGCCCGCGAGATATTTCGGCTAGATGAGCCGAGCGACCACAGCGAGTGCCCCCTCGATTCCTCCGCTCGGCTCGATTACTTATACACCCCCAGGAGCACCCACGATCGTGCTCCGAAAGCCTCTAGACGCAGATGGAGCCGGAGCGTGGCTCGTTCCTGCTGCGGCTACGGAACGAGCCCCTCGCGGGGGGTGCCGAGGTCGCTCCGGCTCCATAATCCGCAGAAGCCCGGCACGATACTTCCTCAGTACCCATGACGCGTCGGGGGCTCCGGCGGACACTCGACGTAACCTTTGAGCCGTAACGAGAAAGGACCTGACGGTCGTTGCCCCGCGGGGCTTCATTGCGCAAGGCAGCATCGCTGCCGCGAGCGGGGATCAGAGAACGTGCGGGCGTTTACCTTGAAAGCGCTTGCGAGAACTTCCCAAGAACCGGCGATCGACACCTCGATGTCGAAGGCCCGCGGCCTCGAGATCGCGACGTTTGCGTGCGACCTCTCGCTTTTCGCCGGGTGCTGCGACTCAGAACCCAGGCCTTCTCTTCGACTAAAGTCACTTTTTAGAACTGAACGTGGAACTCTCCGAGGGAGAGAGGGCGAGTTCCAAGAAGTCGGCGGAGTTCCAAGAAAGCGACAGGAACGCGCAATAGAGCCGTTTGATGTACGCGCTCTTGTTCCACACGCTGAGCTGTTTCGCCTGCTCAGTGGATCTGGGCTCGGAGTCTGACGCAGCTAGTAGCTCGCTGGCTCGCTGACGGACGCCGGCGAGGGCCCGGTCGGCGAGCTGATTACCGAGCACCCGCACCCGCCCTCGATCCTGACTGTGCGTGACTTCGGCGGACTTTGTGGCTTCACCGCGTCAGTCTGGATGCACCTCCGTCCGCTCGCTCAGGACGTCCGGCGCCGGCACGAGCGACTTCCGCTCGTCGATCGGCACGAACGGCCGCTCGTCCGGGCCAATGTAGAGCTGGCGCGGGCGGGCGATCTTCTGCTCCGGATCCTGAATCCCTTCGAGCCACTGGGCGAGCCAGCCGGCGGTTCGCGGGATCGCGAACATCACCGGGAACATCGCAACGGGCAGTCCGAGCGCCTGGTAGATGATCCCCGAGTAGAAGTCGACGTTCGGGTAGAGCTTCCGGCTGACGAAGTACTCGTCTTCGAGCGCGATCTTCTCGAGCTCGAGCGCGATGTCGAGCAGCGGGTTGCGGCCGGTCACCTCGAAAACCTCGTCCGCGACCTGCTTGATGATCTTCGCCCTCGGGTCGTAGTTCTTGTAGATCCGATGGCCGAAGCCCATCAGGCGGCCGTGTCCCGCCTTGACCTCCTCGATGAACTCGGGGATCCGCCCGACCTCGCCGATCTCGGCGAGCATCCGCAGCACGGCCTCGTTCGCGCCGCCGTGGAGCGGGCCGTAGAGCGCCGCCGCCGCCCCAGCCATCGCGCTGTAGGGATCGACCTTGCTCGAGCCGATCGACCGCATCGCGTTGGCCGAGCAGTTCTGCTCGTGGTCAGCATGGAGGATGAACAGGACCTCGAGCGCATGCTCCAGCGCCGGCTCGGCGTGGTAGCGCGGCTCCGCCATCCGGTACATCATCGAGAGGAAGTTCGTCGTGAAGCCGAGCTCGTTGTCCGGGTAGATGTACGGCAGTCCGCGGCTGTGCCGGTACGACCAGGCCGCGATGGTCGGCACCTTTGCGATCAGTCGCACGACCTGTCGCATGCGCAGCTCCGGGTCGTCGACCTGCGAGGCCTCCGGGTAGAAGGTCGAGAGCGCCGCCAGGACGCTCACGAGCATCCCCATCGGGTGGGCGTCGTAGCGAAAGCCCTCCATCAGGGTCTTGACGTTCTCGTGCAGGAACGTGTGGTGGGTGATCTCGTCCGACCAGCGGGCGAGCTCCGCGTTCGTCGGCAGCTCGCCGAAGAGGAGCAGGTAGGCCGTCTCGAGGTACGTGCTCCGCTCGGCCAGCTGCTCGATCGGGTAGCCGCGGTAGCGGAGGATCCCGCGGTCGCCGTCGATGAACGTGATCGCGCTCCGCACCGAGGCGGTGTTCAGGAACGCCGGGTCGTAGCTCATGAGGCCGAAGTCCTCCTCCGTGAGCTTCGCCTCCCTCAGTGCCGTCGCCCGGATCGCTCCGTCCTCGATCTGCGTCTCGAAGGAGCGTCCCGTCCGGTTGTCCGTGATCGTGAGTGTCTCGAGCATGACTCGGTCCTCCTTGTCGGACTGGTGCCCGAGATCATCGATCCGGCCCGGCCAGCCGGAATCCGGTTTGAGCCGGATTCGCCTTCGGCGAACTACGGAGCCCGGAAGGCTGGAACCAGTACTTCCGCTCCGCCGGTTGCCAGTTCGTGATCGTGACCGGCTTCCAGTCGAGCTGCGGCCCCCGTCGCGCCAGCGCACGACCGAGTGCCTGAGGTACCGACGCCCAACTCTAGGCTCCAGTGAGGCTCAGTTTCGAGCAAAGAGGCGTCGCGCTCATGCCACCGTAACCGGACCACAGCGCGATCGACACTCACTGACTGCCGCTTGCCTCAAGGAACATCCCAGAACGCTTGCCCATGCGAACTCGGCGCGAGGACACGACCCGCAACTGGTGATGTCGTCGAGGCTGGACCCGGCAGGCTGGTCACGTTTGAGCCGGGTGAGCGGCACAGCGTCGGAAGCGAGCACGGCGCCCAGATCATCCTGATCCTCTCGCCCTGGCCCGGCGAGGGTCACTACCCCGAGAGCGACCCCTGGACGATCCTCGACTAGTCGTTCCTCCGGCCACCGCCCGGAGACTCGGCGCCGGGTCTTAGACAGGATCACGCGCACGCGCTCACGCTACGCCGCGATCCGGGCGCCGTCTCTAGCCGCTCTCTCGGCCATGCCCCGAAGCGTCTGGGCTACCTCCTGTGGCCTGGGCTGTCGAGAGCAAGAGGCAAGCCGCGGCCATCACCGCCGCGCTCGGCTTTGACGCCTACGGCCTGGGAGCGCACACTCTGCCCGATGGCGGGTCTCAAGGAGCTCGGCGGCGATGTGGAGGGCGCCCTTGAGCGCGTCCGCGTTCCCGCCTACGTGATCGATCGCAACGGCATCATCCGCTGGATCAATCCCGCCGCGGAGCGGATCGTGGGCGACGTGCGGGGACGGCAGATGACCTCGGTCCTAGCGCCGGAGGAGAGACGCCGCGGGCGCGAGATCTTCACCCGCAATCTCACCGGGCCGCCTGGGGGCTCGGACAATCGGGGCGTCTTCTTGGGGGCCGACGGAGAGCGCCTCACGATGGAGGTGAGCGGCGTGCCGCTTGAGCGCGGCGGCCACGTGATCGGGGTCTTCGGCCAGGTCAAAGAGGTGGACAGGAGCGAACCTCCGTCCCCGCCGCATCCGAGCCTGACGCCGCCGTCAGGGCGAGGTCCTGCGCCTGCTGGAGCACGGCCACTCGACCGATCAGATTGCGAGCGAGTTGCACGTCAGCGTCGCGACGGTCCGGAACCACATTGGCGCCATCTTCCGGACGCTCCGCGTCCACTCGCGCCTCGAGGCCGTCGCGCTCGCGCACCGCGGCGACCTTCTCGCAGGCTGACCCAGCGCGAACCCGTTCTCGTCAGGACGCTGACGCTCGTGCGCGTGCCCGGGAGCTCCCCAACCGAGCGCACGGAGGGCTGACCCGGATGGACTACGTAACTGACGGCGCCTTGAATCAGCAGCGCCCCCGATGCCGCTGGCTCCCCGCGGAGCGAACATTCCATCGAGGTGAGAGTGATGAAACGGCTCTGGATGCTTGCACTGCCCCTCGGGGTACCGGTGCTATTGGTGCTCGCGGTCTCGGCTACCGCGACCAGCCTGCCAACGCGGAAGCTCAAGCACGCGAGTGGGCCGATCGTGGCCCTGGCGATGGACGGCCCGCGTGTGGTCTACAGCACCCAGGGCAATGGCGTGTTCGTCTGGAACATCCGCTCGAACGCGAGCTCGCGGGTGCGGGGCCATTCGAGCAGCGACAACCCCCTCGTTCAGGAGGTCGCGATCGCCGGGACGCGGGTCGCCTGGATTACGCGAAGCGCGGCCGGCAACTCGGAGGAGACGTTCGAAGATCTCTACACCGCCTCTTCGAGCGGAGTGGGTACGAAGAAGCTCGCGCACGCCTACCGGATCCACGAGTTCGGACTGGACGACGTTCAGCGCTGGAGGGGTGACTGGATCACCGGGCTGGTCGGCTCCGGCAAGCTGCTCGCCGTCAGCCGATGGACGACAAAGCCGAACCCTGGCGGCCCCACCTTCGAAACGATCGCGAACGCTCGTTTGAGCGTGATCAGCGCCAAAGGCGGGCGGCTTCACGTGATCGCCTCCGGTGTGGAAGCGATCGTTTCGCGGTCGGCCAATGCGGGTCGTGTGGCCGTCCTCCGGCCGGACGGAAGCGTCGGCATCTACTCGTCAGCGGGTCAACTGCTGAAACAGATCACGCCCAGCTCAGCGAACGAGATCGCGCTGGGCGGCGGTCGCTTGGTCGTACTGACCAAGACGAAGACGCTCGAGGTGTACGACTCCCGAACCGGGGCGCTCGAGCACAGCTGGCCGATTAAGACTCGAGCTGCGTACCTGCAGGTGGGGCACCTGCAGGCCTACGGACGAATCGCGCTCTTCTCGGCTGATCCCCGCTACTGGAGCCGGAACCTGCGCATCCTCGATCTGAAGACGGGGAGAAGCATTACCCTGATGTCGCGTCGTCGTTCGGCCTGGAACGATGCCTGCGTCGGGCCGCTCGGTCTCGTCTACGCCGTCAACAGCTACAAGGCGTATGGCGGACACCACCCGTCTGGAACGCTGGTTTTCCTCTCTACGGCACGCGTGCTCACGGCCATCTCGAGAGGCCACCTGTGAGGCGGTTGTCGACGTTGGTCCTCCTCAGCGCAGCCACGCTGGCGCTCCTGCTCAGTCTGTCTGCCGGTGCAGGCACCGCTCCCGCGACGAGAGCTGAGACCGGGAAGCTGCGCACGCTGGTCAGCACAAATGCCGGAATCGAGGTGTTCGTACAAGACGCAGACTCGCTCGGCTGGATTGACTCGGGGCACGCGGTTCACGTGGCGCGCCTGTCAAAGCCGAGTCGCGCAGTCGTCGGCTGGCTCGAAACAGACGTGACCGGCGGCGGCCGGGTGGCACCACCACAGTTGGCGCTCGCCGGAGTGCGGGCGCTCTGGCCCGGCTATGACGGCGGGGCTAGCCGCGAGACCGTCATCAAGACGGGCGCGCTCGGCTACCACCCGAAGCGAGGGGAGCGACGAGCAGCAATCGTCGCTGTCTTCTCGTACAGCAACGACAGTTTTCAGGGCACCTACCTGGGGGGCCTCGCGGGAGACGGACCGACGCTCGTCTTCGGACAGGCGGATGAGGTCTGTCCAGGGGAGCCGTGCGCACTGTTCCAAGTCGACGGCGGCGGAGTCACGCGCGTGATCAGCCGGAAGACATCCGTCAATATCTCCAACGTCGCCCCTCCCGCCATGCTTGCGGTCTCGCGAGGACGGATCACGATCGTGCCGGCGGCACCGCTGCCGTGGGCCGGAGGCTTACCGTTACTGCCGGTCATTGCCGAGAACGGGCCCGTTCAGGTGTTTGGCCTCGCCGGCCGTCTGCTCTCGAGCGTGCGTCCCGTCGGCACCGTCAAGGCTGTCGCGCTCGCCTGGCCACAGATGGCGGTACTCATGCGGCGGCACGACGGCACGCAAGCGATCGAGCGCTACAACGCCACGAGCGGCGCACTCGTCGCAACCACAGTCGTTCCTTCGACCGCCGCAGATCTGGCGCTCGGAACGGGCGGGCTTGTCTACCGTGTCGGCAGGGCGATCTACACGATTCGCGCCGGACATCCGGTGCTCCTCTGGCGTGCCAAAGCTGTACCGATCGGCCTCTCGATCGAGGGAAGGCGTGTGGCCTGGGCGGTCAACCTCAAAGGCCGGGGTCGCATCGTCGCCTTGACGCTCCGCTAGGTACCGAAGCCAGAACCTCTGACCCGAGCCTCACTCACAGTCGCGCAAGAGCGACCCACTCATAAGTCCCCGGATGCGGCAGGGGGCCCTGAGGCATTCGCGCACCGTCAGTCCCCCCAACGGCGCGCGTACTGCCTTGCCGCAGTTAGCCCCTGCCGCAACGGGAAATATGTCACCGCTGCGAGCATTTCGTAACGTCGATCGACGATTCTCTACCGTAAGCTGGGCAGGCCGAGAGCCTTCAGCCGACCAGCGGAGCCTCGCGAGCGTTTCCCGAGTGAATTTCGCGCGATTCTGGCGCGGGGTGTGACGCGCCCTCGCGCAGAATTTTGCCCCGCCAGCCGGTTTTCTCGCCGAGCGGCCTAGTTCTCAGCGCCTCCAACTCGAGCTCGACGACTCCGATCGGGCCGGCCCACCCCGGCTCGTCCGCGAGCACAGTGTCGAGCGCAGCCTGCGCCTCCTCGCGCGTCAGGAAGGTCTCGATCGTGTGATGCCCGAGAGAGTAGTCGGCGAGGGCGTAGAGGAAAACACGTGCGAGGAATGCGGCGGCGGGAGCCTTGTTAGAGCGGTCGGCTCTCCGGGCATGACGAACGCCGGTCCGCGGCTCGACTAGCTCCCGGCGGTCAAGAAGTTGGCAACGTCGATGAACTTGACCTGTGGCTTGGGCATGCCAACCTGCTCGCTGACGGGGCCGATCTTTTCCGCCGCGAACTTCTGGAACTGCTCCTGCGTCGTCCAGACGTCGGTGACGCGGAGCCCGCCGCCGATCTCGGTTACCCAGTGGAACAGGCAACCCGGATCTGGATGGGGTCCGCCAGGAGTGGCACCCATCTCCGCGATGCTCTTCAGGTAGTTCTCGAGTGTTGCGCCCTGACCGTGAAATGTCACCTCAACCGCGATCGCCATCAGGATGCTCCTTCCGCTCGCCGTCTATCGCGGAGCGGTCCGACCTTGTCATAGATCGCACCAGGGCGTCAATTTCAGAACCTCAGACGAGTAAAGTCGCGTCAGAGTTCTGCGGCCATGATCGAGTTCGACCTGAACGGGCGAAAGCTCGCCCTCGACGAAGCCGTCGTCGGCGAGCTGCGAGCGAGGGCGCTGGCAAGCGCCGGTTCGTCTTCGACTCTCAACGACCTTGCCGTGATCCTCACGCGCGCGCTCTCCGAGCAAAGACCGGTAACGCTTCGCCGAGCGGAATCGCGAGCCTTGGAACGTCTCCTTGAACCGCCCGGGCTGATCGCCTAGGTCAAGCGGCGCGCCTCCCAGGAGCCGATCGGACGTGCCCAGAGCGCCTAGCCCTGCGACCGGTGCACCGGAACTGAAGGGAGCGCGCCGACCTCGTCCTTGGACAGGCTCAAGGTCACGGCGTCGGTCTCGACCTTCGCGGCCGCGCCGATTGGAATCGTCACCTCGCGCCGCCCCCAGAGATGGCCGCGCTCGAGGATGACGTGTGTGATCTGCTCCTCGCTGCCGATGAGGAAGCCATCCACCTGGCCCAGGTGGTGCCCATCCGCCGAGGTCACGGTGCTCGAGCGGCGGATCTCCACCTCGCCCTTCGGGACGCGGTCGTAGGTCATCCCGACATCGGGGTCGATGTTGGTGCTGGCACCGAACCCGACGGCAGATTCGTAGTAGGGCATCGCGAGCAGGTCTTGGACACCGACGTCCCAGTCCGGATCCTCGAGAGGGAACTCGCCGACTCGCAGGTAGGCGAACTCCTGCACGGGCTCGAGCCGGTTCACTTCGTCGACCGTGCAGCGGAGCGAGAGCTCCGACTCCTTGCCACCGCCCTCCGCGAGCTCGATCGGGACGAGCCGGGCGGCCTGCTCCTCCTGGTGGCGGGGCCTGACGACCAGATGCGTCAGGCGCTTGCTGGTCGGGTCGATGACGAGATCGGCGAGCTCGCCGAAGGTGTCGTCAGTGCAGCGAACAGGCGTTCCGAGCTCGAGTCGCACAGCGTCGTCGGACCCTAGCGCAGGCCGTTCGCCGAGGGAGAGAAGAGGGGGAGAGAGAGGGCGAGTTCCAAGAATCCGCTCGAGTTCCAAGAAAGCGGAGGACGCGCTAACGAGGCGGGCATCCCAGTGCCGAGGCCGAGGGGCCCCGCCCACTACTTCGGCCGCTCAGCGGCTACCGCCGTGCTGTCTGCGGCGGCTGGGGTAACCAGTGCATTCATCTCGCGAGAAGATCGCCGACCGCGTTCACGACCAGTTGACCTGCCTCAAGTCCGCGAGCGCACATTGCCGTCGTAGTGCGGATTCGATGTCCTCCGCGTGTGCGGTCTCCGGGGCTCCAACCCCTGAAGGTCGAGCTCGCGTGAAAACCTGGTTCCGCTCCCGGCCGATCCGTTCGTCACCGCCCTCTCACCGTGACCCAGACGTTGTTCGCGTCTGCGGTCACCCCGGTCGGCGGGTATGGAAGGGGGATGCGAGTCGGCTTGTTGGTCCTGGGGTCGATGCGCCAGAGCGCATAGTCCTCCGGCGTTGCCGCCCAGATTGCACCGGCGCCGGCCGCGACGCGCCAGACGCAGGAGATCTGGGCGCACCGGGTGTGGTGGCGCACCGGTAGGGCGATCGAGCGAGGGCGAGGTGTCCCTACGACAGCAAGCCGCACGACCTGTGGCGAAGACCAGTCTGCGACCCAAACGACGCTCCCGTCGACGATGGGGGACACGGGTTCGGGGGCGACGCCATCGATCGTCTTTTTCCTCCCGGTCGCCATGTGCAGTCGCGTCAGGTTGCCGTCCGAGAAGCTCGTGACCCAGAGGTCACCGTAGCCTCCGGACCAGGCCAGCGCGCCCAGTGGGCTGGGCATTCGTATCCTCCGTTGCGCTCGGGTAACCGGGTCGACTTCTATGACGGCGGGGGGTTCCCGGTAGTCGCCGAGCCAGAGGAAGCCGCCGCCGTAGGCCATGCCTCGGAAGAACTCGATCCCGCCGGGAACGGGAAGCGGTTGGTTGAACTTCAGCGTTCTCGCATCAACGCGAACGACGTTCGAGGCTTGACCGGATCCCTGGGGAAAGCAGTTCGCGACCCAGACGTCGCCTGACGGATCGGCGGTGAGCCCGCACGGTGCGAGCCCTCCACCGACGACGACTGCTTTGCCCGTCGACGGGTCGACCCGAGTCAGCGTGCGGTCCCCGGCGTTTCTGATGCCGTTCCCGACCGAGTCGCGGAGGATGTTGTTGGTGACCCAGAGGTAGCCGCCGGACGCGACGACGATATCCGGAGCGTCCCCGACCTGCGCGACCTGGGTCGCCTTCAGTGTCTTCGGGTCGATCCGGATCACGCTGTTGGGAAGCACCTTGTGCCCTGATCCGCCCGCGCTCGTGAGGACGATCCCGGCGGCCGCGACCCCGGCGATCGCGACTGCGACCAGCCCGACAAGCAGCCCTCGGCGCCGCAGCGGGCTCGGCTCCTTGTACCGCTCGGCGTTGAGCGGCGGGAACTCGGTCTCCAGCCCGTCGATGTCGAGCTGGTACAGGGGCTCGGGTCTGTCGATGTCCTTGAGCCGGTACGAACCGAGCTCGCGCACGGTGACCCCGCCGACCTCTTCCTCGACCAGCTCGCGGGTGGCGTTGGAGAGGAGTACCTGGCCGCCGTGGGCGACCGCGCCGATCCGCGCAGCCCTGTGCACTCCCAGCCCGACGTAGCGCTCGTCGCCGACCGCTGGCTCTCCCGTGTGGAGGCCCATGCGCACGCGTACCTGTGCGCCGTCCGGCCACCGGTGCTCGGCGAGCTCGCGCTGGGCGATGACGGCCGCTGCGAGTGCCGACTTGGCGCTTCCGAAGGCGAAGAAGAAGGAGTCGCCCTGGCTGTCGACCTCGCGTCCCTCGCACCGTTCCGCGGCGTCCCGGAGTGTGCGCTGGTGCTCGGTGAGGACGTCGCCGTAGCGCTCGCCGAGCTGTTTCAGGAGCCGCGTCGAGCCCTCGATGTCCGTGAACAGGAAGGTGACGGTGCCGCTCAGGAGGTTGCGGCGTATCGGCGTTGTGAGCGTCGGGTCGTGGCCGAGGATCTGCCGCTCGAGCTCTGCGAGGAACGGGCTGGGCTCGAGACCGAGCTCGTCCTGGAGCACCTGGCGACCTCGTCTGTAGACGTCGAGCGCGTCCGCGTGGCGGCCGGAGCGGTAGAGCGCGACCATCAGCTGCCCGCGCAGCTGCTCACGTAGCGGGTAGTCCGCGACAAGCGCCTCCAGCTCCGGCACGAGCTGAGCGTGGTGACCGAGCTCCAGCTCTGCCTCGATCCGCTGTTCGGTCGCGGCGAGGCGAAGCTCCTCCAAGCGAGCGATCTCGAGCTGTGCCCAGTCCTCGTACTCGAACTCCTCGAACGCGCGCCCGCGCCACAGCGCCAGCGCCTGCTGGAGGGTGCGGATCGCCTCGCGAGCGTCTTGCTCGGCTGCGAGCTTGGTGAGTCGCTCGAACTCGGCGGCGTCGGTCTCGGTCGCTACGAGCACGTAACCCGAGCTTCTCGTCAGGATCGTGTCGCCGCCAAGGGCGCGTCGAAGCTGCGAGACGTACCCCTGAAGCGCCTTGTGCGCGCTGGCGGGCGGCCGACCCGACCAGAGTTCTTCGATCAGTTGTTCGGACGCGACGAGTTCGTTCGCGTGCACGAGCAGCAGCGCGAGCAGCGCCCGTTGACGGCCAGTCCCCGCGGGCAGCTCCCGGCCGTTCTCCCGAACCTCGAGCGGCCCGAGGATGCAGAAGTTGAGCGCCACCTTGAACCGAAGCTAGCGCACTCAGAACGCCGGTGCAAGCAGGGGTTTTACCGCCCGCCTACCGCTCGTGACCGCCCTTTGACCGGTGAGCGTGACCCTGTCCGCATCGGCCGCACGGAGTGGCCGACGTGGGACAGATCGGCTCACCCGTCTACCGAGGAGAAGACATGGACAGAAAGGTGATTCGGAACGCGATCGTCGCGGTCGGCGCCATCGGCGCCGTCGTGGTCTCGCTAGCAGCGACCGGGTGTCGTACCGGGAACGCTGCCCCAGCTGCCAAGTCGAGCGCTCTCGCCGGGCCAGCTACCTTGGAGAAGTCGCCGAGACCGATTGGCCGACGCAATCAAGAGCTGTCGGCAGGCCTTCACGTGCTCGATCTTGTCGCACTCGACAGCAAGGGCACCGGTCCGGCACAGCTGCCGAAGATCACCGTCACGCTGCCGAGCCGCTGGCGGAGCTACGAAGGCTTCGTAGTGCAGAAGTTCCATGGCCCGACAGGCGTGATGGGTCTGTCGTTTTGGGACGTCGCGAAGGTTTATGGGACGCCGTGCAGGTGGCAGTCGAAAGGCCTGATCGACCCGGGGACCACGGTCGACGGTCTTGCAGCGGCCCTCGCGAGGCAGCCGCTCCGCAGCGCCTCAACCCCCACGGATGTCGTTCTTGCGGGCGTGCACGGCAAGTACCTCCGGCTCTCGGTCCCGGACCACATCGACTTCACGCGTTGCGACCAGGGCTACTTCGAGAGCTGGACCGGGCTCGGCTGGGCGAGCGACCGCTGGGAGCAAGGCCCGGGGGAGGTCGACCGCGTCTGGATTCTGAACGTGCACGGGCAGCGCCTGGTAGTCGACGGCGGCTACCTCCCCACGGCGACCACGAAAGATCGCGCCGAGCTCGATCGCGTCGTCCACTCAATCCGGTTCCTCGACTGAACTCACCCGGCTCTCATACGAAAAGGAGGAGACATGGAAAGAAGCGTTCGTCTCGTAACCGCTGTGGCAGGACTGCTTGCGCTCCTCGCCGCTGCCATTGTCACCGTTGCCTACGCCACGCCGACAAGCGTAAGCGGATGCGCGCGGGTCGACGTGATGAGGACCGTATTTCCGAAAGCCGGAACGGTTGGCTTCAACACCCGCTGGCGGATAGCACGCACCAGGCATAGGCGGGAGGACCCGGAATGGCCAGGGTGGTGCGGTAACTGGTACACCACCTATACCGACTACCGAGGAGTACCAAAGCACGAGGGGGCGCGACCTTACCGAGCTTTCGCAGAGGTCAATGTCTCGCTCCACAAGACCCATCGAGACGCGCTAGTCGCCCTCCGCGAACCAGCCTACGGTCCGATACGGAAGCTCCCGAACGGTGTCCGCATGAGGACACTCGTATCTAGGCCGAGCGTCAATGGCGACGCCTCGCGTGAGGTAGGGGCGGTCGTGTCGGTTGTTGGAAACGTCTTCATCTACTCGCAGGGGCAAGGCCGGCCGCCCGCCTACCGAGGGAAAGAGGCTGTCCGCGCGCAAATGCGAATCCACCGCCGCATCCAGGCGGCTGTCCTCCGATTGCACTGAGGCCGCTGATGCCGTTTTCGTTGAGAGGAGAAATGACCACCATGCTCTCCAAGATCACCGTATTGCCCCTAGTGGTGCCAGTTCTGCTGGTCACGCTCGGAACCAGCGCCCCAGCCTCTCCGACCGCCTGGCCGCGCTGCCAGGCCCCTACCTACCCAGGGCTAGGCACGAGACAAAAGCTCGGAGTGCACATCTGCGGCCCAAGCCGCGTGGTTCGCGGCAAGAACTACAGCTACACAGTGGTGCTCGCGAACTTCATCCCCGTGCGCTACCGCAAGATCACGCTGTCGGTGATTCATCACGACCCGATTACCCGCAGCTCGATCCCCTATCGCCGTGTCTACAACTATGTCTACGGCGAAAAAGCGGCGGTCTGGACACTGAGGAACTTCAAGGCGCGCCCCCACACCTTCCGGGTCAGCTTCATGCTGCCTTTCAAGCAGCACGACGATAAGAAGGGCTCAAACTTGATAGTAGATGCCCGCGGGTACGGCCCCTCCGCCGTCGTCGGCGGGCTCACCCATGACGTCTTCTTCATCAAGTAGGGAGCGGTGGGCCGGGCGGCGAGCCGAACGCGCGGGGCAACTAGGGGGGATCTGATCGAGAGAGAGCGGATGATGGGATTCGAACCCACGACCTTCTGCATGGCAAGCAGACGCTCTAGCCAACTGAGCTACATCCGCGAAGCGCGGCCAGTATAGCCGCCGTCTCAGAGCCTCCTCAGCAACTCAATCTCTCTCGACCGGTCAGTTCAGACGGACGCGTCCAGGGCCTCGTTGACGAGGCGGTCGGCGAGCTCGTTGTGCTCCCTGCGGACGGCGGTGTAGGTGACGCGATCAAGCCTGTCAGCGAGGTCGTGCGCCTCTGCGACGAGCACGCGCAGGGCCTCGTTCTTGACCTTGTAGTCGCCGCGCATCTGATTGACGAGGAGCTCCGAGTCGGAGACGACCTCGAGCTCGGTCGACGCCCAGGTCCAGGGCGCGTTCGAGGCCGGCGATCAGGGCGCGGTACTCGGCGACGTTGTTGGTGGCCACGCCGATCGTCTCGCCGTGCGCGGCGAGCACGTGGCCATCCTCGCTCTCGAGCACGAAGCCGTACGCGGCCGGGCCGGGGTTGCCGCGCGAGCCGCCGTCCGTCGAGAGCCTCGCCTTCACAGGAGCGGATAGAGGTCGAACGCCGGCTCCTCGTACGGGTGCGCGGAGCGAAGGGCCGCGACTACCTCGGTCTCGCGCTCCTCGGGGTAGATGGTCTCGAGCCGCAACTCCGGGACGCGCTCCTCGCGACCCTTCTCCCCTACGGCCGGCTCGGAGCCCTCACCGCCAACGAACGTCCCGATGCCTTCCGTGTACCAGGAACAGCGCTCGTAGTCGCCGACCCGGCCGGCTCCCGCCGCGAACAACGCTTCGCGAACGCCGTCGAGGGCGCCAGGCGGGACGAAGACGACGAGCTTCCGCTTCATGGACGCGGACCTTAGCACGCCGTGGGATGAGACGCAGCTCGAGGTGAAGCTCGTCGCGAATCGGGAGACCTTGGGAGTCCACGGGGCGGAATTGACGGCTTCAGCCTTCGCGCCTCGTCGATCGCACCCGGGACGAGCGCGACGAGCCGAAAGCAGCGCTTCTGGTAGAAGGCGAGCGCCCGCAGGTTGTTGTTCGTCGTGACCAACTGCACGCGGTCGCAGCCGTGGACGCGCGCGGCCTCCTCCACCGCCTCGAGTCAGCGTCGTCCCGCACCCCTACGCTCGACGAGAGCATCGATGGTGACGCATCTCGCAGACCTCGCCGTCGATCTCGTAGGTCACGAGCCCGACGCACCGCTCGCCGTCGAACGCTGCGAACCCGGGGAGTTCGACAGGATTCCACGACCGCCCGCGGCCGACGACGATGGGCGCGCCCCATTTCTCGACGACGAACTCGCCGACCCACGCCCGGTCGTCGTCGGTCAGCGCCCGTATCTCCACGCGCTATTCGCCCGTGTCGATCTGCGCCTTCTGGAGCTTGCCCGAGTAGTCGACGTAGATCGACTTCCACTCGGTGAAGACGTCGAGCGCAGCCTGGCCGGCCTCGCGGTGGCCGTTGCCGGTGCCTTTGACGCCGCCGAAGGGCAGGTGCACCTCGGCGCCGATCGTGCCCGCGTTGATGTAGGTGATCCCGGCCTCGAGGTCGCGCATCGCGCGGAAGGCCTTGTTGACGTCGCGCGTGAAGATCGAGGACGAGAGGCCGAACTCGATCCCGTTCGAGACGCGGACGGCCTCGTCGAGGTCGCGCACGCGGAGCAGCGCCGTCGTCGGCCCGAAGATCTCCTCCTGCGCGATCCGCATCCCGGGCTCGACGTCCCCGAAGATCGTCGGCCGGTAGAAGAAGCCCTCGCCGAGACCGTTGCCGCTCGGCGACCTCGCCGCCCGGTCAGGAGCTTCGCGCCCTCGTCCACTCCGATCCCCGTGTAGGAGTGGATCTTCTCGAGCGCGGCCTGGTTGATCACCGGGCCGACGTCGACGCCGTCCTCCCAGCCCGGCCCGAGGCGCAGCTTCTCTGCGGCGCTCACCAGCCGCGACTGGAGCTCCTCGTAGGCGCCCTCCTGGACGATCACGCGCGACGCGGCCGTGCAGCGCTGGCCCGAGGTGCCGAAGGCCGACCAGACGATCCCCTCCACGGCGAGGTCGAGGTCGGCGTCGTCGAGGACGATGATCGCGTTCTTGCCGCCGAGCTCGAGGTGGACGTGCTTGAGGTTCTCGCGCTGCGTTGCGCAGCACCTCGACGCCGGTCTCGCGCGAGCCGGTGAGCGTGATCACGGGCACGTCGGGGTGGCGCACGAGCCGGTCGCCGACCGCGCCGCCGCCGCCGTGGACGATGTTGACGACGCCCGGCGGCACACCCGCCTCGGCGAGCAGCTCGACGAAGCGCTCGCCCAGAAGCGGCGTGTCGGTCGCCGGCTTGAAGACGACCGTGTTCCCGCAGACGAGCGCGGGCGCGATCTTCCAGGACGGGATCGCGATCGGGAAGTTCCACGGCGTGATCACGCCGACCACGCCGATCGGCTGGCGGATGCTCATGTTGAACTTGTCCGGCAGCTCGGACGGCGTCGTCTGGCCGGACAGTCGCCGGCCCTCGCCGCCCATGTAGAAGCTCATGTCGATCGCTTCCTGGACGTCGCCCGCGGCCTCCGGCATCACCTTGCCCATCTCGCGCGTCATCAGCAGCGCGAGCTCGTCCTTGCGCTCGGCGAGGAGCTGCCCGACGCGGAACAGGATCTCGCCGCGCCGCGGGGCGGGCACGAGCCGCCAGTCCTCGAACGCCGCCTTCGCTGCCTCGACCGCGCGGTCGACGTCCTCGGCGCCCGAGCGCGGGAACTCGCCGAGCGTCTCGCCGGTCGCCGGGACCGACGTCTCG
>CAVVBZ010000025.1:0-91676 GCA_963746635.1 uncultured Actinomycetes bacterium | reverse complement strand
GCCGGAGACGATGGAGCGAATCGCGGAGATCTACCGCGAGCGGATCGCCCCGCTCGTCCACCAGCGCTGGTGAGCCTCAGACCGGCTCGATCTCGTGTGCGCCGTCGACCGAGGCGCAGACGTACGGCGTCGCCTCCCGGCCCGCTCGCGCCGCGTACTCGCGCGTGACGGCATCGGCGAGGCGCTGCGCCTGATCCTCCGCGGCCAGGGCGAGCACCGAGCCGCCGAAGCCGCCGCCGATCATCCGGGCTGCGATCGCCCCGTGGCGCGTAGGCGAGGTCGACGAGCAGGTCGAGCTCGGGGATGGACACCTCGAAGTCGTCGCGGAGGCTCTCGTGTCCCTCGCGGAAGAGCCTGCCGAGCGCGGCGAGGTCCGCTCCGCCCGGCTCCTCGAGCGCGGCCACGACCGCACGGACGCGCGCGTTCTCGGTCACCACGTGGCGAAGCCGCTTTTGCGCGACCTCGTCGACTCCGGCCGCAGCCGCCCGCTCCTCGGCCTCGGCCGGCCGAGCGACGACGGGCGGTCGGTGCCGATCGCCGTCAGCGCCCGCTCCAGCTCGCGCCGGCGGTCGGCGTAGCCGCTGTGCTCGAGCTCGTGACGAACGCCGGAGTCGAAGACGACGAGGACGATCCCGGGCGGCAGCGGGACGAGGCGGTGCTCCTCCGTCGCGCAGTCGAGCAGCAGCGCGTGCCCTTTCCGGCCCAGGAGCGAGCAGGCCGGGTCCATCAGGCCGACCGGCACGCCGACCGCGAGCCGCTCCGCGGCCTGGGCGATCCGCGCGAGCTCGATGCGCTCCAGCTCGAACGAGGCGGCGCTCGTGAGCGCGAGGCCGACGGAGACCGTCAGCGCCGCGGACGAGGACATCCCGGCTCCGATCGGGACGGTCGAGACGATCTCCCCGTCCAGCCCGGCCGGCGGCATCCCGCGCTCGCGCAGCAACTCGAGCACCGCCGCCGCGTACCGCCCCCAGCCTTCGGGCGGATCTCCCGGGAGCTCGACCGTCTCCTGGAAAGCGGCCGAGTGCAGGCGAATCGTGACCTCCGGCGGCCGGCCGCCAGGTCACCGTCGTCCCGAGATCGACCGCGACCGGCAGGACGAGCCCACCCGAGTAGTCGGTGTGCTCGCCGATCAGGTTGACGCGCGCAGGCGCGAAGACGGCGCGGCTGGAGGGAGCTGAGCGCATCCGCGGTGCCAGTCTTGCGCATCGCCGCATGGGTCGACGGCGTCTTTTAGCGGTGTTATGGTCGCCGCTCATACGCGCGATGGGGGCAAGGAGGTTCGGGTGGACCAGGATCAGCAGAAGTACCTAGACAGCCAACTCGACGAGTTCGCCTCGAAGGTCGACGATCTCCCCGAGTCGGAGGTACCGGCCGGGATGGACCGCAAGAAGGTGCTCGGCCTGATCGGGGCGAGCGGAGCGGCGCTCTCGGTTCCGGCGCTGCTCGCCGCGTGCGGCGGAAGCAGCAGTAGCAGCAGCAGCAGCAGCGGTGTCGGCAACTATCCGGAGACGCCGAAGTGGAAGTGGGTCTTCGTCAACCACGTGACGACGAACCCGTTCTTCGTCCCGACGCAGTACGGGATCGAGGACGCGGGCGCGATCTTCAACACCACGCACCAGTGGACCGGCTCGGAGACCAGCGACGTCTCGCAGATGGTCTCCGCGATGAACACGGCGATCTCCTCGAAGGCAGACGGGATCGCGGTGTGCCTCATCGACACCAATGCGTTCAACGCGCCGACGAAGAAGGCGCTCGACGCCGGAATCCCGGTCATCGCCTACAACGCCGATGTTCCCCCGGGCAACCCGAACGAGCGGCTTGCCTACATCGGCCAGGACCTGTTCGTGTCGGGCCAGAAGATGGGCGAGAGGATCCTCGAGCTCATCCCGAGCGGCGACGTCGTCGGCTTCATCGCGACGCCGGGCTCGCTGAACATCCAGCCGCGGATCGACGGCGCGAAGCAGGCGATCAAGGACTCCGGCAAGCCGGTCAACTTCACGCAGGTCGCGACCGGCGCCCAGCTGAACGCCGGAGCTGTCCGCGATCGACGCCTACTACCAGGGCCACAAGGACCTGAAGGGCATGTTCGCGGTCGACGCCGGGAGCACCCAGGGCGTGGCGCAGGTCATGCAGAAGTACAACCTGCCGTCGAAGGGGATCCACGGAGGCGGGTACGACCTCCTGCCGACGACCCTGAACCTGATCAACAAGGGCTTCCTCGACTTCACGATCGACCAGCAGCCCTACCAGCAGGGGTTCTATCCCGCGATCCAGCTGTTCCTGTACAAGATCTCGGGCGGCCTGATGGCGCCTTCCGACACGAACACGGGACTGCTGTTCGTCACGAAGGACAACGTCAAGCCGTATCTGAACACGAAGACCCGCTACGAAGGGAGCGCGAGCTCTCAGCAATACGTGACGTCGACCTAGCGCCCGAGCCTGAGGTTCTGGGGCGGTGGCGGTAGCGGGGTCACAGGCGAAAGGACACGAGCGCGCGCGCAGCCTCGGCTGGCGCGCGCTCGGGGCCTTCGCCAACCGGCGCGAGGCGAGCATCCTCGTCGTCGCTCTCGGCCTGATCATCTACTTCTCGTTGCGGTCGTCCGCGTTCTACAGCGGCGCGACGATCAAGAACATCGCCGAGTACGTCGGGCCAGTCGCGCTGATCACGTGCGGCGAGGTGATGCTCCTGATCTGCGGCGAGATCGACCTGTCCGTGGGACGGGTCTTCGCGCTCTCGCCGATCATCATGTACCTGACCTCGGCGCCCGAGCCGGACGGGCTCGGGCTGCCGATCTGGATCGGGGTCATCTTCGGCCTCCTCGCGGCGGCCGCCGTCGGGCTGACGAACGGCCTGATCACCACCTACCTCGGCGTGCCGTCGTTCATCACGACGTTAGGAATGCTCTTCTTCCTGAACGGGATCAACCTGCGGGCGTTGCACGGCTTCCAGGTGGCGACGCCCGGCGGTCACTCGTTCGTCGAGATCTTCGGCGGCTACCCGTTGTGGTTCAACTCGGAGTTCTGGTGGGCGCTGCTCGTTGTCGTCGTCCTCCAGATCGTGCTCGTCCGGACGAGGTGGGGAGTCCACACGGTCGCGACCGGCGGCAACCTGATCGGCGCGCGGGAGAGCGGCGTCAACGTCCGGTGGATCAAGATCGGCAACTTCGTGCTCTGCAGCATGCTCGGCGGCTTCGCCGGGATCATGGACTCCGACCGGATCACGTCGATCCTGCCGCTCCAGGGCGGCACGGACATCATGTTCCTCGCCGTCGCCGCGGCCGTCATCGGCGGCACGTCGCTGATGGGCGGGTCGGGCACGATCATCGGCGGCTTCCTCGGCGTCGTCGTGCTCGCCGTCCTCAACATCGGCTTCGTCATCCTCGGCGTCAGCGCGTTCAACTTCGACCTGATCATCGGGATCGCGATCCTGGGTGCGATGATCCTGAACGTGCAGATCCAGCGCCTGAAGAACCTCGGCCAGCTCGGGAGAGGCAGATGAGCGAGACGGGCAACGGCCGAGAGGCCGTCGATGCGATCCGCGTCGAGCACATCTCGAAGCGGTTCGGCGCCGTGCGCGCGCTCGAGGACGTCTCCATGCACCTCAAGCGCGGAGAGGTGCTCGGGCTGATCGGCGACAACGGGGCCGGCAAGTCGACGCTGGTCAAGATCATCTGCGGCTTCCAGAAGCCCGACAGCGGCAAGATCTTCGTCAACGGCGAGGAGGTGCAGCTCCGCTCGGTCGCGCACGCCCGCTCGCTCGGGATCGACACCGTCTACCAGGACCTCGCGCTCGTGCCGGGCATGTCCGTCTACCACAACATGTTCCTCAAGCGGGAGCTGCTCGGGAAGGTCGGGAACGTCCACCTGCCGCTGCTGAACAACCGTGAGATGCGCAAGCGGGCCCGCGACGTACCTCGACGAGATGGGTGTCCGGATCCCGGACGTCGACGCCGAGGTCGCGCAGCTCTCGGGCGGGCAGCGCCAGTCGATCGCCGTCGCGCGCTCGGTCTACTCGGAGGCGAAGATCATCCTGCTCGACGAGCCGCTCGCGGCGATGGGCGTCAAGGAGGGCGCGCTGATCCTCGACCTGATCCGCAAGCTCCGGGACGAGGGCAAGGTCTCGATGATCCTGATCCTCCACAACTACGCGCACGTCTTCGAGGTCTGCGACCGCGTCAACCTCCTCCAGCACGGCGAGATCACGCTCGACAAGCCGACGAACCAGACGTCTGTGGACGAGCTGACCGAGCTCGTCGTGCGCGAGTACCGCCAGGCCCAGACCGAGTCCGGGCTAGCCGCCCCGGCTCAGGGGTACGTCATTCGCGTTCTCGTCACCGGTGCGAAGGGCAAGGTCGGCTCCGCGGCAGTCTCGGCGCTGCTCGCGGCGGGGCACGACGTGCGCGCCTCGGACCTGGCCCGGGGCGTGTTCGAGCGCCAGCTTCCCGACGAGCCGGGGGAGTACGTCCAGGCCGACCTGACGGACGCGGGAGACGCGTTCGCGATCGTCCGTGGCGTCGATGCGGTCGTCCACGCCGGCGCGATCCCCGACCCGACGAAGAACCCGCCGCACGTGGTCTTCGAGAACAACCTGATGGCGACGTTCAACGTCCTCGAAGCCTCGGTCCGGTTCGGCGTCGGGCGGTTCGTCAACGTCTCGAGCGAGACGATTCCGGGGTTCTTCTTCCCCGAGCGCCCGTTCCTGCCCGACTACGTGCCGGTCGACGAGGAGCACCCGATCAGGCCGCAGGATCCCTACGCGCTCTCGAAGTGGTTCGGGGAGCTGCTGATGGACGCGGCGGTGGCCCGCTCGGAGATCCGCTGCATCTCCCTCCGCCCGAGCTGGGTGCAGAACGAGGACAACTACGAGCGCAACCTCGGGCCGCAGGTTCGCGACCCGGCTGTCCTGAGCCCGAACCTCTGGAGCTACACGGACGCCTACGACCTCGCGGACGCGATCGTGCTCGCGGTCGAGTCCGACCTCCCGGGCCACGAGGTCTGCTACATCGCCGCACCCGACAACGTCGGCAACCGGCCGCTCGCCGAGCTCGTCCGCCGCTACTACGGCGACGAGATCGAGATCCGCCCGCTCTCGCGCGAGGACGCGTCCGCGATCTCCTGCGCCAAGGCCGAGCGGCTGCTCGGCTACTCGCCGAGCCGGTCGTGGCGCGACTACCTCGACGACGAGGGCCGCGCACGGCCTCGCGAAATCTGATCGAGTTCGTACGACGATGAGCGCCCGTCTCAAGACCAGCCTCGGAATCTGGGCGTTCGGGCCGATGGTCACGCGGTTCGTCCCGGGCGGCTACAAGCCGGAGCGTGCCGACCAGACCACCGTCGAGCGCGTGCGCGAGGCCGTGGAGGGCCTCGGCGACCTGATCGACGGGTACGAGTTCCACTACCCGCAGGAGCTCTCGGCGGACAACCTCGACGAGGTGCGCGACGCGCTCGACGGCCACGACGTCTACTGCCTGGCGACGGGGCTCCACCTCGACGCGCGCTTCGGCAAGGGAGGGCTCGTCTCGCCGGACGAGGCGACGCGAAGAGAGGCCGTCAAGCGCACGCTCGACGCGATCGACTTCGCGGGCGAGCTCCAGGCGCACTTCATCATCTGGCCGGGGATCGAGGGCTACAACTACCCGTTCCAGACGCCGTACAAGGAGAGCTGGGCCTGGTTCCTCGACGGGATCGGCCAGGCGGCGCAGCGGTGCCGCGACCGCGGGATCAAGCTCTTCCTCGAGCACAAGAACTCGGAGCCCGCGATGAAGATCTTCATGCGCAACGTGGGCATGACCCTCCACGTCATCCACACGCTGCGGCGCGAGGGGCTCGACAACGTCCAGGTCAACATGGACTGGCAGCACCTGATCATGAACGGCGAGAACCTGGCCGAGTACGCGGCGCTGCTCGCCTCCGAGGGCCTGCTCGGCCACCAGCACGCCAACTCGGGCTGGGGCACGTTCGACGACGACAACATGGTCGGCGCGACGGCCTTCATGGAGACGCTCGAGCTCGCGGTCGAGCTGCGGCGCGCCGGCTACGGCGACAACGGCGAGCGGCTCGGCTTCGACCTGTACCCGTACACCGAGGACGCGGTCGAGGCCGTGCGCCGAAGCGTCCTCCAGTGGCGCTTCATCGACGGGGTGGCCGAGCGGCTCGACGGCGATGCGCTGCGCGAGGCCCAGATGCGCAAGGACGCCGTCGCCGCCTACGAGCTCGTCTACGCGGCGCTCGGCGGCGAGTAGGCGCCGCCCGTGTTCGTCGGCCTCGACGTCGGCACGAGCGGCGTCAAGGCGGTCGCCGTCTCGCCGGCGGGCGAGGTGCTCGCGCGCGCGGAGGAGGAGTACCCGCTCTCCACGCCTGCGCCCGGCTGGTCCGAGCAGGACCCGGAGGACTGGTGGCGCGCGAGCGAGGCGGCGCTGGCCGCGGTCGGCGCCGAGAGCGCCGCGGGGATCGGCCTGTCCGGCCAGATGCACGGGCTCGTCGCCCTCGACGGCGAGAGCGAGGTGATCCGGCCGGCGATCCTCTGGAACGACCAGCGCACCTCGGCCGAGTGCGAGGAGATCGAGCGGCGCATCGGCGTGGAGCGGCTGATCCGGCTGACGGGCAACCGCGCGCTCACGGGCTTCACCGCGCCGAAGCTCCTCTGGCTGCGGGAGCACGAG
Source organism: uncultured Actinomycetes bacterium (assembly GCA_963746635.1). Classification (GTDB taxonomy): domain Bacteria; phylum Actinomycetota; class Thermoleophilia; order Gaiellales; family Gaiellaceae; genus AC-32. Next base: position 85,014 of record CAVVBZ010000025.1, on the reverse strand, counting down.
CCGGACGCCTATGCGCGGATCCGCCACGTGCTCCTCCCGAAGGACTACGTGCGGCTGCGGCTGACGGGCGAGCACGCGACCGACGTCGCGGATGCGTCCGGGACGCTCCTCTTCGACGTTGCGGAGCGGCGCTGGAGCGGCGACGTCCTCGACGCGCTCGAGATCCCCGCCGAGTGGCTGCCCGAGGCGCTCGAGTCGCCGGAGGTCTCGGGTCGGACGGCGAACGGGACTCCCGGTCGCCGCCGGGGCCGGCGACCAGGCGGCCGGCGCGCTCGGCGTCGGCGTCGACGGGCCGGGGCCGCTGTCGGTCGTCCTCGGCACCTCCGGGGTCGTGTTCGCGGCGCTTCCGGCCTACGAGCCCGAGCCCGGAGGCGCGGCTGCACGTGTTCTGCCACGCCGTCCCGGGAACGCTGGCACGCGATGGGCGTGATGCTCTCGGCCGCGGGGTCGCTGCGCTGGTTCAGGGACGCATTCGCCCCGGGGACGCCGTACGACGAGCTCGTCGCCGAGGCCGAGGGAGTCGAGCCCGGCGCCGAGGGCGTGCTCTTCCTCCCGTACCTCTCCGGCGAGCGGACGCCGCACGCTGACCCGTACGCGCGCGCCGCGTTCACCGGGCTCGGGCTCGAGCACGGCCGCCCGGCCCTCGTCCGCGCCGTGCTGGAAGGAGTCGCCTACGGCCTGCGCGACTCGCTGGAGCTGCTGCAGGACCTCGGCGTCCGCGCCGAGACCGGCCGCGCCTCGGGCGGCGGCGCGCGCAGCCGCCTCTGGCTCCGGATCGTCGCGTCCGTGCTCGGCCTCCCGCTCGAGCTCACGGCCGTGGAGGAGGGAGCCGCCTTCGGAGCGGCCCTGCTCGGCGGGGTCGCCGCGGGCGCGTTCGCCGACGTCCACGAGGCGGTCGAGGCCTGCGTCCGGCCGCGCGAGCGGATCGAGCCGGACGAAGGCTGGCAGCGCGCCTACGAGGCCGGTTACCCTCGCTACCGCGCGTTGTACCCGTCCCTCGAACCCCTGGAGGAGCGATGACCTCACTGGAAGGAAAGGCCGCGCTGGTCACCGGGGCGAGCCGAGGCATCGGGCGAGCGGTGGCGCAGAGTCTCGCTGCGGCCGGCGTCGGCCTGGGCCTCGCGTCACGCAGCGGCGACGACCTGGGGCTCGACGACGTGGTCGCGCATCCGTGCGATGTCCGCGAACCGGCCGACCTCGAACGCATCGTGGGGGACACCGTCGCGCGGTTCGGACGCCTGGACATCCTCGTCGCCAACGCCGGGGTCGGCGCCTACGGCCCGTTCCTCGAGCTCCCGCCGGAGCACCTCGACGAGATGATCGACGTGAACGTCAAGGGAACGATCTACGCGACGCGCGCGGCGCTGCCGCATCTGCTCGAGAGCGGGGAGGCCGACCTCGTCACGATCGCGTCCGTGGCGGGCCTCCGCGGCCTGCCGCTCGAGGCCGTCTACTGCGCGTCGAAGTTCGCGCAGGTCGGTTTCACGAGCGCGCTCGACCACGAGCTGCGCGAGCGGGGAGTCCGCTGCACGAACATCTGCCCGGGCGGGGTCGCCACCGACTTCGCCATGGGGCGCGGGCGCACGCCCGAGATGCCGGAGCTCGCCGGGATGATGAGCCCGGAGGACGTGGCCGAGGTGGTCGTCTTCGCGCTGACGCGGCCTCGCACCCATCGCATCCTCGAGACCACCTTCCGGCCCGTGACGGAGGAGCCGTCGTGATGAAGCCGGTCAGCTGGGGAATCATCTCGACGGCGCTGATCAACCGGCTCGTGATCCCGCCCGCGCAGAGCTCGGACGCGTGCGACCTGATCGCGGTCGCGAGCCGCGACCAGGCCCGCGCCGAGGAGTACGCGCGCGAGTGGGGCATCGAGCGCGCCTACGGCAGCTACGAGGCGCTGCTCGACGACCCGGACGTCGAGGCCGTCTACATCTCCCTGCCGAACTCGCTCCACTGCGAGTGGTCGATCCGCGCGCTCGAGGCGGGCAAGCACGTGCTCTGCGAGAAGCCGATGTCGCGCCGCGCGGCGGAGGTCGAGGAGGCCTTCGACGTGGCCGACCGGACCGGACGCCTGCTGATGGAGGCGTTCATGTGGCGGCACCACCCGCAGACGCGGAAGCTGGCCGAGCTCGTCGAGGGCGGCGCGATCGGCCGGCCGCGGGTGATCCGCTCGTCGTTCGGCTTCGCGCTCTCCGACCCGACGAACGTGCGGCTTCTCCCCGAGATCGACGGCGGGGCGCTGATGGACGTCGGCTGCTACTGCGTCAGCGGCTCGCGCTTCCTGGGCGGCGAGCCCCGGCACGTCGCGGGCGCGCAGGTCGTCGGCCCGACCGGGGTCGACATCCTCTTCGCGGGCGCGATGCTGCACGGAGAACGACATCACGGCCCACTTCGACTGCAGCTTCGTGGTGCCCGAGCGCGACGAGCTCGAGGTGATCGGCGAGGAGGGCTCGCTGTTCCTCGACGACCCCTGGCACGCGCGCGACCCGGTGATCGAGGTCCGCCGCGACGGCGCCGTCGAGCGCATCGAGATCGAGAAGGCGAACTCCTACGGGCTCGAGCTCGAGAACCTGAGCGCGGCGATCCGCGGAGAGGCCGAGCCGCTGCTCGGCCGCGAGGACGCGGTCGGCAACGCGCGCGCGATCGAGCTGCTCTACGCCTCGGCCTAGCAGCCGCTCCCGCGGCTGGAAGTACACTCCGAAGCCGTGTTCGACACGCTCTCAGAGCGCCTTCAGGGCGCGCTCGGCGACCTGCGCAAGAAGGGACGCCTGGACGAGGAGGCGATCTCGCGCGCCATGCGCGAGGTCCGCCTCGCGCTGCTCGAGGCAGACGTCAACTTCGAGGTCGTCAAGGACTTCGTCGAGCGCGTGCGCGAGCGGGCGCTCGGCGCGGAGGTGCTGAAGAGCGTCACGCCCGGCCAGCAGGTCGTGAAGATCGTCCACGACGAGCTGACCGAGCTGATGGGCTCGGGCGACTCGCGGCTCGCCTTCGCCGCACGGCCGCCGACGATCGTCCTCCTCGCCGGCCTCCAGGGCTCGGGGAAGACGACGGCGACCGCCAAGCTCGGCCTGTTGCTGCGCAAGGAGGGCCGCAAGCCGGGCCTCGTCGCCGCCGACCTCCAGCGCCCGGCCGCGATCGACCAGCTCGAGCAGCTCGGCAGCGAGCTGCAGATCCCGGTCTTCAGCGAGGAGCGCTCCGATCCGGTCGCGGCCGCCCGCCGGGGAATCGCGCTTGCGGCCGAGCAGGGGCTCGACACGGTCATCCTCGACACCGCCGGCCGCCTGCACGTGGACGAGGCGCTGATGGACGAGCTCGTCGCCGTCCGCGACGCGACGAAGCCGACGAACGTCCTGCTCGTCCTCGACTCGATGACCGGCCAGGACGCGGTGCGGGTCGCCGAGGCGTTCTCCGAGCGCGTCGCCTTCGACGGGATCGTGCTGACGAAGCTCGACGGCGACGCGCGCGGAGGCGCGGCGCTCTCGGTCAAGGCCGTCACGGGCAAGCCGATCAAGCTCGTCTCGGTCGGCGAGCGGCCGGACCAGCTCGAGTACTTCCACCCCGACCGGATGGCCTCGCGCATCCTCGGGATGGGCGACGTCCTGACGCTCGTCGAGAAGGCGGAGGCCGCGGTCGAGGCGGACGAGGCGGAGGAGATGGAGAAGCGCCTGATGGCGGGCGAGTTCACCTTCGACGACTTCCTCCGCAGCCAGAAGATGCTCGAGCGGATGGGCCCGATCCAGGGCGTGCTCAAGCTGATCCCGGGCCTCGGCAGCCAGCTCGAGGGGCTCGACCAGGTCGACGAGCGGCAGCTCGCGCGCGTCGAGGGGATGATCCTCTCGATGACGCCGCAGGAGCGGCGCTTCCCGCACGTGATCGACGGCTCGCGGCGGAAGCGGATCGCGAGCGGCAGCGGGGCGACCGTCCAGCAGGTGAACCAGCTGCTCGAGGGCCGCAAGCAGATGGCGAAGATGATGAAGCAGCTCGGAAAGGGCAAGATGCCGGCGTTGCCGGGGCAGTCGAAGGGCAGAATGGGCCGACGCGCTCGGCGACGAAGAAGAAGAAGACCAAGCGCAAGAAGAGGTCGAGATCACGGAGGTAATCGTTTGGCTGTGAAGCTGAGACTGACCCGAGTCGGGTCGAAGAAGAACCCGGTCTACCGGATCGTGGCCGCCGACTCCCGCTCGCCGCGGGACGGCAAGTTCATCGAGATCGTCGGCCGCTACAACCCGCAGACCGACCCGTCCACGATCGAGCTCGACGAGGAGAGGATCCGCGACTGGATCGCCAAGGGCGCCCAGCCGTCGTCGACGGTGCAGCGGCTGCTGAAGGCCAAGGGCGTCAGTGGGTGAGATCGTCGAGTACCTCGCGCGGCGGCTCGTCGACGAGCCCGACGCCGTTCGCGTCGAGGAGGTCGAGCGCGAGGGAGCGATCGTCATCCAGCTGTACGTGGCGAAGGACGACATCGGCAAGGTGATCGGCCGCCAGGGCCGGATCGCCCGCGCCCTGCGGACGATCGTGCGGGCCTCGGCGGCGCAGCGCGACCAGCGCGTGCTGCTCGAGATCGTCGAGTAGTTGCGAGTAGCGGCGCTCTACGACGTCCACGGTGATCTGCCTGCGCTCGAGGCCGTGCTCGCCGAGGTGGACCGCGAGCACGTCGACCGGATCGTCCTCGGCGGCGACTGTATCCACGGGCCGCTGCCGAGGGAGACGCTGGGGCGGTTGCGCGCTCTGGGCGAGCGTGCGCTGTGGATTCGCGGCAACACCGACCGCCTGATCGCGGGCGAGGGTGTGAGCGAGCCGTTGCACGAATGGGTTGCGGCCGAGCTCGGCGAGCACGACATCGCGTTCCTGGAGTCGCTGCCGCTGACGCAGCGGCTCGAGGTCGAGGGGCTCGGGGACGTGCTGTTCTGCCACGCGACCCCTCGCAACGACGAGGAGATCGTCACGCCGCTCACCTCCGACGAGCGGCTCGCATCGATCCTCGAAGGCGTCGACGCAGACGCCGTGGTCGCCGGCCACACGCACATCCAGCAGGACCGCACGGTCGGAAGCATCCGCTGGGTGAACGCCGGGTCCGTCGGCCTGCCCTACGAGGGCGAGGTACAGGCATTCTGGGCCTTGCTCGGGCCAGACGTGCAGCTGCGCAAGACCCCGTTCGACGTCGAGGCGGCGATTCGCGCGTTCGAGGCGCTCGACCGCGAGGATGCGCGGAGCTTCGCCGAGAACTTCCGCACGGCGCCCTCGCGGGACGAAGCGGCCCAGCACTTCGAATCGCTTGTCTGACCTCGTCCGGATCGGGCGCGTGGGCAAGCCGCACGGGCTCGACGGTTCGTTCTTCGTCGAGCACGCGAGTGAGGACGCGAAGCGCTTCGCCGTGGGGGCGACGCTACACATCGACGGCGAGCAGGCGACCGTGGTCGGGTCGAAGCGCTCGCGCGGACGGCCCGTGATCAGGCTCGATCGCGAGGCGCCGCGCGGGGCCGAGCTTGCCGTGCCCCGCTCGGCGCTGCCCTCGCCCGCGGACGGCGAGTACTACGCGTTCCAGCTTGTCGGCCTCGAGGTCGCGGAGGAGGGAGGACGGACGCTCGGCCGGGTGGCCGCCGTGCAACCTGGAGTCGCCAACGACATCCTCGAGCTCGACTCCGGCGGGATGCTGCCGCTCGTCGACGCATGCGTGTTGCAGGTCGACCTTGAAGAACGGCGAATCCTCGTCGCGCAAGGCTTCTCCGACTCTCGCTAACCTGCCCCGCGGCCGTCCTGTGCAGCTCGATGTCTTCACCCTCGTCCCTCACGCGTTCGCCTGGCTCACGGAGCAGCGACCGGTTGCGGCCGTGCTCGGCGACGGGCTCGACCTACGGCTCTTCAACTACCGCGACTACACGCCGCTCACGGGCGGGCAGGTGGACGACGAGCCGTACGGCGGGGGCGCCGGGATGGTGCTCCGGGTCGATGTCGTCGCCGAAGCGCTCGACGCCGTCTACGGCGGCGTGCCCGGCCATCGCGTCGTCGCGCTCACGCCGCAGGGCCGGCAGCTCACCCAGGCTGTCGTCGAAGAGCTCGCCGGCGAGGAGTGCGTGACCCTTCTCTCGGCGCGGTTCGAGGGATTCGACGAGCGCGTCCTGATCCAGCTGGCCTCGGACGCGATCTCGATCGGCCCGTACGTCCTCTCCGGAGGCGAGCTGCCGGCGATGGTCGTGACCGACGCGATCGCGAGGCGACTCCCAGGCGCGCTCGGCAATGAGGAGTCAGGCCTCGTCGAGAGCTTCTCCGCCGAGCTCGAAGGTGGCGTCGAGTACCCTCATTACACGCGCCCGGCGGAGTTCCGGGGTTGGCGGGTGCCCGACGTCCTCCTCTCGGGGGACCACAGGAGAGTCGAGGAATGGCGGAAGGAACAGAGTCGTCTGAGGACACGGTCGTGAGGCGACGCATTTGAGCTCCCCAGAAGGCCTCTCCAGAGACCTCTACGCAACCCTTGGCGTCTCACGGACGGCGACGTCGGACGAGATCAGGGAGGCCTACTGGCAGCAGGTTCGCATCCACTCGCTCAGCGCCGAGCCGGGCGAGCGCCTGCGGGAGCTCCGGGAGGCGTACGAGACGCTGTCGGAGCCCGCCAGCCGCGCCGAATACGACGCGACGCGGGACGGCGTCCCGATCGCCACGTCGGCCGTGCCCGGCATCACCCCGTTCCCGCGGCCGGAGGAGATGGAGGAGGTGAAGGCCGAGCCCGAGCCCGAGCCCGCGCCGCATTCGCGCAACCCCCTCGACCGGATGACCGCCCGTCTTCCGCGCCCGTGGCGGATCGCGATCGACTGGATCGTGACCATCGCCGGCGCGATCCTGATCGTGCTCGCGATCAAGCAATGGGTGGTCAACCCGTACCGGATCCCGTCCTCGTCGATGGAGCCGACGCTCCACTGCGCGCGACCGGGGGCCGACTGCGAGGCGCGTCTCTCCGACCGCGTGCTCGCCAACCGGTTCATCTTCCACTTCCGCGATCCGCGCCGGGGCGAGATCATCGTGTTCACCACGCCGAAGGCGCGTGCCGAGGCCGCGTGCAACGCGAGCGGCACGTTCGTCAAGCGCCTGATCGGCCTTCCCGGCGAAACCGTCGGCGAGCGGGACGGGACGATCTTCATCGACGGCAAACGTTTGAACGAGCCCTACATCCAGCCCAGCCGCCGCGACCACCAGTCGGGCAGGTGGCACGTTCCCCAGGGCCACTACTTCTTCATGGGCGACAACCGGCGGGAGTCGTGCGACTCGCGCCGCTGGGGCTCGGTCGCCAGGGGCGCGCTCATCGGCAAGGTCTTCATGACCTACTGGCCTCCGAACCGGATCGCGTTCCACGCGATCTTCCCGACGGTCGGCTGGCTCGGCCTCGTCTTCGCGATCCCGCTCCGCCGCCGACGGCGTTCCTTCCTCGGCTAGGCGTCGCTTGCGACGCCGCCGTCAGAATGTGCGGCCTCGCCGCGCATCCGTCTGAACCGACCGGTCGGCGCATTTGAAAAGCCACACACGCTGCTAGCATGCCGCTCGGCCCTGAGTTGGGCCTCTTTTCATGAGCAAAGTGATCGAGAGCCTCGAACAGCGCCAGGTGCGCAGCGATCTGCCCCCGTTCAAGGCCGGGGACTCGGTTCGCGTGCACTTCCAGGTGATCGAGGGCCAGCGGCGCCGCCTGCAGGTCTTCGAGGGGATCGTGCTCAAGCGCCAGGGCAGCGGCGTGCGGGAGACGTTCACCGTGCGCAAGCAGTCGTTCGGGGTCGGCGTGGAGCGGACCTTTCCGGTGCACTCGCCCAAGATCGAGCGGGTCGAGGTGACCGCGATCGGCGACGTCAAGCGCGCGAAGCTCTACTACCTGCGCGGCAAGGTCGGCAAGCGCGCTCGCGTGCGCACGAAGCGCGGTGTGGCGCTCCCGACGATGGAGGCGCCGCCGCCGACGGACAGCGATATGCCGGCCGACGGCGAGGAGCTCGAGGCCGAAGCGGTCGAGGAGTCAGAGGCGGTGGCCGAGCCCGAGACCGAAGACGCCGCGGCGGAGACGCCCGAGCCCGAGGTCGCAGAGGTCGAGGCGGAAGCCGAAGCCGAGCCTGTCGCCGAGTAACGAAAGCGTGACAACAGGCGGTGCCGGCTGGCTGCGGCGCTATCCTCGCGGCCGTGGCGCGACGCACCGGACGGAAGCTTCTCCAGTTCGACCGTAGGCTCGGCGCGCGCTTCGTCGCCGGCGCCGACGAGGCTGGACGGGGACCTTTGGCCGGCCCGCTGCTCATCGCGGGAGTCCTACTCGACTACGCCCGGCTGCACGACCACCGCGTCCGCCCGCTCGCACTCCTGAACGACTCGAAGCAGTGCAGCGAGGCTGAGCGCGAACGGCTCTTCCGGGCCGTCGTCGGCTGCGCCGAGCGGATCGTCGTGCGAGCAGTGCCCTCGGCCGAGATCGACCGCGAAGGGTTGCATCGCTCGAACCTCGCCGGCCTGCGCGCCGTCCTCGCCGAGCTCTCGCCGCCGGCCGAGGTCTGCCTGGTCGACGGCTTCCGGCTCGGGCCGTCCGCCCCGGAGCACCGCGCCGTCGTCGACGGCGACGAGAAGAGCGCCGCGATCGCCGCCGCGTCGATCGTCGCCAAGGTGACGCGCGACCGGATGATGCGCCGGATGGACGCCGTGTATCCCGCGTACGGCTTTCGCTCGCACGTCGGCTACATAACGCCGCGGCACTCGGCCGTCGTGCGCGAGATAGGTCCCTCTGAGATTCACCGCCGCTCCTTCCGGGCGCTCTGTTACCAGGAACTCGTCGCGTAGCAGCTCGGCCGCCGGGAGGGCTGCCGAGCGGCGCGCCCTGTGGCACTACCGCGTGCGCGGCTACCGGATCCTGGACACGAATGTCTGGATCAGCGGCAACGAGCTCGACCTTGTGGTGCGCCGAGGAGAGCGGCTGGCGTTCGTCGAGGTCAAGGCGAAAGGCGGCGGTCGATATGGCGACCCGTTCGAGATGGTCACCGTCGAGAAACAGCGCCGCTTGCGTCGCGCCGCCGAGGCGTGGCTGGCCGCGCACCCGGAGCTGGCCGGCCTGGAGGCGACATTCGAAGTCGTCGCCTTCCGCGGCGGCCGACTGGAGCGCCTGAGGCAGGCGTTCTAGCTCCACCGTCGAACCCGTCGGGGCTGTGGCCTCGACCCAGGACGCGCTCTACCGGCGGATCGATCTCGACCTCTCCTGGTCGGAGAGCGAGCTGCCCGAGCGCGAGCGGACGAAGCACGTCCATCGGCTGCACCCGTACCTCGGGAAGTTCATCCCGCAGCTCGTCGAGGAGCTGCTGGAGCGCTACGTGCCACGTGGTCGCGTGCTCGATCCGTTCGCCGGCTCCGGGACGACGCTCGTGCAGGCGCTCGAGTCCGGTCTCGACGCGTCTGGCGCGGACGTGGCCGCGTTCAACTGCCTGCTGATGCAGGTGAAGACGCGCGAGTACAACCCCTTCGTGCTCGAGTCGGAGCTGCGCGACGCCATCATGCGGCTGGAAGGCTTCGAGAGAGAGCGGCCCGAGGCTCCGGCGTCGAAGTACCTACGCGACTGGTTTGCGCCGAAGGCGTTAGCTGAGCTGCTCTTCTTCCGTGGCCTCGCCGAGGACTACGAGCACGCCGATGTGCTGCGGGTCGTGCTGGCACGCGCTGCGCGCTCGGCGCGCAGGACGACGCATTTCGACCTCGACTTCCCGCGCGCGCCGCAGCGGTCTGAGTACTGGTGCTACAAGCACCGGCGGACGTGCAGGCCGGTCGGCGAGGCGCGGCGGTTCCTGGGACGCTACTCGCTCGACACGCTGAAGCGCATCCGTGAGTTCGCGCGGGTACGTGCGCGCGGGCGTGAGGCGGAGGTGCTGCACGGCGACGCGCGCGAGCTCGACTTCGGTGGGCGGTTCGACGGCGTTGTCACTTCGCCGCCGTACCCGGGGTTGATCGACTACCACGAGCAGCATCGGTACGCCTACGAGCTCCTCGGGCTCGAGGACTTCGGCGGGCTCGAGTTGGGCAAGGGAACGAGCAAGGCGGCCCTGGCCGCGTACGTCGAGGGGGTCGCCGACGTGCTGGCGAACGTGCGCGGGTCGTTGCGGCGGGGCGCTCCGGTCGTGATCGTGATCAACGATCGCCGCGACCTCTATCCGGAGATCCTCGAGCGGGCGGGACTTCGGCTCGAGGAGCGATATCGGCGGCATGTGAATCGCCGCACCGGGCGGCGCGCGGGCGAGTACTTCGAGGACGTTCTGCTGGCTCGCTCGCAGTAGTTTCGCTTTCGTCACAGTCCGGTCACAGACGCGTGAAGGTTCGCCGTCTAGCGTGGCCACGTGCTCGCACGCACCGTCACGCACGCGCTCGTCGGCCTCGATGCGCGCCGGGTCGAGGTCGAGGCGCACCTCCAGCTCGGAGTGCCCGCGTTCGCGATCGTCGGGCTCGCAGACCGCGCCTGTCAGGAGGCAAAGGAGCGCGTTCGGAGTGGCATCGCCTCCGCGGAGCTCGAATGGCCCATGCGGCGGATCACGGTCAACCTGGCGCCGGCCGAGCTTCGGAAGGAGGGATCCGGTTTCGACCTTCCGATCGCTCTGGCGATCCTGGCCGCGTCTCGCCAGGTGCCGCCCGAGGCACTCCGCGGGCACGCGTCGGTCGGCGAGCTTGCGCTCGACGGGCGGCTGCGGCCGGTCGGCGGCGCGCTTGCGGCTGCGGAAGGCGCGCGTCAGGCCGGCCTGACGCGGCTCCTGTGCGCGGCCGAGTGCGCAGCCGAGGCGGCTCTTGCCGGGATCGAGCCCGTGCCGGTGCACCACCTGGCGGAGGCGGCGGCTTATCTGCGCGGCGAGTGGCAGCCGCCTCCGCCGGACTCGATGGCGCCGAGCGGGAACGGAGCCGAGCCGACGGCCTTCGTGCCCGATCTCGCCGATGTACGCGGTCAGGAACGCGCTCGGCGGGCGCTCGAGCTTGCCGCAGCCGGCGGTCACAACCTATTGCTCGCCGGCCCGCCGGGCACGGGCAAGACGATGCTCGCACGGCGTCTCCCCGGGATCCTGCCGCGGCTGCCGCCGGACGAGGCCCTCGAGGTTACGCGCATCCACTCGGTTGCGGGGCTCCTACCACCCGGGCGGCCTCTGGTGACTGTGGCCCCGTTTCGCGCGCCGCACCACACGGCATCGGTCTCGGCGATCGTCGGCGGCGGGTCGACGCCGCGGCCGGGAGAGGCGAGCCTTGCCCACCGCGGTGTGCTCTTTCTCGACGAGTTGGCCGAGTTCCCGCGCAACGCGCTGGAGGCGCTGCGACAACCGCTCGAGGACGGGGCAATCTCGATCGCGCGCGTCGGCGGAAGGATCGTGTTTCCGGCGCGGTTCCAGCTGGTCGGGACGATGAATCTCTGCCCGTGCGGCGCACGCGGTGACCCGGCGGCGGAATGCTCGTGCTCGGCGTCGAGGCTCGCCGCGTATCGCGACAAGCTCTCGCGTGCGCTGCTCGATCGCTTCGACCTGCTCGTAACCGTGCCGCGTCCGCGCGCGCGTGAGCTCGAGAGCGGGGCGGGTGAGGGGTCGAACGCCGTCCGCGGTCGCGTCGAGGCGGCGCGCGGGACCGCGTGTAGAGAGTCCCTGCGGCGCTCCGGGGAGGCGAATGAGCTGCTCTCACGGGCCGTCGAGCGGTTGCCACTGTCTGCCCGCGGGAGGGCGAGGGTGGCGCGCGTCGCACGCACGGCCGCCCTGCTCGCGGACGCCGAGGAGATCGGGACGGAGCACGTGGCAGAGGCCCTGTCGTTCCGCTCTCCGGCCGAGCTCGGGTCGCGATGAGGCGCCGCTTGCGCTGCCGCCTGTAATGAGCAATCGATTCGTCAGCCGGCGGGGGTTACGTTCGTGAGCGATCTCGCCCTGGCGGCCTTCGCCGCGGAGACCGGCACGCACGTCGTCGAAGAGCCGCGCGAGCGGCGCTTCGAACGGTTCCGGCGCGGGTTCGATTCCGAGCGGTATCTCGCCGAGCTCCACGCGCGGGACCTCCGGTTCGTCGGTCGCTCGGAAGCCGGGTTCCCGCCGTTGCTCCGCGAGCTGCACGATCCGCCTGCAGGGCTGTTTCTGCGCGGCTCCGCCGAGCCCGAGCTCCTCGCGGCGCCTGCCGTCGCGATCGTCGGAGCCCGGGCGTGCTCGTCCTACGGCGCGCAGATCGCGCGGCTGCTCGGCCGTGAGCTCGCCGCCGCCGGCCTGGTCGTGGTCAGTGGGCTCGCGCGCGGGGTCGACGGCGAGGCGCACCGCGGCGCTCTCGACGCAGGCGGCGCAACCGTCGCCGTGCTCGGCTGCGGCGTCGATCGCGACTACCCGGCCGCTCACGCTCAGCTCGCACGCGGGATCGGCGAGACCGGGCTGGTCGTCTCCGAGTACGCGCCCGGTGTGGAGCCCGCGCCTTGGCGCTTCCCGGCCCGCAACCGGATCATCGCCGGGTTGGCGGCCGCAACCGTGATCGTCGAGGCGCGCGAGCGCAGCGGCGCGCTCATCACCGCCGACTTCGCGCTGGAGGCCGGGCGGGAGGTCTTCGCCGTGCCCGGCGAGATCACCGCAGCTCTGTCCGTCGGGACCAACGCGCTGCTGCGCCTCGGCGCGACGCCGCTCACGGGGGCCGACGACGTGCTCCAGTCCCTCGGCCTGGAGCCGGCGCCGGCGCACAACGCGGAGCTGGGCGAGCACGCCACGACTGTGCTGGCGGCGCTCGCGAGCGAGGCCGCCGGCGCGGATCAGCTCGGCCGGCTCACGGGGCTCGACGCTGCGGCCCTCGCCTCGGCGCTCACCGACCTGGAGCTGGCAGGAGCGGTGGTCGAGGCCGACGGGCTCTACAGAGGGGTGAGGCCGCCGGACTAGGATCGCCGACATATGACGAACTCTCACTCACTCGCTCAGGAGCCGTGCGTGTTCTGTGAGATCGTGGCGGACCGGCGGGAGCAGGAGGTCGTGTATTCGAACGCCCAGGTGCTCGCATTCCTGTGCGAGCCGCCGGCGACCTGGGGCCACACGCTGATCGTTCCGCGCGCCCATCGTCGCGACATCTGGACGGTCGAGCCCTCGGAGGCTGCCGCCGCGGTCCGGCTGGCCCAGCGGCTGGCCGGAGTGATGCGCGACGAGCTCGGCGCGGTCGGCGTCAACCTGCGCCAGAACTCCGGAGAACGGGCAGGCCAGGACGTCTTCCACTTCCACCTGCACGTGGTTCCGCGCTACGAGGACGACACGGTCCTCCCGGGCTGCGTCTGGGGAGCACCGCCGTGGGAGCCGCCGGCCGGAGGCGACGCCGAGCGACGGCGGGTCGCGGAGAAGCTCCGCGCGGGCCTGAGCGCCTAGGATCACGCCGATGGCCACGCTGACGGGAATCTCGCCGCTCCTGCTCGTCGGCGACCTCGACCGTGCGGTCGCGTTCTACCGCGACCGGCTCGGGTTCGATTGCGAGCTCTACGGCGACCCCCCGAACTTCGCCGTGGCCAACCGGGACGCGGCGACGATCCTGCTCGCGCTCGCCGACGACCCCGCCCGAATCGTTCCCAACTGGCAGATCGTCGACAAGACGTGCAATGCGTACATCCGGGTCGACGACGCCGACGCCGTCTATGCCGAAGTCCAGGAACGAGGCGCCGGGATCGACTACGAGATCTACGACACGCCCTGGGGCTTTCGGGAGTTCGGAGTCCAGGATCCCGACGGCCACGACATCGCCTTCGGCCAGCCGCTGTCTCAGTAGCCCGATTAGGGCTCTGCCCGGGCTCCACCGTGGATCGGCGCGCCGACCTGCTGCATCAGACCGAGGTCGTCGCGGTGGTTCCACAGCTCGGCGACCTTGCCGTCCTCGAAACGGAAGATGTTCGCCGCCGAGAACGTGACAGTTCGTCCCGTCGGCTCGAGCGATCCCCACGGGCCGAGGTTGGTACCGGACGCGGTCCAGCGGCCGACGACGTAGTCGCCGTCCGCGATCAGGAGCTCCACCTCGAACCGGAGGTCAGAAAAGGCCGCCCGGAATTCGGCGGCGATCTTCTTCTGTCCCTCAGGCCCGGGAAGCGCGTCGCTGGCCCTGAAGTCGTGGCGCAGGTAGTCCGGGGCGAACACCTCGTCGGCTACTTCGAGGTTCCCGTTCACCCAGACCTCTTCGTAGAACCTGCGCACCAGCTCCTTGTTCTCCGCCGCGCCCATGGCCGCTGCCGATCCTAGGACAGCTCGAGCGTCGACACGTCGAGCTCGCCCACGCGGCTCACGGCAGCCAGGGCGATCGCGAGGTCCTGGATGGCCAGGCCGGTCGAGTCGAAGACCGTGATCTCATCGTCGCTCTCCCGCCCAGGGGCCGTGCCGGCGAGCACGTCGCCGAGCTCGGTCACGTCCTCGCGCCCGAGGACCCCCGCTTCGATCGCGTGCGTCAGCTCTCCCGCATGGCTCGCCTGTTCCCAGTCGTCGCAGAAGACCCGGGCACGAGCAAGCTCCTCGACCGCGATCTCTGCCTTGCCGGGGCCGTCGGCGCCCATCAGGCTCACCTGCTGGCCCGGCCGCAGCGAGCCCGAAGGCAGGAGCACCTCGTGGCCGGGCGTCACGGTCACGACGAGATCGGCGCCGAGCGCCTCCTCCCGCGAGCCGGCCACCGACGCGCCGAGCTCCGAGGCGGCGGCCTCGGCCCGGCTCCGGTCGACGTCCCAGAGCGCGACCTGGCGCCCTCGCGCGAGGAATGTCCGCGCGGCTGCCCGCCCGTTCACACCCGCGCCGACGACCGCAGCGGTCTCCGCGTCCGCGCGGCCGAGCGTCTCCGCAGCAAGGACAGCGGCGGCCCCGGTGCGGAGAGCGGTCACCGCCGCGGCGTCGAGCACCGCTCGCAACGAGCCGTTCGAAGCGTCCGAGAGGAGCACGAGACCGGACACGGTTGGCAATCCTCGCTCCGGATTCCCGGGGAAGGAGGTCACCCACTTGAGCACCGCGTGCCCGGCTCCGAGCGCGGGCATGGCGCGGAAGTCCCCGGCCGGGTAGGCGGGCACATAGACCTTGGGCGGCATCGACCACTCGCCCCGCGCGTAGGCGACGAACGCGTCACGGACGGCCTCGAGCGCGCGTTCCGGCGAGACGGCCGCCTCGACCTGCGCCGCAGTGAAGACGGGAACCATCGCGGCCAAGCCTAGTAGGGGAACATAGGCCGGAGATGGAGATCCAGTCCGGGATCGTCGTCGACGGCCTGCGTGTCGAGCGCAACGGAACGCGTGTATTCGACGAGCTCTCTCTGTCGGTCGCGCGAGGTGTCGTGACCGGGCTGCTCGGGCCGAACGGCAGCGGCAAGTCGACGCTGATGCGCGCGGTCGTCGGTGTGCAGCGCGTCCAGGGAGGCTCGATCACCGTTCTCGGCTCACCGGCCGGCTCGCCGCCCCTTCGTAGCCGCGTCGCCTACGTCACCCAGGCGCCGTCGGTGTACGGCGATCTCACCGTCCGGGAGAACCTGCGCTTCTTCGCCCGCGTCCTCGCCGCGCCTTCCGGCCGGATCGAGTCGGCGCTCGAGACCGTGGATCTGGTCGGCGTGGCCGACCGCGTGGTCAACCGTCTCTCGGGCGGGCAGCGTGCCCGGGTCTCACTCGCGAGTGCGCTCCTCGGTGATCCCGAGTTGCTCGTGCTCGACGAGCCGACCGTCGGGCTCGATCCGCTGCTGCGGCGAGATCTCTGGGACACGTTCCACCGGCTCGCGCAGGAGAACCGGACGGTTCTCGTCTCGAGCCACGTCATGGACGAGGCCGAGCGCTGCGACGAGCTCCTGCTCCTTCGGGAGGGAAGCCTGCTCGCCGCAGGCACTCTCCCCGAGCTCTTGAACCGGACCGGAGCACGCGATCTCGACGAGGCCTTCCTCCGCCTGATCGACGAGGCGTCGCAGTGAGCCTCCGCGTGACGGGGGCCGTCGCGGCGCGCGTGCTCACCCAGCTTCGCCGCGACCCGCGCACCGTCGGGTTGATGCTCGGCGTCCCCTCGTTCCTGATCATCTTGCTGCACGAGCTCTTCGCAGGCCGGGAGCTGGTCTTCCAGCACGTCGGCGGCCCGCTGCTCGGCCTGTTCCCGTTCGTCTCGATGTTCGTCGTCACGTCGATCACGATGCTGCGCGAGCGGACGTCGGGCACGCTCGAGCGATTGATGACGCTCCCGCTCGCGAAGCTCGATCTGCTCGTGGGCTACGGCCTCGCCTTCGCGTTCATGGCCGCGCTCCAGGCCTCGCTCGTCTCGGCGATCGCGTTCACGTTCCTCGACCTCCACAGCGTCGGCCCGGTCTGGGTGGTGGTCGTGCTCGCGATCGGGAACGCGATCCTCGGGATGGCGCTCGGCCTCTTCATGAGCGCGTTCGCCTCGACGGAGTTCCAGGCGGTGCAGTTCATGCCCGCCGTAGTGCTGCCCCAGCTGCTCCTCTGCGGGCTGTTCGTCTCACGTGCCGAGATGGCAGACTGGCTGCGCGTTCTGTCGGCGCTACTGCCGCTGACGTACGCGTATGACGCCTTGGCCCACGCGATCCGGGGGACGTTCGACGCCCGCTTCGCCCTGGACGTCTGCGTGACGGTCGGGGCGACGCTCCTCGCGCTCGTCCTCGGTGCTCTTACGCTCCGCCGCCGAACGCCCTAGTCTGAAACGCATGCGCAGCGTGGTGCTGCTGGCTCTGGTGATCGTTGCCGCAGGCTGCACGTCCGGCCACCGGTCCACGGGCCCGACGGCAGTGGTCTCCGAAAGCGGCCGGATAGGGCCCTTGCGCATGGATCAGAGCGCCCGCGCTGCCGTGGTCTCGTTCGCCGGCCGGCCTGACGCGGAGCGCCGCGGCCGCTACCCGAGCTTTCCGTCCTACCGCGCGCTCGGTTACGACTGTTCGGATAAGCAGGCCGATGCCGGCTTTCCACTCGTCGAGAACGGTCCTTACTGCCAGACGGTCTTCTTCATCAACCGGCGGACCGGCAGGCTCGGAAACTTCTACACGGCCTCCACCCGCTACTCGGAAAGCCACGGCGTTCGCATCGGAATGGGAACCGCGAAGGCGGAAAGTCTCCTACGCAAGCCCGCCCATGTGGGCTGCGGGGCGAACGTCTATCTCGGGCCTTTAAAGGCGGGAATGACCATCGGGTTCACGGGCGGAAGTCCCCGGAAGATGCGAGGCTCGACGGCGCTGCACTTGGTCGGCGGTCACGTTTACGGCTTCGGGCTCCATGGCCCACGCAACGAGCTGGGCGTCTTCGACTGTATGTAACGCCGGCTAGAGCTGCTTGACGTCGGCGATCAGCTTGTCGATCGAGTCCTTGGCGTCGCCGAAGAGCATCACGGTCTTCGGGTTGTAGAAGAGCGGGTTCTCGATGCCCGCAAAGCCCGGGTTCATGCTGCGCTTGAGGACGACGACCGCCTGCGCGTCGTCGACGTTCAGGATCGGCATCCCGTAGATCGGGCTGCCCTCGTTATTGCGTGCGTCGGGATTGACCACGTCGTTGGCGCCGACGACGAGCGCGACGTCTGTGCGCCCGAACTCCGGGTTCGCCTCGTCCATCTCCTTCAGCTGCGGATAGGGCACGTTGGCCTCGGCAAGCAGCACGTTCATGTGCCCGGGCATGCGGCCGGCGACGGGGTGGATCGCGTACGAGACCTCGACGCCCTTCTGCTCGAGCAGGTCGGCGAGCTGGCGGACGTCGTGCTGCGCCTGCGCCACCGCGAGGCCGTAGCCGGGGACGAAGACCACCTTGTGCGCGTAGGCGAGCATCACGGCGACGTCCTCCGCGCTGGCCGAGCGGACGGTGCCGCCTGCCTCTCCTGCGGCGACCGCGGCGGCCCCTGCGCTGACCTGTCCGAACGCCCCGAAGAGGACGTTGCCGATCGAGCGGTTCATCGCCCGGCTCATCATCAGCGTCAGCATCGTGCCGGAGGCTCCCACGAGCATGCCGGCGACGATCAGGACGTTGTTCATGAGCTCGAACCCTGTGGCCGCGACCGCAAGGCCCGTGAACGCGTTCAGCAACGAGATCACGACGGGCATGTCGGCGCCGCCGATCGGGAGGACGAAGAGCACGCCGAAGAGGAGCGAGGCCAGGATCAGCGTCCACAGCAGCCACTCCTGCTGCCAGCCGGCGATGAGCGCGATTCCCGCGGTGACGGCGACCAAGAGGACGATCCCGTTGACGAACTGCTGCCCCCGGTAGGTGATCGGACGCCCCTGGATCAGCTCCTGCAGCTTCGAGAATGCGACCATCGAGCCGGCGAAGGAGACCGAGCCGATCAGCGCGGACAGGATGATGGCCACGCTGATGTCGACCTTCGGAGCGCCGGCCTCCGGGAGGATCACGTGCAGCTCCGCGAGCGAGATGAGCGCCGCCGCGCCGCCGCCGACGCCATTGAAGAGCGCCACCATCTGCGGCATCGCGGTCATCTTCACCTTGCGCGCGGCGACCGCCCCGAAGCCGCCGCCGATCAGCATTCCGAGCGCGATCACCCAGTAGCCCGTCATGTGCTTCTGCGCGAAGGTCACGGCGACCGCCACGAGCATCCCGATCGCCGCGATCTGGTTGCCACGTCGCGCGTGCGCGGGGCTCGAGAGGAACTTCAGCGCGAGGATGAACCCGACGATCGTGATCAGGTAGAGGAGGTTCGTGACGTTGTAGCTCACGGCGCCGCCTACGTCCCCTTGCCGTCCTCCGACGCGTCGACCGGTTTCGGCGGCTCGCGTTTCTTGAACATCTCGAGCATCCGGTCGGTGACGACGAACCCGCCGACGACGTTCGCCGACGCGAGGATGACGGCGATGAAGCCGACCACCCAGGTGAACGCGCCCATGTCGGGGAGGACGAAGACGAGCATCGCGCCGACGATCACGATCCCGTGGATCGCGTTCGTCCCGGACATCAGCGGCGTGTGCAGCAGCGTCGGCACCTGCGAGATCAACGCGATACCGAGGAAGATCGAGAGGACGAGGATCGTCAGCTCGAAGACGAGGATCGTTCCGTGACTCATGCGGAGACCTCCTTCTTCCCGGCGACGCACGCGCCCGCCGTGATCTCGTCGGACCAGTCGAGGTTCAGCTCGCCCTCGGGGGCGAGGTGGAGCAGCAGCGCCTGGACGTTGCGGGAGTAGAGCGTCGACGCGTGGTACGGCATCGTGCTCGGCAGGTTGGTGAGGCCGACGATCGTCACGTTCTCGCGGACGACCTCCTCGCCCGGCTCGGTCAGCTCGCAGTTCCCGCCGGTCTCGGCGGCGAGGTCGACGATCACCGAGCCGGGGCGCATCGCTGCGACGGCTCCTGCCGGGATCAGGCGCGGGGCCGGCCGACCCGGGATGAGCGCCGTCGTGATCACCACGTCGAACTCGGGCAGGCGCGCCTCGAGCTCCTCCTGCTGGCGCCGCTGCTGTTCCTCCGAGAGCTCCTGCGCGTAGCCGCCCTCGGTCTCCTCGCCGACGACGCCGAGGTCGAGCCAGTTCGCGCCGAGGCTCTCGATCTGCTCGCGGACGACCGGCCGCACGTCGAACCCGGTCACGACCGCGCCCAGTCGCCGCGCCGTCGCCACCGCCTGGAGGCCGGCGACGCCCGCGCCGAGCACGAGCACCTTCGCCGGAGCAACCGTGCCTGCTGCGGTCATCAGCATCGGAAAGAACTTCGGCAGCCGCTCGGCCGCGAGCAGGGTCGCCTTGTACCCGGACACCGTCGCCTGAGACGAGAGGGCGTCCATCGGCTGCGCGCGCGTGATGCGCGGGATCGACTCCATCGCGAAGGCGACGACGCCGCGCTGTGCCAGCCGCTCGATCCCCTCGTGGTCGGTGAGCGGCTGGAGGAAGCCGATCAGCACCTGGCCGTCGCGCAGCCGGGCCGTCTCATCCTCGCTCGGCTTCTGCACCTTCACGACGAGCTCCGCTTCGGCCCAGTCGGCGAGCTGGGCACCGGCCTCTTGGTAGGCCGCATCCGGGAAGGACGCCGCCGCGCCGGCGCCGGGCTCGACCACGACCTCGAAGCCGTCCGAGACGAGCTTCCCCACGATGTCCGGGACGAGTGCCACGCGCCGCTCGTCGGCGGCTGTCTCTCTCGGCACCCCGATCCTCATGCGCCTCGCATGCTATTGCGTGAGACGGCGAGCGCCCGCGAGAGCCGTCGGCGCAACCGGGCGTATGCTCGTGGCGATGACGGTTCCCGAAGTCGCGCTCCGGGAGACGAGGTACGGCCTCGTCGCCGACGGCGACGGGTGGTTCGTGATCAACGCCAAGGAGAGCCGCTGGCGCGACGCGGGCCACTTCGGCGCCTACTGCAACTTCGAGGGCAAGCGTGCTTTCCGCCAGCTCGGGATCAATCTCAACGTCCTGCAACCCGGCCAGCCGATCGGGCTGTACCACCAGGAGCGCGCCCAGGAGGACTTTCTCGTACTCGCGGGCGAGTGCCTCCTGCTCGTCGAGGGCCAGGAGCGGACGCTTCGGGCCTGGGACTTCTTCCACTGCCCCGGCGGGACCGAGCACATGATCATCGGTGCGGGAAGCGGCCCCGCGGTGGTGCTCGCGGTCGGCGGGCGCGGCGGGCGCAAGGGACTCGTCTACCCGGTCGCTGCGCTGGCGCTCGCACACGAGGCGGGCGTGGAGGAGGAGACGACGAAACCCGAGGAGGCGTACCGGCGCTTCCCCAGGTTCACCCGCTGCCGCTACGAGGAGGGTTGGCTTCCCGACTTCTGAGGCCAGCGGGGGCGGGCGGTAGAGTCCGCGCCGTGGCCGGGTCGCTTGCGGAGATCGCGGACAGCTTCTTCAAGCCTGCCGTCAACGATCTCGTTCCGTACGAGCCCGGCAAGCCGGTCGAGGAGGTGCAGCGCGAGCTCGGGCTCGAGCGCGTCGTCAAGCTCGCCTCGAACGAGGGCCCGTTCGGCCCGTTCCCGGAGGCGCGCGAGGCGATCGAGCGCTGCGCGGGCGAGCTCAACCGCTACCCGGACGGTGGCGCCTACCGTCTCCGCGCCGCGCTCGCCGAGCGGCACGATCTCCGTCTGGAAGAGGTCGCGCCGGGCGCCGGCTCGGACGGGATCGTCGACGGCCTCAGCCAGGCGATGCTCGAGCCGGGCGACGAGATCGTCTGCGGCTGGCCGTCGTTCCCGAGCTACGCGATCGACGCCCGCAAGGTCGGCGCGATACCTCGAACCGTGCCCTTGCGCGACGGGCGTTACGACCTCGACGCGATCCTCGCGGCGATCGGGCCGCGCACGAAGATCGTCTACGTCTGCCTACCGAACAACCCGACCGGGACGACGAATACCCGCGCCGAGGTCGACGATTACTTCGAGCGCGTCCCCGAGCACGTCCTGACGGTGCTCGACCAGGCGTACTTCGAGTACATCGACGATCCCGATTACCCCGACGGGATCGAGGATTACCTAAAGCGGGGGCGGCGCGTGGTCGTCCTGCGCACGTTCTCGAAGATCTACGGGCTCGCGGGCCTGCGCGTCGGCTACGGGTTGGCTCCCGCGCCGGTCGTGACCGCGATCGGCAAGGTGCGCCGCGCCTTCGACATCACGACGCCGGCACAGGAGGCCGCGCTCGCGAGCCTGGACTCGCCGGACGAACTCGCGCGGCGCCGCGCCGTCAATGTCCAGGGACGCGCCGGGCTGGAGGCGATCCTGCGCGAGCACGGCCTCGAGCCGGTCGGGCCGGCACTCGGGAACTTCCTCTTCGCGGAGGTCGGCGACGACTCGCGGCCGTTCTTCGAGCGTCTCCTGCACGAGGGCGTGATCGTCCGGCCCACGCACGGTTTCGGCGCGCCCGGAGCGATCCGCGTCACCGTCGGCACCGAGGAAGAGCACCGCTTCCTCGCCGACGCGCTCGACCGCGTCGGCCCCCTCGCGCCTGCGTAAGGCGTCGCTTGCGATGCCGTCTTCAGGACGCGCGAGCTTCGCTCGTGCGTCCGTCGGAGATGACCGGTCGACCCGTGGGCACTGATTGCGACACCGTTTACCGAGCGGCCCAATCCGGCCGGAAAATGCGGGACATGGCCGAAAAACCCCTCGTTTGAGGACGGGGGTCGATGTTAGCGTTCGTGTGTGGGCCGCCCCCCGCGCACCGGCGAGCGAAGCCGACTAGGGCTTCTCGGTCGCGCGCCGAGCTTCCGCCGGCTCTTCCTCGCGACGCTCGCCTCCGGCCTCGGCACGTGGTTGGCGCTCGTCGCCCTCGAGTGGGACGTCTTCCATCGCACGCACCACTCCTCCGCCTGGATCGCAGCGCTCCTGATCGCGGACCTGCTGCCGACGTTCGCGATCGGCCTGCTGGCCGGCCCGCTTCATCGACAGGCTCCCGCGCCGCGGCCTGATGGTCATCGCCGACCTCGTCCGGTTCGGCGCCTTTGCCGTTCTCCCGTTCACGAGCAACGCAACGGAGATCGTGGTGCTGGCGGCGGTGGTCGGCACGGCCACGGGGTTCTTCCGCCCGGCCGCGTACGCCGGGATCCCGAACCTGGTCGAGGAGCGCGATCTCACGACGGCGAACTCGCTGCTGCAGGCGATCGACAACTTCACCTGGGCGATCGGCTCGCTGGCAGGCGGCGCGCTCGTCGCCGCCGCAGGCGTCGACGCCGCCTACTGGATCAACTCCGCCACCTTCCTGATCTCGGCGGCGCTGCTCGTCGGGATCCCCCAGCGCCTGCTGCAGGCGGCCGAGGTTGTCAGCCGGGGCCACTGGCAGGACCTGAAGGACGGGTTCGCGTTCACCGTTCGCTCCCGCGCCCTGCTCACGGTGCTTGTCGCCTGGAACGTCGCGATGTTCGCGAACGCGGCCGTCAACGTCGCCGAGCCGAGCCTCGCCGCCGTGACGTTCTCCTCGGGTGCCTTCGGGCTCGGGCTGATGATGGGCTGCGCCGGCATCGGGCTGACCGTCGGCGCGTACCTCGCGGGCAGCTGGATCGACCGGCGCGGGCTCGCGAACGTCTACGGCGCGTCGCTCGGGCTGATGGCGGTCGGGATCGGCATCGCGGCCGCGGCTCCCAACGTCTGGGTCGCGGCAGCCTGCGTCGTGATCTCGGGCTGCGGCAACGGCGCCGCCGTCGTCTGCAACGCGCTTCTCGTCCAGCGCGGCGCGCCCGACGCGTTGCGCGGACGCGTCTTCGCGGTGCTGATGAGCACGAACATCGCGATCCTGACCCTGGGAATGATCGTCGCAGGCCGGCTCACGGACGTCTTCGGGGCGCGCTGGGTCTGGGCGGTCGCCGCTGCTGCTGCGGGGATCGCCGGGATCGTCGGCTTCATCCTCGCCCGCGGAGTGCGGCAGCCGCAGGAGGAACCTGAGCCGGAGCTCGAGCCCGACCAGGAGTCCGAGGCGCTGCCTGTAACCGCGCACCGCGCCTGACACGCCGCTTTCGACGCCGACGGCGGCACTAGCATCCCGGCGATGGCGAAGCGGCGCGAGTTCACCCCTGAGTCGCTTGCGGCCGGCGTTCGGGCCGGCGACAGGCGCGCGCTCGCGCGCGCGATCACACTGGTCGAGAACTCCGATCCCCTCGCGTACGACCTCGTGCGTGAGCTGTATCCCGAGACCGGCGGCGCCTACGCGGTCGGCGTCACCGGCCCGCCCGGCGTCGGCAAGTCGACACTGATCAGCGCCCTTGTGCGGCACGTCCGGGACGAGGACCGCTCGGTCGGCGTCATCTCGGTCGACCCGTCAAGCCCGTTCTCGAAGGGGGCGCTCCTCGGCGATCGCATCCGCCTGGCCGACCACTTCCTCGACCCCGAGGTGTTCATTCGCTCGATGGGAACCCGCGGCCACCTCGGCGGCCTCGCCGAGGCCACCCTCCAGGCGATGCTCGTGCTCGACGCGGCCGGCAAGGACTTCGTCTTCCTCGAGACGGTCGGCGCCGGCCAGGCCGAGGTCGAGGTGATCTCGATCGCGGATACGGTGCTGCTCGTCCTGATGCCCGGCTCGGGCGACTCGATCCAGGCGCTGAAAGCGGGGATCATGGAGATCCCGGACGTGATCGCCGTCAACAAGCTCGACCACCCTGCGGCGAAGACGATGGTGAACGAGGTGCAGTCGGTGCTTGCGCTCGACCAGGAGAGCGCCTGGAAGCCGCCGATCGTCTTGACCGAGGCCACCCGCGGCGAGAACGTGCCCGAGCTGTGGGAGAAGATCGCCGAGCACCGCGCTTTCCTCGAGTCCGAGGGCCTGCTCGAGGAGAAGCGCCGCCGCAACCTGGCGGGCGAGGTGTTCGCCGTCGCATCGGCCCGCGCGAAGGCCCATCTCGAGCGCGCGGTCGCGGACGACCCCGAGCTGCGCCGGCTGCTCGACGAGGTCCAGGAGCGGCAGCTCGACCCCTTGACCGCGGTTCGCGAGATCATGCAGAAGGTGTTCAAGGTTGACGGTGGAGACAGCACCCACGCTGAGTGAGATCGAGGAGGCGCGCGCCCTCCTCGACGGCGTCGCGCGGGTCACTCCCGTCTACAGCGCCGAGACGCTCTCGAAGCTGATCGGGCGACACGTCAGCGTCAAGGCCGAGAACCTGCAGCGGACAGGCTCGTTCAAGATTCGCGGAGCGGTCACCAAGATCGCCTCGCTCTCGGACCGCGAGCGGCGGGCGGGAGTCGTCGCGGCCAGCGCGGGCAACCACGGCCAGGCGGTCGCCTGGGCGGCGCGCGAGGCCGGGATCAAGGCGACGATCTTCATGCCGGTGGACGCGCCGATGGCGAAGGTCGAGCCGACCAAGAGCTACGGCGGCATTCCACAGCTGCAGGGCGCGGACTTCGAGGAGGCACTAGCCGCGGCGCTCGCCTACGCCGAGTCGAGCGGCGCGACCTTCGTGCACCCGTACGCGGACGAGCGGGTGATCGCGGGCCAGGGGACGATCGGGCTCGAGATCGCCGAGCAGGTCCCCGACGTGCAGACCGTCGTCATCCCGGTCGGCGGCGGCGGGCTCTCCTCGGGGATCTCGCTTGCGCTGCGGGCGGTGAAGCCCGGCCTGCGGATCGTCGGCGTCCAGGCGGGTCAGGACGGCTGGACGATCGCCGACGGGATCGCGGTCAAGTCGGTGGGGGAGATGACGAGCGCGATCCTCGACCAGACCCTCGACGACCTCATCAGCGTCACCGACGAGGAGATCTGCGAGGCGATCGTGCTGTTGCTCGAGCGCGCGAAGCTCGTGGTCGAGGGAGCGGGCGCGGTCGGCGTCGCCGCGCTGCTGGCCGGCAAGGCCGGTGGCGACGGCCCGGCGCTGGCCCTGCTCTCCGGCGGAAACATCGACCCGACGGTGCTGATCTCGGTGATGCGGCACGGGCTGACCGTGGCCGGCCGCTACCTCGTGCTCCGAACCCGCATCGAGGACCGTCCGGGCTCGCTGCTCGAGCTGCTCAAGCTCGTCGCCCAGGAGCGGGCGAACGTCGTCTCCGTCGAGCACCATCGCGAGGGCGTCGACCTCCCCGTGACCGAGAGCGAGATCGCCCTCACGCTGACGATGCGCGACGAGCACCACTGCTCGGTGCTGCTCGAATCGCTGCGCAGCCTCGGCTACCACGTCGATCGCCTGCGCTAGGCGTATGCCTACGAGCCGCAGCGGCCAAGGCGTCGCTTGCGATGCCGCTTCAGGATGCGCGGACTTGTCCGTGCATCCGTCTGAAATGACCGGTCGGAAACCGCTTTAGGTACCGCAGCGACGAAAAGAGGTGACGGCGTTGCCGCGGGCCTGCCAGTCCGGAATGCCGCCGTCCAGGAGCGGGCGTGCCTCGATCCCGTGCGCGGCAAGAACGCTCGCGGCCACGCCGGCGCGCGCGCCGCTCTCGCAGACCGTGACGACGGTTCGCCCGTTCTCCAGTTCGTGCGTGTACGCGCCGACCAGGCGGTAGGGGATGTTGCGGCTGCCAGGGATGTAGCCGTCGTCGCGCTCGTTCTGCTCGCGGACGTCGATCACCTCGACCGCGTCCTCGGCCAGCAGGCGCTCGAGCTCCTCGAGCTCGATCGGCTCCATCCGCTCGGTCGCGACAGGCGCGGTCAGGAAGCCCGCGACGTCGAGCAGTCCCACTGCGCGCAGGCGCGCGGCCGCAGTGTCGGCCTCTTCGCGCGACGAGGCGTGGATCGCGACCGGCCGCCCGGCGTCGAGCAGGAACCCCGCCTTCGTCCCGAGCGAGGTGCCCGAGACCGGCACGTTCAGCGCGCCGGCGACGTGGCCGGCGGCGAACTCGTACGGCGAGCGGACGTCGAGCACCTGGCCGTCGAAACTCTCCAGCGGCTCGAGCGGGGGTCGGGCGCCAACGAACGGGCCGCGGTTGAGCCCGACGACGAGCTCGGTCGTCGGCGGGCGGGGGGCCGTCACCGTCGCCGTCGCGGCGACGAACTCCTGGAGGTCGTGGTACGAGAGCGCGCGGTTCGTCTTGCGCTCGAAGCCGATCGTCGAAGAGTGCGCCGAGCTGATCCCCGTGGCGCAGAGCGAGCCTGCGACGTGGCCCGGATCGACCTCCGTGCCCTCCGGGAGCTCGGCCAGCCGCTGGAGCGAGCCGTACAGATCCGCCGCGCCCTCGCGTGCCTCCACGGCGAGGTCGGGCCGGGCGGCGTCGCCGATCAGCAGCGAGTCGCCGGTCAGCAGGTGCCCGCCGGCGAGATAGCAGCAGTGCTCAGGCCGGTGGCCGGGCGTGTGGATGACGCGGATCGCGACGTCGCCGACCCGCAGCTCGTCGCCGTCCTCGACGGGTTCGAACGGGTACTCGGGCTCGGCCAGCGGATGGATGCTGACCGGCAGCCCGTGCTCGAGCGCGAGCCGCCCGTGCCCGGAGAGGTGGTCGGCGTGGGTGTGCGTCTCGAGCACCCGGACGATGCGGACGCCGCTGCGCTCCGCCTCCTCGAGATAGGGCTCGATCGCGTACGACGGGTCGACGACCACCGCCTCACCGCTCGTCTCATCGCCGATCAAGTAGGACGCGCAGCCGAGATCCTCGTCGACGCGCTGCTGGAAGATCACTGACTCTGACGGTACCAATGGCGCCCGCTAGCTTTCCTGAAGTGATGCACCCCGCGCTTTGCAGGAGCTTCGTCGATCGGTGGTGACCTGCCCGGCTATCGTGTCGCCCACGACGAACGCGGCGTACGGCGTCAACGACCTGTGCGACGCAGAAGGGGACGGCTGATGGCAGATCCGGTAGAGGACATCATCGGGGACTACCGGGCATTCGCCGCGCAGCAGCGCGACCGGCTGGCCACGCGCGGCATCGACATCACCCAATACCAACTCAGCCACCTCGCGTACCGGGTCCCCGAGTGGGACCAGTACGTGCACGTGCGGAGCCTCCTCGAACGTCACGCGATCGCAAACGCGGAGAACGTCTGGAACGGCCGGCCGATCTCGAAGATCCTGCTGACGCAGCCGCTCGACGTCCTCGGCGGCGCCTTCGTCCCGCTCATCGAGCTCATCCCGCCCGTCCACCAGCGCGTCTACCGGATGGGGTTGGAGCACCTCGGCGTCGTGGTCGGAGACGGCGTGGACGAGTTCTCGCGCGTGCACCGTTGTTCCCTGACCGGCCAACAGTTCCAGGCCTCCAACAACGAGCCGTATTACGTCCTGTTCGAGGACTTCACCCACGTGAAGTTCTACCGACGCTCTCTGCGTGACGTCTGCGAGGCCGAGGGTGCGCAATTCGATGGCTTCCGCCACGTGGAGGATTGGGTTCCCCAGCGGATCGTCACCGCAACCGGCCCGGACCCGCTGCCGCGATGACCGATTTCCCAGGCGTCGCCGGACGCGAATCGACGACTTCTACGACGAGCACGGCCGCGTAGCCAAGCCGTCTTCGCTCAACCGCGCGGCCATCGGACTACCTCTTGAAGTGGCGCCGTCAGGTCGCCTTGTCCCAGCCTTCCTCTCCGTGCGCCCACGGCACGGCGGTGCCGCGCCTGAAGACCAGGTCGTTCTCCTCGTCACCCGGGAACACGCCGATCGTGTCGCTGTCCGGATAGACGGAAACGGCCAGCCCCCGCCGGCTCGAGAACAGCAGCGTTCTCGCAGGTGAGTCGCTCCGGTTCATCACCTTGTGCGCCCCGGCGGGGCCGGGCGGGAAGCGGACGAGGTCTCCCCGCTGCAGGGTGTGCTCCCCGTCGGGCGCGCGCAGCACGACGGTGCCGTCGACGACGAGCAGCCACTCCTCGTCGTACTCGTAGTGATACGGCGAGGAGCTCTGCCCGGGCTCGAGGTCGTAGATGAACATGAGCGTCGCCGTCGACCCGACGGCACGAGCTACGTCGATCCTGCCCTCGGTGTTCTCGGCGCTGAGGATGTTGAGCGAATCCAAGGCGGCCATTATCGACCTCCTGGCTGCTGCGCCGGCAGGTGGCAGGCATGTCGACGCTTTGGATCTCGGGGCTCGCAGCCGATCTAGTGACAGAGATGCGTTATCGACTCGCTGCCCTGCTCGTCCTCGCCGCCGTCGTCGCTGGGGCGGCGCTTGGCGCTGCGACGCCCGTCTCGCCGCTGCCCGGCGCTCGGGTCACGACCTCGAGCCCGAAGTTCAGCTGGACGCTGCCGTCGAACGAGCAGGCCAAGGGGGTCTTCATCTCCGACAGCCCCGACGTCACGCCCGCCGGGGGATTCTTCGACGAGGACGTCGTCGCCGCCACCAACTTCGTGAACGACGAGCGTCAATGGTCACCGAGCTCGCCGCTGTACGCGGGCCACTACTGGTGGAGCGTGTGGTCGAGTGACCTCACCACGCCGCACGACCGCTACAGCACGCCGATCGACTTCACGATCCCCGTCTCGCTCGCGGTGCTGCCGGTCAAGACCGTCCGTTCCACCTATCTCCACCTGCTCGCGTTCAAGGTCCGCTGGAGGGCGAACGCTCCGACAGTCGTCCTTCGACTCCAGCTGCTCCGGCGCCACAAGGTCATCTGGCGGCAGACGGAGACCGACCCGAATGTCCTTGGCTCGGTCGGGTCGAAGAGCGTCGGCTGGTACCGGCCCGAGGGAATGAAGCGGGGCGCCCGGCTCACGCTTCAGGTGATCCTGCGCGCCAAGGGCGTCAGGAAGCGCGCCAGCTCGTCGTGCGGGCTCCGTAGCGTTCCGACGGGGGCGCTAGGCTCAAGGCATGCCGAGGGCGGGTCGGCCCCAAGTCAACGTGTGGCTACTCGCGGGCGTCGGCGCGGTCGTCGTGGCGGCCGTCGTGGTCGCGGTTGCCCTGCTCGCCCGCAGCTCGGGCGCAACCGGCGTTCGGATCTACGACCCCGCCGGAGGGACGAAGGACGAGGTGCGGACAGGCGACATCGTCAAATCGTCGGTGGAGGTCACCGGAGTGAGCGGCACCTGGCTGCTGGGCGCTTCCAGCTGACACCGGACGGCGCGCGCGAGTTCCACCGGCTGACCCGCTCCCTTGCGCAGCGCGGGGCGCAGGCAGGGCACCCTCAGCCGTTCGCCTTCGAGGTCGACGGCCATGTGTACGCACGGCCGACGGTCGACTACCACTCTCCGTACAGCCTCCCGGACAGCTCGGGGCTCGAGATATCGGGCCTGCGCTGTGACGTCGCGCAGCGTCTCGCGGTGGAGATGCGCAAGCCGCTCTTCACGCCCGAGCAGACAGGGTGCCTCCCGGCGACTGCGCCGAAGGCCGCCGCAGGGCCGCCGGCCAAGGCCGTCGCAGTCGGCGGCTCGCACACCTGCGCCCTCACGGCTTCCGGCAAGGCCAAATGCTGGGGCGCGAACACCTTCGGCGAGCTCGGCAACGGAGCAGCCGGAGGGCCCGCCACTCCGACACGCGACCCCTGTGGGCGTGGCCGGGCTGACGGCCGGCGTCGAGGCGATCGCCGCCGGAGCGAACCACACGTGTGCGCTGACCGGCGCACGCAAGGTCGTGTGCTGGGGCTCGAACCAGTACGGCCAGCTCGGCGGAGGCGCGCGGAGCACGCAGCAGGCCACATGCCCCTGCCGCGGTGCGTCGGGCTCGGGAAGGCTCGCTCGCGATCGCCGCCGGCGACGGCCACACCTGCGCGGTGACAGCGGCGGCGCGGGTTGTGTGCTGGGGGCTCAACGGCAACGGCCAGCTCGGCGACGGCACCACGGTCGACCGCGGGAGACCTGTGGCCGTCCGCGGCCTTGCCGGGATCCGGGCGATCGACGCGGGCGGCCTCCACACATGCGCGCTGACGAACGCAGGCGCGGTCTACTGCTGGGGCTTCAACCAGTTCGGCCAGCTCGGGGACGGGACGACCGTCGAGCGCCGGACTCCCGTCCGGGTCTCGGGCCTTCCGAGCCGCATCCGGCAGATCGCGACCGGCGGGCTGCACACGTGCGCGCTGACCCAGGCCGGCACGGTCGAGTGCTGGGGGTGGAACAAGACGGGCCAGCTCGGGAACGGGTCGACCAGGACACGCCGCCTCCCGGTCGCCGTCCGGGGCCTGAGGAACGTCCGGGCGATCGCGGCCGGCGACTCGTACACCTGCGCGCTCACGAGCGCGGGGACGGTGGTGTGCTGGGGCTGGAACGCCAACGGCCAGCTCGGTGACGGGACGACCCGAACGCGTTCCACGCCGGTCCGCGTGTCGGGCTTGCGCGGCGTTACGGCGATTGCCGCAGCCGCCTCGCATACCTGCGCGCTTACGACGACCGGCCGGGTCGAGTGCTGGGGAGCGAACTCGTCGGGTCAGCTCGGAGACGGTACGAACCACGACCGTCATCGGCCGGTCGACGTCTCGGGCTTCGGCCCGGGCGCGGCTAAGTAGCGGCCGGGCGCGTGAGCGGCCACACTTCTCGGATGGACAGGACCGGGTACGCGGCACCAGCGCTGCCGCGCGAGTCACGCGTCGCGATTACCGCACGGCGGCTCCGGAGGGCCTGGACGAGGCAGACAGTCTCGGGGCCAACGCTCGGCCGCCTCCTGGGCTTGTTCGTCCTGGTCGTCGTCGCCGCGTCCGCGGCCGGACTCGGCCACGGGCCCGCGGCACAGACGTTCCTGCTCGTTTTCACCTCGATCGTGATCGAGGCGCTGCCGTTCATCCTGCTCGGCGCGCTCGCCTCGGCCGCGATCGCCGTCTACCTCCCGGAACGAGCCTTCGGCTCGATCGCGCGGCTGCCCGCTCGGCCTCCAGATCCCGACGGCCGCGCTCGGCGGCGTCGCCTTCCCCGTGCTGTGAGTGCGGCTCCGTCCCCGTGGCCCGACGGTTGATCGCCCGCGGCGTTCATCCCGCCGCAGGGATCACGTTCATGCTCGCCTCGCCGGTGATGAACCCGATCGTCCTCGCCTCGACCTGGGTCGCGTACGGCGGCCATATGCGCGGTGCAGAGATGGTCGCCGGTCGCGCAACCCTGGGCCTGATCACGGCCGCTACCGCGGGTTGGGTGATCGGGAGAGTGTCCACAGGCGATCTCCTCCGGCCGCGGGCTTCGGACCGCACGGGCGAGCACGCGCATGTCGACGAGCAAGCCGGCCGGACCGTCGCGTTCGCCGGCCATCTGGTCGCCGACTTCCTCTTCATGGGCAAGTTCATCGTGCTCGGAGCCGCACTCTCGGCCTTCGTCCAGGCGGCGGTCCCGGAGTCGGTCGTGTCGGCTCTCGGTGGTGCGCCCCTCCTCTCCGCGCTGTCACTGATGGCGGTTGCGTACCTGCTCTCCCTCTGCTCGGAAGCCGACGCGTTCGTCGCCGCCTCCTTCACCTCGTTCTCGCTCGGCGCCCAGCTCGCGTTCCTCGTCTTCGGGCCGATCGCGGACGTGAAGCTCTCCGTGCTCTACGGCGCGACCTTCCGGCGCTGGTTCGTGCCCCGGCTTCTGCTCGTCACGGTTCCGCTGATCCTGGTCGGCTCGCTCGTGTTCGAGGAGCTGATCAGATGAGCGTCGACGCACGGATCGTCCGCGGGGGAGTGATCGGCGCCTGGGCGTTGTTCTTCCTTCTCCTCTGGCAGACCGGCACGTCGGACCGGTACCTCGGCTCGCGAACCCAGTGGGTGGTTCCCTTCGGTGCCATCGTCCTGACGCTCGCGGTGCTCGTCTACGCCTACGGCTATGCCCGCGCCCGTGGAAGTGGGTCGACGCTCACCCTCACGGAGGCCGTCAGCCTCTTCGCGCTGCTGGCTCCGCTGGCTGCGATCCTGCTCGCCCCGCATGCGGCCCTCGGATCGTTCGCGGCCTCACGCAAGGGCGGGGGAACGTACTTCCTGAGCGCCCGGCCACCGCCGCCGGCGACGCCCGCAGACGTGTCGTTCCTCGACATTCGCATCGCGGAGGGAGACGACGACTTCGCACTGGACGCAGGCATCCACTCCGGGCTGCGGGTCCGCCTGCTCGGATTCGTGAGCGGATCGAAGTACGTTCCCGCCGGGACCTTTGAGCTTGCCCGCTTCTACGTCGCCTGCTGCGTTGCCGACGCAATGCCAGTCGGGGTGCCGATCGACAGCAGCTCGCTTCGACGCCACCGGTTCAAGTCGGACTCGTGGCTCGAGGTGACAGGCTCGCTCGAGCACCGCGGGAAGCGGCTCGTCGTTGTGGCGGACCGGATCGTGAGCTCTCCGGAGCCGCCCCACCCGTATCTGAGTTTCCGCACCTGAGCGTTACGAGGCGTCGTGCGTCTCGACGAACGCGAACAGGCGTCGGGGCTCGGGAAGACCCTTCAGATCGTGCTCGCCCCGGTCGTCGAACTCCAGGCCGGTGCCCTGGACGAGGGCGCAGGTGGTCTCGGAGACGAGCACCTCGCCGGGGCCCGCCTTGGACATGATCCTGGCCGCCTCGTGCACTGCGAGACCGCGCACGTCGGTGCCCGCGACGACGACCTCGCCGGCGTGCACGCCGGCGCGGATCTCGAGGCCTTCACTCACGGCGCGCCGCCTGATCGCGCTCGCGCAGCGGAGCGCGCGGGCAGGTGCGTCGAACACCGCGAGAACGCCGTCGCCGGTCGAGCTGACCTCGCGGCCGCGAAAGCGCTCGAGCTCCACCCGCACGGTCGTGTAGTGCATCTGCAGGCGCTCGTGCCAGGCCGCGTCGCCGGCACCGAGCAGCGCCGTCGTCGACTCGACGATGTCCGTGAACAGCAAGGTGACGAGCATGCGCTCGTGAAACTCACCGCGTTGTCCCGCGAGCGCGCGCATCCCCATCCACTCGATCAACACGCACGGCTCGTCGCCGATCGTGTAGCCGTCGTGCCCCGGAGGGATGTCGTAGACGTCGCCGGCAGCGAACTCGATCTCGGTGCCGTCGCGCAGGATGGCGCCCCACGCGCCGGAGATGACGACGCCGACGTGCCGCGCCTCGCACCACTCGCCGCCGACGACCGGCTTCACGTGCTCCGACCAGCGCCACCCCGGGTCCTGCACCGTCCGGGCGACCGTCATCCCGCCGATCTCGACCATGTGCTCCTGGATACCCGGGAGCTCGACGGATTCCTCGGGGGAGCTGAAGTTCTTCTTGGAGTAGGCCACCGCGCAGATGATTCCGGCCCGCCGCGCCCGATGCAACAGCGGCCCCGCTTCGAGCAGAAGAAGGGCCCGATTTCTCGAGCCCTTCTGACCTTCGTTGAGTCGGTATCGCTTTCGTCCAACTCGCCGGGGAGGATTCGGGGGGTTCTTCCTAGGCCTTCTCGGCGGGCCTTCCTCCTACTTGCGATCCGTTCTAAGCGCAGCTCCATCTTCAGTCCGGGCCTACACGGCGGCATCAGGGATTTCGCTGATCCCCACTGCGGGTACTTGGCAGCGCAATGGCTAGCGTTCTGCATGTGGGAACAGTCTCGCCACGCGTCCTCGCGATCGCCGCGGCGGTCCTGCTCGCCGCGCTCGTCGTGGTGGTTGGCGTGCTGCCGCGTCTCGACTCCGGGCACGGCTCGCCTGTCGGGACCTCGTCGCTGACGGTCGGCGTCGAGAACGCCCCGCCGCCGCCGCAGGACGCCCTTGTCCTCGCGGGCGAATCGGGCACGCGCGCGGTCGCCCTCGCGGTCGAGCCGGGAGCTCGGCCGAGCCTGACCGCCACGGTGCTCGCGCCCACAGGAAGGCCGCTCTCGGGCCTCTCGGTCTCGTTCCTGGTCGGGCGCGAGGTCGTGCGTGCACTCCCGTGCGGCCCCGGCTGCTACCACGGGAGTCCGCTGCAGAGCTCCGGCGCGAAGCGGATCGAGGTGCGCCCGTCCGGGAGCCGGGCGGTCGCGTTCACGCTCCCGGACTCGCCTCGGCCGGCCACGGCGATTCTGGCCCGGGCTACGCGCGTGTTTCGCTTCCTACAGAGCCTCGTCTACGTAGAGTCGCTCCGCTCAGGGCCGACGGGCGGGATCGTCACGACCTGGAAGATGGTCGCGCCGGACCGCCTCTCGTACCAGATCAAGGGCGGCGCGGCCGCGGTCGTGATCGGCCGGCGGCGCTGGGACCAGAGCCGCCCGCGGGCCGGCTGGGCGCGGAGTTCGCAGATCCCGGCGCTGCAGGTCCCACAGCCGAGCTGGGGAGGCGTGACGACGAACGCCCACGTGCTCGGTGCGACCCGCCTGCGCGGGCGATCGGCCTGGATCGTCACGTTCGCCAACCCCACGATCCCGGCCTGGTTCACCGCCTGGATCGACGACCGGACCTATCGCACGCTGCAGCTTCGGATGGTCGCGGCAGCCCACTTCATGTTCCACCGCTACGTCGCGTTCGACGGGCCGCTGCGAATCACGCCGCCTCGCTAGAGATAGCGCTGCAGGGTCTTGGGCTCCTCGTAGTGCTTGAGGAGGTGGAAGAAGGCGACGACGCCGAGGGTCGCGGCCGCGGCGCCTGCCGAGATCGCGAGAACGACTGCCAGGCGCGCAAGCTGCCCCGGTAAGGCCGAGAACACGATGCCGTGGGTCAGGACAGGGAGCCTTGTCAGCCCGACAGCGAGCGCGAGCAGGCCGAGAAGGCCCCCCGCGAGGGCCTTCGTGTCGCGGGATCCGCGGACCAGGAAGCCGATCCCCACGAGCGCGGGCACGATCTCATTGGCGGCCTCGACCCAGATGCCCTCGGACGCCGTGGGCGCGGCTGCGAATCCGATCGCGGCCGCGAGAGTAGCCAGAGCCGCGATCCAGCCGAGCCAGGCGGCCGCAGTGCGGATCGGCTCGATCGAGCGGCGCGCGAGGAGAACGGCGATCGCTATCGCGAAGAAAGCCCCGACTCCGATCCAGGCCCAGGCGGATGGGGCGCGCACGCGGGTGATCTCGCCTTGCAGTTGCGTCCGCCGGCCGTCGACCACGAGCGGCACGGCCCAGTGCCCCCGCCGCCCACGGTGAAGGCGCGCGTCGTGCCAGGTCACGCTCGGCTCGCGCGAGCGCAGCCGCCACTGCGGCGTGTGTCCCGAGCCGCGCACTACGGCCAGGCCGGTTCCGGCGGCTGTCAGGGAAGCATCGTTGACGAACGCGCCGCCGGGCCCGAGCCGAATGAACGGCTCGCCGAAGTAGCCGAGGATGACCACGCGGTGGTTGCCGACCACTCGCACCCGGAGGGCGAGGTCGGCGCGGAAGACCCGCACGTCGAGTGCGCCCGCCAGCGGTGGGCGCAGGGGAGACAGGCTTGACCGGTAGTCGACCGCCACGCGACCGGTGCGGAGATGCGCGTCGGCCGTTCCCGGCGCAACGAGCGCGGCGGCGGCGAGCACGAGAAGGGCTCGCCGCACCTAGATCGTCCGGCGGATCGCCTCGATCACGACCACCCAGGCGGCGGCCGCGGCTGCGAGAGCCACCAACGCGAACAGGAGGCGCGCGCGGACGGTCATCCGCCGGCCTTGTCCAGGAGTGTGACCACGAACGGCTGCTGGCCCGGCGGAGTCACCTCGAACTGAAGCCCCCAGTGCCCCACCATCACGAGCGCGGGCACCGACTTCGAGAACGTGCCGGGTGTGTGCTCCGCGAAGCGATAGCTCTGCTCGCCCATCTGCATGTCAAGCATGTCGAACCGGCTGATCACCTCGGCGCCGGGAACGGGCCTGCCGTTCTTCGTGACAGTCACCGAGAAGTCGTTCTGGATCGCGGCGCGGTTCGGGGTCACCTTCACGTGGACGCGGTAGGGCCCCTTGGTGACCACGGTCGAGACCGGGCCGGGTCCCACGCGCGCCGAGATGTTCTTCACGCTGGCGAGCGCGCTCGAGGGCGGCGGCAGGCTGGTCAGCACGGCGGCTGCGAAGAGGGCGCCGACGACGAGGACGATCTCGCCGGAGACGAACCGCCGGAGATCGAGCGCGGCGCTCGACTCACCGGCCTCGAGGCGCGGTTTCGTCCGCGCCAGGTTGACGGAGGCGAGCACGAGCGCCGTCGTCAGCAGGCCGATCTTCCAGAGCAGCGCTCTGCCGTACGAGGTCTCCCAGAGCGAGGCGAGCGTGGGCAGCTCCAGCAGCGACTGGCCGATCCCGGAGCCGATCAGCGCGAGCACCGAGACGAGCGCGACGTTCGAGAAGCGCGGGACGACGACGGCGAGCGCGGCCACGCGCCGTTCGCGGGCCACGGCGAACCAGAAGACGACGAGTCCGATCAGCCCGCCGAGCCAGACAGACCCCGCGGCGAGGTGCAGGGCGTCGAGCGGCACGGCGACTCCTCGCGGCGACTTCTGGCCGGCGTGGCCCGCCAGGCCGGGCAGCACGAGCGCCGCTGCTGCCGTGGCAAGCGCGGAGCCGAGCGCGAGGAGCTCGGCGACCGAGCGCTGCGGGCGGTCCGGTCGGTCGACCAGGAGCGAGACGACGGCGGCGACCCCGAACAGGCCGAGCACGAGCTCGAGGTCGAGGAAGTCCCGCCCGAAGCTCGACGCGCGGACGACCGGGACGATCGCGCCGAGGTCGAAGGCGGAGCGAAGCGAGAACTGCGCGGTCGCGATCAGCACGTAGATCGGCGTCGCGACGAGCGCGACCGCCAGCGCCATCCCGAACGCCGCCGAGAGCGCGTTCAGGGAGACACCGCGCACCCGGAGCGTGACCGGGCGCGCGATGAGCGTCCGGAGCACAAACAGCCCGATGGCGCTCATGAAAGAGAGGAAGACGACCCAGCGCGCGGTCAGGAGCTGCGGCGTCGTTGCCGTCTCGCTCAGCGACGGCACCCGGAACTGCGGCGGCGGGCCAGGGTTGGGGCCGACCGCGAAGGTGAAGGCGCCGCGAACCGGGTGTCCGTCCGCGGAGATGACGCGCCAGAAGACGAGATACCAGCCCTCGGGCACGCGCTCGAGCGGGGTGACCAGGGTCTGCGGCTGGCCGGAGGCACCTCTGGGTGCGCCGGCCGTCACCTGCCGCCCTTCTGCGTTCGTGACCGAGACGATCGCGAAGCGCGGCTCGATCGGCTCGCTGTAGGTCAGCCGGACGTCGGGGGGCGGCTTGTTGACCGTGCGGCTCGCGACGGGCGAGGTCCGGAGCAGCGCCGCGTGCGCCCAGGCGGCGGCGGGCATGGCCAGGGCCACGCCTGCCGCCGCGAGTGCGATCAGCGCGCGTCGTCTCACGCCAGGTCGCGACCCCTGGTGACGAGCGCGACGATCCCGAGCACGACTCCTGCCGCCCCGAGGACGAGCGCGACGATCGTCAGCGTCGAGGTCGAGCTGCCTCCGATCGAGGAGGCCGCCTCCACTGTTGGCGCGGGGGTATCCGAGCTCTCCGGCCCGCTCCAGTCGACGACCTTCCCGTTCGAGTACGTCTGCCGGACCCTGAACGTGAAGGTCTTGTCGGACGTGGCGTCCGCGTTGAACTGGAAGACGGAGTCCTCCCCGGTCGGCACGTTGCCACCCGTCCAGGTCACCTTCTGAACGACTGCCTCCTCGCCGGAGCCGGTCGCCTGCACCTCGCGCTTCCAGCCTGGGGCAGGCGCGAACGAGTCGACCGAGAAGCCGTCGGGGACGGTCAGCTCGATCTGCGTCGTCGTCGCGTTCTCCTCCTCGGTCGGCACCGAGAGGGTGTAGACCTGGAGTACCTTCGCCTTCGCCACGGGCGGGCTTATGACCGCGTGCGCGAACGCCGCATCAGCGAAGACGAGCGTGACGAGTGCCGCCGCAGCGGCGAGCAAAGCCGTTCTCATGTGTTCTCCTTTCCGTCGCTTGCTGCTAGATGCAGGCGGCCGCACCGGCTAAACCGGCACGGCCTCTTATGCGGCGTCGCAAGCGAGCGCCGCTAGGCAGGCAGCGGCGGCGCCCGCGAGCGGGCCCGGGCGAACGCCGGGCGCGCAACGGGCAGGGAACGCCATGGAGGCGCGAAGGCCGGAGGCGCCGCGATCAGCCGTCGGCGCCGGAGCTCCCGCACGACGGCACGCATCCACGCGAGCACGTGGGAGCCGGCTTCGACGACCGCGGCGGCGACGAGCGCGAGTGCGACAAGGAGCGGGATCGCGTTGCGGTGGACCGGGCCAACGAGGCACGAGAGCCCGTGGAAGCCGATTCCTGCGCGCCAGTGGAGGTAGGACTCGAACATCGCGAACGTGAACGAGCTCGCGGCGAAGAGGAGGGTCGCGTTGAGTGCGAGCCTTCTGATGCGCAGGCGCGGCACCACCCGGTCCGGCCGCAGCCGCCCCCGCTCGCGAACGCCGAGCGCGGCGAGCGAGACGGTGAGCGTCGAAAGCAGCGTTGCGAGGCCGAGCGAGACGAGCGTCACCACGACGAGCCGCGGCCCGCCGGTCGAATGCTGGAGCCGCGTCGAGAGCAGGCTCGGCGGGGCGAGCGCGTAGCAGAGCCAGCGGGCAACGAGGACGAGCAGCGCCACGAGGCCGAGCCAGAGGACCGCGTGGGCGGAAAGTCGCCTCATCGAACGACAAGCGTAAACGGAGCGGTCAGGATCCGCCCGCCTGCCTGGAACTGCAGGAAGAGCCGCCACGTTCCCGCTATCGGCAGGAGGACGCCCACCTGGAGCTTTCCGGGGCTCGTCTGCTTCCCGGTGACGCTCGTCCCCCCGAGGACGCTCGTGCAGCCCGGAGTCGACGGCCCGCAGACGTGCGTGTGGAAGTAGTCGAGCGAGCCGGCGCGGAAGAAGATCGCATGCGCGAGGGCTCCGTACCAGGGCGTGAACGCCACGGGCCGACCGGACGGATCGGTGACGGAGACGGTCAGGTGCGCGGGCTCGATCGCGTGCAGGCGGCTCGGGGCTGAGAGCACGACGCGGTAGCCTTCGACCGAGACCGTGCGGGAGAAGGGCGGCAGCGCCGTGGGCCGGTACGTGCCGGCGACACGCACGTCCTGGTGGAGCTGGAAGTTGCGGGGCGCGCCTTTCACGTCGGGGTAGGCGTCGATCAGCACGCGGTAGGGGCCGGGCGTGGGGAAGTCGATCGGCTGGACGATGCGCCCGTCAGGCCGGATTACGGGGTGGCGGTGGACGATCGCGCCAAGGTCACGGCGGACGACGATCACGTGCACGCCCGTGTGCGGCCCCGGGCCGGTGCGGTACGCGGCCAGCGGCGCCCCGTCCGGCTGACGGATCGTGAACGAGAGCTTGTGGACTCCCGGCCGCGCCATCACGACCGGCTCGAACCCGGAGAGCGCGAACGTCCGCGCGGGCGCGATCGTCGGCACGCTGGGCCGCGAGGACGAGCAGCCCGCTACGACCAGCACCGCGCAGCACGTGAGCAGGAGCGGGCGCATCTGCAGGCAGGATCGCGACGCCTACGCGGTCGTGTCAACCGACAGGCGTCGGTACCCTGACTCGGCCGTGCGGAGCGACACCCACCCGTGACCACGCCCGCCGCCGGCTCGTTCAGCTTCGAGCCCGCCTTTCTCGTGTTTGGCGCGGCGGTCGTCTACGGCTACGTACGCCTGGCTCGCACGGTCGAGCGGCCGAGCGCCTGGCGGGCGACCGTCTTCGGGCTCGGCGTCGCGCTGGTCACGATCTCGCTGAACTCGCCGCTCGAGACGATCGCGGCCCACTACCTGCTGGTGATGCACCTGCTCCAGAACGTGATGGTCGCCGACTGGGGGCCGCCGCTGCTGGTCCTGGGCCTGACCCCTGCGATGCGCGACGCGGTCGCGGCGCGGGGCGGGCGACCGCTCGCGGTGATGACCCGTCCGGTCGTGGCGCTGCCGTTCTGGCTCGCGGTCTGGTACGGCGTCCACCTGCCGGTCTTCTACGACTGGGCGCTGCGCGACACGTGGCCGCTCAACGTCGAGCACGGCCTGCTGCTGCTGGCGGGGCTCGTCTTCTGGTGGCCAGTCTTCTCGAACGAGCCGCACCGCGTCCCGACGGCTCTGCGTCTCGCGTACCTGGGCGCCGCGTACATCGGCTCGGCCTTCCTCTCGCTCGCGTTCATCTTCTCGGTGCGAGTGTTCTACGCGTTCTACGAGGACGCGCCGCGGCTCTGGGGGATCACCGCCTCGAAGGACCAGAACCTGGGCGGGATCCTGATGAACGGAGAGCAGATGCTCGTCTTCTTCGCTGCGCTCTCGTACTTCTTGCTGCGCCTGCTCGGCGAGGAGGAGGAAAAGCAGAGGGCGCTCGAGATCCGGTGAGGCGCCTTGCCCTCCTGGCGGCCCTGGCGGCGGTCGCTCTGGCCCTCCCCGGAAGCGCGCTCGCCAACGGCGATCCCGCGAGCGACGTGCTCCCGTTCTCGCACGTCTTCCTGCCCTACGAGGCGCCGATCTCGGGCTCCGCGGCGACCCGTCTGAAGGAGACCGTCGCCGCCGCCAACGCCAAGGGCTACAAGATCCGGGTCGCCGTGATCCCGTTCACCGGCGACCTCGGCACGGCGATCAGCCTGTGGCGCCACCCGCAGTCGTACTCGGAGTTCCTCGGCACGGAGATCGCGTTCGTCTACCGCGGCCGGACCCTGATCGCGATGCCTTCCGGCTTCGGCGT
Organism: uncultured Actinomycetes bacterium; assembly: GCA_963746635.1. Lineage (GTDB taxonomy): Bacteria > Actinomycetota > Thermoleophilia > Gaiellales > Gaiellaceae > AC-32. The sequence continues at coordinate 44,364 of CAVVBZ010000025.1, read as the reverse complement.
CTACAACGGCGGCAAGCCGGTTACGAAGGAGTTGCGGGCGCTGAAGACGGTCCGGCCGGGGGCGACGCCAACCGACCTGACTGAGTCCGCGTCGGACGCGGTGCGCGCGATGTCCGCCGCGAACGGCGTCGCCGTGCCGAAGAGCTTCGGCAGCTCGGCCTCCCACGACCGCCTGGTCCTTGCCGCAGCGGTCGTCGTGCTGGCGCTCGTGCTCGTGATTCCCGCCTGGTTCCTCAGGAGACGAGCCCGAGGTGGCGCGCGATCACCATCCGCTGGACCTCGTTAGTCCCCTCGCCGATCTCGAGGATCTTCTGGTCGCGGTAGAGGCGCGCGATCGGCGACTCCTCCATGAAGCCGTAGCCGCCGTGGATCTGGAGCGCCGCGTTCGCGACCCGGTTTGAGAGCTCGCCGGTATAGAGCTTCGCCATCGCCGCCTCGAGCGCGAACGGCCGGCCTTGATCCTTGAGCCACGCGGCCTTGTAGGTGAGCGCCCGGCCGGCCTCGATCTCGACGGCCATGTCCGCGAGGGCGAACTGGACGGCCTGGAAGCGCGCGATCGGCCGGCCGAACTGCTCGCGCTCCTGCGCGTAGGCGAACGCCAGGTCATAGGCGCCCTGGGCGAGCCCGACGCCCATCGCGGCGACCGAGATGCGCCCACCGTCGAGGATCTCCAGGAACTGCACGAACCCGCGTCCGCGCTCGCCGAGCAGGTTCCCCTCCGGGACCGCGCAGTCCTCGAACGACAGCTCGCGCGTGTCGGAGGCGCGCCAGCCGAGCTTGTGCATCGGCTCCGAGATCCGGTAGCCGGGAGTGCCGTTGGGGACGATCAGGTTCGAGATCTCGCCGTCGCCGGTGACCGCGGTGATCGTCACGCAGGCGGTGATGTCGGTGCCCGCGTTGGTGATGAACGTCTTCGAGCCGTTGATCACCCACTGCCCGTCGCGGAGCTCGGCGGTCGTGCGGCTCGCGGCCGCGTCCGAGCCCGCGCCCGGCTCGGTCAGCCCGAACGCCGCGAGCTTCGTGCCCGCTGCCAGCTCCGGAAGCCACTGCCGCCTCTGCTCCTCGGTGCCGAACAGCAGGATCGGCATCGTCCCGAGCGAGGTGTGCGCGGCCAGGGTGATCGCGACCGAGGAATCGATGCGCGTCAGCTCCTCGACGGCGATCGCGTACGAGAGCGTGTCGGCGCCGGCCCCGCCGTACTCCTCGGGGACAGGCATCCCCATCAGCCCCAGCTCGGCCAGCTCGGCCACGAGTTCGTAGGGAAACCGCTGCTCGAGGTCGAGCTCCGCGGCGACCGGCGCGACCCGCTCCTCGGCGAACTCGCGAACCGTCTTGCGCACGAGCTCGTGCTCGGGCGCGAGGTCGAAGTTCACGAGAGGCGCGAGGCCAGCTCGACGATCAGCCGCACGCCATAGCCGGTCCCGCCGCGCTGCGTCATGTAGTCGCCGCGCGAGCGCTCCAGGAAGGCCGGGCCGGCGATGTCGGCGTGCGCCCAGGGGCCCTCGCCCGCGAACTCCTCGAGGAACTTCGCGGCGAGCACCGCGCCGGCCTGACGCAGGTCGGACGAGTTCTTCAGGTCGGCGAACGAGGACTCGACGTAACGGTGGTAGCGCGGGTGCATCGGGAAGCCCCACGCGTGGTCACCGCTCGCCTCGCCGGCAGCGACCACCTCGTCGCCCCACGCCTGATCGTTGGCGAAGATCCCGGCGTAGAGGTCACCGAGCGCGACCTCCATCGCGCCGGTCAGCGTGGCGAGGTCGAGCATGTGCGTGGCGCCGTTCTGGCGCGCGTACCAGAGCGCATCCGCGAGGACGAGGCGGCCCTCGGCGTCGGTGTTCGTGACCTCGATCGTCTTGCCGTTCATCGCGGTCAGGATGTCGCCGGGCCGATATGCGTGACCGCCGGGCATGTTCTCGCAGGCCGCGACGACGCTGAGCACGCGCACAGGCAGGCCGAGGTCGGCGATCGCTCCGGTCGCCTCGATCACGGCCGCGCCGCCGGCCATGTCGCCCTTCATGTCCTCCATGCGCAGAGACGGCTTGAGCGAGATCCCGCCGGTGTCGAACGTGATCGCCTTGCCGACCAGGCCGAGAACGACGTCGGCCTTCGCGGGCTTGGGCGGCTCGTAGCGGAGCACGACGAGCCGTGGCTCGGTGTCGCTTCCCCTGGCCACGGCCGCGAAGGCGCCCATGCCCTGCTTCTCGATTTCCTCGGGGCCTAGGGCCTCGCTTTTCACGTGCTCCTGCGAAGAGGCGATCTCGCGCCGCGCGCGCGGCGAGAGCCTCGGGGTTCACTTCGTTGGGCGGGCTGTTGACGAGGTCGCGGGCGCGGTTGACCCAGCTAGTGACGAGGGCCGCGCGCTCGGCGATCGGCTCGAGCGCCTTCGCGTCGGCCGCCACGAGGGTCAGCCGCGCGATCTTCGACTTCGGATCGTCGTGCTTCCAACGGGCCATGTCGTAGTCGCCGATCATCGTGCCCTCGACGACCGCGCGCGCCTGTTCCTCGAGCGGCACGGGCAGGGACGGGTCGAGCACCCAGCCGACGTGCTGGGCGAACCGCGCGCGACTCGCGGGCGACAGCGGCGGCAGCAGTTCGGAAGGCGTCCGCGTCGAGAAGGCCGGCCCTGCCGAGTCCGGCGGCAGACACGCGCCGGAAGGGAGCGCCGTCGACGTGCACGAGCGAGGCGTGGCCGGGCTCTCCTTGCAGTTCGCCCTCCTCGATGAGGCGGGCGAGCAACCCGTCGAGTGTGCCGTCGATCTCGGAGCCGGCCTTCGACAGGCCTTCGCCCTCGAGCAGCGGAACGGCGAGGACGTCCGCTTCGAGCTCGGCTGGCGTGACGGCTTGCACTGCAACCTGCATCGCGGCGCGATGCTAGCCGACTCCAAGCGAGGGATGCGGCCAGGCCGCTCGCGCGCCGACATACGAAGTGATGGCCTGCGGCGGCTCTCGTTCCCACCTGCGCACGTCTCGCTTTCGGCGAAGCCGGACTCTCGGCTCGGTCGAATCGCTGACGCAACGCGTTTCCGAGCTCGTGGTCTAGGCGGCAGGAGCTCAGGCGCGAAGACGCCTCGGTCGCTGCGATCGAGCGCAACCGCATCGACATCGCGCGCGCCCAGTGGGACCTCGCGCACGCGCTGATCGACCGCTACCTGCCGAGCCCGAGCCGAAGCGCCGCTTAGCCACCTCCGGCTCCAGTTACTCTCGGTTCGTGCGGGCCGAGCTGGACAGACGGGCGATGACGGCGCTCTCCGGCGGCCACCTCGCCACGGACTTCGCCGGAGGGGCGCTGCCCGCGCTGCTGCCGTTCCTGGTCGAACGCTTCGACCTGAACTACGCGATGGCCGGCCTCGCGATCCTCGCGTCGGCCGCGTCCTCGTCGCTGATCCAGCCGCTGTTCGGCGCCTGGTCGGACCGCAGGGGGGCCATCTGGCTGCTTCCGACCGGGGTCGCCGTCGCCGGGATCGGGATCGCGCTCGCGGCCGCGTCGCCCTCGTACTGGCTCGTGCTGCTGTTCGTGCTGATCTCGGGGCTCGGTGTCGCCGCGTTCCACCCGGAGGGCTCGAAGTTCGCCGCGTACGCGAGCGGCAACCGCCGCGCGAGCGGGATGAGCTACTTCTCGGTCGGCGGCAACCTCGGCTACGCGCTCGGGCCGATCGTGACGACGCCGCTCGTGGTCGCGTTCGGGCTCACGGGCGGGCTGCTGCTGGCGCTTCCGTGCCTGGCCGTCGCGGCGCTGCTGCTCTGGTGCGATGCCGTTCCTGTCGGGCTTCGCGCCCGAGTCGGGCCGCCCGGCGGTCGCCCCGGGCGAGCGTGACCGCATCGGCGCGCTCATGCTCCTGCTGGGCGTGATCGCCTTCCGCAGCGTCGCCTGGTTCGGGCTGATCACGTTCGTGCCGCTGTGGGAGGTCTCGATCGGCAACTCGGCCGCGCACGGCGTCCACCTGCTTTCGCTGATGCTGCTCGCCGGCGGCCTCGGGACGCTCGTCGCAGGCCCGATCGCGGACCGCGTCGGCAGGCGGCCGGTCGTGATCACGAGCATGTTCCTGGTCGGCCCGCTGATCGTGGTCTACGTCCTGGTGGGCGGCGTGCTCGGCGCGGTTGCGCTCGCGTGCGTCGGGGTCTGCGTAATCGGCACCTTCGGCGTCTCGATGGTCATGGCCCAGGAGTACCTCCCGCACCGGATCGGCATGGCGTCCGGGCTGTCGATCGGCCTCTCGATCGGCCTCGGCGGGATCGCGGCCGTCGCGCTCGGCGCGCTCGCGGACTCGGTCGACCTGCAGGCCGCGATGTACGCGGCAGCCGCCGCGGCTGTCCCCGCGTTCGTGCTCGCGACGCTGCTCCCGGCGAGCAGGGCGCGCCGCCGCCTCGCGCCCGAGCCCGTGTTGTAGGCTCGACGTTCGATGGCCCAGCAGCCCGAGAGAGTTCTTCGAGACGCTGGAGTCGCGGGTCGACCCGGCCAAGGCCGCCGGGCTGACCGCGAGCTACGGCTTCGAGATCGACGGCGCCGGGCAACTGGCACGTCGACGTCGACGACGGCAAGGTCACCGTCACCGAGAACGGCGGCGACGCCGACTGCACGATCTCGACCTCGTCCGAGACGTTCATGAAGGTCGCAAACGGCGAGCAGAACGCGACCGCCGCCTACATGTCCGGCAAGCTCAAGGTCGCCGGTGACATGGGCCAGGCGATGAAGCTCCAGAAGCTCTTCTAGCCCCGTTGGTCGACCCGGAGAACGTCCGAGACCTCGCCCGGCGCTACACCGCAGCCTGGTGCAGCCAGGACGCGGCGAGCGTGGCGGCCTTCTACGCGGCGAACGGCTCGCTTCGCGTGAACGACGCCGAGCCGGCAGTCGGGCGCGAGGCGATCACCGAAGTGGCGCAGGGGTTCATGTCCGCGTTTCCGGACATGAAGGTGCTCATGGACGAGCTCGCCGTGGACGGAGACCGGGCCGTGTACCGGTGGACTCTCGTCGGCACGAACACCGGGCCGCCGGGCGGCACGGGCCGCGCGGTTCGCCTAAGCGGGTTCGAGGAGTGGCAGATCGACACGGATGGTTTCATCACCGAGTCGCTCGGACACTTCGACAGTGACGACTACCAGCGCCAGCTCGACGGCGCTTAATCGATCACTCCTCGAGCTCGACGAGCAGCGTGCCCGCCGGCGACCTGGTCGCCCTCGCGCACGTGCACCGAGCGGACGACCGCCTCGTACGGCGAGACGATCGGCGTCTCCATCTTCATCGCCTCCAGCACGACGACCGGCTGGCGAGGCTGCACCCGGTCGCCGTCGCGCACGAGCAGGCGGATGACGGTTCCGGGCATCGGCGCGGTCAGCGCGCTCTGCTCGGCGCCGGGGCCGTGGTCGTGAGCGGAGGCGTCGACGTCGGGCGGCGGGGCCGGAGGCGGCGTGGGGAGGTTGACGCGGAAGCCGCCTGCCCAGGAACCCTCGGCGATCCGCAGCGGCGGCGCCGAGAGCGGGGGGTAGTCGGTCAGGAACGCGGTCGTCGTGCGCCCGGCCCGCAGCGCGGGCTGCGCGACGAGCCAGCGCAGGAAGGGCAGGTTCGTGACGACGCCTTCGACCTCCGTCTTGTCGAGCGCCGCGGCCAGACGGTCGAGCGCGTGCTCCCGGTTGGCGCCGTGAGCGATCAGCTTTGCGAGCAGCGGGTCGTACGCGGTTCCGACCTCGTCGCCCTCCTCGATCCCCGCGTCGACGCGGATCCCCGTCGGCAACCGCAGCCGCTCGATCCGGCCGCTCTGGGGGAGGAACGTCCGCGGATCCTCGGCGTACAGCCGCACCTCGACCGCGTGACCCTCCAGGTACTGCTGAGGCGCGTGGAGCGGCTCACCCTGGGCGATGCGGATCTGCTCCTGGACGAGGTCGATGCCCGTGACGAGCTCGGTCACCGGATGCTCGACCTGGATTCGCCCGTTCAGCTCGAGGAACCAGAAGTCGCGGCCGTCGAGCATGAACTCGGCTGTGCCCGCGCTGCGGTAGCCGACCGCTGACGCGAACGCGACAGCCGCCTCGCTCATGCGGGTGCGCAGGTCGTCGTCGAGGGCGGGGGAGGGCGACTCCTCGAGCACCTTCTGGTGGCGGCGTTGCACCGAGCACTCGCGCTCGCCGAGCGCGACGATCTCGCCCCGCGCGTCCGCGAGCAGCTGGATCTCGACGTGTCTCGGTCGCTCGACGTAGCGCTCGCAGAAGACGCGATCGTCGCCGAAGGCGGCCTGCGCCTCGCGCCGCGCGGCCGCGAACGCGTCCTCGAGCTCGCCGGGCTCGCGCACGATCCGCATTCCGCGCCCGCCGCCCCCGGCCGCCGCCTTGATCAGCAGCGGGAACCCGAGCTCCTCCGGCTCGCCCTCGCGCACGACCGGAACGCCTGCCCGCCGCGCGATCCGCTTCGCCCGCTGCTTGTCCCCGCCCGTCTCCAAAGCCTCCGCGGGTGGGCCGACCCACACGAGCCCGGCTGCCTCGACGGCTGACGCGAAGTGCGGGCTCTCCGAAAGGAAGCCGTAGCCGGGGTGGATCGCCTCCGCGCCGCTCTGCTTCGCCGCTCGGATGTGCTCCTCCGAGTGGAGGTAGGACGTGATCTCGACCGACTCGTCCGCGGCCCTGACGTGCGCGCGCGCCCGATCGTCCGCGGCGACGACCGCGACGGTCTCGATCCCGAGCTCGCGGCAGGCGCGGAACACCCGCAGCGCGATCTCGCCGCGGTTCGCTACGAGGAGTTTTCGGATGACCACTCGGGCCGACGCTTCTCGAGGAACGCGCGCAGGCCCTCCTGGCCCTCCTCGCTCGTCCGCCTCTGCGCGATCCGCCGCTCGCTGCCGAGCGCGTCCGGCCGGTCGAGCACGAGCTGCTTCGCGTGCCGCGCCGCCTCCGGGCCTGCCGTCCGCAGCTCCGCGAGCATTCGCTCGACCGCCGCGTCGAGATCGCCGGCGACCTCCTGGACGAGGCCGATCCGCAGCGCCGTCGCCGCTTCGAAGCGCTCCCCGGTGGCGAAATAGCGCCGTGCGGCGCCCTCGCCGATCTTCGCCAGCGCAAAGGGCGAGATGACCGACGGGATGATCCCGAGCTTGACCTCGGAGAACGCGAACTGCGCCTCGGGCGCGGCGATCGCAATGTCCGAGCAGGCCACGAGCCCGCAGCCGCCGCCGAGCGCGTGCCCCTGGATGCGGCCGATCACCGGCGCGGGGCACGCGTTGATCGTCTCCAGCATCATCCGCAGCCGTCTGGCGTCGGCGACGTTCTCCTCGTAGCTGAGCTCGATCGAGTCACGCATCCAGTCGACGTCGGCGCCCGCACAGAAGCTCGGCCCCTCGCCCGCGAGGACGACCGCCCGCGCGTCGCCGACGTCCGAGAACGCGGCGGTCAGCTCCACGATCAGCGCGGCGTCGAACGCGTTGTGGCGGTCCGGCCGCGCCATGGTCACGCGCAGGGTGTCCGCGACCTGCTCGATGCGCAACGCAGCCATCGCCGCGCATCGTAAAGTTGCGGGATGCTGCGCGGAGCGCTCGCGGCTGCCGTCACGCCTCTCCGCGACGACGGCGCTGCTCTGGACGAGAGGGCCTTCGGGCCGTATCTCGACTTTCTCGCTGCCGGCGGGCTGGACGGGATCCTCGCGCTCGGGACGACCGGGGAGGGGATTTTGCTCTCCGCGGCCGAGCGGCGTCGGGCGGCGGAGCTGTTCCTCGACGGGCCGCTGCCGACGATCGTCCATTGCGGCGCACAGACGACCGCGGAGACCGTCGCGCTGGCCGAGCATGCCGCCGCGTCGGGAGCCGCGGGTGTCGCAGTGATCGGGCCGCCCTACTTCGCGCTCGACGACGCCGCCCTGCTCGCGCACTTCGAGGCGGCGGCCCACGCCTGCGAGCCGCTGCCCTTCTACATCTACGAGTTCAAGGCGCGGAGTGGCTACGCGGTGCCGCTGGCGGTTATCGACGCGGTGCGGCAAAGGGCATCGAACCTCGCCGGGCTCAAGGTCTCGGACCGGCCGTTCGAGGCGGTCGAGCCGTACCTGATCGAGGGGCTGGACGTATTCATCGGCGCAGAAGAGCTCGTCCTGCCCGGGCTCGAGCAGGGAGCCGCGGGAACGGTCTCGGGCCTCGCGTCCGTGTTCCCGGATCGGGTCGTTGCGCTCGTCCGCGACCGCGCCGAGGAGGTCGGCGAGCTCCGCGCCGAGCTCGACCGCTACCCGTTCCAGGCCGCGGCCAAGTTCGTGCTCGGCCACCGCGGAATCCCTGTCCGCGAGGACGTCCGCGCCCCGCTACGACGACTGACCGAGGACGAGCGTCACCAGCTGACCCACTGGCTCGAGTCCTCGTAGCGCCCGCGTTACTCCAGGACTTCGAACTCCTCGCCGATCTCCGGGTCCTTGCCGATCAGGTCGCGGACTTGCTCGACGTCATCGAGCGAGCCCGAGCGCGAGATCAGCCCGAAGCGCTCGGCGGCCGGGTCGAAGATCCAGTCGTCGCCCTCGGGGAGATCGGGAAGCCGCGCCTGTAGCTCGTCGAGGGTCGTCATCGAGTCCGCCAGGTTCCAGAGCAGGAGCCGAACCGTCACTCGTCCGGGACTCCCGGCGTCGGCAGCCGGCCAAGGAGCTCCTTGAGCCGCCGCAGGACGTCGGCCTCCTCGTGCCCGAAGTCGTTCAGATAGGCATGTAGCGCCGACTGCAACAGACGGAGGTCGTCGTCGTTCAGCTCCAGCGTGTGGTTCAAAACGGCCCCCTTGGCTCGTAGCTTCCGCGGCGTGCGCCGACCGCGACCAGCGTCATGCCCTCGGGCCCGGCGATCGGGACCCGCGTCGTCTCGGGATCGAAGCGCATGAAGGTGCCCACCTGCACCGGGATGTCCTCTCCGTCGACGCGGTAGACGCCCGACCCACGCACGACCACGTTCACTTCTTCCTGACCGGAGTCGCTCTCGTCGTGCTCGAGCCCTTCGGACCCGGGAGGCAGGTCGATCCAGTTGATCCCGAAGGCCTCGACGCCCAGCTCGCGGCGCACGAAGTGGAACGCGCCGGTCGGCCCGCCGCCCTCTGTCTCCTCGACATTGATCTTGGAAAAGCCCATTCACTTCCTCCTTGGTCGCTTCACATCCGGAAGACGCCGAACGTGGTCTCGGGGATCGGCGCGTTCAGCGCGGCCGAGATGCCCATCGCCAGGACGCGGCGCGTGTCGAGCGGGTCGATGATGCCGTCGTCCCAGAGCCGTGCTGTCGAGTAGTACGGGTTGCCCTCGGCCTCGTACTTGGCGCGGATCTCGTCGGGATCCGCGTCGCCGACCATTGTCAGGACCGTCGCCGCCTGCTCGCCGCCCATCACGGAGATGCGCGCGTTCGGCCACATCCAGAGTTGCCGCGGACCGTACGCCCGCCCGCACATCCCGTAGTTTCCCGCGCCGAACGAGCCGCCGACGATGACCGTGAACTTCGGCACCTCCGCGCACGCGACCGCGGTCACGAGCTTGGCGCCGTCGCGTGCGATCCCGCCGGCCTCGTACTCCTTGCCGACCATGAAGCCGGTGATGTTCTGCAGGAAGACGAGTGGGATGCGCCGCTTGCAGGCGAGCTCGATGAAGTGCGCGCCCTTCGCGGCCGATTGACCGAAGAGGACGCCGTTGTTGGCGAGGATCCCGACCGGGTAGCCCTCGATCCGAGCGAAGCCGCAGATGAGGGTCTCGCCGTAGAGCGCCTTGAACTCGTGGAAGCGGGAGCCGTCGACGATCCGCGCGATCAGCTCCCGCGGGTCGACCTGCTCCCGGAAGTCGGCCGGGATCAGCCCGTACAGCTCCTCCGGATCGGCCTCGGGGGCCATGGCCGGGGTCTGACCCCAGGGCAGGTCTCGTTCGGGCAGGTTGAGGTTGCGCACGATCTCGCGCACGAGCGCGAGCGCGTGCTCGTCCGAGGTCGCGTAGTGGTCCGCGACGCCCGAGAGCCGCGCGTGCACGTCGGCGCCGCCGAGCTCCTCGGCGCTCACCTCCTGGCCGGTCGCGGCCTTCACGAGCGGCGGCCCGCCGATGAAGATCGTCCCGGTGCCGCGAACGATGATCGTCTCGTCGCTCATCGCCGGGACATAGGCGCCGCCTGCGGTGCACGAGCCCATCACCGCCGCGATCTGCGGGATCCCGGCCGCCGAGAGCCGGGCCTGGTTGTAGAAGATCCGCCCGAAGTGCTCCCGGTCGGGGAAGACCTCGGCCTGGAGCGGCAGGAAGGCGCCGCCGGAGTCGACCAGGTAGACGCACGGCAGGCGGTTCTGCTCGGCGATCTCCTGCGCGCGCAGGTGCTTCTTGACCGTGGTCGGGAAGTACGTGCCTCCCTTGACGGTTGCGTCGTTGGCGACGAGCACGCACTGCCTGCCCTCGATCACGCCGATTCCGGTCACGATCCCGGCAGCGGGCGCCTGGCCGCCGTAGAGGTCCCAGGCGGCGAGGGCCGAGAGCTCGAGGAAGGCCGTGTCGGGATCGAGCAGGCGGTCGATTCGCTCCCGGGCGGTCAGCTTCCCGCGCGAGCGGTGCTTCTCGAGCGCCGCCTCGCCGCCACCTCGAGCGACCTGCTGGGTGCGCTCGCGTAGCTCGGCGACCAGCTCCTCCATGCGCGCCCGCCGCTGCTCGAACACGTCCGACATCTCGACCTGCGACGTCAGCACCGCCACGGGTTGAGCCTACCGCGGGTCTAGACTCGTCGGGTGCCTGGAGCCGCCGCGGAGCACGCGCCCCCGCCGCGAGACGCCGACGTCATCCTCGACGTCGAGTTCGACCACGGCCTGCTGTTCCTCGTGCTCAGGAACCTCGGCGAGAGCCCGGCCCATTCCGTGCGCGTCCGCTTCGAGGAGCCGCTCCGCGGCCTCGGCGGCGAGCGGCGGATCGACCGCCTGGCCGTCTTCCGCCGGCTCGAGTTCCTCGGCCCCCGCCGGCGGATCCGCGTCTTCCTCGACCGCGCGGCGCTCTTCTTCGCCCGAGAGGAGCCGAGGGCGCTGGCGGTGAGAGTCACGTGGCGGACCGATGAGGGCGCCCGCCGCTCGCGCACCATCCGCCACGACCTCGACGCCTACCGCGACTTCCCCTACCTGGAGGTGCCCGGCGATGCCAACCGTTCGTCATGACCCGTACCTGAACTTCAACTTCGTGGTCGAGCTCGGCGGGAGCCCTGCCGCCGGCTTCAGCGAGGTCGACCTCCCCGAGGGGCGGATCGAGGCGATCGCCTACCGCGAAGGCTCCGACAAGACCTCCAATGCGCGCCTGCTCCCCGGCCGTGTGGAGTACGGGCCGCTCGTCCTGCGGCGCGGCTTCGCGGGCGACACGACGCTGTACGACTGGTGGCACGCGGTCTCGCAGGGGAACGTCGACCGCCGCGATGTCGCCGTGATCCTGCTCGACGAGACCCGCCAGGAGGTCGCCCGCTGGCGCGTCCGCCGCGCGTGGCCGAGCAAGTACGCGTCCAGTGACCTGGCGGCTCTTGGCAACGACGTCGTGATCGAGACCCTCGAGCTGACTCACGAAGGCATCGAGCTCGCCTAGCCGTCGGCGTTCGATCCGAACCTCATGTGACAGTGCTGGTCGCTATGGCCGGTGCCGACGATCAGCCGCGCAGCCGACGTGTCCTCCGGCTGATCGCCCTCGAGCGAATGGCACGCGGCGTGCTGCTGCTCGCCGCCGGCGTCTATCTGCTCTTCCATCTCAACAGCGACTTCGGTCGGGTGAGCGAGCGGGTGATGCGGGCGATCGAGCTCGATCCGCGGAAGCCGTTCCTGCACCACATCGTGGCGTACCTCCACCATCTGCACGCGTCCGAGATTCGGATCGCCGCGATCATCGCGCTCGGCTACGGCGTGCTCGAGCTCGTCGAAGGGACCGGGCTCTGGCTCGATCAGCTGTGGGCGGAGTATCTGACCGTGATCGCGACCTCGCTCTTGATCCCGTTCGAGCTCTACGAGCTCGTCCATCGTCCAAGCGTCTGGAAGGCGGGTGGCATCGTCGTGAACGTTGCGATCGTCGGCTATCTCGCCCAGCTGCTGCGACGTCGGTCGAGGTCGTGATCGAGACCCTCGCACTAACCCACGAGGGCATCGAGCTCCACTAGCTCAGGTTCCGCCAGTCGCGCGCAGCAGCCACGTCGACGCATTCATCACGGTGTCTGCCGGCGGGGCCGTGTGTGCCAGCAATTGATCGTCGCCGAGGCCCAGGCTGTCGATCAGCTGCATCTGCCTCGTCCAGCATGTACTCGTCTTGACATTGACCGGCTTTCCGTGGAAGCGGCCGGAGATGGTGATGTCCCACCAGGAGAACGTGCCGCCCCAGCAGCCGAACGGCTTCGGATGCACGAGCAGGGTCGGATCTGACTCGAGCGCGGCGCAGGCCCGTAGTGGCTGGTTGATGTCCCCGCCCGCTGGCTTGCAGCGAAGATGAAAGATCGCTGTGCCCACCGAGCGATTCGTGGCAGTCAGCGTCAGGGCAGTCTTGTCGACCAGAGCAGCTTTCCGGTCGAGATTGCGAACGCGTAGATCCGACCGTTGGTCGAGGCGACGAGCACGCGGCCCTTGGCAACAGACGGCGTCGCGTAGAGCCCGCCGAGGGTGCCACCCCCCGAGGCCCAACGGAGACGTCCGTTGATCGCGTCGAGCGCATAGACGCGCCCGTCGTAGGAGCCGGCGAAGATCGTGCCGTATGCGTACGCCACGCCCGCCTTGACTCGATCGCCTGTGGCAAAGCTCCAGCCGAGCCGACCAGTCTTCGCGTCGAGCGCGTAGATCCGATGGTCCCAAGAGCCGAAGTAGACGCGCCCCTGCGCGAGTAGCGGAGACGTCTCCACGACTCCCGCCTGAAAGCGCCAGACCGTCTTGCCGGTGCGCACATCGAGCGCAGCGACGAAGCTCGGGCTGGTGCCTCTGCACGGAGGCGGATCCATGAAGCCCAGGTAGACGAGACCGTCGCCGACTGCGGGCGAAGCGGCGACGCAGCCGGTGAACTGGCGGTGCCATACGACGCGTCCCGTGCTCGCACGCACCGCGAGCACGAGACCGTGATTCGTGCCAAGAAAGAGGCGTCCGTCGTCCAGCACGGGTGGAAACTCGATGAAGCTCGAGTCAGGGCTCACCCTCCAGAGCGTCCGAAACGGAGGACGAAGAGTGAGCGGTGCGGCATGCGTCCGTGCGGGATCGAATCCGTACACCGGCCAGGAGAATCGACTCGCCGAGCGGGGGACCGTCCGCGGGGGGCTCGGTCTCGTCTTGACGTGGTGCATTGTCGGTGCCTGGCCATGCCCGCGTGGGAACAATAGGACCGCGGCGGCGGCGCCCACGAGGAGCGCCGCCGCGAAGATCGCGCCGCGCCGTCTCATGATGCCCAGCCGCTGCGATTGTGAACCGTGAACCGCAGCGTCTGCGAGCTGCTGTTCCCGCGGATGTCACTTGCCTTGACGATCAGGTCGTAGACGCCGTCGTGAAGCGTGCGGGTGTTGAATTGCTGCGCGAGCTTGAAGAGGTACGCGCCGCGCTGGAGGTACGAGTAGTGCTTCCCGAAGACGGTTTGATTCTGGTACGTCCCGCGGGCGTACACGCGCCAGAAGGCCGAGTTCGGGGGCACCGAGGTGCGAACGTCGAAGGCGACGTGCTGCGGGACGACGGCACGGCCGGCAATGTTGCGGATCTGCCAGGTGAGGAGCGCGGGGGTCACCGGGCCGTGCCATCCGCACGGGCCAGGCTCGGTGGGGGTGTCTTCGGCGTTGACGGCAATCTCGACTCGGCCGCGAACGAAGGTCGGGAGGACTTCGGGCCCGGAGTCCGTGCGGCGAAGCATGATCGCCTGGATCGTGGGCTTCGACGAATCGTGATACGGGGTGAGCCGGCCCGGCACGAGCGGGTTCACCACGCGGCCGCCCTCGTATTCGGTCAGGTGGACGTGATTGGAGGGCTTCCTGATGTGGCCGAGGACCGTCTTCTGCGCGGTCACTTGCTGGCCGTTACGCACGAGAGGCCGGATGTGCCAGTACTCGAACGCGCGCCCGCCCGAGGTCACCCGAACCCACTCATGCGCGACAACCGTGACGGTGCCGTCGACGACGGGATAGACGGCCGTGCCGTCCGGCGCGGAGATGTCGACGCCCTGATGGAACGAGAAGCTGCCAGCCCCGCGTAGGAGCGTGTCCTGAGTGGGAGGCCCGTGGAACTGCATACGGGGGTCACCGAAGTTCGCGCGGATGAGGTGCTCGCGGTCGAAGGGCTTGATCGGATAGCCGTAGCTCTCGCCCGAGACCGCCTGCGTCGCGGTCGGAGAGGTCGCCTTCGCGAGCTCCGGGCCTGCGTTCAGCGCTCCGGAGAGGGCGAGCGCAGCGGATGTTGCGATCGCGGCGGCGGTGACGAAGAAGAACTTCGCGGCCGCTCGGCGAACGATGCAGCGCCGTGCGCTGCGAACTGGAATGTGGGTGTTGGTAGCCATGCGGCCACCGTCCGTCGAGGTCCAAAGCGGCCGGCCACGGCCCGCCAACGGTTCGCTAATGGCCCATGTTCAAGCCGTTGACAGCGTCGAGACGGCGCGCGATGCTGCTGCGAAGGGAGGTGCCTTACGGCTGAACCCCACAGCGGCACGCTCGGTAGCGGCGATCGCGTCGGCGACAGCCTGGAGTTTCGGCTGCTGGGCCCGCTCGAGGTCCGCTGCGAAGGCGCCGCCGTGCAGCTCGGAGGTCCGAAGGAGCGTGCTCTCCTCGCGCTGCTGCTGATCGACGCCGGACGCGCTATCTCCACGGACCGGCTGATCGATGCGCTCTGGAGCGAGCCACCACCCACGGCCCAGACCTCACTTCAGAACTTCGTTTCGCAGCTTCGCAAGCATCTCGGGCCTGATCTCGTGATCACGAAGCCCCCCGGGTATCTGCTTCGGATCGAGCCACCTCAGCTGGACGCCAACCGCGCGCGCGTGCTGCTCACCGAGGCGAGAGCCGAACCGCCAAACACGAAGGCGGCCAAGCTCCGTGCGGCGCTAGAGATGTGGCGCGGGCCGCCGCTCGAGGAGTTCGGCTTCGAGGAGTTCGCCCAGGGCGAGATTGCCCGGCTGGAGGAGCTGCGGTTGACGCTGCTCGAGGAGCGTCTCGAGGCCGACATCGAAGCGGGTGAGGCCGCAATGGTCGTCGGCGAGCTCGAGGCGCTCGTCAGCGAGTACCCCCTCCGTGAGCGATTCAGGGAGCAGCTGATGCTCGCGCTCTACCGGTCGGGAAGACAGGCAGAGGCGCTCGAGGCGTTCCAGTCCGGTCGGCGCGTGTTGGTCGAGGAGCTCGGAATCGACCCGAGCCCTCGGCTGCAACAGCTGCACGCCGCGATTCTTCGCCAGGAGAGCGATCTCGAACCGGCGCGCGCGGCACCGGCGCAGGACCACTTCGAGGACGTGGCCCGAACGATCCTTCAGGGACGAGTGGTACCCGTCCTCGGCACCGATGTCGCGGAGCTGACGCGACGGCTCGCGGAACGTTTTGGCTACCCGGACGGCGGCCGCGCGACGCTGCCCCTTGTCGCCCAGTACGTCGCGGTCATGAGGGGCTCGGGGCCGCTCTACGACGAGCTCCACGACCTCCTCGACACCGCCTTACCACCGACGGCGCTCCACCGCTTCCTTGCCTCGGTGCCGTCGCTGCTCCGCGATCGCGGTGCCCCACACCAGCTGTTGGTGACGACCAGCTACGACACGGCGCTCGAGCGTGCGTTCGAGGAGGCAGGCGAGAAGTTCGACGTTGTTTCCTACCTTGCCGCCGGCCGAAATCGCGGCAGCTTCTGCCACATCGCCCCCGACGGAGCCGGGAGGTTGATCGAGCAGCCGAACACCTATGCCACCGAGCTCTCGCTCGAGAGAAACACGGTGATCCTCAAGCTCCACGGGCAGGTCGAGCGGACGCCTGCACGGGAGTGGGAGAGCTTCGTCGTGACCGAGGACGACTACATCGACTACCTGGCGCAGACGGAGGTCGCGGCCGCGGTGCCCGTTTCCCTTGCGGCGACCCTTCGCCGGAGCCATTTCCTCTTTCTCGGCTACACGATGGCCGACTGGAACCTGCGCGTCATCCTCCACCGGCTGTGGGGCGACCAGCCCCTCAGCTACCACTCCTGGGCGGTACAGCCCGAGCCGAAGTCGCTCGAGCGTGAGTTCTGGCACCGGCGTGACGTCGACGTGCTCGAGGTGTCCTTCGAGCAGTACGCGGAGACCCTCGGCCGCCACCTGGCCGCCGAGCCGGCGGGCGCGAGCCCATGAGCGTCGTCGGCGAAGCCCCTGCGACCCCCTTCAAGGGGCTCGCCGCCTTTCAAGACACCGAGCTCGACGCCCTGCTCTTCTGCGGTCGCGAGCGCGAGCGGGAAGTCGTCGTCGCGAACCTGCTGGCTTCGCGCCTGACCGTGCTCTACGGGGCCAGCGGCGTCGGCAAGACCTCGCTCCTCCGGGCCGCCGTCGCCCACTCGCTCAGGCGGATCCACGATGCGGAGGTTGTCCTCTACTCCTCCTGGGCCGGCGATCCCAGAGCAGGCTTCGGGGAGGCGATCGACGTCGCTGCCGGGATCGAGTCAGACGGCACGCTCGTCGAGCGGCTCCAGGCCGCGTCCCAGGCTGTCGACGGCGACGTCTACGTCATCCTCGATCAGTTCGAGGAGTACTTCCTCTACCACGAGGGCGACCCATTCGCCGCGGAGCTCGCGGCTGCCATCCGAGAGCCTGGTCTCCGTGCGCACTTCCTCGTGGGCCTGCGCGAGGACGCACTCGCCAAGCTGGATGCCTTCAAGGGCCAGATACCGAACCTTTTCGCGAACTACCTGAGGCTCGACCACCTGGACCGCAACGGCGCGCGCGCGGCGATCCTCGGACCGATCGAGCGCTACAACGAGCTCACGGGCGAGGAGGTCAGCGTCGAGCCCGAGCTCGTCGAGGCGTTGCTGGACCAAGTCGCGGCCGGGCGGGTCGACGTCGGGCGTGCCGGCCGCGGGGGCGTGGAGACGGACGAGGAGAGGATCGAGGCGCCGTACCTTCAGCTCGTGCTCGAGCGGCTCTGGGAAGTCGAGCGCGAGAGCGGGTCGAACGTCCTCCGCCTGGCGACACTCGGGGAGCTCGGCGGGTCGGAGTCGATTGTGCGCGCCCATCTCGAGCGGGCTCTCGGGAGACTGCAGCCCGCGGAGCAGGACGTTGCGGCGACGATGTTCGACCACCTCGTCACGCCCTCGGGGACGAAGATCGCCCACCGGCCCAGCGACCTCGCGCAGTACGCGGCGGTCCGGGAGAACGAGGTCATGCCGGTGTTGACCGTCCTCGGGCGTGAGCGCATCGTGCGCGCGGTCGACGGAGCAGGCGGGAGCGAGCGCTACGAGATCTTCCACGACGTTCTGGCCGACGGCGTCCTCGCCTGGCGGGACCACTACCAGGCGCAGCGGGAGCTCGACCTAACACGACGTGAGGCCGCGCGTCGGCACCGGCAGCTGCTCCTGGTCGTCGGAGCGTCTCTCGTCGCGCTCGCCGCGATGGCGACCGTGACGATCTTCGCGCTTACCCAACGCAGCGAGGCGAGGTCCCAACGGCACCACGCCCGGGCCGCGACGTTGATCTCCACCGCGCTGGCTCAGCTCGGGGTCGATCCGCAAGAGAGCCTGCGCCTGGCCCGAGCAGCGGCGGGTCTCGACCAATCCCCGGTCGTGGAGACCGTGCTCAGACAAGCGCTGCTCCAGTCGCGATTGCGCCTCGTTCTCCCGGCGGGAGGCCGGGTCACGAGTGCGTCCTTCGACCCGGCCGGGACCAGAGTCCTGACCGCGAGCACGAATGGAGACGCTCGCCTCTTCGACGCACGTAGCGGCCAATTGCTACGCGTTCTCCGGTCGAGGGGGCCGGTCAGCGCTGCGGTCTTCAGCCGAGACGGCCGCTTCGTCGCCACCGCCTCCGCGGATCGAAGGGTCCGCCTGTGGGACGCAGCCAGCGGGCGGCCCCTTCACGTCTTCCGGCAGGCCGGAGCGGTGACGGGCGTGTCCTTCGACCGGAGCGGGAGCCTGTTGATGTCGACGAGTGCCAATCGCGCACAGATCTGGAAGGTGCCGAGCGGGACGCCTGTTCAGACGATTCGACAGGATGGCCCAGTCCTGGGCGCGTCGTTCAGCCCGGATGGAACGCGTGTCCTGACGCGGGGCAGGAAGGGGGCGGGGCTCTACGACGTCTCATCGGGCCGCCTGATCTACGCCCTGCCACAGCGTGGCCTGATGACTGCCGCGGCTTTCAGCCCGAATGGATGGTTCATTGCGACCGGGGGCACGGACCACAGAGTTCGACTCTGGTATGCACGTACCGGTCGGCTCCGATACGACCTGAAGGAGCAGGGACAGGTGACCGACGTGGCGTTTGGCCCGAGCAGCGCGCTTCTCGCGACTGCGAACTCCAACGGAGCCTCCCACATCTGGAACGTTGCGTCGGGAACCCTGGTCGCGCCGGCAGTCGGTCAGAGACTGGCAATCACGGACGCCTCTTTCAGCCCGGACGGCAAGTGGATCGTCACCGCGAGCCGGGACCGCACGGCCGCGATCTACGGCGTGCGCAACGGCCTCCTGATCAACCTGCTCCGTGGTCACCTCGACACGGTGAACACCGCTTCGTACTCGCCGAACGGGAACCTCGTCGTGACCGCGAGCGACGACGGTACGGCGCGGGTCTGGGATCCGGGAAGCGAGCTGCAACTTCGCCTTCTCGGCCACCAGCGCGGGCTGTGCCGTCGGCCGCATTCAGCCCCGACGGGACGCGCGCCGTCAGCGCGAGCGGCGACGGTACGGCGGCCGTCTGGCGCGTCCGCGACCATCACTTGCTCCGTCGTTCTTCAGCACCAGGGCCCTGTCACGAGCGCGACGTTCAGCCCGGACGGCAGGAGCATCCTCACCACGAGTCTCGACGGCACAGCACGGTTCTGGCGGGGCGGGAAGTCGCTCGTCTTTCGACAGGGCGGCCCTGTCACGACGGGCTCGTTCAGCCCCGATGGGAAGCTCGTGGTGACGGCTGGGCAGCACGGCGTCGTGCACGTCTGGAGGGCCGGCAACGGCTCGACGGTCTGGGTCGCCGGCCACGGGGCTCCGGTTCGGGCCATTGTGTTCAGCAGAAACGGGAAGCTCGTCGTGAGCGCCGGCGACGACGGCAAGGCCCGACTCTGGAAGGCTTCCGACGGCTCGCTTGTACGTGTTCTGTCGCGGCATACGGCGCCGATCATCGCCGCATCGTTCAGTCCCGACAGTCGCCGGGTGCTCACGGCGAGCCTGGACAAGACGGCGATCGTCTGGGATGCGAGCTCTGGTCATCTCGTCCACTTGCTGCGCGGTCACACGAGGCCGCTCACATCCGCCTCCTTCAGCCCGGACGGCAAGCTGGTTGTCACTTCGAGCCGCGACTTCGACGCCCGCACATGGAGCGTGGCCACGGGCAAGACACTGCACGTGCTGCGGGGACATGCCGGCCCGGTCAGCGACGCTTCCTTCAGCCCGGACGGACGGTGGGTCGTGACCGCTGGCCCGATCTCTGCCGGTCTGTGGCCGACGGCGACCGGAACGCTCCTCTTCTACCTTCTGCGGCATCGCACGCCGCTTCTCACCACGGCCTTATTTAGTCCTGACGGACGGCGGATCCTGACGGCAGGCACCGACGGTGACACGAGGCTCTACTCATGCCGGGTCTGTCCCGCTCTCGGCGGTCTCGTGCCCGAGGCCGAGCGGCGGCTCGAGGCACCCGTCGCACACCTCACCCCGGCGCAGCGGCGCAGGTACGGCGTCGGCTGACGCTCGCCCCTCCGAGTGCTCTTCCCGCCGCTTGTCGTGACGGTCCAGCTCGAGTCCACGACCTGGCCTCCGTCGTTGATCAAGCCGGCAGAGCTCTCGAGGTAGCCAGAGCCTCGGAGGCCGGTGACGGTCGCTGCTCGCGTTGTCAGTCTAGTAACGCGAGCGGAGCCCGTCTCCCTGGGTCACGGAGATGACGAAACGGTCATCCGAAGGTACTGCGTGACACCGGCGATCCGCCTCTCGAGGAACCGAACGGCGGGAGGCGCGGGGCGGAGCTCGGGGTCAGTGATCAACTCGGGGTCGACGAGCTCCACGACCCGACCGCGTGTTTCGATCGAGCAGGACCCGTTGGCGAGGACGTTCTTCACCCACTGGGAGTCCGACCCATACGTCAGAAAGAAGAAGTACTCGTTGCCTCGTCGGAAGACGTTGACCGGCGTTCGGTAGCTACGTCCGGTCTTGCGTCCTCGGTGCGTCACGATCGCGAAGAAAGGAAGCTTCTTCACAACCGGTCGCATGACCGGATTCATGTAGCGGTTGACGAAGCGCCGAACACGCCACATGCGCGTCCGGCAAAGCGTCTCGTTCCGGTCTCGACTCGTCCCGGCGTCGTGACCTGCACGTCCTGCGCCAGGATTACGGGCGACCGATCGACTACCTCGCCCGTTCGCTGGTTGCTCGGCTTGCTTCTTCAAGGTCCGCCAGATAGCGGCCAGCCCTGCCGTACCGACGACCAGGAGGGCAACGCGTCGACGGCGATGGCGACGGCGCTGCCGTTGCCGCTCGTCGATCTGCCATAGCAGGGTGTCGGCAAGGAACGCGAACAGCTCGACGAGTGTGACGCCAGGGTCGCTCTGGTTGAAGTCCGTCCACTCTGGGTTGTGGACGGCGATTCTGCGAACGACCTCGCCGAGGAGCTGCGCGTAGTTACGGTCGTCGATGGGTGGCGCTGGTGGAATCGGCACACCCGGATTCTCTTTCAAGCGGTTGACAGGTGGCACCCCGTCCCGAAGCACCCAGAAAGGCACGTCCTGCGGTCGGCATACCGGAAAATGGGGCCTTTCGCTTACAGGGGCGGCAGGACTCGAACCTGCAACCCCCGGTTTTGGAGACCGGTGCTCTGCCAATTGAGCTACGCCCCTAGGGGTTGCGCCCGTCGATTGTAGCCGCGGTTTTCCTAGAGTCCTGCCGTGGCTCCTCCGCCTCCACGGCCTGCGCTCGGCGCGCTCTTCCTCTTCCTCGCGGTCGCGTTCGTCGGCATCGCCGCCGCCGCCGTGGAGGCGGTCGACACCAACAAGGGCCTGATCGTCGTGGTCGTCGCGGCGGGCGTGATCGCCCTCTGGCTCCTCACGCTTGCCCTCCGAAACCTCCGGCGAAAACAGGGCTCATAAGGAAAGAGCAGGCCGAGGCCGTATTCTCTACCCGTGGCGGACGACGAAACCCAGGCTCTCTGGCGCGAGTACAAGAGGACCAAAGACCAGGCCATTCGCGACCGCCTGATCCTCACGTACGCACCGCTCGTCAAGTACGTGGCGGGCCGGCTCGGCAGCGGGCTGCCTGCCCACGTGGACGAGAACGACCTCAACTCGTACGGGCTGCTCGGCCTGATCGGGGCGATCGAGCGCTTCGACCCCGACCGCGACATCAAGTTCGAGACGTACGCGATCGCGCGGATCAAGGGCTCGATCATCGACGAGCTGCGCGCGATGGACTGGGTGCCGCGCTCGGTCCGCTCCCGCGCCCGCGACATCGAGCGCGCGATCGCGCGAGCTCGAGCGCAAGCTCATGCGCGCGCCGACGGACGAGGAGATCGCCGAGAAGCTCGGCATCAGCACCGACGATCTCGACGACAGCCTCTCCGAGATCGGCCGCTCCTCGATCGCGGCGCTCGACGAGCTCTGGACGATCTCGTCCGGGCCCGGCGGCGGCGACCAGGTCGCGCTGATCGACACCATCGAGGACACGCAGGGGCCCGAGCCGCAGTCCGAGCTCGCGCAGACCGAGCTCAAGGAGGCGCTGGGCGAGGCGATCGCGCGCCTGCCCGAGCGCGAGAAGCTCGTCGTCACGCTCTACTACTACGAGGAGCTGACCCTTCGCGAGATCGGCGAGGTGCTCGGCGTGACCGAGTCGCGCGTCTCGCAGCTGCACACGAAGGCGATCCTCCGCCTCAAGGCGCGCCTCGCCGGCTCGCCCTCGCGCGAGCCTCTCGGACGCTGAATCCAGCGGGCTAAGGCGCCGCTTGTCGGCGCCGTCTTCAGGACACGTGGGCTCTGCCCGCGTGTTCGTCTGCGCCGCTGCCCTGGCCGCCTGGATTCTCTGTCGCGCGACTAAGATCCTCCGGAACCCGTCCCGAAGGAGGAGCAAGCCGCATGGCCGCAGTCGAACCAGGGAAGATCCGCAACGTCGCCGTCGTCGGCCACCGCGGCACGGGGAAGACGTCGCTCGTCGAGGCGATGCTGTTCCAGTCCGGCGCGATCAACCGGCTCGGCACCGTCGAGCAGGGAACGACGATCTCCGACTGGGACGAGGACGAGCAGCGCAGGCAGATGTCGCTGGCCGCCTCGCTCTGCCACTGCGAGTGGCAGGGCCGCAAGATCAACCTGATCGACGCGCCGGGCGACCCGGGCTTCGGCGGCGACACGATCGCCGCATTGCGCGTGGTCGAGGGCGCGCTCGTCGTCGTGAGCGCCGTCATGGGCGTCGAGGTCCAGACGACGCGCGTCTGGGAGCGCTCCGACGAGCTCGACCTTCCGCGCGTTGTCTTCATCAACATGCTCGACCGCGAGCGCGCCGACTTCTACCGCGCGCTCGAGCAGTTCCGCACGCATCTCTCCGAGCGCTGCGTCGCCGTGAACCTCCCGATCGGGAGCGAGCACGAGCTGACCGGGATCGTCGACGTCCTCCACCTGAAGGCGTACACGAGCCCCGAGGGCGAGCGCGAGGGCGGGCCGACCGAGATTCCGGCCGAGATGGCCGACACCGTCGCCGAGTACCGCGAGAAGCTGCTCGACGCCGTCGTCGAGACCGACGAGTCGCTGATGGAGCGCTACCTCGAGGGCGAGGAGCTCGGCGACGAGGAGGTCGCCCACGCGCTCAAGGACGCCGTGACGCGCGGCGAGCTGTTCCCGGTCGCCTGCGGCGTCGCCACGAAGAACCTCGGCACGACCGCGCTGCTCGACCTGCTGGTCGAGGGTGTCCCCTCGCCGGCCAAGCGCCCGCCCGCGGTCGACGTCGACGGCGCCGGCACCGCGGTGTTCGTCTTCAAGACCGTCGCCGACCCGTTCGCGGGCCGGATCAACCTCTTCCGCGTCCTCGCCGGGAGCCTCACCTCCGACTCGACGCTCGTCAACGCGCGCTCGCGCGGCAAGGAGCGCGTCGGCCAGCTGCTCGAGCTCCAGGGCAAGGAGCACGAGCAGACGACCGAGTTCGGCCCGGGCGACATCGGCGCGGTCGCCAAGCTGAAGGAGACGACGACGGGCGACCTGCTGCTCGACGCCGAGCACGAGGTCGACGTGCCGAAGCTCGACTTCCCCGAGCCGGTGATGAGCTTCGCGGTCACGCCGAAGGCCAAGGGCGACGAGGAGAAGGTCGGCACCTCGCTTCGGCGCCTGGCCGAGGAGGACCCGACGCTCGTCCTGCGGCGCGACCCGCAGACCGGCGAGCAGCTGCTCTCGGGGATGAGCCAGATGCACGTCGAGGTCGCGGTCGACCGCCTCAAGGGCCGCTTCGGCGTCGAGGTCGACCTGCACCAGCCGCGCGTGCCCTACCTCGAGACGATCCGCAAGGAGGCGCGCGCCAGGCACCGCTACAAGAAGCAGACCGGCGGCCGCGGCCAGTTCGGCGACTGCGCGATCGTGATCGAGCCGCTGCCCGAGCGCGCCGGCTACGAGTTCGTGGACGAGATCGTCGGCGGCGTGATCCAGCAGAGCTTCCGGCCGGCGGTGGACAAGGGAATCCAGGAGGCGATGGAGCACGGCGAGCTCGCGGGCGCGCCGGTGCAGGGCATCCGCGTGCGCCTCGTCGACGGCCAGCAGCACCAGGTCGACTCCTCGGAGATGGCGTTCAAGATCGCCGGCTCGATGGCGTTCAAGGAGGCGTACGAGAAGGCCAACCCGGTCCTGCTCGAGCCGATCATGGAGGTGGAGGTGGCCGTCCCCGACGACACGGTCGGCGCGGTCAACGGCGACCTCAACTCCCGCCGCGGGCGCCTGCAGGGGATGGAGCCGCGGGGCGGCATGACCTCGATCAAGGCCGAGGTCCCGATGGCGGAGATCCTCACCTACTCGCAGGCGCTGACCTCGCTCACCGGAGGACGCGGCGACTACCACATGCACTTCCTGCGCTACGAGGAGGTGCCGACGCACATCGCGCAGAAGATCATCGAGGAGTCGAAGGAGGAGCAGGAGGAGGCGACGGTCTAGCCCCTTTCGGGTGCGCTAGGGTCTCCCGATGCGGATCAGCCGGCAGGCGGTTCTCGCGGCGCGCACGTGCGCGATCTGCGAGCGGACGCTCCTCGTGGGCGAGCGTTCGGTGCGGTATTCGCCCGACGGCGAGAGCTTTCTCGACGTCTGCCCGCTGTGTCAGGAAATCGCGCTCGAGCACGGCTGGTTGAAGGAAGGCAGCCCGACGTCGCCCCTCGTGGCCGACTCGCGCCGCCGCCGGAGGCTCGGCCCGCTCGCTGCGCTGTTTGAGCCCCGCAAGCCCGTGGCCGAGCCGGTGGTGGATGAACCGATCCTCCGCCGGCTCTCCGGGCCTGAGCTCGCGATGGTCGAAGCGGCCGACCTCTTCAACGCGAGCGCGTTCCGCCGCACGGTCGCCGGACTGGCCAAGAGCCTCGGCCAGCCGAAGGCGAGCATCGTCCCGCTCTCCGGGGTGAACAGCGAGGTCGTCCTCACCGTCGCGTGGGAGATCTCGTGGTACCAGTACCGCATCACTCCCGACTCGGGCCAGCCCGTCCGCCTGGAGGACCGCGGGCAGGATCCGGGCGACGTGGAGGCGATGTTCACGAGCTGGAACGCGAAGCTCGCGCCGGACGGCCGCATCGTTCCGGATATCCCGCCGGTCTAGCGCTCGCCTGGGCCCGACCTACAATCCGAAGCACGATGATCTACTGCGTGATCCCCCGCGAGCTCGAGGACGAGCTCTACGACAAGATGGTCGAGTACTACAAGGACAACCCGCACGTGACCGTCATCCTCGATCGCCGCGAGGGAGAGGACCGGCGCAAGGGCCACGACTTCGGCGGTAAGCGCACGATTCGCGACCGCCGCCGCCAGCGCGCCTCGGGGACGTTCCCGGAGACCGAGCCTCCCGAAGAAGACACCTAGGGAGGCTAGAATCGCCAGCCGTGGCGACGGCGGCGACGAAGACCTTCAAGAACCTGATCGGCGGCGAGTGGGTGGACGCTGCCTCGGGCGACACCTTCGAGACGTCGGTCCCGGCCACGGGCGAGACGCTCGGCGTGTTTCCGCGCTCGGGCGCCGACGACGTCGACCGCGCGGTCGAGGCGGCCAAGGCCGCGTACGAGGACTGGCGGCTCGTGCCCGCGCCGCGCCGCGGCGAGATCCTGTTCCGCTTCGGCCAGCTCCTCGCCGAGCACAAGGACGAGCTCGCGCTGCTCATGTCGCGCGAGATGGGCAAGGTGATTCCCGAGGCCGCGGGCGACGTCCAGGAAGCGATCGACATGAGCTACTACATGGGCGGCGAGGGCCGGCGCCTCTTCGGGCAGACGACTCCGTCGGAGCTCCCGGACAAGTTCAACATGAGCGTCCGCCAGCCGATCGGCGTCATCGGCGTCATCACGCCGTGGAACTTCCCGATCGCGATCCCGTCCTGGAAGATCGCGCCCGCGCTCGTCTGCGGGAACACGGTCGTGTTCAAGCCGGCGACCGACACGCCGCTCCTGGGCGAGCGCTTCGTCGAGCTGCTCGCCGAGGCGGGCGTGCCGCCGGGCGTGGTCAACATCGTCCACGGCGGCGGCGGCGCGGTCGGCGACCGGCTCGTCCGCCACCCGGACGTCCCCGTGATCACGCTCACCGGCTCGCGCGAGACCGGCGTCGAGGTGCTGCGCAACGCAGCCGAGAACCTCAAGCACGTCCACCTCGAGCTCGGCGGCAAGAACGCGATCATCGTCCTCGACGACGCCGACCTCGACCTCGCGGTGGAGGGGATCGTCTGGTCGGCCTTCGGCACCTCGGGCCAGCGCTGCACGGCCGCGTCGCGCGTGATCGTCCAGGAGGGCGTCTACGAGGAGCTCCAGTCGCGGCTGGTGAGCGCGGCCGAGAAGCTGCGCCTCGGGCCGGGCTGGGAGGACGGCGTCGACGTCGGCCCGGTGATCAACCAGGCCGCGCTCGACAAGATCCATTCGTACACGGGCATCGGCGTGGACGAGGGCGCGAAGCTCCTGACCGGCGGCGAGGTCGCCGGCGGCAACGGGCTCGGCGACGGCTTCTTCTACCGGCCGACGATCTTCGGGGACGTCGAGCCGGGGATGCGGGTCGCCCAGGAGGAGATCTTCGGCCCGACGACCGCGCTGATCCGCGTGCGCGACCTCGACGACGCGGTGCGCGTCTCGAACGGGATCGAGTTCGGCCTCTCGTCGTCGATCTTCACGCGCGACGTCAACAAGGCCTTCCGCGCGATGCGCGACCTCGAGGCCGGGATCACCTACATCAACGCGGGCACGATCGGCGCCGAGGTGCATCTGCCGTTCGGCGGGGTCAAGGGCACCGGCAACGGCCACCGCGAGGCCGGCCAGGCTGCGCTCGACGTCTTCACCGAGTGGAAGTCGATCTACGTCGACTACTCGGGCAAGCTCCAGAAGGCGCAGATCGACACCGCCGAGTAGTGCGCTGGCGGGCGAGCGCTGGCAGCACTGGGGCAAGCTCGTCACTTCTCGTGATCCTGGTGCTCGGCGCGAGTGCGTGGTTCGTGGTCGTTGCAAGTGGCGGCCCTGGGACCCGCGGCTCGGCGCCGAGCGGACGGCGCTGGCTCTTCGCAAGCGCGGGAAGGCGGGTCGATCCGGTACCGCTGCAAGCGGAGGAGAAGGACGACTCGTTGATCGACATGAGCGACGTCGACTACGTCTGCGTGCCGATCGGGCACCCGGAAGAGGTCGGGCTACTGCGTCGGTACGAACAGCCACCGCGATAACCGTCCTGCGCCGACGGGTTGACTCCGTGGTCGCGACGTGAACCGGAAGCTCGTCGTCTTCGTGCCCGCTGGAGCGCTCGACGCCGTGCGCGACGCGCTGTTCGCCGCGGGAGCGGGGAGGATCGGCGACTACGAGCGCTGCTCCTGGTACACCGAAGGAACGGGCACGTTCGTCGGCGGTGAGAGCACGGATCCGAGCGTGGGGGAGAAGGGGCGCGAGGAGCGCGTACCGGAACTGCGGCTCGAGACCGTCTATCCGGAGGACCGCGAGTCCGAAGTGGTGGCGGCTCTTCGCTCGGCGCATCCGTACGAGGAGCCCGCGTTCGACCTCTATCCGCTCCTGTGAAGGCACGGCTCTTCACGGACGGCGGCTCGCGCGGCAACCCAGGCCCGGCCGCGTACGGCTACGTGCTGGAGAGCGAAGACGGGCACGTGCTGGCCGCGCACGGCGAGGCGATCGGAACCGCGACAAACAACGTCGCCGAGTACCGCGGCCTCCTCGCCGGCCTGGAGCGCGCGATCGAGGCGGGCGTCGGCGAGCTCGAGGTCGTCTCCGACTCGGAGCTCCTCGTCAAGCAGATGCGCGGCGAGTACAAGGTCAAGAAGGACACGCTGCGCGCGCTCGTCGCCGAGGCCCACGACCTCGCCGACCGGCTTGACCGGGTTACCTACACCGCCGTTCGACGTGAGCACAACGAGCTCGCGGACCGACTCGTCAACGAGGCCCTGGACGCGAACTAACGGCGGCTATACTGGCCGCGCTCGCGGATGTAGCTCAGTTGGCTAGAGCGTCTGCTTGCCATGCAGAAGGTCGTGGGTTCGAATCCCATCATCCGCTCTCTCTCGCTCGGAGAGCTATCCACAGCGTTTCTCCCCTCGGTTCCCGAAGAAGGGCTCCTCCGTCTCGAGCCCATTCGAGCAATCACCGCAGAGACTGACCGCTGCCTTCGCACGGTGGATCAGATCCGCGAACACGTTCGTCGGGAGGTCGACGGCGCCGAGCGTCCAACAGAAACTTCCCGGTCAGTGCCTCTTGAGTCGGTGCCCCGTGCTCGGAGAACGTGTGCATCGGCGCCTGGATGCGCCGCAGACGCCGGATGTCCGCGAGCGCCAGCGCAACGGTGCGACGCTGGGCCTTGTCGAGCTTGCACGGTGCCGAGCTTCTTGGCGTGCTGGCCGTCGCGGTCGCGGCACGATGGGCGCCGCTGTTGCCGCAGCCGGCCGCTGCCAACCCGAGCACGGCGACGGCGAGCGCGAGAGCTCCTGTCGCCGACATCCTGACCGAGCTTAGCGGGAGCCCGCGGCCACGCCTCTTCGGCGGCGTACCCTTGAGCGCCGTGGGCATGTTCTTTCACTCCGCCGCGGAGGTCCCGGAACGTCCGGCCGACCCCGCCAAGCGGCGCTCTAACCTCCACCGGATCGGGCGCCTGTTCGCGCCGTACAAGCTGCGCCTGGGCGCGGTGCTCCTGCTCATCGTCGTCTCGGCGGCTCTCGGCGTGCTGCCGGCCTTCCTGCTCAAGCGCGTGCTCGAGGCGATCTCGGCGAACGACACGCGCGCACTCTCGGTGAACGCCGCCGGGATGATCGCGATCGCCGTCGTGACCGGAGCCCTCGGCGTGATCCAGACGCTGTACTCGAACCAGGTCGGCCAGCGTGTGATGCACGACCTGCGCGCGGCCGTCTTCCGGCATCTGCAGCGTCTCTCGCTCGCGTTCTTCACCCGGACGCGAACGGGCGAGGTGCAGTCGCGCATCTCGAACGACATCGGCGGCGTCCAGAACGTCGTCACGAACACGGCCACCTCGATCGCCTCGAACGTGACGACGGTCGTCGCGACGATGGTCGGCATGCTCGTGCTGAGCTGGCAGCTGGCGCTGTTCGCATTCGCGCTGATCCCGCTGTTCGCGCTGCTGACCCGGCGCGTCGGGAACGAGCGTCGCCGGATCGCGAAGACGACGCAGGAGACGCTCGCCGACATCTCGAGCGCCGTGCAGGAGTCGCTGTCGGTCTCCGGCATCTTGCTCGGCAAGACCATGGGCCGCGGCGACGAGCTCGCCGACCGCTTCGAAGAGGACTCGCGCCGACTCGCAGATCTCGAGGTGCGCCAGCGGATGGCCGGCCGTTGGGTGATGGCCTCGATCCAGACGAGCTTCGCGATCATGCCGGCCGCTGTCTACTGGGTCGGCGGGCTCTTGCTGGCGAACGGGTCGCACGCGATCTCCATCCCCGTGCTCGTCGCCTTTACGACCCTGCAGACGCGCCTCTTCTTCCCGGTCGGCTCGCTGCTCGGTGTCAGCCTCGACGTGCAAACCTCTCTGGCGCTCTTCGACAGGATCTTCGAGTACCTCGACGAGCCGGTCGACATCCAGGAGAAGCCGGACGCGATCCGCGTCGGTCGCGCCGGTGACGTCGTCTTCGATCACGTCTGGTTCCGCTACGACGACGAGTGGACGCTGCGAGACGTCTCGTTCACCGTTCCGGCCGGCACCACGACCGCGATCGTCGGCGAGACGGGCGCAGGCAAGACCACGCTCGGCTATCTCGCCGCGCGCCTGTACGAGGTTGGCCGCGGCCGCGTCACGATCGGCGACGTCGACGTCCGCGACCTCAGCTTCCAGGCGCTGACAGAGCTCGTCGGCGTCGTCTCGCAGGAGACGTATCTGTTCCACGCATCCGTGCGCGACAACCTGCGCTTCGCGAAACCTGACGCGAGCGACGAGGAGATCAGAAGGGCCGCCGAGGCGGCGCGCATTCACGACGTGATCGCAGCGCTGCCCGAGGGCTACGACACCGTCGTCGGCGAGCGCGGCTACCGCTTTTCGGGCGGCGAGAAGCAGCGAATAGCGATTGCGCGGACGATCCTGCGCAATCCGCCGATCCTCGTGCTGGACGAGGCCACCAGCTCTCTGGACACCGCGACCGAGCGGCTCGTGCAGGAGGCGCTCGATCAACTCGCGGCGGGGCGGACGACGATCACCATCGCGCACCGTCTATCGACGATTCGCCATGCCGAGCAGATTGTCGTCCTCGATCACGGCCAGATCGTCGAATCCGGCCGCCATGAGGATCTGATGCGCGCCGGCGGCCGCTATGCGGCGCTCGTGGCCCGCGACGAAGAGATGCCCGGGGAGCCGGCGCTGCAGGAGCTCGCCGGCGCAAGCTGAGCTGGAACCGGGCTGACGGCGCGGTCTCTCCTCTTCGCGTTCTAGTTGTCGGCGAGCGTGAGCGCCGGCTCGAGCTCGTGCGGTGCAGGCGCCGTGCGCCGCCCGGGCACGAGAAGCGCCGCCAGCGTGCAGACGACGAGGAAGCAGCTCGCCATCACGAACGTGTCGGTGAACCCGGTCACCGTGGGCAGGCCGTCTGCGGCGATGTTGGCGGCGATCAGGGTCGCCGCGAGCTGGCCGCCGATCGCGCCGCCGATCGTGCGCATGACGGTGTTCATGCCTGCGGCGGCGCCCGTCTGCTCGGGGCGGACGGCCTGAACGATCAGATTTCCGAGAGCCGCGAACGCGAGGCCGATCCCGATCCCCATCAGGGCGGCGCTCAACAGCATGTCGTAGGGGTGCGCGTGCTCGAGCGCGAGCAGGGCGAAGGCGACCGCGGTGATTGCCGAGCCGGCGACGACCGCGCGCTTCGAGCCGAAGCGCTTGGAGATCGGGCCGGCGAGCGAGCCGATCACGACCATTCCGATCGTCGACGGCAGCAGGTAGACACCCGAGAGGACGACCGAAGCGCCGTACCCGAAGCCGGTGCTCTTCGGCAGCTGGGCCAGCTGCGGGAAGACGACGAACGACGAGTAGAGGCCCGCGCCCAGCAGGAACGCGGTCAGGTTCGTGGTCCAGACCCCGCGGATCCGCATCATGGCCATGTCGATGAGCGGCTCGCGGCTCCGGACCTCGACCGCTACCCACGCGCAGCACACGAGCAGTCCGGCCGCGAGCAGGCCGAGCGTCTTCGGCGAGCCCCAGCCCCAGGTCGTCGTGTAGCTGATCGCGATCAGGACCGTCGAGATGCCTACGCCCATCAGGATCGCCGCGGGCCAGTTGAGTCGCCCCGGAACACGAACCGGCGACTCCGGTACGAAGCGCCACGTGCAGAACGCGGCGACGGCGACCACCACGAGCGTCAGCCAGAACATCCACTGCCAGGCCAGGTGTTCGACGATCACCGCGCCGACGACGATGCCGAAGCCCGCGCCGATGCCGAGGATCGCCGACATCAGCCCGATGCTTCCCGGAACCCGCTCGGGCGGGAACTCGTCGCGGATGATCCCGAAGGAGAGCGGGAAGATCCCGCCGCCGACGCCCTGGATGACGCGCGCGACGATCAGCACGGCGAGGGAGTGAGAGACCGCGGCGAGCAGCGTGCCCGCGGCGAGGATCAGGAGCGTGTACAGGAGCACGCGCTCCTTGCCGTGCATGTCGCCGAGGCGGCCGAGGATCGCGGTTCCGACCGACGCCGAGAGGAGGTAGCCGGTCAGGAGCCAGGTCACGCCCGTCTCGCTCGCGTTCAGGCTGTGCTGGATGGTCGGCAGCGCCGGGACCACCGCCGAGCTCAGCACGGCGTAGGCGAGGCCGGCCGTCGAGAGGACGGCCAGCGTGACGGCAGGGTGGCTCCGCTGGGCCGTCACCGGGAGGCCAGCACCGCCGCGTAGCGCGCCGAGCCTTCGCTCCCCGGAACGCGCAGCTCGGCATTGAGGCTCCGGATCGCCTTCAGGAGGCGTGCCCGGTCTGTGGGCGTGAGGCGCTCGAGTGCCTCGTCGAGCGCGGACGCCACCTCGGCTCGCCGCCGCTCGACGCGGGCGCGGCCCTTGGCCGTCACGAGGTGCAGAACCGCGCGCCGGTCGTGCGGGTCCGCCTGACGTTCCACGAGCCCGTGCCCGACGAGGCCGTCGACGGCTCTGCTCACCGTGGGGTCGGTCGCGCCGATCCGCTCCGACAGCGCCCGGAGGCGTAGCGGTCCCGATGCGACCAGCTCGATCAGCACGAGCCGCTGCGTCGAGGTCAGCGCCGTCTCGTCCGCCAGCCCGCTCCCGGTCCGGGCGAGAAGGGTGAAGAGCGCCTCGAGCTCGTCCACGAGCGTCGCGCCGGAAATCTCTTGCATGACGCAAAGATTACGCGAGTCAAGGGACGTGGGTCAGTAGGCGGGGAGCGGTAGGCTCGGTGCGATGAGAACGCGGACGCTCGGGCCGCTCGAGGTATCCGTTGTGGGCCTCGGGTGCAACAACTTCGGCCGGCGGGTCGACCAGGACGGGACGCGTGCCGTCGTCGACGCCGCACTGGAAGCCGGCGTGACGTTCTTCGACACTGCCGAGAGCTACGGCAACGGGCAGAGCGAGACGTACCTCGGCCACGCGCTTCGCGGCCGGCGGGACCAGGTCGTGCTCGCGACAAAGTTCGGAGGCGGGGGAGAGGTCGGGCACGGCAAGGGAGCGCGCGAGGAGATCCGCCGCGCGCTCGAAGGGAGTCTCGAACGCCTCCAGATGGACGCACGTCGACCTCTACCAGCACCACCAGGAGGATCCGGACACGCCGCTGGCCGAGACGATCGGCACGCTCGACGAGCTTGTTCGCGAGGGGAAGATCCGCGCCTACGGCACCTCCAACTACTCGGCGGCGCGGCTCGAGGAGGCCGCGTCCCTCGCGCAGGAGGCGTACGTCTCGGAGCAGAGCGAGTACTCGTGGCTCGAGCGTGAGGCCGAGCGCGAGCTCCTGGGGGCATGCGAGCGCCTCGGGCTCGGGTTCATCCCGTACTTCCCGCTCGCGAGCGGCCTGCTGACCGGCAAGTACCGGCGAGGCGAACTCGCGCCGGAGGGGACGCGCCTGCACGGACGCGAGATCAGCGACGAGGAGCACGATCGCGTGGAGGCGCTCGAGGCCTTGGCCGCCGAGCGCGGCGTGAGCCTGCTCGAGGTCGCGATCGGCGGGCTCGCGGCCCAGCCGCCGGTCGTCTCGGTGATCGCAGGCGCGACCAGGCCCGAGCAGGTGCGGGCGAACGCGGCTGCCGGCGATTGGGAACCGAGCCCCGACGACCTCGCCGCGCTCAGGGCGATCGCGTAGAGTCAAAACGGAGCGCACGCTCCGCTTAACAGCTACACTGGAGGCGTGACCACCTCCAGCACCAGCGAGAAGACGCTACGGCGCGACGCGCAGCGGAATCGCGAGCGCATCGTCTCGAGCGCGCGCTCGTTGTTCGCGCGCGACGGCGTGGACGTCTCGGTGGACGACATCACGCGTGAGGCCGGCGTCGGCATGGGCACGCTCTACCGGCATTTCCCGACCAAGGAAGAGCTGATCGACGCGGTCCTCGAGGACGCCTTCGACGACCTCGTCCAGCTGGCCGAGGAGGCCGTCGCAGCAAAGGACGCGTGGGCCGGGTTCGCCGGGTTCCTCGAGCAGGCGCTCGCCCAGCATGCGGCCAACCGCGGGCTCAAGGACGTACTCGCGAGCCACCAGCAGGGGCGCGATCGCGCGCAGGCGATGCGCGAGCGGATCCGGCCGCTGCTGCGGCAGATGATCGAGCGCGCGCAGGGCCAGGGCACGCTTCGCGCGGACGTGACGGCCGAGGACATCCCGCTCGTGTTCTGGACGGGCGGCCGGGTGATCGAGACGACCGGAGCCGTCGCGCCCGATTACTGGCGCCGCTACCTCGGGCTCCTGCTCGACGGCCTGCGCGCCGAGGCCGCGACCCCGCTTCCGGCTCCGCCGCTCACCCGCGCGCAGCTGGCAAAGGCTGCAAGGCGGCGAGACAGCTGAACCCACCCGACGACGGACGCCTGACCGGGCGAGCGCTCTGGACGGTCTTCGGGGCCCTGATGCTCGGCATGTTCCTGGCCGCCCTCGACCAGACGATCGTCTCGACCGCGCTGCCGACGATCGTCGGCGACCTGGGCGGCCTCGACCACATCTCGTGGGTCGTCACCTCCTACCTGCTCGCGGCGACGATCTCGACGCCGCTCTACGGGAAGCTCGGCGACATGCGCGGGCGCAAGCCGGTCTTCCAGGCCGCGATCCTGATCTTCCTCGCAGGCTCGATGCTCGCGGGGCTCTCGCAGTCGATGGGGGAGCTGATCGGCTTCCGGGCGCTGCAGGGGATCGGCGCCGGCGGCCTCATGGTCGGCGCGCAGGCGATCATCGGCGACATCGTCCCGCCGAGGGAGCGCGGCCGCTACATGGGGCTGATCGGCTCGGTGTTCGGCATCGCGTCGGTCGCCGGCCCGCTGCTGGGCGGCTTCATCGTCGACAACCTCTCGTGGCGCTGGGTCTTCTACGTGAACGTGCCGATCGGCATCGTGGCCGTCGCGATCGTCGCGTTCGGCCTGCACCTGCCGACGAGGCGGATGCAGCACCGCATCGACTACCTCGGCGCCGCACTCCTGGGAGGAGGCGTCGCCGCGCTGATCCTGCTGACCACCTGGGGCGGGAACCAGTACGCGTGGGGCTCGGGGACGATCATCGGCCTCGGCGTCCTCGGGGTCGTGCTGCTCGTCCTCTTCGTCTGGCAGGAGCGTCGCGCCGCCGAGCCGATCATCCCGCTGACGCTGTTCCACTCGCGCGTGTTCAACGTCGCGAGCGCGATGGGCTTCACGATCGGGATGGCGCTGTTCGGGGTGATCATCTTCATCCCGCTCTACCTCCAGCTCGTCTACGGCGCGAGCCCGACGAGCTCCGGACTGCGGATGCTGCCGCTGATGGCCGGGCTGCTCGTCGCCGCGGTCTGGTCCGGGCGCGTGATCAGCCACATCGGCCGCTACAAGCCGTTCCCGATCGCGGGCACCGCGGTCCTCGTCGGAGGCATGTACCTGCTCTCGCTGCTCGGCGTCGGCACCGCGCCCTGGCTCGCGTCGGTCTACATGCTCGTGGTCGGCGTCGGGATCGGCCTCGTCATGCAGGTGCTCGTGCTCGTCGTGCAGAACGACGCGCGCCAGGAGGACATGGGCGTCGCGACCTCGACGGCCACGTTCTTCCGCTCCGTCGGCGGCTCGTTCGGCGTCGCGATCTTCGGCGCGATCTTCGCCGCGCGGCTCTCGGACCAGCTCGCCCGTTTCCCGGCGAGCGTGACCGGCCAGCTCGGCGGTGGCCTCCACCTGAACCCGGAGCAGGTGCACCACCTGCCGCCCGCGATCCACGACGCCTTCCTGCAAGCCTTCGCCCACTCCCTCCACGGCGTCTTTCTCTGGGGGATGCTGATCGCGATCATCCCGTTCGGGCTCTCGTGGCTGCTCCGCGAGGTACCGCTGCGGACGACGCTCGCGAAGCCGTCGCCGCCGGCACCGGCCTCCAGCTCCTGATTTTCGCCCTCCACGGGCCGAAAACCGCCTGATCAAGCCGTCGAATCGCTTCTTTGGGGGATGCGGCCCGTCGCCAGGCGATGACGATGAAATCAGCGATAGAGAAGGGCGGTGCGGCCCCGCCACAAACGCAACCGGAGGGATCGCGACGTGGAGCCAAACCACCGTCCTTACTTCACACCTAACAGTCGCCCCCTCCCCGAACATCCCGAAGGGAGGTGAACTCGTGCTCAAGCTTTACGCTTTCATGCAGACGTCCGTCGCAGATGCGACAGACGCACTTCATCGCCGTGAGGACGGGCAGACGATGGCCGAGTACGGCGTCGTCCTTGCTGTCATCACAATCGCGGTAATCGGAGCAATCACGCTTCTTTCTGACAACGTAAGAAACGCAATCGAGAGCGTCGCTAACGTCCTTCCTTAGTGATGTTGCGCGACATTTATTCGAATCTGACAGCCCGCGAACAACGGGCACTTCGCTGGAGCGCGGCCGCCACGGCGGTCGCGCTCTGGCTTTCCACTGCGTGGGCGGATCCGTGGTTCCTGCTGGCGGTCCCGCTCTTCGCAGCAGCCTTCGTCGTGTACCGGCACCGCCACCGCGACGATCCCGACGAAGACGATCTCGACCTTCTCTAGCCGCCGACCCTCGGCGCTACGATGCCCCCTCGCGGCGCCGTGGCCGAGAGGTTAGGCAGGGGCCTGCAAAGCCCCGTACAGCGGTTCGAATCCGCTCGGCGCCTCTATCTCCCGCTTTGCAGAGCCCTCGTCGCCAAGGAGCGCGGACAGATGGAGGCAGCGCCGAGAACTGCTCGGATCGCAGGGCTCTGGTTCATCGGCACCTTCGGGCCTTCTCGTTCCCGAGTGCGGTCGAGCTAGACGAGCGCAGGAACGCGGTCGCTATGAGCAACGACCTTGCCGGTTGTGATCTTCGGCTCGTTCGGAATCGCGCTGCTCGAAGTTCTCGTCGCTGATCCACTTCGTGACGAGCTTCGTGGTCTCGTTGGCCTGCTCGGCGGTCTCGAAGAGACTGAGCGAGCTCGACGACACCCTTGTCGGCCTCGAGGAGAAGTAGCCGCGTGAAGCCGGGGAGCTCGCGGAGCTGCGGAATGAACGTCTCGTTGACCTTGCCGACGACCTCGTTCATGCGGTTCATGTCGACACCTTCGTAACGACGAATGATGGCATGCATCTGATGCTCCTTCTGTGGTCTTACGGGGCAGAGTGCTCGAATGAGCGCACTGCGGCGGTCAGGCCAGGGTCACAGTCGGAGAGGAACGTGCACAGCCTCGGCGGCTTCAACAGCTAGAGCCAACGCGCTGGTTACACCCTAGCCGCAATCCAGGCCGTCTGCGACCTGTCGGGTCGATCGCGCTCGGCGGTACGTCGCTACGCGCCGCGGCGGATGACCGCGACTCCGCCCAGGCACAGCACGCCGCCGAGCAGCGCGAGGGCCGGTGGGCTCTCGGACAGGATCAGCCAGCCCAGCAGGATCGAGATCGGCGGGACGAGGTAGGTCGTCGCGCCGAGCTTGCCCGCGTCCGTTCGGGCCAGCGCGAACGCCCACGTCGTGAAGCCGATCGCGGTCGGGAAGACGCCGAGGTAGACCGTCCAGGCGATCGCGCCTCCGGGTGCCTCTCCGAGCTCACGGACGAGCTGCCACGCGAAGGGAAGGCACGCGACCGCGGCGATCACGCAGCAGAAGAGCGTCGTCTGGAGCGCGGTCAGCCGTCCGATGACCGACTTCTGCAGGATCACGGCGACCGCGTACGAGCACGCGGCGACCACGCAGAGGACGACGCCTGCCGTCGACGAGCCGCCGTTCGAGGTGGCGACCCCGATCACGACGACCCCGACGAATGCGACTCCGCAGCCGACGAGCAGCGACCGTGGGAAGCCTTCGCGCAACACGAGGCCGGCGAGGATCGCGACCACGATGGGACCGATCCCGATCAGCATCGCCGCGGTGCCCGCGTCGACGCGCCGCTCGCCGGCGTTCAGCGCGATCATGTAGCCCGCGAACCAGAGCAGGCTCGTGCCGACGAGCGCGGGGGCGACGGCGCGGAGGTCCTCTCGCCTCGGTGTCAGCTCGCGGCGCATCGCGGCGATCACGAGCAGCGCGAGCGAGGCCACGACGAGCCGCCCGAGCGTGAGCGCGCCGGGCGAGAGGCTTCGTCCCGCCGACCTGATCGCGACGAACGCCGAGGCCCAGAGGACGACCGTCACGAGCGCCGCCGCGAGCGCCAGCGTCGCGTCCGGCCGAAGCCGGCCCGCACGCGTGGCGGTGAGGCGCTCGCTCACGTCCATACGACCACTCCTAACGAGAAACGCCGCCGGAGCTTCCGGCGTGAGATCAGTCGGAGAGCTTGTCGAGCAGCATGTGGACCTCGCCGACCCGCTCGAAGCCGAGGCGCTCGAGGATCGGGCGCGACATCGAGCCGCCCTGCGTGATCAGCGCGGGCGTTCCGAGCGCGAGCGCGTCGTCCCAGCGCGCACGCAGGAGCGCGCGATACGCGCCGCGGCCGCGGGCGCTGCGGGAGCGTGGCGCCGCCGTAGAGCAGGAGGCCGTGCTCGGTCGGCGCCGAGGTCCCGGTGCTCACGAGCTCGCCGTCGAGCCAGACCGCGTGCCGCAGGTAGGTCGTGTCGCGGAAGCGCTCCGGAAGGAGCGCCCTGCGCCTCGGCGATCTCGGCCTCGGTCGAGCCGAAGGCCTCCCACTGGACCTCGCACGCGGCCTCCAGCTCCTCGAGCGTCTCGATCTGCCGCGCGACGAAGCCTTCGCCGATCGGCGGCGGCTCGTGCGTCAGCACGAGCGCGACCGCGTACGGATCCTTGTCAGGGACGAGCCCTCGCTCGAGCAGCGCGTCGACGAGGCCCTGCGGGCGCCGAGCTGCCGACCTCCCACTGCGTGCTCGGCCGGCCGCGCTCGCGCAGCGCCGCGCGCACCTCGGCGAGCACGTCGTCGACCTCCTCGAGCGCGAACCGCTGCCGCTGGACCGTGTTCCAGGTCTTGCCCGCGCCGAGGCAGAGCGTGTAGCGATCGGTCTCGATCCGCTCGTCCTGCGACCCCAGCGGGCTGAAGGAGTTCGGGTACTCGGCAACCTCGCGCAGCACGAAGCAGAACCTAGCTGCGGGAGCCGGTTTCGGTGGCTACTGCGCCGACTTCGCGGTGGTCCGCAAGGCCGGGCAGCGCCAGTACTCGTGGGAGCCCGTACGACCCTGGCTGCGGCACCGATCGCTCGCGAGGTCGGGCCGTCCGTCGAGGAGGCCCTTCCGGCACGAGTGCCAGTTGCCGTGGTGACCGGCCGGCGCGTGGATCGCCGAGCACGAGCTCAACAGGCCGGTTCGGTGCGCTAGGTCGTACGTCCTGACGACTGTCAGGAGGGCTGCCGCGAGCATCGCCATGAGCCAGATCCGAAGCATTTGTCACCTCGAATGGCCGCAGATGTCGCTTTTCCTCGATATCGGCGCCTCGCCCGCACGCCTCCATCACTGAGGCGAGTGTTGGTGGCTCGTCGTCACGGCTTGACGAGCCGCGCCCAGACGTTCTCGAGCACCTGTCGGTACGCGGGGTAGTACGTGGAGCCCGGGAAGTTGAGCACACCCGCGGCGAACACCTTCGCGCGCCCGCGCGTGTAGTAGGTCATCTCGCCGCGCAGGCGGGGATTGGGCATGTGCGGATTCACCCGCGCGAGAACGTGGATCCCGCGAGGCGAGACCGAGGTGGTCATGTCGAACTCGATCCCGAACCAGCGCCAGAGCGGCAGCGCGGTCCGGTCGACGCCCTCGAACTCCCACGACGAACGCCCGGACGGGGTCAGCGTGTAGGGGCCTCGATGCGTGCCCTCGTCGTTGCCGCGGTACTGGACGCCGATCAGGCGCGACTCCGGCCGGCCGAGCCACCGCCATTCGGCTGTCCGCGTGATCCGGTTGCCGTGGCGCTCGATGCACCAGAGGAAGTTGGTCGCGGAGAGGAACATCAGATTGCCGCCGAGGTTGCGATAGCCGGCGATCAGGTCGTACATGTGACGCGTGACGTACTCCTCGTGGCCCGGGAAGACGATCAGGTCGTAGTGGTTCGCGAGCGTGCGCGCGGTCCGGACGCCCTCGATGTCGTCGTCGCTGAAGAAGTCGACCTTCTTGCCGGTCCGGTAGAGCCAGTGGAGTGGAGCGAGGTCGTAGGCGCGCCACTTCGGCGGGGCGCCGAGGCCGACGTAGTGACGTGCGAGGTCGACGTTCCGGATCCCGTTGGCCGCGTACCAGGTGTCGCCCCAGCCGTCGGCGTTGACGTCCTGGTGGTTGTAGGCCTCCCAGGTGTTGGTGTGGACGATGTAGGCGACGCGGTGCGCGCCGTACACATGGGGACGAACGATGAACGGCGCATAGCCCACCCTGCCGTCGGACGCCTCCACCTCCGCGTAGTAGATCCCGTTCGGCCAGTCGCCGATGTGCACGACGATCGTGCCGGGGCTGTCGCGGTGGGTCGCCCATGTGAACGTTCTCGGCTCGTTCACCGGCTCGCCCTCCATCGCATACCCCTCCGTCGGTTGCAGCTCGGGGCCGGCCTGGAAGAACTGGACCGTGAAGCTCGGCGCGTCGGTCGCGATGTGCAGCCGCGCTCGAGCTCCCGGCGAGTAGCTCCTCCTGCCGAAGCCGGCGTCGACTCCCCGCACCCGGACGACCGGCGCGGGGTCGAGCCTGGCCAGCCGGTAATCGGGATTGCCGTAGGCGTGACGCACTCCGTTTGCCGTCACGGTCAGAAGGAGCAGGTAGGTCCTCGGCAGCGTCGTCGGCGATGGTGCCCACACGAGCCTCTCGTTCCCGGCGGGCAGAGAGGCCTTGGTGCGCCACACGACCTTGCCGTGCTTCGAGCAGACCATGACGCTCATCGCCACCGTCGCCGGCCGCTCGAGTCGAAACTGGACGGTCGCCTTGTCGCGCAGGCGGTCGCCGTTCGGGCTCACCGTGGCCAGAAGCCGCGGTCGCCCGCGTAGTGGGGAGTGCTCGTGACGCGCAACCCGTACAGCTCCGGGCCTTCGACCGACTGTCTGAGCGCCTGTGTCAGCTGATCGAAGCTGAGCGGTTCCGAGCTCTCGTCGTCGTACTCGGCCAGCCAGTCCGGGACGCGCTGCTGGCTTGTCGCGCGTGATAAGCCAGTCGTCGGGCCCGAGGCGCCGGCCGGGATCGTCAGCGCCAGCGCCAGGACCGGTGCGAGCAGAAGGCCCAAGCGCGGTGAGAGATCCATGTCTTGCATGCTCGTCCGCCACGCGAGGCGCGGCCATCGGCAGAAGCGCTGAGCGGCGCCGTGGAGAAGAGGCGTCCCGGACGCGGGAAAGTACTGATCGAAACTAGCGCAGCCCGCCGCGTTCGTGGTGCGCGCGGAAGAACTCGGCCGAGCCGGCCGTCGCCATTGCAGCGGATGCGGAGATCTCGAGCGCGAGAGTCGCCGCGGCCACGATCTGGGCGAAGCGGTAGACCTTTCCGGCGCCCGCGCAGCCGAGCAGCTCGAGCCAGGTGCGCGCGTAGGGGAGGGTCGTGCCGCCGCCGATCGTCGCCACCTCGAGCCCGGGCAGGCGCAGCGCGACCTGGAGGCCGCCCTCGACGCGCCGTCCGGTCCCGTGACACATCGAGCTCGTGCCCGACCATGCCGAGGTCCTGGCCGGTCGCCGCGAAGATCGCGGCGATCGCCGAGGCGGGCGTGAAGGCGACCGACTGCATCCCGGAGGCGACCGCGCCGTGGGTCCCCGCCCAGGCGAGGTCGAGGAGGTCGTCCGCGCTCGTCCGCAGCACGCGCCGAATCGCGTCGTCCGTCAGCGTGGCCTCGGCGAGCACCGTCTTGCCGTGGCCGCTCTGGAAGTACTCGAAGGACGGCTTCTTGTCGCCGCCCATGTTCGCCTCGAGGATCGCGCGCTCGGGCCTGACCGGCGCGCGCTCCATCACGTAGCCCATGTTCAGGACGTACGAGTTGCGGGTCATCATGTTCGCGCCGACCGCGTCGCCGGTCGTCCAGCGCCAGAGGACGTGACACATCGGGCCGACGACGTGCGTCTTCACCTCGCGCAGACGTGCGAACTTCGAGAGCGAGGGGTCGTCCTGCTCGGCGATCCAGTCCTGCATCGCCGAGAGCTCATCCGCGATCCATTGAGCGAGCTCGACGGCGTCGGCGGCGCTCGCGCAGACGAAGCACGAGGCGCGCGTGATCCGGTCGGCGAGGACGTACGTCCGGAAGCCGCCCGACTCGGCGACGGCCAGCGCGCCGCGCTGCATCGAGGCGGACAGCCCGCCCTCGGTGTGCGCGAGCGGGACGAAGACGGAGTCCTGCGCCCGTCCGGTCTCGACCACCTCGCCGCCGGGCTCGTGCAGCTCGTACTCGCCGAGCTCGAGCTCGATCGGCCCGACGACCGAGACCGGGGTCACGGCGACGCCGGTCAGCATCTCCTGCGCGGTCGCGAACGGCTCGAGGTCGAGCCCCGTCACCTCGCCGTCCAGGCCGAGCGCCTCCTGGCGAGCCTGGATCGAGGTGGCGTCGTTCTTCCGGGGCCACTTCCTGGTCGCCACGGCGAGAGCTTATGTCGGACGCCTACGTCAGGTTCCCGCGATCGCGCAGCTCTCTCCGGAGCTGCTCAAGCTCCTGGCGGATAGAAGCGAGGCGGCCGTGTTCCACCTGACGCGATCTTCGCGGGAACCTACGGACGCCAGGGAAACGTCGCTGCGGGATACTCTGCGGCGCATGACGGTCAGTCCAGCAGTCGATCCGGAGCAGGAAGAACGCGAAGCCTTCGCGGGCGTCCTCCGCTTCTACGAGCTCGCGAAGCGCCAGGAGTGGCAGGTTCGCGACCTGCCGTGGGGAGAGATGCCGCCGATCCCGGAAGGCAAGGGCTCGCCCGTGCGGCAAGCAAGGCGCCGCGACATGTGGCGCTCCGTGCTCACCCAGCAGCTCCAGGCGGACATGCTCGCCTGCGACATGTCCTCGCAGCTCCTGAACATCGCTCCCGACCCCGAGGCGAAGCTCTACTACTCGACGATGGTGCAGGACGAGTCGCGCCACACCGAGGCGTGGCTGAAGCTGATCGAGGAGGCGGGCGGCACGGCGGAGCGCGACCCGTACCTCGACGAGCTGGCGCACATGACGCTCGAGGCCGACACGCTCGAGGAGAAGGTCTTCCAGATGCAGGTCTTCTACGAGCGCCTGATCATCTCGCGCTTCCGGCTGATCGCGCGAGCGTCGCGCGGAACCGTTCTCGAGGATCTCTGCAACCGGCTCACGACCGACGACGGGATCCACCACGGAGCCGGGATGGCCTACGAGAAGGTGCTGCTCAAGCATGCCGACAAGAAGACGAAGCGCAACCTCGTCGAAGCGGCGAACCGATTGCTCCCGATCTTCGTGCAGCACGCGCTCTGGCGGCCCCAGGAGCGCGCCTTCATCGGCGAGGCGATGCGCTCGCGCGACATCGAGAAGCTGCGGGAGGACATCGAGATCGGCGTCCGCCTGGCGGAGTCGCTCGGGCTCGACGTCAGCGACGTCGAGCTGCCTTTCTCCTGACCTTGGCGGCGACGCTGATGGAAGGGCGTCCGCTCGCCGAGCGGATCCTGCCCGAGGTCGCCGGGGAGGTCGGCGAGCTGGGCGATGTCGGGCTCGCGACCGTGCAGGTCGGCGACGACCCCGCCTCGACGATCTACATCCGCCGCAAGCACGAGGCCGCCGCCGACGCGGGCATGCGCTCGACCGACCTCAAGCTGCCCGAGGACATCTCCCAGGAGGAGTTCGACGCGGCCGTCGCCGAGCTGAACGCCGACGACGGCATCGACGGGATCCTGATCCAGCTGCCGCTCCCGGGGCAGATCGACGAGGCGGCCGCGATCGCCGCGCTCGACCCGATCAAGGATGTGGACGGCGTGCACCCGTTCAACGCCGGCCAGCTCTATCTCGGCCGGCCGACGCACGTGCCGGCGACGCCGCTCGGGATCATGGCGCTCCTGGCCGAGCACGAGGTCCCGATCGACGGCGCCCGGGCCGTCGTCGTCGGCCGGAGCGACATCGTCGGCAAGCCCGTCGCGCACCTGCTCCTGCAGGCGCACGCGACCGTCAGCATCTGTCACACGCACACGGACGACCTCTCTCACTACACGCTCGACGCCGACGTGCTGGTCGTCGCGGCCGGCCGCGCGGGCGTCGTCACGGGCGAGATGGTCAAGGAGGGCGCCGCGGTCGTAGACGTGGGCGTGAACCGCACCGAGGACGGCCTCGTCGGCGACGTCGATGCGTCCGCAGCCGAGCGCGCGGCGTTCCTCACGCCCGTCCCGGGGGGCGTCGGACCGATGACGATCGCGATGCTTCTGCAGAACACGGTTCGCGCCGCCAGGTATCGACGGGGGCTTCTTGCGTTCCCCGGTCGGCCTCGCTAACGTTGGCGCCGCTTCACCGTAGGTCGGCGGCTCGGTGCCCGGGCCGTCGTTGTTTGTGCAGGAAGGGAGTCAGGTTTGCCCAAGGGCACCGTCAAGTGGTTCTCGAACGAGAAGGGCTACGGCTTTATCGAGCGCGAAGGCGGCGAAGACGTCTTCGTCCACTTCTCGGCGATCGCAGGGGAAGGCTACAAGTCGCTGACCGAGGGTCAGCAGGTGGAGTTCGAGGTCGTGCAGGGCGATAAGGGCCTGCAGGCTGCGAACGTTACGCCGGTCTAGACCCTTTCCGGAACCGAAAGTAAAAACGGGGCCCCGAACGGGGCCCCGTTTCTCGTGGGGAGGGTCTCGGTCCCCCACGAACCCCATCCGGTACTACGCAATACGCAGCCGAGTCGGTTCACGCGCGGGCGGGTGCCCGCCGGCCGGTTCCGCTCGGTGCGGTTCTGACAGGATTCTGGGGATGACGATCTCTCGCGAGGAGGTGCTGCACGTCGCCCGGCTCGCGCGGCTCGAGCTCTCCGACGGCGAGGTCGAGCGGTTCGCCGAGCAGCTGAGCGCGATCCTCGAGGCGGTCGGCAAGGTGGGCGAGCTCGACCTGAGCGGGGTCGAGCCGACCGCGCATCCGCTCGACCTGTCGAACGTCTGGGCGGAGGACGAGCCGAGGCCGTCGCTGAGCGTCGACGAGGCGCTCGCGAACGCTCCCGACCGCGAGGACGACTCGTTCCGCGTGCCCGCGGCGTGAGGCTCCAGCTGTTGCACA
>CAVVBZ010000024.1:0-176140 GCA_963746635.1 uncultured Actinomycetes bacterium | reverse complement strand
CTCGAATCCGCCGGGTCGGTCGAGCGCCTCGTGACTATGCTGCATTCGTCGCCGCGTCGAGGTCCGACCACTCGGGCCGGCCCGCGAGGAACGTGGCGAGATCCGAGCTGGGCATCGGGCGCGCGAAGAGGAATCCCTGGCCGATCTCGCAGCCGAGGTCGTGCAATGAGCGCTCCTGCTCC
The DNA here is from genome assembly GCA_963746635.1 of uncultured Actinomycetes bacterium. Lineage (GTDB taxonomy): Bacteria > Actinomycetota > Thermoleophilia > Gaiellales > Gaiellaceae > AC-32. The sequence goes on along the minus strand of CAVVBZ010000024.1, from coordinate 175,958 downwards.
TGGAGCAGCTCGATGCCCTCGGCGACGACGTCGAGGTCAAGGCTCGCGCCGAGCGCGATGATCGCGGACTGGAGCGCGACGTTCTCGCCCGAGGCCACGAACGAGCGGTCCATCTTGAGGATGTCGACCGGGAAACGGCTCAGGTAGCTGAGCGACGAGTACCCGGTGCCGAAGTCGTCCATCGCGAGCCGGACGCCGAGCGCCTTGAGGTCGCTCAACCGCTGGACCGCAAAGTCGGTGTCGGACATCATCACCGACTCGGTGATCTCGAGCACGAGCGACTCAGGAGGCAGGCCGCTCGTCTCGAGCGCTACGCGGACGTCGCTGACGATCGAGTCCGACTGCAGCTGGCGAACGGAGAGGTTGACGCTGATCGCGAGCGGTTCCTTGCGCGCGAAGCGCTTGTGTAGCTCGACGCCCTCGCGACAGGCCTCGTTCAGCACCCAGCGGCCCATGGAGATGATCAGCCCGGTCTCCTCGGCAAGCGGGATGAACTGGTCCGGCGGGATCGTGCCGCGCGTCGGGTGCTGCCAGCGCAGGAGCGCCTCGACGCCGAGAATCTCGTGGCCCGCGAGGCGCACGACCGGCTGGTAGTAGAGCTCGAGCTGGTCGAACTCGATCGCCTGCTGGAGCTCTGCGCGAAGCTCCAGCCGCTCGACAACACGCTCGTGCATCGCCGGCTCGAAGACGCGGTAGCTTCCCTTGCTGTCGCGCTTCGCCATGTACATCGCGACGTCGGCGTTCCGCAGCAACTCGGCCGCCTCCGGGACGTTTGCCTCGCGGTCGATGAGGCAGATCCCGATGCTCGCGCGCGGGAAGACCTGTTTGCCGTCGATCTCGTAGGGGAGCTCCAGCGCGTGCAGGATCCTGGCCGCGGCGTCCGCGGCCTGCGCGGAGTCGTTCACGCTCTCGAGCAGGACGGCGAACTCGTCGCCGCCGAAGCGGGCGACGGTATCGGTCGGGTGGACCGCGATCCGCAGCCGGCGCGCGACCTCCTTCAGCACCTCGTCTCCCGCCGCGTGGCCGAGGCTGTCGTTGACGGTCTTGAAGTCGTCGAGGTCGATGAAGACGACGGCGATGTCCGGGAAGCCGCGCTGCGAGCGCATCAGTGCGTGCTCGACGCGATCCGCGAAGAGCGCGCGGTTGGCGAGGTTCGTGACCGGGTCGTGGAAGGCCTGGTGCTGGAGCTGGTCCTCGAACTCCTTCCGCTCGCTGACGTCGCGGCTGTTCAGGACGATGCCGTGGACGTGCTCGTCGTGCAGCAGGTCGGTGTGCTGAACCTCGAAGCGCAGGCTCGTGCCGTCCTTGTGCGCGAGCGAGCACTCGAGCGTGTGGGCATCCGTGCTCCCTGAGCCGTCGCCGGCGATCAGCTCCCGCAGCCGTGGCCGGTCCGCCTCGCTCAGGAGCCGGTCGAACTGCGTGCCCTCGACCTCGTCGGCGCGGTAGCCGAGCACCCGCTCGATCGACGGGCTCTGGTACGTGACGACGCCGTTGGCGTCGAGCACGGTGATCAGGTCGCTCGAATGGGCGACGAGCGAGCGGAACCGCGCCTCGCTCTGCCGTCGATGCAGGTCGGCCGCGAGGGAGGCGCCCTCGACGGCCAGCGAGACCTGCAGGCCGAGGGCCTGGAAGGAGTTTGCGACCTCCTCCGAGACCTCGCGGAGGGAGTTGGCGACGAGCAGGCCGCGGACCTCCGAGCGGATCGCGAGCGGCGCCAGGAGGACGGTGGTGCCGCCCTCGAAACGAAGCTCGTTCCGGACCTCTCGGGGAGCTCCATGTACGAGAAGCGCGCGTCGCGAGCATGTTCCCGAAGCCAGTCGAACGTCGACTCGGTGAGCCCCCATTCGGCATCCTCGGAGGACGCTGCGACGACCGGCGCGCCGTCCCGCAGCAGCGCCAGGTGAACGCAGGTCGACTCGCCGAGCAGCCGCCGAACTCCCGCGATCGCGGCGTTGTTGATCTGCTCGGATCCCGCGGCGCCCACGAGCTCGGCGCCGGCCACACGGAGCGTGCGCTCACGCGAGACGATCCGCTCCTCCTGCCGAACGAGACCGGCCATCCTCGTCACGACGAGGAGGAAGAGGACTGCAGAGGCGACGATCAGCACGAGGTGGTCGGGGTTGCCGAGCGCCTGGGCGAAGCGGATCGAGGGCGCGATCAGGCACGCGGCGCCGAGCAGCGCGAGCCGCATCGAGGTCAGGCGAGCGCGCGCGTCGGTCGCGGGCTCCTCGAGCACCCGCATCGACGGGTGGAGCGCCGCGGCGCCCCAGAGGATGTAGTACATCATCCAGCCGAGGTCGTAGATCAGCTGGCTGTGGTTGTACGTGTTCTGCAGGAGGGCGAGGTTGTACGCGGAGTCGGTGACGAGCAGGCAGACGATGCTCCCCGAGAGGAGATAGAAGGCAGGCGCGCGCTTGCCCGCGTCGACGGCGAGGCGGATCGCGGCGGCGAGTAGGAGGACGTCGCCGAGGGGGTACGCGATCGACACCGCCTTCCCCAGCCACGAGATGTCGGTGAGGTGGATGTTCGGCGCAATCAGGAACACCCACGCAAGGAGGCCGATGCCGATCGTCAGGATCAGGGCGTCGATCAGGGCCGCCGGGTCGCGGCGCGGGTTCCGCCGCTTGACGAGTACGAACAGGCCGGCCATCAGCACCGGGTACACGGCCAGGTAGAGCGCGTCGCCCGGCGAGGGGAACGGCGCGTTCGGGTTGCTGTAGGTGTAGACGTCGCCGCTGAAGAAGAGGAACTGCCCGGCAGCGAAGAGCCACCACGCCGCGCGCGCCCGCGGCTTGTGGGCCCGGATTCCGGCGACGATCGCGACCACGCCCGAGAAGCCGACGAGGTTCAACAGCGGCCCCAGCCCCTTGAACGGCGGCACGAACATGTAGAGGCCGGCGAGGACGCACGCGGCGGCGACGTACCACCACCACACGTTCCCGCGCCACGCGCGCAGCGACATCACGCGGCCCTCACCTTCGCCCGCACCGGCTGGAGATCGAACCGACTGGCGAGACGGCCAAGAGCATCGGTGAGCTGCTCGACCTGGGCGGTCGTGTTCGCGGCGGTGAGCTGGATGCGGAAGCCGACCTCGTCCCGCGGGACGAGCGGGTATGCGGCGAGCGTCACGTAGATGCCGTTCTCGAACAGGAAGCGGCCGGCTGCGTCGATGTCCTCGTGTCGCGCCAGCGGCACCTCGATAATCGGGAACCCGGAGCGATTCGGCGTGTGGGCGCCAATCCGGTCGAGGCAGTCGAGCACGTCGGTCGTCTTCTTCCAGAGGTCGGCCCGGATCGCGTCGCCGCGCCGGTCGTTGACCTCGAAACCCGCGAGCGTGGTCGCGAGAGACGCGACCGGCGAGGGGCCCGAGTAGAGGTATGGGGGCGCCGCCGTCTTCAGCAGGTTCTTCAGCTCGGGCGGGCACGCGAGGAACGCAGCCAGAGACGAGTACGACTTCGAGAGACCCGCGACGAGCACGACGTGGTCGTAGCCCTCGTCGAAGTAACGCATGATCCCGTTGCCCCGCTTGCCGTATGGACTGAGCTCGTCGTCGGCCCGCTCGCCGATCACGCCGAACCCGTGCGCGTCGTCGACATAGAGGAGCGCGTCGTACTCGCGCGCGACGCGAGCGAACGCCGGCACGTCCGCGGCGTTCCCGGTCATGCTGTTGACGCCGTCGATGCAGATCAGGCGCGGCGCCTTGCTGCCCTCACGCAGCAGGCGCTCGAGGTCGTCCACGTCTTCGAAGGCGAACCGCTTGACCGTCGCGCCGTGCACACGGGCCAGCTCGCAGCCGTCGTAGATCGTCTTGTGGGAGCGGTTCTCGAGGAAGATCGTCCCGCTGCCCGCCAGCACGGGGATCACGGACATGTGGATCAGCGTGATCGTCGGGAGGACAAGCGTGTCCTCGGCGCCGAGCAGCTCGGTGAGCCGCTCTTCGATCTGCTCGTAGAGCACCGGGCTGCCGAGGAGACGCGACCAGCTCGGGTGCGTCCCCCAGCGCTCGAGGTACCCGGGAACCGCGTCGATGATCTCGCGCTCCAGGTCGAATCCGAGGTAGTTGCACGAGGCGAAGTCCGCGAGCCACGCGTCGCCGATGCGAATCATGCGCCCGTCGATCTCGTCGATGACCGCGTCGGTCATCGGGTTCGAGCGTGAGAGATCCGCGAGATCGCTGCAGGCATCGAGCCAGCGGTCGATCCACCGCGTGGCGGCAGGAGCGGATCGTGACGAGCCGCGCTTCATCGCCCGAGAAATCGGCAAAGAGCGGGTGATTCTTTAGCGCGCGGACCGGTTCAGCCTTGGATTGCCTGCTTCCCGAAAGCGCCGCCGATGCCGCCTTTGCCGGCGTCGGCCCGTCCACGCGTGTTGTTTGGAGTCGATCCGATCGAAGTCGTCATGCTGCTGCTCTAGCCGCAGCGGACTTCGATCGGGAGTGGAGGCGGCGGGAATCGAACCCGCGTCCGCGATCGCTCCGAACAGAGCGTCTACAAGCTTAGGCTGCCGTTTGGTTTCGCCCGCCGGCCGGTTGGCAGCCGACCAACCGCCGGGCTAGCCATCCTTTGGTGTCGCGCTTCAGGCGATTGGCTCTCCCTCGGCGCCGAGCCCGTTTCTGACGCCGCTACCCGAGCCACGGGCCGAACTCGGAGCGACGCGCTTCGCTACGGGTTAGGCAGCGAGAGCGAGTGCGTTGTTGTTCTTCGCACTTACGTTGTTTCCCGGTTGTTTTACGAGGCCGACCGGGGACCTCGGCTTGCAGCTCTGCCGGAGAGCCGACCACGTCGAAGCCTGGTCGCCCCCGTATGTGTAGCCGTATTGTAGCCGCGTGATCGAGGTTTCCCCCGTCGCGGACGAGGCCGAGGAGCAGCTCTCGCTCGACGCCTACCTGGAGACGTGGCCGCACGAGCAGTTCGGGCTACCCGAGGTGCAGGCCTTCAAGGCGGGCCTGCTCGACCACGCCGACCTGCTCGCTCGCGAAGACGGCACCGTGCTCGGCTCTGGCTTCGCGGCCCTGTTCCCGGGCCTCCCGGAGAGCCCGCGGGTGATGGTCACCGTTCCGCCGCGGCATCGAGGCCGTGGCGCCGGCACGACGCTCTACTCGGCCATCTCGGACTGGGCACGCGAGCGCCGGCTCGAGACGCTCGAGGCGGTTCTCGCCGACAACGATCCGGACAGCCTCGCGTTCGCGGAGCGGCGCGGCTTCGTCGAGGAGCGGCACGAGAAGGGCGTCGCGCTCGACCTGAAGGCGATCGAGCCGCCGCCCGTCAAGCCGCCCGCGGGGGTAGAGATCGTCACCTGGGCGGACCGGCCGGAGCTCGCGCGCGGCCTGTTCGAGATCTCGGTCGAGGCCTCGCTTGACGTGCCCGGCTACGAGGACGAGAAGCACGAGCCGTTCGAGGCCTGGCTGGCACACGAGATGCAGGGCCCCGGCGATCGGCCGGAGGCGACCTTCGTCGCGGTCGCCGGCGAAGAGGCGGTCGGCTACGCGAAGTTCTCACTCTCCAGCACGGATCCCATGCGCGCCTACCACGACCTGACCGCGGTCAAGCGAGACTGGCGCGGTCGCGGGATCGCCCGCGCGTTGAAGTCAGCGCAGATCGGCTGGGCGAAGGCGAATGGCTTCGAGCTACTACGGACGACGAACGACGAGCGCAACACGCCGATGCGCCGGCTGAACGAGCAGCTGGGCTACCGGCCCGCGATCGGGCGGATCTTCCTGCGCGGGCCGCTCGCATGAGCCTGCGACCGGCACACATCGCGCGCCTCGCGGCGATCGTGCTGATCGCCGGGACCACCGTGATCGCCGGAGTCGCGTCGGCAGGACAATCGAGCCAGCCAAAACAACTCGTGTGGTTTGCGCCTTTGCCAACCGGCCCTCTGGTTCGACCGAACGGCTCCGAGGACTACATGGCGCTCTTTCGCCGCCGAGCTCGCTGGGCCAAGGCGGCTCGCCACGTGCAGATCTTCAAGCTGTACGCAGGCTGGTTGGTGTGGGCGGGAGCGACGCCCTCGCAGCTCAAGCGCATCGTCTCCGACCTCAAGCGGAGACGGGTGGGACAGTGAAGTACGTCGCATTCGACGAGCCGTTTGCGTTTGGAAGCCTCTACGACGGAGAGAACGCATGCCGCTGGTCGCCGGAACGAGTCGCGCAGGAGCTGGCCGATTACGTCCGGCGGCTTCGCCGGTACTTCCCGAAGGTCGTCGCTGGCGACATCGAACCCCTCTGGGCCGGCGTCGACCCACAGCAGTTAGTCGACTGGATGGACACCTACGCACGCGTGACCGGTCATCGGCTCCCGTTCTTCCATCTCGACCTCGACTTCAGCCGGCCGGATTGGCCGCAGGACTCCCATTCCCTGGAGGACGCCGCCCGGACCCGCGGAATTCGGTTCGGGCTCATCTACTACGGCGGGTACAACCGAGCGACCGACCGCGAGTGGACCGGGGCAGCCGAGGAGCGCTTCGTCGACTACGAGGCAAAAGAGGCGATCCGCCCCGACCAGGTCGTCTTCCAGTCATGGGAGGACCGGCCGGACCACGTGCTCCCCGAGACGAAGGCGGGCACGTTCACCTGGCTGATCGACCGTTACTTCCGGCCGCGAACGAAGCTCACGCTTGGACTCTCCGGAGGTGTTGTGTCCGGCAGGCTCACAGGAGCGCACGGGGAGTCCCTGTATGGGCGAAGTGTCCGGCTGACCGCAACGCCACTCGACGGCCCCGGTGCCCGGGGTCAGTACACCCTGACCGGCAGGGTGCCCGCAGGCGCCGGGAGCGCCGTCGTCGGCTTTCGCGTGAACACGGAGTGCGGCTGCTCCGGTGCGGCCGACTTCACGCTCTTCGAGGCCCTCTACCAGGAGTCGGGCGGACCGAATCGCGTCCCCAATCCACGGTTCGATCAAGGCTTGGACGGATGGGGTTACTTGGGTGATGGTCTGACGCAACTCGAGCCGGTCGGCACCGGCGGCCAAGCCCTCCACGTGACCGCAGCAGCGGCCCAGGTCGCGGCGATCAACTCGGCGATCTTCTCCGTCGCCTACGCCGCTGGACGCACTGCAGGCTGAGCGCTCGAGTCAGCGACGGCTCTTGAGCTCGCGCTCGATGCGGCGCTTGCTCTCGCGGTCGGCGATGTCGCGGCGCTTGTCGTGCAGCTCCTTACCGCGGCCGAGCGCGAGCTCGACCTTGGCGCGGCCGTCCTTGAAGTAGAGGCGCGTCGGCACGATCGTCAGGCCGCGCTCGGCGACCTTCGCCGAGAGCTGGTCGATCTGGCGCCGGTGCAGCAGCAGCTTGCGGGCGCGATCGGGGTCGTGCGGCTCGACCGACGCTTGCTCGTACGGCGGGATGTGGAGCCCGACGAGCCAGAGCTCGCCATCACGCGGGTCGGCATAGGCGCGCTGCAGGATGGCGTGGCCCTGTCGCAGGGACTTGACCTCGCTGCCCTGGAGCGCGAGCCCCGCCTCGACGCGGTCGAGCAGGTGGTACTCGTGCCGCGCGCGGCGGTTGTCGGCGATCAGCTTCTCTCCCGTGGCCATCGCGCTTGAGTGTACGGACCGAAAGCACAGCTCAACTCGGCCGTTAGGGTAGTGTCGTTAGTTACATTTTCCGAGGAGGAGGTACCTTGCACCGGGGAGCGAGCGTCGTCGTCTTGGTAGGTCTGGCGGTTGCTGGACTTGCCGCAGGAACCTTCGTGTCGCACCGCGAGGCCAGTGCCGGCGCCCTGCGCGCGACATCGCTTTCGAAGGTGACCCGTGTGACCGTCACCGCCACTGATTCCAGGTTCAAGCTGTCGACGCGCCGCGCTCCCACGGGGATGGTGATCTTCACGGTCATCAACAAGGGCAAGGTCTCGCACGATTTCAAGATCGCGGGGAAGAAGACTCGCCGTCTCTCGCCCGGGCACTCCGCGACGTTGCGGGTCATGTTCTCGAAGAAGGGCCGCTACCCCTACCGCTCCACCGTTCGCGGGCAGGCGGCGGCCGGCCTGAAGGGCGTCTTCCTGGTCATGGCCGCGGCCGCGCCGCCGCCCGTTACGACCGGGACGGTCGGTACCGCCAAGACGACAGTCGACGTCGGAATGTTCGAGGAGCCCGAGGCCAAGTTCGTTCTCTCACAGCTGACGATGCCGTCGGGCATGGTCACCTTCGTGATCACGAGCTCGTGCGCCAATTTTGGCTGCAGCTTCGACCTCGTGGAGATCAAGAAGGGCACGATCCTGTTCGGCGGCCAGTCAGAGACGTGGACGGTCGCGCTGCCTCCGGGCACGTACAACTTCCACTGCGACGTCAGCCCTCTTGATGAGCGGGCAGTTCACCGTTACGTCCTGAACGGCGCGGCACGACGCGTCAGACACCGCGGGCGTCCGCGAGTGAGAGCTCGACCTTGCCCTCGGCCCGGCGGATCTCCTCGACTCGCACCTGGATAGGCTCGCCGAGCCGGTACCTGCGCCCGCCGCGTCGGCCGACAAGTGCCGTCGCGAGCTCGTTCAGCTCGTAGTAGTCGCCGAGGAGGCGGCGCGCGGGGACGTAGCCCTCGAACACCTCACCGAAGCGGACGAACAGGCCCGAGGGGATCAGGCCCGTGATCTCTCCCTCGAACGGAGCCTCCCAGCCGAGCTCGAACAGTCGCCGCTCGAGCAGCCACGCGAGGCAGATCTCGTCGGCGCGGTACTCGAGGCTCGCGGCGGCGCGCTCGCGGGCGGAGGCGTGGTCGGCGAGCTCGCCGAGATCCTCCGGGAGCGGCTCGTCCGAGGCGCCGAGCTCGAGCAGCAGCGCGCGGTGGCAGACGAGGTCGGGGTAGCGACGGATCGGCGAGGTGAAGTGGCAGTACGCGGTGCTCGCGAGGCCCGAGTGGCCGAGGTTGCGCGGGTCGTAGCGCGCCCGCTTGAGCGCCTGGAGGACGAGCGACGGGAAGGCGTTGCGGCCGACTCCCGAGCGGCCGACGTAGTCGGTCACCCGCTCGCTGATCTCGGCGGCCAGCTCGGCTGCGTCGGCGTGCCCCATCCGCTCGGGCTCGGGCGGCGTCGGCACGCCGAGCTCGGACAGCTTCGCGAGCAGGAGCTCGACCGCCTGTGGCTCCGGTCGCTCGTGCACGCGGTAGAGCGCCTCGCGCCTCCGGCCCGCGAGCAAGCCGGCGACGGCCTCGTTCGCGAGGATCATCAGCTCCTCGACGAGCATGTGCGCGTGCGGCTCGGACTCGCGCCGGGCCTCGGCGACGCCGCCCTCGCCGTCGAACGAGAACGCGGCCTCCCCGCTCTCGATCCGCAGCGCGCCGCGGGCGAACCGGCGCTCGCGCAGCTCCGAGGTCACCTGCTCTGCCCTGCGCAAGGCCTCGACCAGCTCCGGCGCCGCCTGCTCGCGCCCGGCCAGGATCGCCTCGGCCTGCGCATAGGTCAGCCGCGCCTTGCTCCGGATCACCGAGCGGTAGAAGCGCGCCTCGCCCGAGCCCAGCTCGACCTCGACGGTGACGCAGAGCCGGTCGACGTCGGGACGCAGCGAGCACGCGTCGTCCGAGAGCTCGTGCGGCAGCATCGGCGCGACGAGGCCCGGAACGTAGACCGAGAACGCGCGCTCGGCGGCGCCGCGGTCGAGCGGCGAGCCGGCCGGGACGAACCAGGAGACGTCCGCGATATGGATGAGAACGCGGTCGTCGTGCAGCGTGAGCGCGTCGTCGAAGTCCTTCGCCGTCTCGGGATCGATCGTGAACGCCAGCTCGTCACGCAGGTCGACGCGGCCCTCCACCGACGGCTCGCGCAGGTCGAAAGGCTCGAAGTCCCCGCGCTCGCCCTCCTGGACAAGCAAGCCCTCGAGCACCGTCTCGATCGCGCTCGCCCGCCCAGCACGCGCTCGAGCCTGGCCCGCTCCCGGCCCTTGCTGCACTACCGCAAGATCGCCCGGGCTCGCCTCGCCGCTGCCGCGCTTGTCCAGCACGAGCGGCACGCCGGGCGTGAAATACGGGTCGCCGACGAGAAGCTTGCCCCGCCGGGCGACTTCTACGACTACGGCGTCGCTTGCGATGCCGTCCTCAGGGCGTGCGGGCTCTGCCCGTGCGTCCGTCTGAACTGACCGGTCGAGCGGCTGCGGCATACGACACGGCTATGAGGTCAAACCTGGAGGAAACGGCGGATCGTGAGGCCGGAGCCGGCGGCGCCGAGCAGCAGCCCCGCGGTAAGGACGATCAGCACGTGCACGCCGAACGGCCAGGCGTGTACGTCCGTGTGACCCACGTGGACGACGTGCCCCAGGAAGATCGTGCGCCCGAGCGCGAGCAGGATCAGCGCGCCGACCGCACCTCCGAGCCCGGCGAGGAGCCCCTCGATCATGAACGGCCCGCGCACGAACCAGTTCGTCGCGCCGACGAGCTTCATCACCTCGATCTCACGTCGGCGGGCGAAGATCGAGAGCCGGATCGTGTTCGCCACGAGCAAGGTCGACGACACGAGCAGGACGATGAACGCGATCAACACCACGATCCAGAGATAGCGCGCGACCGAGAGCACCTTGTGGGTGATCCGGTTGCAGCTCTGGCCGGTCGCGCTCTTGGCCGCCTTCGTCCCCGGCGCAGGCGGGCAGATCCCCTCGACGCCGGCCGGCAACGGGTTCGAGCTGCCTCGCGATCGCGTCCACGTCCTCGCCCTGCTTCGGAATAACCTCGAACTCGTTCGGGAGGGGGTTCCCGGGCAGGTTCTCCGTGAACTGCGGGTGCTGCTTCTGCTCGAGCTTGAGCGCGGCCTCCTTCGAGATGAAGCGAACGCTCTTGACCTGCGGGATCGCGATCAGCTTGTTGTGGACCGAGTTCATCTCCGTCGTCGTGGCCTCGTGCTCGCAGCGGAGCGTGGTGCAGAAGTAGACCTTGACGAGCAACTGCTTCTTGTAGTGGTTGCTGAGCGAGAGGGCCCAGCTGCCGAGCCCCACAACGAGCCCGAGCATGAACATTCCGATCAGGACGGTCGTCACCGCGGCGAACGTGGTCGAGAGGTTCGCGCCGAGGGACCGCACCGCTTCCGCGGCAATCAGCTTGAGGCGGTTCATCACTCGGAGGTGTAGCCGCCGCGGCGCTCGTCGCGGGCCAGCCGCCCTTCCTCGAGCGCGATCACGCGCTTGCGCATCTTGTCGACCATCTCGCGGTCGTGGGTGACCATCAGGATCGTCGTCCCGGAGCGGTTGATCCGGTAGAGGAGCTGCATGATCCCGACGCTCGTGTCCGGATCGAGGTTTCCGGTCGGCTCGTCGCAGATCAGCAGCGGCGGGTGGTTCACGAACGCGCGCGCGATCGAGACGCGCTGCTGCTCGCCGCCGGAGAGCTCATCGGGTAGCGAGCTCATCTTGTGCGCGAGCCCGACGAGGTTGAGGACCTCGGGCACCTTGCGCCGGATCGAGGTGCTGCTCTCGCCCTGCACCTTGAGCGCGTAGGCGACGTTCTCGGCCGCCGTCCGGTTGGGCAGCAGCTTGAAGTCCTGGAAGACGCAGCCGACGTTCCGCCGCAGCAGCGGGACCTTCTTGCGCTTGAGCCGGCCGAGCTCGCGGCCTCCGACGACGATCCTGCCCGACGTCGGATCGAGCTCTTTTAGCACGAGGCGGACGATCGTCGACTTGCCCGAGCCTGACGCGCCGACGATGAAGACGAACTCGCCCTTGTCGATCGCGAACGAGACGTCTCGCAGCGCCTTGACGTCGGGCTCGTAGATCTTCGTCACGTTCTCGAAGACGACCATCGCCGAGCTCGTCGGCGCAGGCGGCGGCGGGACGGGCTCGTATTCGAGAACAGCCGTCTCGGTGGCTTCGTCTGGCTGTTGGAGACCCAATTCCTGCACGTGGCGGGAGGGACGCGACCCCTTCGCATCCGGTTCGACTAGACGCCCGAGTCTAGCGGAACCCACGGCGGATGTACGCGTTTTCGGCTGCAAATTCCGCAAGTCCTGACTAGCGGATGCCGTGAGTGCGGTCGGGTCGATCGGTCATTTCGGACGGACGCACGAGCAGAGCTCGCACGTCCTGAGGTCGGCATCGCAAGCGATGCCTTAGAAAACCCGGCCGGCGGCGCGCGCCAGCAGGTACTCGCGCACGAAGTCGTCGAGCGCCCCGTCCAGCACGGCCTGGGTGTTCCCGGTCTCGTAGTCGGTGCGGTGGTCCTTGACGAGCTGGTACGGGTGGAGGACGTAGCTGCGGATCTGGCTGCCGAAGCCGATGTCCTGGGCCTCACCCCGCTCGCGCGCGAGCTCCTCCTCGCGGCGTTCCTGCTCCTGCTCGAGGAGGCGCGACTTGAGGATCCGGAGCGCCGTCTGCTTGTTCGAGCTCTGCGAGCGCTCGTTCTGGCACTGGACGACGATGCCGGTCGGGATGTGCGTGATCCGCACCGCGGAGTCGGTCTTGTTCACGTGCTGGCCGCCCGCGCCGCTCGCGCGGTACGTGTCGATGCGGAGATCACTCTCGTCGAGCTCGAGGTCGACGTCCTCGGCCAGGAGCGGGCTGACGATCACCTGGGCGAAGCTGGTGTGTCGGCGGTGCGCCTGGTCGAACGGGCTGAGGCGCACGAGCCGGTGGACCCCCCGCTCCGCCTTGAAGATCCCGTAGGCGTTCTCGCCCTTGACCGTGAACGTCGCGGACTTGAGGCCGGCCTCCTCGCCGGGGCTCGCCTCGAGCAGCTCGGTCTTGAACCCGCGCTCCTGGGCCCAGCGGAGATACATGCGCAGCAGGATCTCGGCCCAGTCCTGCGCGTCGGTGCCTCCGGTGCCCGCGTGGATCGTGACGAGCGCGTCGCCGCCGTCGTACTCGCCCGAGAAGAGCGCGTCCTCCTGGAGGCGATCGAGCTCCTCCCGCAGCGGCGTGATCGACGTCTCGATCTCGCCGGCCATGTCGCCGTCCATCGCCAGGAGCTCCTGCGCGTCCTGGTATTCCTGGAGAAGACGGCGGTAGCGCTCGAGGCGCCTGTTCAGCCGCGCGTGCTCGGCCGAGACCTGCGCCGCGTGCTGCTGGTCGTCCCAGAACCCGGGGCTGGCGAGCTCCTGCTCGAGCTCGGCAATCCGCTTCTCGAGCCCCTCGGGGTCAAAGGTAATCACGGACCCAGGCAAGCTGGGCCCCGATCTCCTGAAGCTGCTGTTCGAGCGAAACGGTGTGCGTCTGGTCGGCCATCCGCACGATGGTAGCGCCCACGCCCGGGGACGGGGGCCAACCGGCCCAGTCCGGGGTCTGACCCCTCTGGGCCCGTAAGGAGCGTGGCTCACATCGTCCCGAAGGCGCGCAAGTCGCCTGGATCATCGGTTTGACCGTCTCGTCAGGACCTGCCCGGGGTCTGACCCCGGGCAGCGCCCTTTTGCCCGTGGACAGAGGTAGCCGCGAAGTCGTCATGGTGCCGGCGAAGCCGGCGCCGGACTTCGCGCCGACCTCAAGCGCCGTGGCAGCGCTTGAACTTCTTGCCGCTGCCGCACCAGCACGGGTCGTTGCGGCCGATCTTCTCCTGGGACGAGACCGTGCGCTGCTGGGTTGCGACCGAGCCACCACCGGCGTCGAGCCCGCCCGCTGTCGTCAGCGAGCCGCCGTCGGCGCCGACCAGGGTCCCGGCTCCCGCGGCCGCGATCGCCTGTGAGCCCGCGAGCGACTCGTGCTGGTACGCGACCGCTCCGCCGTCAATTGCGTGCGCAGCCTGTGCCTGTTGGAGCTGCTCGACCTCCTCGACCTCGATCTCGGCGTGGAAGAGCGTGACGACCACCTCCTCCTGGATCGAGGCGTTGAGCTCCTGGAACATGATGTGCCCCTCGGCCGTGTACTCGACCAGCGGGTCTTTCTGCGCCATCGACCGCAGGTGCACACCCTCGCGCAGGTAATCCATGTTCTCGAGGTGGTCCCGCCAGCGCGCGTCGACCACCTGGAGGAGCACGAAGCGCTCGATGTCGCGCAGGAGAGGCAGCCCGGTGTCCGGGTTCAGCCCGAGCCCCTTCTCCTTCTCCTCGTAGCGGTCGTGCGCGTCCTCCTGGAACTCCTCGACGAGCGCCGACCGCTCGAGCGCCACCTCGTCGCGAAGCTCTTCGACGGTGATCGGCTCGTCCGGCGCATACAGGTCCTGCATGGCGCGGCAGAGGGCCTCGAGATCCCACTCCTCCGAGTGGTCGCTCTCGGTGTACACCGCGACCGTCCGCTCGATCACCTCGTCGATCCAGGCCATCGCCTGCTCGGAGAGGTCCTCCCCTTGCAGCACGCGCTGGCGCTGTTCGTAGATGACCGTGCGCTGCTTGTTGAGGACGTCGTCGTACTTGAGGACGTTCTTGCGCATCACGAAGTTCTGCTCCTCGACCTTCTTCTGCGCGTTCTCGATCTGGCGCGAGAGGATGCCGGCCTCCATCGGCTGGTCGTCCGGCACGTTGAAGCGCTCCATGATCCCGTAGATCCGGTTGCCGGCGAACAGGCGGACGAGATCGTCCAGGCCCGACAGGTAGAAGCGCGACTCGCCGGGATCGCCCTGGCGCCCCGAGCGGCCGCGCAGCTGGTTGTCGATCCGGCGCGCCTCGTGGCGCTCGGTGCCGAGCACGTAGAGCCCGCCGAGGTCGAGGACGCCCTCGCCGAGCTTGATGTCGACGCCGCGGCCGGCCATGTTCGTCGCGATCGTGACCGCGCCCTTCTGGCCCGCCTCCTGGATGATCCCCGCTTCCTGCTCGTGCTGCTTGGCGTTGAGGACGTTGTGCGGGATCCCCTGTCGCTCCATCAGCTGCGAGAGGTGCTCCGAGACCTCGACGGAGATCGTGCCCACGAGCACGGGCTGGCCGATCTCGTGCCGCTCCTTGATGTCCTCGATCACGGCCGCGTACTTCGCCTCTTTCGTCTTGAAGATCTGGTCGTTCTGGTCGTCGCGCTGGATGTCGACGTTGGTCGGGATCTCCACCACGTTGAGGCCGTAGATCTCGACGAACTCCTTCTCCTCGGTCTTGGCGGTGCCGGTCATGCCTGCGAGCTTGGTGTAGAGCCGGAAGTAGTTCTGGAGCGTGATCGTCGCCATCGTGACGTGCTCCTCCTGGATCCGCACGCCCTCCTTGGCCTCGACCGCCTGGTGGAGGCCGTCCGACCAGCGGCGCCCTTCCATGATCCGGCCGGTGAACTCGTCGACGATCTTGACCTCGCCGTCCTGGATCACGTAGTCGACGTCCAGGTGGTAGAGCGACTGCGCCTTCAGGGCCTGATTCAGATGGTTCACCAGCTGGGCGTTGCGCGGGTCGTAGAGGTTGTCGACGCGGAGCGCCCGCTCCGACTTCTCGATCGATCCGTGCATCGGCGAGACCGTCTTGTGCTTCTTGTCGAACTCGTAGTCGGCGCCGGACTCCTCGGCCACGCCCTTCGGATCGCCCGGTTTCGAGGCGTAGCCCTCGAGGCCCTTCACGATGCGGGCGAAATCGTAGTAGGTCTGCGCCGCGACCTCGGGCTCGCCGGAGATGATGAGCGGCGTTCGCGCCTCGTCGATCAGGATCGAGTCGACCTCGTCCACGATCGCGTAGTCGTGGCCGCGCTGGACGACCCCGGCGAGCTCGACGGCCATGTTGTCGCGGAGGTAGTCGAACCCGAACTCCGAGTTCGTGCCATAGACGACGTCGGCGGAGTACGCCTCGGTCCGCGCGGAGAACGGCATCATGTTCTCGATGAAGGACGCGCGCATCCCGAGGGCGTCCCAGACGGGTTTCGTCCACTCGGGGTCGCGCTTGGCCAGGTAGTCGTTGACGGTGACCAGGTGGACGCTCTGGCCCGAGAGCGCGTTCAGGTAGAGCGGCTGGACCGCGACGAAGGTCTTGCCCTCGCCGGTGCGCATCTCCGCGATGTCGCCCTCGTGGAGGACGATTCCGCCCATCAGCTGCACGTCGAAGAGCCGGATGCCCATCGTGCGCTTGAACGCCTCGCGAACCGTCGCGAACGCCTCGAAGACGAGCTCGTCGATCGACTCGCCGTTCTCGATCCGCTCACGAAACTCGACGGTCTTCGCAGCCAGCTCGGCGTCGCTGAGCGCCTCGAACTCGGGCTCCAGCGTGCCGATGTAGGCGGCCTGCGAGGCGAGTCTCTTCAGGCGCCGTCCCT
Source organism: uncultured Actinomycetes bacterium (assembly GCA_963746635.1). Classification (GTDB taxonomy): domain Bacteria; phylum Actinomycetota; class Thermoleophilia; order Gaiellales; family Gaiellaceae; genus AC-32. The sequence goes on along the minus strand of CAVVBZ010000024.1, from coordinate 159,912 downwards.
CGCCGAAGCGTAGGACCTTCTCGAACGAACCGAGCTGCGAAGACATGCGCTTAGGGTAGCGGGTCGGGTGCGCGGGTCGGGCCGATTTGGCCGCTAGAGGGGGTCGACCGTGACCTCCCAGAACCGATCGTCGAGCCGTTGCGCCTGGACGACGTACGAAGCGCCCTCGCGCTCTCCCAGGCGGGCGAGCTCCGGGATGCTCGCGACGGTCGGCTCGCCGTCGATCGTCAGGGCCCGCTCTCCGTCGTTGGCGGTGAGCTCGAGGCGGTCTCCGTCGGAGTCGAGCTCGACGATCTGGACACGGCGGGCTGCGACGGCCCAGACATCCCCCTCCCGGCGCACGGCCTCCGCGCGGTAGGGCGGCTCGATTGACGACTCGACGGCCTCGGCGAGCGGCGTGAGCGTATCGTCCGGCTCGTCCTCGTCGACAACGAGATCGCCGTTTTGAAGGGCGACGAAGTGCACCTGGTCTCCCGCTAGGCCCGGCGCCTCCGCCGAGCCGACCGTGTCCCAGCGGCGCGGCCGGGGAACGCCGTGCAGGCCGGTCATGCCCCAGTGGGGACCGACGTTGATCGGCTCCGGCTCGAAGCGCGGCTCTTCGCCGGCGACGGGGGCCGGCTCGGGTGCAGTCACCGCCTCTGCGTCCGAATCCAGCTCGAGCCCGGCCTGGCGCGCGAGCTTCCTGTGGAGCGGCTCGCGCCGGAAGATCACTGTGGCTCGATCAACCCGAAGTCGCCGTCGCGGCGCCGGTAGACGACGTTCACCTCGCCCGTGTCGGCGTTGCGGAAGACGAAGAAGTCGTGCCCGATCAGCTCGAGCTGGAGCACGGCCTCCTCCGGAGTCATCGGGGTGACGGCGAACCGCTTCGTCTTGACGATCATCGGGCCCGGCTCGTCCGGGACGACGGGAGTGGCCTCGAGCGCCGGATCGTTGCTTCGCGCCGCCTTGCGGCGGCGGTCACGACGCTGACGCTTGTAGCGCGTGACCTGGCGCTCGAGCTTGTCGACGAGCTGGTCGATCGACGCGCGCATGTCGGGGGACGCTTCTCGCGCGCGGATGACCGTGCCGTTCGTCCAGATCGTGGCCTCGGCGACGTTGTTCTCCGCGATCGACGGGTTCCGCTCCAGCGCGAGCTCAAGCTCGATCCGCGGATCCTCGAGCTGGCGCTCCAGCTTCCCGAGCTTCTCCTCCGCGTAACTGCGGATCGAATCGCTGACCTCAATGTTCCTACCTTTGACCTGGAACTGCATCGGCTCTCCTTCGACCCTGTCCTGCTGCGGAATCTAGCGGACGACCCGTGCGAACGTGACGACCTCGACGCGTCGCGCGCCGCCTCTGCGCAGAGCAGACGCGGCAGCCGCGGCCGTGGCTCCGCTGGTGTAGACGTCGTCCACGAGCGCGACCCGCGGTGGCGCCGCGGCGGCAGGGCGGAACGCACCGGCCACGTTGCGCCGGCGTTCGGGCAAGGTCAGCCCGCGCTGGTGCCGCACGGAGCGTGTCCGTGCGATCAGCGGCCGGACCGGAAGCTCCCAGCGCTCGCCGAGCTCGTGCGCCAGCCGCTCGGCTGGGTGATACCCACGCGTGAGCACCCGTTCCCGGTCCGGCGGGACGTACGCCAGCACGGCTGCCTGCGGCGGGACGAGTGTCGAGGCGATCAGCTCCGCAGCGTCGGCGGCCAGCCTCCGCAGCCCGCGCTCCTTCCACGCGCTCACGAGCCGGCGGACGCGGCCGTCGTACGCGACGGCTGCCCGCGCCGAGGCGAACGCGAGCCGGCGACCCGAGCACTCCCGGCAGCGCGCGACGGGCCAGACCGTCGGCGCACCACAGCGCTCGCAGAACGGCGGTTGCAGCACCGGCAGGCTCTCGCGGCAGCCCGCACACAGCTGCTCACCACGCTTGGCGCAGACAACGCAGCGAACCGGCAGCAGCAGATCGAGAAGTCTCACGTCACACCGTCCTCACCTCCTCCGGCGAGGGTAGGCGAGAAACCGTCACGCGTGGGTGACGCGGATGTGACGAATGTGTGCCGGCTACTCGGGGGTTCCGAAGCTCCGGTCGGCCTCGGCGAGGCTCTCCGGAGTGCCAATGTCGATCCAGCGCCCGGGCAGGTGCCAGGCGTACACGGGTGTGCGCGTGTACAGCCACTCGATGAGCCGGCCCGGCTGGTCCGAATTGTTCCCCTCGGCGAGGTACTTGCCGACCAGGGGCAGGACCGCGCGCGGGTAGAAGTAGAGCGCGATGCCGGCCAGCGTGGAGACCGGATGCTCGGGCTTCTCCTGGAACGACGTCACGCGCTGGTCCGAGTCGACGCTGATCGAGCTGAAGCGCTTAATCGCTTCGAGGTCACCCGTGTCGTGGACCGCGATGACGGCCGCGTCCCGCTCCTGTCCGAAACGCACGAAGTTGTCCAGAGGCTCAGTGAAGAGGTTGTCACCGGCCGCCACGAGCAGGTCGTCGTCGACTTTCTGCGTCCTGATCACCAGATCGAGGTCGCCGATCGCGCCGAGCCGGTCGTCCTCGCTCGACGTCCCGTCGTCGACCACCTCGATCGGCGCCACCTGCTGCTCCGCCCAAGCCCGGAAGTGCGGTGCGAACTTCGCGTTGGTGACGACGTAGACCGTCGAGAGCCCAGAGAGCGGAAGCTGGTCGAGCAGGCGCTCGAGGATCGGCCGCCCGCCGACCTCGAGCAGCGGCTTCGGCCGGTCGAGCGTGAGCGGGTAGAGCCGGGTCGCGTAGCCCGCGGCGAGGACCAGCGCCTTCACGCCGCCACCGGCCTCGGGAGACTTGCCGCGTACGGGGGACGGTGCACTCCCACCTCGGTCACGATCGCGGAGATCAGCTCCGCGGGGGTGACGTCGAACGCGGGGTTGCGCGCCGGAAAGCGAGCGCTGACCTCGCGGGGATTGCGCTCCTCGATCGGGATCTCGGCGCCCGTGGGCGTTTGCAGGTCGATCGTCGAGGTTGGAGCTACGACGAAGAACGGCACCTCGTGTCGAGCGGCCAGCACCGCGAGCGGATACGTCCCGATCTTGTTGGCCGTGTCGCCGTTGGCGGCGATCCGGTCGGCGCCGACCAGCACGCAGTCGATCTCACCCGTCGCTAGCATGTGCCCGGCCGCGGCATCCGCGATCACCGTGTGCGGGATGCCCGCGGTCTCGAGCTCCCAGGCAGTCAGGCGCGCGCCCTGGAGCAGCGGGCGCGTCTCGTCCACGAACACGTGCCGAACGACGCCCTGCGACCACGCCTCCTGCAGCGCGCCCAGCGCGCTCCCCTGGCCGCCGGTGGCCAGGCTGCCCGTGTTGCAGTGCGTCAGCGCACGGCTCCCTCGGCGAGGAGCCCCGCCGCATGGACGCTCATCAGCCGGCAGCGCTCGACCTCCTCGGCGTGAAGCTCCCGTGCCCGCTCGGCCGGATCAGCGGCAGCGCGCACCTCCCGCAAGGCCCAGGCGAGGTTCACCGCCGTCGGCCGCGCCGCCTCGAGCTCGGCCGCCGCTAGCTCGAGGTCCTCCCCACGCTCTACGGCGAGCGCATACCCGTAGGCAGCCGCGATCCCAATTGCCGGCGCCCCGCGGACGGCCAGCTCACGAATCGCCTCCGCCACTTCGTGCGCGGAACGGCAGACGAGCTCGACCTCCTCGTCAGGCAACCGGCGCTGGTCGAGCAGGACGACGCGGTCACTCTCGAGGCGCAGAACTCGCTCAGGGCCCAGCACGCGCATGACTGTAGCCTGCCGCGCGTGCCGGACCTGAGCATTCGAGCCGAGACGGCGGCCGACCGCGCCGCGATCGCCCGCGTGACTTCCGCCGCCTTCGAACGCGAGCTCGAGGCGCGCATGGTCGACGCGATTCGCGCGTCCGAGGGCTTCGTGGCCGAGCTTTCGCTGGTGGCCGAGCTGGAAACCGAGATCGTCGGACACGCGATGTTGAGCTACGTCGGCCTCGCCGGCCTCTCGAGGCGCCTGCTCGAGCTCGGGCCGCTCAGTGTCGCGCCCGACCACCAGCGCCAAGGCATCGGCGAAGCGCTGACCCGCGAGGGGCTACGACTCGCCGACGAGCGCGGGGAGCCCCTCGTGCTCGTCCTCGGCCACCCGACCTACTACCCGCGCTTCGGCTTCCGCCCGGCAGCGGAGCTCGGACTCGCCCCGCCCGAGCCCGACGCCCAAGCCGAGGCGTTCATGGCGATCCCGCTCCGCGCGTACGACCCGGCCATCCGAGGGCGAGTCGTCTTCCCACCAGCGTTCTTGCTGGACTAGGTGCCCTCGTCCCAGGAGGCGAGGTACTTGGCCTGCTCCTCGGTCAGCTCGTCGACCGCGACGCCCATCGTCGCGAGCTTGAGGCGCGCGATTTCCTGATCGATGTCCTCGGGCACCGGGTAGACCTTCCGCTCGAGGGTCGCCGCGTTCGCGACCACGAACTCGGCAGAGAGGGCCTGGTTCGCAAAAGACATGTCCATCACCTGGGCCGGATGCCCTTCGGCCGCCGCGAGGTTCACGAGGCGGCCGTCCGCGATCAGGTAGATGCGGCGACCGTCCTCGAGGCGGAACTCGTCGACCAGCTGCCTCAGGGTGCGCGTCTCGACCGCCAGCGCGCGTAGCGCCGGGATGTCGATCTCGACGTTGAAGTGGCCCGTGTTCGCGAGCACGGCGCCGTCCTTCATCTGCTCGATGTGCTCGCGCCTGATCACCGACTTGTCGCCGGTCGCCGTGACGAAGATGTCCCCGGCCTGGGCCGCCTCGGCCATCGGCAGCACCTCGAAGCCGTCCATGGCCGCCTCGAGCGCGCGCAGCGGATCGACCTCGGTCACGATCACGTGCGAGCCCATCCCCTTCGCCCGCATCGCGACGCCGCGGCCGCACCAGCCGTAGCCGGCCACGACGAACTTGCGCCCCGCGAGCAGGATGTTGGTCGCCCGGATGATCCCGTCGATCGTCGACTGGCCCGTGCCGTAGCGGTTGTCGAAGAAGTGCTTCGTCTTCGCGTCGTTGACCGCGATCACCGGGAACCCGAGCGCGCCGTCGCGCTCGAGGGCCCGCAGCCGGATCACGCCGGTCGTCGTCTCCTCGGTTCCGCCGATGACGTCGCCGAGCTGCTCGCGCCGGTGCGCGTGCAGGACGCCGATCACGTCGGCCCCGTCGTCCATCGTCAGCTGCGGCTTGTGGTCGACGGCTGCCTCGATGTGCTTGTAGTAGGTGTCGTTGTCCTCGCCCTTGATCGCGAACGTGGAGATCTCGTACTCGTCGACGAGCGCGGCGGCCACGTCGTCCTGGGTCGAGAGCGGGTTCGAGGCGCAGAGGACGACGTCGGCGCCGCCGTCCTTGAGCGTCCGCATCAGGTTCGCCGTCTCACTCGTCACGTGGAGGCAGGCGGCGACCCGATAGCCGGCGAGCGGCTGCTCGCGCTCGAAGCGGTCGCGGATCGCGGCCAGCACCGGCATCTGCCGGTCGGCCCATTCGATCCGGCTCAGCCCTTCGGCCGCGAGCGCCAGGTCCTTTACGTCGTGTCGTCGAGTCGTCGCCATGCGTTCGGTCCTCTCGGTAGCGGTTCAGGCGGCGAGAAGCCGCTCATGCTTGCGCTGCTCCCAGTCGAGCGCCGAGAGCTCTGTTCCGGCGAGCCAGCTGTCCACGGCCTCCCGGAGGTCGGGTTCGTAGCGCAGCCTCGCGGCGAACGCGATCTCCGTCAGCTCGACCCGGAACCGGCGGCGCAACTCACGCAGCGACCGCAGCTGGTTCAGCTCGAGCAGCCCGTAGAGGCGGTAGCCGCCGGAGCTGCGCACCGGGACGACGACGCCTGCCCGCTCGAGATAGCGCAGCATGCGCGGCGACCAGCCTGTCTGCGTCGCGGCCTCCCCAACCGTCATTCCGGCCATGCAGAGAACCTTAACACATGCGTGTCAATCTCTGTCTCCGGCCCGGCCGTACCGGTCTTCCAGGCGGACGACGTCGTCGAGTTCGGGCGTCGACACCTCGAAGATCGTGGTGTCGGCGAGCGCCGTCAGCCGGTGGACCGTCCCCGGACGGAAGCGGAACGACGCGCCGGGGCCGATGACCTCGCTCGCCAGCGTCTTGTCTTCCCGGGCGCCGAGCTCGAGCTCCGCGCGCCCCTCGAGTACGTACCAGGCTTCGTCCTTTTCCTTGTGGAACTGGAGGCTGAGCGACTCGCCGGCCTTGACGAAGATCAGCTTGCCGACGTAGCTCTCGGCGACGGCGAAGATCAGCTCGTGGCCCCAGGGCTTGTCGACCCGCTGCTGCTCGGAGACGAAGCGCTCGACGCCGCCGGTTGGGGAGGTCACGTGGTCGCCTGACACAGGCCCGAACCTACCAGCTAGGCCCGCACCGGCCAGCCCGGGTTGGCGGCGAGGTGCTCCTCGGCGAGCCGCAGGTCCTTCGGCGTGTTCACCGTCAGCCACATCCCCTCGTGCCGGTGCGCGCGGAGGCGGCCCTCGGCCGCGAGCTCGGGGAACATCGACGTCTCGTGGTCGCCGCGCTCGGGCAGCCGCGCGATCGCCTCCTCGCCGAGCGCGTAGACGCCGCAGCTCACCCACTCGTCGAGGCGCGGAGCCTCGCTGAACCCGGTGACAAGGTTGCCGTCGAGCTCGGCCACGCCGAACGGCGACTGGAGCGGCACGACGGTGATCGTGGCGGCCGCATCGCTCGAGCCCTGCGTCGCCAGCAGCTGCGCGAGATCGACGTCGACGAGCTCGTCGCCGTTCAGCGCCAGCACGTCGCCCGTCTCGAGCCGTGCGGAGGCCGCGAAGCGGAGCCCCCCACCGCGGCCGAGCGGTTCCGGCTCTCCCGCGGCGACGATCTCGGGCCCGAGGTTCCCGATCGCGGCCTCGAACGACGCCTCCGTGCCGGCGACGCAGCTGACGATCACCCGGTCGACGCCGGCGGCCGCGAGCTGCTCGACCTGGTAGGCGGCGAGCGGCCGGCCGGCAATCTCCACAAGTGCCTTCGGCAGCCCCTGCGCAGCCTCACCGAGGCGCTCCGCCTTGCCGCCGGCGAGGATGATCGCTTCCACTAATCCTGCAGCTCGGGCTCGCGCTCTTCGGTCTCGGGGAGCGCGGACAGGGGCGAGGCAGCGCGGCCGATTCCCTCGTACGTGAACCCGGCCTCGCGCGCAACCTCGGGATCGAGCAGGTTCCGGCCGTCGACGATGACGGGCCGCTTCATCGCCGCGCGCACATCCGCAGACGCAAGCGTGCGCAGCTCGTCCCACTCGGTCACGATCACCGCCGCGTCCGCCCCCGTCACGGCCTCGAGCACGCTGTCGCAGAACGTGACGCCCTGGAGAAGACGGCTCGCGTCGGCTACGGGGTCCCACGCGCGCACATGAGCGCCCTCGGCGAGCAGCCTGGAGGCGAGAACGAGCGACGGCGCCTCGCGAAGGTCGTCCGTGTTCGGCTTGAAGGCAAGCCCGAGCAACGCGACCGTCTTCCCGCTCAGCTCTCCGATGTGCTTCTCGAGCTTCCCGATCACGCGCCGCTTCTGGAGCTCGTTCACCTCGATCACCGCGTTGAGGAGTTGAAAGTGGTAGCCGGAGTTCGAGGCCAGTTGCTTCAGCGCGACGCCGTCCTTGGGGAAGCAGCTCCCGCCCCAGCCGATCCCCGCTCGCAGGAAGTGCGGCCCGAGCCGGTGGTCGAGCCCGACCCCCTTTGCGACCTCCACGACGTCGGCGCCGGTCGCCTCGCAGACGTTCGCAATCTCGTTGATGAAGCTGATGCGCGTCATCAGGAACGCGTTCGCGGCGAGCTTGATCATCTCCGCGGAGGCGACGTCGACCTGCACGACCGGCGCCTCGAGCGGCGCGTACAGCGTCGACACCGCGGCCGCGTCCGCCTCGGTGAAGGCGCCGACGACCACGCGATCGGGCTTCATGAAGTCGCGGACGGCGGTGCCCTCGGAGAGGAACTCGGGATTGGAGACGTAGCCAACGTGGTCGAGCCCACGCGTGCTCAGCGCCGCCAGCACCTTCTCGCCGGTCCCGACCGGAACCGTGCTCTTCATGATCAGGATCGCGCGCTCGGCCGGCACCGGCAGCTGGTCGACGACGTTCCAGACGGCCGAGAGGTCGGCGTCGCCGGAGTAGGTCGGCGGCGTGCCGACGCAGACGAACAGCAGCTTTGCGTCGGCCAGATCCGCGACGTCGAGCGTGAAGGTCAGCCGCTCGCGGTTGCGTTCGAGCAGCTCCGCGAGCTCGGGCTCGTGCAACGGCACCTGCCCCGAGCGCAGCGCCTCGATCCGCTCCGGCAGGATGTCGCGGACGACGACCTCGTGCCCGAGCTCCGCAAAGCACGCGCCCGTCACGAGCCCGACCCAGCCGGCGCCGAATATTCCGATTGCAGGCATTTCTGCTCGGCTCACGCGCCGCAGACTACCGAGTCATCGGCCGCAGGCCGCGTGCGATGGCCAGCATCGTCTCGTTCGAGAGCGAGTCGAGAAGCGTGTTCACGACCCAGTAGCTGGCGCCGCCGGCACGCAACACGACCATGTGCAGGTGCGAGCCCGTGTAGTAGAGGTCGTAGCGCCTGCCGCCGACCCACTGCGTAAGGCTCTTGTCCTTGAGCGCGGGTGCATCGACCCACGGCGTCTCCTGGATGCCCCAGTACTCGGTCGAGCCGGTCCTGAACGTCAGGCGCACGGTCGGCTTCCCGCCGAGCTGATAGGCGCGGACGGGAGTCTCGCCGTAACCGGAGTCGAGGTAGGAACTACGCTCGAGCACGGTCGGCAGCTGCAGGCGGAACGGCATGCGCTTCTTGAGCCTGAACAGCTGGGACCGCGTCTCTCCGGGATCGACACGAATCACCGGCGGCTGGCGCACGGGTGCCTGCGCGATCACGACCGGCGTGAGCTGGTCGTGGAAGGTGCCTCCCATCACCGCCACCACGAGCGCGCCGTTCGAGAGCAACCTGATCTTCCGAGGCATCGGCGCCACGTCCGCGCTCCCGATCAGCCGCGCGATCTGTGTGGCCGAGCTCCTGCCGTTCGCCGCCCGTGCAGGATCGAAGTAGACCTTGGAGTGGAAGTAGTCCCACGTCGGCGCATTCGCCGGCTCGTTGCTCGGCGGGAGCAGGATCCGGTAGCCCTTCTGCCCGAGCAGGTAGCTGGCGTTCGCGGCCGAGCCGGCCCGGCCGTTCCCGTTCAGAACCGTGAGCGACACCTTGGACGGCGGCAGCGTGAAGCGGTGGCGGAGCCTGCGGCCGAGCGCGACGGCGGTCTGCGTGCGCGACTCCTCCACATCCGGGTTGAGGAAGCTCTGCACTGCCGAGTCGACGCTCGACTGTGAGGCGTACAGCTCGTTGGCGCCGCTGACGTCCGTAAGTTTCGTCTGGAAGACGTGGCCGGGCTGAAGACCGCGGGCGAAGTTCGCGTAGCTCAGGATCGTCCCTAGGTTGAGATGCCCACCACCGCCGACGCCGATCTCGATGTAGTGGTGGTCGGCGATCGTGTTCACGATCTGAACCAAGCTCGTCGGGCCTAGCGAATCGGCTGCGCGCTGGCGCATCGCGCTCACAAACTGCTGCTGGCGCGCGAGCCGGAAGAGGTCGGAGTCCGTGTGCCGGAACCGGACGAACTGGAGCGCGTGCCTGCCGTTCATCAGCTGGTAGCCCGGCTGCAGGTCGATGTTCGCGAAGTCGGTCCCCGCCGTGCCGACGTTCTTGTTGTAGTAGCGCCGGTCGACGTCCATCCAGACACCGCCGAGCTTGTTGACGACCGAGATGAAGCCGAGGAAGTTGACGCTGATCAGGTAGTTGATCGGGACACCCGTCAGGTGCTTCACGGTTTCGAGCGCGCCGCTCGCCCCGCAGTAGGCGTACGCCGAGTTGATCCGCCCGCTGCCGGTTGCCTCCGGCGGCCCGGTGCGCGCTCCGCTGGCGTTGCGGGACGGGCAGTAGATCGGGACAACAAGGTCGCGCGGGAACGAGAGCAGCGAGATCGTCTTTGTGACCGGGTCGGCGCGGATCAGCATCATCGTGTCCGAGCGCGAGGGGGAGTTGCCGTCGCCCGCGCGGTGGTCGTAGCCGATCACGAGCGCGACCGCGGGCTGGTGCGCGTCCTTGATCGGGTCGAGCCGCGGCTGCACGCGCTTGCAGCTGACGGAGCTGCAGCCGAGCGCCTTCGCGGTCTCGTGCGCCCACAGGTAGAAACCGCCGACCAGCCCGGAGACCAGGATCACGAGCAGGACGGCGAGACCGAAGAAGAACTTGCCGACGACCTTCGCGAACCCCGGCTTCGACGGGGGCGGCTGGCGGTAGAGGGTGACGGGCGAGAGCGTTCCCGGCGGGATGATCGACCGGCCGTTCCCGTTCACCTCGGCTCCGCGGCCGAAACCTCTCTTGAGCGTCGTCTTCATCGCAAGAAAGCAAGAACGCCTCCGAAAGGCGCTCGCCGCACCCCAGGATAGCCGACGTCTCGGAGGCGCTTAACCGCCGAGTTCGGCTTCTGCGAGGCGGGTTCCTTCAACCATCGCCCGCAGCTTGTTGAAGGCGACGTCCCAGCTGCGCGTCCGCAGGCCGCAGTCAGGGCAGACGTCGATCCGTTTCGGGTCGCCGAAGACGTCGACCGCGTACAGGATCCGGTCGCGCACGAGCTCTGGCGACTCGACGAAATCGGTGTGGATGTCGAGCACGCCAAGGCCGAGAACCGGGTCGTACGACAGGTCACGGAACTTCGAGATCACCTCGTAGCCGGGGCGCTCCGCGGCCGATCTGCCCAGCTCGCGGGTGTCGTAGTTCGCGAAGCCGACGCAGTACTGGCGGCAGCCGCTCATGCCTTCGATCGCGGGGAAGAAGAGGTCGTAGTCGGAGAAGCAGAGGTGCGTCGAGAAGAGACAGTCGAGCCCCTCGACGCTGACGTTGAAGCTCTCGACGAACAGGTCTAGCTCGTCTGCCTCGGTCGAGGCGCCGGGCTCGTCGATCTGGATCCAGGTCGCGCCGAGGTCGATCAGCGCCTCGAGGTTCGGGCGGATCAGGTTGCGGGCGATGTCGAGCGTCAGCTCGCGGCGCGCCTCGACCTCCTGCTTCCGCCCGTAGCCCGCGCCGAGGCGGCCTTCCCTGGGCGTGTGGTGCTCGTCGTACGACCAGACGGCAAGCGTGTAGGCGCCGGTGATCGGAATCTTCAACCTTGCTTTGGCGACCGACTGGAGGAACGAGAACTCGGCGTTGTGGTACGGCTCGGCCAGCGAGACCGGACCGACCGCGGCCGACTTCGAGTAGTACTTGTTGTCGAAGCTGCGCACGATTCCGCGCGGCTCGAAGCCGTTCGCGTGCGCGATCGCCCAGGCATACATCTCGCTTCGGATCTGCTCGCCGTCCCAGATGACGTCGAGACCGGCGGCCTCCTGCATCCGGACGCAGTAGCGGCTCGACCAGCGCGCCACCTCGTCCGGGTCCGCGCCCCCTCGCTGCAGCGACTCGACCAGCTCCTCGTGGCCCTCGACGCCGACCTTCTCCCCCCAGCTGCGGGCGTGCTCGATGTCGCTCTCGTCCAGTTCCCGGCCCTGCGAGGTCTTGACGAGCCACGGCGGCTTCGCGAGCGAGCCGATCTCGTGGGTTAACAACTTCACGTCGGTCATGCGGCGGCCTTCGCCTGGCCGAGGCGCGCGAGCTTCTCGCGTGCGATCGGCTCGGAGACGTATTGCAGGTCGCCGTTCGGGACGAGCGCGATCCGCTCCACCCCGCGCTCGGCGAGCTGCCCCGCGAAAGCGGCGATCTCCGCCGGCTCCTCCGGCATCGAGCTGCGAACGTCGACCACGCCTGCGAGCAGGAGCTTGTCGAGACCCGCCGGGACGTCATCGAGGTGCGTCGCGTAGAAGTCGATCCCGAGCCCGTCAACGGGGAGATCTGCCGCGCCTTGCTCGAGCAGTCGGCCTGCGTCTGAGAACGGGAACCAGAGAGCGAGCTTCGGCCCACCGGAGAGCGCCTCGAGCGCCTCCCCGAGATCGGTCGGCGCCGCCTCCTCGTCGTGCGCGAGAAACGGCTCGACCAGGACGACGAGCTCCGCGTCGAGCCCGGCAAGAGCAGGCTGCAGCACGCCTTCCGCCATCGCCTTCGGCGAGACCCCTGTCCCCCGCGCGAGCGCATACGGCGAGGGCAGGGTCGCGACGCGCGGGCCCGGAACCGGCGCCGCGTAGCCCGCGTCGAGCGGCCCTGCGAGCGTCGGTGCCTCGGTGCTCGCCTTAGGCGCGCGATAGAAGGTGTTCGTGTCCAGGAAGCGGGTGAGAGCCCCGGTCTCGAGCCCGTCTGCGGTCTGGAGCAGCGGGCGGAAATGGTCCTGCCACCGCAGCATCCCGTCCGTGAGGAGGTCGAGCTCCGCGGCTTGCTGGGCCGCGATCAGCTCCTGGAGGTCGCTAACGCGCTGCCCGTCGACGTCCGCCTCGGTCGTCCGCCCGCGGTCGAGGTCGCGGGTCGCCTGAACGAGCGCCTCCGAGCGCGGGTACATGCCGGGTGCAAAGGCTTCGACCTGCATCGGTCAGCCGCGCCCGAGGACGGTCAGCTGGTTCTCCGCGTGCCTGATGCGCTGCTCGAGCTGCCAGCGGTCCGCGTCCGACTCCCCGCTCTCCACACGCTCAAGCTCCGCGCGCGCCTCCTCGAGCTGCTCCTGCGCACGTGTCTCGTCGATCTCGCGCGCCTCGACGGCGTCGTCGACCAGCGCGAGCGCGCGGTCCTGCTCGACCTTGAAGAACCCCGGGCCGGTCGCGAACTCGAGCAGGTCCTCGCTGTCGCGGTCGCGGTAGACGCGGGTGCTGCCGGCGTTCAGCAGGGCCACGAGCGGCGCGTGGCGGGCGAGCACGCCGATCTCGCCATCCGCGCCGGGGACGATCAGCATCTCCGCCTCGCCCTCGAAGGCCGCGCCCTCGGGCGTGACGAGGGAGACGCTGAACAGGTGCTTCTCGGCCAACGTGCTTAGACGGCAGCCACTTCGGGCTCGCGCGTGTCCTCGGGCTCCTCGGGCTCTTCCTCGGCCTTGACAGCGGCCTCGGGCTCGTCGTCGAGGCTCAGCTGCCGCGCCTTCTCGACGGCCTCGTCGATCGTGCCAACCATGTAGAAGGCCTGCTCGGGAAGCTCGTCGTGCTTGCCTTCGATGATCTCCCGGAAGCCCGCGATCGTGTCCTCGAGCTTCACGTAGCGGCCCTCCTGGCCGGTGAACTGCTCGGCCACGAAGTTCGGCTGCGAGAGGAAGCGCTGGATCCGGCGCGCGCGGCCGACCGTGACCTTGTCCTCGTCGGAGAGCTCGTCGATCCCGAGGATCGCGATGATGTCCTGGAGGTCCTTGTAGCGCTGGAGGATCTCCTGCACGCGGACGGCGGTGTCGTAGTGCTCGTCGGACACGATCCCCGGCTGAAGAGCGCGAGAGACCGAGTCGAGCGGGTCGACGGCCGGGTAGATGCCCTGCTCGACGATGGCTCGCGAGAGCGTCGTCGTCGCGTCGAGATGGGCGAACACGTTGGCCGGCGCCGGATCGGTCAGGTCGTCGGCCGGCACGTAGATCGCCTGGATCGACGTGACCGAGCCCGTTCGCGTCGAGGTGATCCGCTCCTGGAGCTGGCCCATCTCGGTCGCCAAGGTCGGCTGGTAGCCGACTGCGCTCGGCATGCGGCCGAGAAGCGCCGAGACCTCCGAGCCCGCCTGGACGAACCGGAAGATGTTGTCGATGAAGAGCAGGACGTCCTGGCCCTGGTCGCGGAAGTACTCCGCCATCGTCAGCCCGGAAAGGCCGACACGAAGGCGCGCTCCCGGCGGCTCGTTCATCTGACCGTAGACGAGCGCGACGCTCCCGAGCACTCCGGACTCCTGCATCTCGATCCACATGTCGTTGCCTTCGCGCGTGCGCTCGCCGACCCCGCAGAAGACAGACACGCCCTGGTGCTCGCGCGCGATGTTGTGGATCAGCTCCTGGATCAGAACGGTCTTGCCGACCCCGGCTCCGCCGAAGAGGCCGACCTTGCCGCCCTTGACGTACGGGGCGATCAGGTCGACGACCTTCAGCCCGGTCTCGAAGATCTCGGTCGTCGGGCTCAGATCCTCGAAATCGGGCGGGTCGCGGTGGATCGACCACCGCTCGTCGGCCTCGACCTCCTTGTCGACGCGGTCGATCGGCTCGCCGAGCACGTTGAAGATCCGGCCCAGTGTGCCCTGGCCCACGGGGACGCGGATCGGAGCGCCGGTGTCGACCACGTCGACGCCGCGCGGGATGCCGTCCGTGGAGTCCATCGCCACCGCCCTGACGCGGTCGTCGCCGAGGTGCTGCTGCACCTCTGCGATCAGGTCGATCGCCGGGCGGCCGTCTCGCTCGGGGACGCTGACCCTGAGCGCGGAGTTGATCTCGGGCAGGTTTCCTCCGGTGAAGACAGCGTCGATCACGACGCCCTTGATCTCGATCACCTTGCCGACATTCGAGCCGTTCGATTGATCAGCCATTCGTCTCCTGGAGAGGTTGGTTTGGTGCGCCGCGGACCCGGCACGAGAGCCGTCCGCTCAGCGCGCTGAGTCTATCGAAGCGCAAGCGGGACCGATCGTCCCGCGGCGACCCGCGCCGGTCCGCCTCCATCGCCGCCACCCGGGCGGCATGGTCGAGGCTTCAGACGTAGGAGGTGACGAGTGAAGGAAACACTATGGGAACAGTATCGCCGAGAGCGCCGGCGTTACCGTTCCCGCACAACAGGGCCGCCGCGCAGCGACCGACTCGACGTGTTCCGGAGGTCGGCCGCCGGTGCGACGGTGCGAAGCCTCTGAAGCGCTCGAGAAGTGGTCAGGTTCATCGTGTCCGGAGCCGTCAGGACGGCAGGCGTTGCGTGGATCTCCTGCGGCGACACACGGCCGATAGAGCCCGGGTGGATGGCAGAAGCGGCGAGGACGCTGCCGAGCCCGACCGCGGCGACGGCCATAGCCGCGACAGCCGGCGCGAGGCGCAGGCGGACCTGACGGCGGACGCGCCCGATCACGACGCCCTCGAACGGCTCGCGCGGGGCAGCCCGCAGCGTGCCGGTCAGGCCGCCGATCGCGCCCCGGAACTCACTGCACGAGGCGCAGCCGGCGAGGTGGTCGTCGAGCAGCGCACGCTCGAACGTCGAGATCTCGTCGTCGAGATCAGCGGATGCCCATTGGCGCGCGCGCTCACATTCTCCGTGCATGTTCCTCACAGTACCTCTGACGGCGGAGGTATCGAGAAGTTAGTCACGGGATCAGAGCAGCGAATGGCGGGTGTCGATCAGGAGCCCGATCACGACGAGCGCGAGGCCCAGCAGGACGAAGAAGGCCGAGTTGTTGATGGTCTCGTTCTGCTCGACCAGCGTTGCCCAGCGAATCCGCCGGTCGCCGAAGACCCCGAGCAGACCGCCGACCGCACTCGTCCCCGAGGCGGCCGACTCCGACTTCACACGGGCAGGCCCGCGGTTTCCGACGAAGAACCCCATGATCATCAGGAAGCAGCCCATCAGGTAGAACCCGAGAGTCAGGGAGCGGTCGGCCGATGCCCCGGCCAGCGCGCCGATCAGCAGAGAGACCCCGGCCGTCCCGCCGACCACGATCAGAACGAGAACGGCGAGCCGACGAAACGCTGTCAGTGCCATCCGGGGTTGCTACGCCGGGAGAGGCTGCTCCGGCTCGGCAGCGACCGACTTCGCCGCCCCCCGCCGCATCTCGTCGGCGGTCATCGGCCACCGCTCGAGCGGGTAGTGGCACGCTGCCACATGGTCTTCGCCGAAGGACCTGTACGGCGGATCCTCGACGTCGCAATGCCCCTCGACGAAACGCGGGCAGCGCGGGTGGAAGTGGCACCCGCTCGGCGGGTTCACCGGGCTTGGCACGTCGCCCTCGAGCACGATCGCCTGGCGCTTGCGGCCGAGCTCGGGATTCGCGATCGGAACGGCCGAGAGCAGGGCCCCCGTGTAGGGATGCTTCGGCTCCTTGTAGAGGACTTCCCGGTCGGCCACCTCGGCCACCTTGCCCAGGTACATGACCATCACGCGGTCGGAGATGTGCCGGACGACGTTGAGATCGTGCGCGATGAAGATGTACGTGAGCCCGAAGTCGTCCTGAAGGTCCTTGAGCAGGTTGAGGATCTGCGCCTGGACCGACACGTCGAGCGCCGACACGGGCTCGTCGCAGACGATCAGCTTCGGGTTGACGGCGAGCGCCCGGGCGACGCCGATGCGCTGCCGCTGGCCCCCGGAGAACTCATGCGGGAAGCGGTTGTAGTGCTCGGGGTTGAGCCCCACTACCTCGAGCAGCTCCTGCACGCGCGTCTTGATCTCGCCCGACGAACCGAGGCCGTGCACCTCGAGCGGCTCGCCGATGATGAAGCCCACACGCTTGCGCGGGTTCAGCGAGGCGTACGGGTCCTGGAAGATCATGGTCATCTCGCGCCTGATCGGGCGCATGGCGCCGCGAGTGAGCTTCGTGATGTCCCGTCCGTCGAAGGTGATTTGGCCCTCAGTCGTCTCGAGCAGCTTCACGATGCAGCGTGCGAGCGTTGACTTGCCGCAGCCCGACTCTCCGACGATGCCGAGCGTCTCACCGGGCTTCACGCTGAAGGAGACGCCGTCCACCGCCTGAACGGAGGCGACCTCTTTCTGGAAGATGATCCCGCGCGTGATCGGGAAGTACTTCTTGACGCCCTCGACGACGAGCAGATCGTTGCTGTCGACGACGGTCTCGGCCGCCTCCATCTAGCCGGTCTCCGCCATCATCAGCTTGAGCAGCTTCGACGCCTCGCGCTCCTTGGTCTCGGGGTCGAGATGACAGGCCTGGAGATGTTCCGCGTCTTGCGGCGTCGCAACGAGGTCGGGGGACTTCGTCTTGCAGACCTCCATGACGTGCGGACACCGCGGGTGGAAACGGCAGCCCTCCGGCGGGCGGAGAAGCGAGGGCGGTTGCCCCGGAATCTGCGTCAGCCGCTCGACGTCCGCGCCGAGTCGGGGGAGCGAGCCCATCAACCCCCACGTATACGGATGCTGAGGGCGGTTGAACAGCGTGTCCACGTTCGCCTGCTCGACGACCTTTGCGGCGTACATGACGACGACGTCGTCGGCGGTCTCCGCGACCACGCCCAGGTCGTGCGTGATCATGATGATCGCGCTGCCGAACTCCTCCTGCAGGCGCTTCATCAGCTGGAGGATCTGAGCCTGCGTTGTCACGTCCAGAGCCGTCGTCGGCTCGTCTGCGATCAGGAGATCGGGATCGTTGATCAGGGCCATCGCGATCATCACGCGCTGGCGCATGCCGCCTGAGAACTGGTGCGGATAGTCGTCGATCCGGTTCTCGGCCTTCGGAATCCCGACCGCTTTCAGCAGCTCGAGCGACCGTGCTCGGGCGATGCGCGTCGAGACGTCCCGGTGGAGCTGGACCGCCTCGATGAGCTGCTTCCCGATCGAGTGCACCGGGTTGAGCGAGGTCATCGGGTCCTGGAAGATCATCGACATCTCGTCGCCTCGGATGGCGCGGAGCTCGCTTGGCTTCGCCTTCAGCAGGTCCTTGCCCTTCCAGAGAGCCTCGCCGCTCGAGACCGTGACCTTCTTCGGGTTCAGCCCCATGATCGTCATGCACGTGACGCTCTTGCCGCAGCCCGACTCGCCCACGATCCCGAGGGTCTGCCCTTTTTCGACCGAGAACGAGACGCCGTCGACCGCCCCGACGATGCCGTCTTCTGTCTGGAAGGACGTCCGAAGGTCCTTGACTTCGAGCAGAGCCACAGGTGTCTCTAGGTTAGCCGGATCCGGGGGTCGATCCAGGCGTAGAGGATGTCGACGATCAGGTTGAAGAAGAGGATCGCCATCGTCGCGAACACGACGACCGCCTCGACCGTGGCGAGGTCCTCCGTTTGGATCCCGATCAGCGCTGTCCTTCCTAAGCCCGGAAGCTGGTAGACGGTCTCGGTGAAGATCGCGCCGCCGAGGGCGACCCCGATGTCCATCCCGAGCATCGTCACGACCGGCAGGAGAGCGTTCCGGAGCACATGCGAGACGAGGACCCTCTGTTCCGGCGCTCCCTTGGCCCGAGCGGTGCGCACGTAGTCCTCGTTCATCGTCTCCATCACGTTGGCCCTGATCATCCGGACGTAGAGCGCCGCGAACAGGATCGCGAACGTAAACCACGGCAAAATCATGTGGTAGAACCACTGCCAAGGCCCGCCCGGAAGCCCGGAGTCAGACGGCGCGCCGAAGAAGTTCGCGTAGTTGGCGATCGGTGTCCAGCCGAGCTTGACGCCGAAGACGTACTCGAAGATCAGCCCGATCCAGACCGGGTGCGCGGACACGCCGATCAGGACGAACACCATTGCGGTTCGATCTAAGAGCGAGCGTGGCCTCAGGGCGGAGAGGATGCCGACCGAGAGGCCGATGATCATCCAGAGGACGGCGCCGCCGAAGACGAGCGACGCTGTCACCTTGGCCGCGTCGGCGATCGTCTTGTTGAGGTCCTGGCTCGTCGCGTACGAATAGCCGAGCGACTGATGCACGACCAGGCGGTTGAGGAAGCGGTAGTACTGGACGACGACCGGCTTGTTGAGACCGAGCTTCGCCTGCACCTCTACCAGGCATGCCCGCTTCGCTGTCTCGCCGCCGCAGACGGCACGCGCCGGATCGTTCGGCGCGATGTAGAAGATCACGAACGTGACGAACGTGATGATGAGGAAGAGCAGCAGCGCCCACAGAATGCGCCTGACTAGATATCGGAACATTTGCCTCGGCTCCTCGGTTCGGGGCTAGCGCGCCTTCGGGGATCCTATCTCAGTCGCTTCGCTTGAAAAAGCAAGTGAGGCGCCGGCCGGAGCCGGCGCCTCACGTTGATGCTTGGCTCGATTCGAGCCTCCTACTTCAGTGCCAGAGCAGGAATGCTCCAGTCCTGATAGATGCCCTGGTAGACCAGGCCCTTCGGATTGATGCGGTTCGAGAAGAAGTAGCGGTTGTTGTATGTCCGCTCAGCCGCAACCGGCGCAACCTGGTTCATGATATCCAGGTCGAGCTGGCCGTAGACCTTGAGGCGCTTCGGCCCGACAAGCCTGGCCGCTGCCTCCAGCTTCTTGTTCCACTTCGGGACGTTCATGTACGAGTAGTTGTTGTTGTTGTCAGCTGCGATGGCCCCGCCGTACAGGAGGATGTTGAGCCAGTCGTACGGGTCCGGGTAGTCCGAGCACCAGCCCATCGAGACGCCCATGTCGAGGTTGGTGCCCCTGGTGCCCATCGCTGTGTAGAGACTGGCACCCGAGAAGGGCAGCATGTTGATCTTGCTCGACTGGAAGCCCAGGTTGATCAGGTCCTGCTTGACGATCTGAGCCTGGGCCGGGTTGATCGTTCCGGACGAGCGGTAGCCGACGTTGATGTCGCCGGACTTGAAGTGACCCTTGGCAAGTTTCTTCGCCGTGGTCAGGTTCTTCTTGTACAGCTTGACCGCTCTCCAGCCGGGCACGCCCGGCTGCATGATGTGCGTCCACGTGCCTCCGGCGTACGGGCCTGCCACGCCTACGTAGGCGGCGCGGGAGACTGCGTAGTTGATCGCCCTGCGGAGGTTCGTGTTGCCGCTGAACAGCGATCGAGACATGTTCATCGGCAGGTAGCCGGTGCAGTTGATCGGCTTCGCCCAGAACCGCGTCTTGTTGACGCCGTACTGCTGGGCGACTTCCGAGACGTTCGCAGCCGGAACGGCGACCTCGTCGAGCTGGTTCGCCTTCGCCTGGTTGAACGCCGTCTGCTCGTTCAGGTTCCACTGCACGTCGAGGCCCTTGAGGTTGTGCGGCCGTGTGCGGCCCGGGCCCTTCTTGTAGTAGGGGTTCTTCCTGACCGAGGTCAGCTGGTTGACGATGTTGCGCGTGAACGTGTACGGGCCTGCCGAGGGCAGGTCCTTCGCGCTGTTGACGGTGTCTACCGTCTTGGTCAGCGGAATCGACGTTGAGGTCGCCTGGAAGAACGGCATCGTGATCTTCGACATGAAGGTGCCGTCCGCCTTGGTCAGGCGAATGGTCAGCTTGTTGCCCTTGACCGTAACGCCGCTGACGCTGTTGTTGGTGCCTGCCTGGGTGGCAAGCGCGCCGACGATGTTGGTGCCGTTCGGGTCGGTGATGAACGGCGCACCGGGCGAAGCGAGGTCGTGATTCGCTACGCGGTTGATCGCGTACTTGAAGTTCGCCCCCGTGACGGGCTTGCCGTTGCTGAACTTGAAGCCCTTCCGGAGGTAGAAGGTATAGACGTTGCCCTTCTTGTTGACCGTGAACTTCGACGCCACTTCAGGGACGAGCTTTGCGCCCGCCGGGCCCGGCTTGTCCGGGTAGTTGTAGAGCTTCGCTGCGGTCGCGTATTCGAGCCACCACGCCGTCGTGACGTAAGCGACTTGCGGGTCGACCTGGGTGGAGTTCCCGACCGTCCCGTATGACCAGATCCCGCCCTGCTTGAGTGCCTTACCGTTGTTGCCTGCACTCGCAAGACCGGCCGCGACCAGAAGGCTTGCCCCAGCCGCGAGCATCGCGACCGAGAGCCAGAGCCGTCTGTGCATGTCTCTCCTTTCCGTGAATTCTTCGAGCCGAGGGCTGCCCGGCTCGGGACGGGCGCCTGCCCCGTCCACACGCTTGAGACGTGGAAGTGCCGGTTTGGTTAGTGAGCCCGGCGGGGCCTAATGCTGGCTCGAACGGGGGTCGAACGCGTCACGGAGGCCGTCGCCAAGGAGGTTGAAGGCGAGCGTCGTCAGCAGCACCGCCAGGCCGGGCCAAAGCATCAGCAGGGGCCGCACCGTGTAGAAATCGGGGGCATCGGAGAGCAGCTTGCCCCAGCTCGCGTCGAACTTGATCCCGAGGCCGAGAAAGGAAAGCCCTGCCTCGAAGAGCACGTAGCCGGCCACGATCAGCGTGGAGTAGACGAGCATCGGCGCAACCAGGTGGGGCAGTACGTGAGAACGGATGATGCGCGCGTCGCTCGCACCGATCATCCGCGCCGCCTCGACGTACTCCTTCTCGCGGATCGACAGAACCTGGGCACGCATGATGCGCGCCGGATAGAACCAGCCGAACACGATGAAGATCATGGTGAGCGTGATCACGCCCTCGGCGAAGGTGCCGTGGAACGTGATCTTGTCGAGACGGTCGCCGATGGTCGCCGCGAGCGCGATCACGAACAGCAGCACCGGGAACGCCATCGTGATCTCGGTGACCCGGGAGATGGTCGTGTCCGCCCAGCCACGGTAGTAACCGGCGATCGAGCCGAGGAGGACCCCGATGATCATCACCCCGATCGTCGAGAAGATCGCCACCTCGAGCGAGACCTGCGCCCCGTACATCAGGCGCAGGAACTCGTCCTGCCCGAGCCTGTTGGCGGCCCCGAGGGGAAGGATGTTGTCCTTGTTCGTGTACGGGTTGTGGACCGTCGTCCAGGGGCCCGCCGGGAGCAGGGAGGGAACGACAACCGCTGCCTTCTTCCCGCAGCAGTACGGAGCGAACTGGGTGTTCGGCCCGTGCCCGAGGTAATGAGCCGCGATCGGCGAGCCGCCGAACGCGAACGCGACCAGCAGGATGACGAAGATCCCGCCCGCGACCGCAACCCTGTCTCGCCTGAAGCGGATCCAGACGAGCTCCCAGTAGCCCCGGGCGCGCACCGCCTCGACTCGCTCGCCGAGCTGGCCCCCGGTCTCGGCCGCCACAGCGGAGCCAAGGCCGGTGATCCCGACGTTGGCGATAATCTCCTTTTCCTGTTGGCCCGGCGAGAATGGTTTTGCCATCGAAACCTGTCCGAGGTTCGGGTCTGCAGACTATAGACGAGCGTCTAGCAAATGAGTTTGTGCGCCCGTCTAGCCGGTGAGGGCGTCGGCGCCGGCGACTACCTCGAGGATCTCCTGCGTGATCTCGGCCTGGCGGGCCCGGTTCAGGTCGAGCGTCAGGCTGTCGATCAGATCCGCGGCGTTCTTCGACGCGTTTCGCATCGCCGTCATGCGCGCGCCGTGCTCGGAGGCGGCCGACTCGAGCAGAGCCCGGTACACCTCGGTCTCGAGATACACAGGTAGGAGACGCTCGAGGATCTGCTCCGGCTCGGGCTCGTAGATGAAGTCGCCCAGAAGCGCCTGGAGTCGCTCCTCCTCTTCCTCCTCGCACGCGAGGACCTCTGTGGAGATCGGCAGGACCTGCTGCTCGGTCACCCGCTGCACCAGCGGCGAGACGTAGTGGTTGTAGACCAGCACCGCTCGGTCGATCTCCTCCTCGGCGTAGAGCTCGGCGAGCCGGTGCGCGACCGCCTTCGCGTCCGCGTACGCCGGGCGGTCGGTGAAGCCGGCCCAGGCCCGGTCGAGCTCGTAGTGGCGGAACTGCAGCGTCGATCGGCCCTTGCGGCCGACGACGAGCCAGCAAACCTCCTGGCCCTCGGCGCGAAGGCTGCGCTCGAGCGCGAACGCGCGCCGCAGGATCTGGCCGTTGAACGCGCCGGCCAGCCCGCGGTCGCCCGTGAGGGCGACGATCGCGACCCGGCGCGGCTCCCGCTGTTGCAGGAGCGTGAGGCCGCGCAGAGACGCAGCCGCCCTTGCTGTGCCCGACGTCAGCTCCTGCATCCGGTCGGCGTAGTCGCGCAGCTGGACGATCCGATCTTCGGCGCGGCGCAGGCGCGCGCCCGCGACGAGCTCCATCGCCTTGGTGATCTTGCGCGTGTTGCGGACCGAACGGACCCGCCGCTTGATGTCCTGAAGAGTCGCCATTACCCGGCGAGCGCAGCCTCTTCCTTGACCGCGAAGCCCTGCTTGAACTTCCCGATCTGCGCGTCCAGGCGCGTAGTCACCTCGTCACTCAGCTCGCCGGTCTCGCGGACCTCCTTGTAGACCGACTCCTCGGCGCGCAGGAACTCGCGCAGCTCCTCCTGGAAGCGTGAGATCTGCGGCGTCGGGATCTCGTCCAGGTCGCCGCTGATCCCCGCGTAGAGCGCGACGACCTGCTCCTCCATCGGCCACGGGTCGTACTGCGGCTGGTTCAGCGTCGCGACCATTCGCTCGCCTCGCGCGAGCGTCCTCTGGGTGGCCTGGTCGAGCTCGGAGCCGAACTGCGCGAACGCCTCGAGCTCGCGGTACTGGGAGAGATCGAGGCGCAGGCGGCCGGCGACCTTCTTCATCGCCTTGGTCTGCGCGCTCGAGCCCACGCGCGAGACCGAGCGGCCGACGTCGACCGCGGGCCGGACGCCGGAGAAGAAGAGGTCGGACTCGAGGAAGATCTGCCCGTCCGTGATCGAGATCACGTTCGTCGGGATGTAGGCCGCGATGTCGCCGGCCTGGGTCTCGATCAGCGGGAGCGCCGTCAGCGAGCCGCCGCCCAGCTCGTCCGAGAGCTTGCACGCGCGCTCGAGCAGACGCGAGTGCAGGTAGAAAACGTCGCCCGGAAACGCCTCGCGTCCCGGCGGCCGGCGCAGCAGGAGCGACATCTGGCGGTAGGCGTCCGCGTGCTTCGAGAGATCGTCGTACATGCACAGCGAGGCCCCGCCGTTGAACATGACGTGCTCGCCCATCGCGCAGCCCGCGAACGGGGCCATCCACTTGATCGGAGCCGCCTCGGAGGCGCCCGCGCTGACAATGATCGTGTAGTCCATCGCGCCCGCGTCCTTGAGCCGCTCGTAGACCTGGGCCACCGTCGAGGCCTTCTGCCCGATCGCGACGTAGACGCACACCACGCCTTGGTCATGCTGGTTGAGGATCGTGTCGACGAGGATCGCGGTCTTGCCGGTCGACCGGTCGCCGATGATCAGCTCGCGCTGGCCCCGCCCGACGTTCGTCATCGAATCGATCGCCTTGATGCCTGTCTGCAGCGGCTCCTTCACCGGCTGGCGGTCGACGACCCCCGGAGCCTTGAACTCGAGCGGGCGCGTCTCCTCGGTCTTGATCGGCCCGGCGCCGTCGAGCGGCCGTCCGAGCGGGTCGACGACCCGTCCGAGCAGCGCGTCGCCGACCGGAACGCTCGCGACGCGGCCTGTCCGCTTGACCGGCTGGCCCTCCTTCACGCGCTCCCATTCGCCGAACAGCGCCGCCCCGACGTTGTCCTCCTCGAGGTTGAACGCCAGCCCGACGACCCCGTGCTCGAGCTCGAGCATCTCGAGGGCGACTGCGTTCTCGAGCCCGTAGACACGGGCGATCCCGTCGCCGACCTGCAAGACCGTGCCGACCTCGGCGAGATCGGTCTCGACGTCGTACTCCTCGATTCGCTGCTTGAGGATCGCGGTGATCTCTTCGGGGCGAAGCTTCACTGAGTCTCCTTCGGTTCGCGGTCGGACGGTTCCATCGAATCTCCTAGGCCGCGGCCAGCTCTCGCCGGAGTCGCTCGAAGCGCCCGCGCACGCTCGCGTCGAGCCGGTACGAGCCGATCTGCATCACGATCCCGCCGATCAGGGCCGGGTCGACGCTGCGCGTCGCCTCGACCTTGCGCCCGCACGCTTCCTCGATCCGCTTCAGCAGCTTCCGCGCCTCGGCGTCGGAGAGCTCGACTGCTGTCGTGAGCTCGACGTGAACTGTCCCCTCGTGCTCGGCGACCAGCCGCTCGAACTCGCGGGCGATCTCCTCGAGCTGTCCGCTGCGGCCCTTGTCGGCGAGGAGGAGCACGAAGTTGCGTACGAGCTCCTCGCCGCCTGCAAGTAGATCCTCGAGCGCGGCGGTCTTCGCGCGCGGGTCGAGCTGCGGGTTGCGCAGGAGCTCGCGCAGCTCGGGCACGTCAGTCGCGGCCTGGTCGAGCTCCGCCAGACCGGCGCGAACCTGCTCCAGCCGCCCCCGGTCCTGCGCCGCGGTGAAGAGCGCCCGCGCGTAGACGCGATTGACGACGCTCATCGGCAGCCTTCTCTCCAACAGACATCGCGTCGACCGGTCGTTTCAGACGGGCGCCCGGACAGAGCCCGCGCGCCCTGAGATCGGCATCGCAAGCGACGCCTCATCAGTTGTTGCGCGACGACTCGAGGACGGAGAAGTCGAGCTCGCCGACGGCTTCGTCGATCAGGCGGCGGTGGTCGGCGTCGTCGAGCGACTTGCCGGTGACCTTCGTCGCGGCGATCAGGCTCAGGTCGGCCACCTCCGTGCGAATCATGTCGAGCGCCCGGCGCGTCTCGGCCTCGATCTGGCGCTTGGTGTCGTCGAGCCGCCGCTGTCGCTCGGCCTCGGTCTCGTCGCGCATGCGACGCTCGTTCGCCTCACCGACCCTGCGGGCCTCGGCGAGGATCTGCTCGGCCTCGTTCTTCGCCTGGCCGATCAGCTGCTTGTGCTGCTCGAGAAGCTCGTGGGCCTCTTCCCGCGCGCGATCGGCTTCCTCCAGCGACTGCCGGATCCGGTCGCGCCGCTCGTCGATCGCCTGCTGAATCGGAGCGAAGGCGTAGCGCTTGAGGACGAACAGCGTGATCAGGAAGCAGACGATCGTCCAGATCATCAGCCCCGGCGTGACCTGGATGAGCGGGTTCGAGGCGAGGGGCATCACTAGACGAGGACGTACGCGAGGATCGAGCCGAGCAAGCCGTAGAAGACGACGGCCTCGGTGAGAGCGAACCCGAGCCACTGGATGCCCTGGAGCTCTCCGCGGAGCTCGGGCTGCCGGGCAACCGACTGGATCATCGAGCCGAAGATGTTGCCGATGCCGACGCCGGCGCCGAGAGCGCCGAGACCGACGCCGAGCGCCAGGCCGATCGCCTTGCCGGCCTTGGTGACGTCGCCGGTAGTGGCGGCGAGAACTGTTGCAAGCACGGTTGGACCTCCTTAGTGCTGAGGCTCGATCGCCGAGCCGATGTAGATGGCGGACAGGGCGGCGAAGATGAACGCCTGGATCGAGACCACGATCACGACCTCGAACAGGTAGAAGGCGGTCGCCACGGGGATCGTGATGATCGCAAGGAAGACGGACTCGAGGATGAAGATCAAGCCGAGGAAGGTCAGGATCAGGATGTGGCCGGCGAGCATGTTCGCGAACAGGCGGACGCTCAGCGAGATCAGGCGCATGATCTGGCCGAGGATCTCCAGGGGCACGATCAGGAACAGGAGTGCCTTCGGCGCCTCCGGGATCCAGCTCTTGAAGTAGCGCCTCGGCCCGTTCCAGCGGATGCCTTCGTAGTGGGTGAAGCAGAACGTGAGCAGCGCGAGCGCGAGCGTCACCGAGAGCGACGAGGTCGCGGCGTAGATCCCCCAGGTCGGGACGCCATGCCAGGTCTCGCCGGTCAGCGGGAGCGGGATGAAGCCGAGGATGTTCACCACCCAGATGAAGAGCATCAGCGTGGCGACGTACGGGAACCAGCG
This sequence comes from uncultured Actinomycetes bacterium, assembly GCA_963746635.1. GTDB lineage: Bacteria > Actinomycetota > Thermoleophilia > Gaiellales > Gaiellaceae > AC-32. The sequence continues at coordinate 133,705 of CAVVBZ010000024.1, read as the reverse complement.
GCCGATCGCCTTCGTCGGCAGGCCCTGCTCGGCGACCTGCACCTGCGCGATCTCGTAGACCTGCTCGCCGATCGTCCGGCGGCGGTTCAGCACGCGGCCGCGCATCAGGAGGAGCCCGAGCAGGATCGTGAACAACGCCCCGAGCATCAGGTAGACGACGGCCTTCGTGATCGAGAGGTTCAGCGGCCCGAGGTGGATCGGGATCCACTCGTGCTGCTCGAACTCGGTCGTCGGGTCGAACTTGCCGCGCGCGAATGCCGGCGCGGGCAACGCCAGTGCCAGGAGACACGCGGCGACGAAAAAGCGTTTCACAGATCGACCTTCTGACGAAGAACCGGTCGACCGGTCAGTTCAGACGGCCGAACGGGCAAAGCCCGCCAGGCCTGAAGGAGACGACGCAAGCGTCGTCTCACGCGGTGGGCTCCTGGCCGTAGTAGCCGAGCAGCGAGAGCCCGAATTCGGTCGTGTAGGCGAGGCCGTACACGAGCGCGGCGGCTAGACCGACCTCGCGGTCGGAGGACGCTACGGCGAGGAGCACCACGAGCACCGCCAGCAGCCGGATCATGATCCCGAAGGCGAACACGCCGGAACCGGCCACGTTATCCGGGGAGGGCTTCAGGCGTGCGAGGAGCAGTCCGAACGCCTGGACGCCGAGCCACAGGATCGCGGCGATCGCCCAACCCTCGAGCGGCCAGCCCGCCAGCAGGAAGACGGGCAGCGCGAGCGCGATCACGAGCCCGCCGCCGAGCGCGGCTGTCCAGCCGCGCGGCGCCGCTCGAGGTGCTCCGAGGATGCCGATGCGCGTCATATCGAATCGCGGTAGCGACGGTAGACGACGAAGACGCCGAGCGGAATCCCGATGAACGCGCCCGCGAGGATCCCGAGCCCGACCGAGCCTGCCGCCCAGCCGATGAGCGCGCCGACCGCGATGCACGTCACGGTCACGCCCCCGAGAAGCGCACCGGCCCCGGCCGGCTCGAAGGACGCGCTGGGGGTGGGCTCCATCGCCGCGAGCATACCAAACGAGAGCGGGAGTTTGTAACAGCCCAAAGCGGCTCAGTTGCAGCGTTTTGGCCCGACTTTGTTTCAGAGCGGGACGCTGGCTAGGCCGTGCGACGGGTGGCGCCGGCCTCGCGGGATTCCTGCTCGCGGCGGCGGATGCGGGGGTTCGCGAGCTTGACGATCTCGAGCAGGTAGACCATGTAGAGCGAGGCGGCGACGGCGACGGCGCCGATCAGCGCGACCGCGATCGTCGGCCCGAGGTGCCAGACCCCGTGGGCGTGCGGGTGGACGAACCGCGTCGCGAGCGCGGCACCGGCCAGGATCGCGCACCAGGCCCACATCGTCAGCGCAGCGCGGCGCTGCGAGAAGCCGATCCTGAGGAAGCGGTGGTGCAGGTGCTGGCGGTCGGGCGCGTAGACCGGCTCTCCGTACTTGAGCCGCTTCGCCACGACGAAGGACGTGTCGATGATCGGGACGGCGAGCACCAGCAGCGGCAACAGAAGAGTCGCGACGGCGGCCGTCTTCAAGAGGCCCTGGACCGCGAGCGCCCCCAGCGTGAAGCCGAGCAGCAACGCGCCGGAGTCGCCCATGAAGATCCGCGCCGGATAGAAGTTGTGCCGGAGGAAGCCGAGACAGGCGCCGAAGACGACCGCGGCCAGGATCGCCGTCTCTGGCTTCCCGAGCGAGAGCGCGATCACGCAGAAGGTGAAGCCGGAGATCCCGCAGACCCCGGCGGCCAACCCGTCGAGCCCGTCGAGGAAGTTGACCATGTTCATGATCGCGACGATCCAGATCACGGTCAGCGGGATTCCCACCCACTCGGGCAGCGCGTGCACGCCGAGGATCGGGAACGTGAAGCGGTGGACCCAGATGCCGAAGGCGGTCGGGATCGCCGCCGCGACGATCTGCCCGCCGAGCTTCTCCCACCAGACCAGGCCGCGGAAGTCGTCGATCGCCCCGACCGTCGTCGCGACCGCCATCCCGAGCAGGAGCCCCTTCGTCTCCTGGCTCAGCGGCAGGAACGCGAGCGCGGGTACGAAGATCCCGAAGAAAAGCGCGAGCCCGCCGAGCCGCGGCACCGTGCGCCGGTTCAGCCGCCTCCCGCCCGGCCGGTCGACGACGCCGAGAAGCCGCGCCATCCCGCCCACCGCAGGCGTCAGCAGGATCACGATCACGAGCGCGAGGACAGCGCCGTAGATGACCTCCGGGTGATCTTCGAGCGTCGACCACATGGCTACTTGGTCCCGTAGAGCCGGTCGCCCGCGTCGCCGAGGCCGGGGACGATGTAGCCCCGCTCGTTCAGGCCGCGGTCGACGGCGGCGGTCACGATGCGCACCTCCGGATGTTCGCCCTTCAGGTGCTCGATCCCTTCGGGGGCGGCCACGAGGCAGACGAGCGTGACCGACCGCGCACCGGCCTGCTTCACCGCGGCAACCGCGGCCGCGCTCGAGCGGCCGGTCGCGAGCATCGGGTCGAGCACGATCGCGTCGCGCTCGCCGTCGCCGAGCTCGGGCAGCTTGATGTAGTACTCGACCGGCTGGAGCGTCTCCTCGTCGCGGTAGAGGCCGATGAATCCGACCCGAGCGCTCGAGACGAGCGAGAGCACGCCGTCGAGCATCCCGAGCCCCGCGCGCAGGACCGGGCAGACCGCCACCTTCTTGCCGGCGATCCGCTCGACGCTCGTGCGCTCGAGCGGCGTCTCGACCTCGTCGGTCTCGGTCGGGAAGTCCTTCGTCGCCTCGTAGGTGAGCAGCAGGGTCACCTCGTTCGCGAGCTTGCGGAAGTGCACCGTCGGCGTGTCTTTGTCGCGGAGGTAGGAGAGCTTGTGCTGGACGAGCGGGTGGGTGACCACCGTGACGCCGACGGGGGCCTCCGTGCTCACGTCAGGTCACGTAGGTCGTGAAGCCGCGGAAGCCCGGGTAGAGCGGCCGCTCCGCGCAGAGTGCCTCGCTTCGCGCCGCCAGCGCGGACACGTCGGCGCCCTCGCCGAGCGCCTCCACGATGATCCGGCCGATCTCGCGGAAGTCGTCCTCGTCGAAGCCGCGCATCGTCGCCGCGGGTGTTCCGATCCGGATCCCGGACGCGATCGTCGGTGGGCGCTCGTCGAACGGCACCGTGTTCCGGTTGACGGTCAGCTTCACCTTCGCGAGGCGTTCCTCGGCGTCCTTGCCCGTCCACTCGGTCGCGCGCAGGTCGACCTGGAGGAGGTGGGTGTCGGTGCCGCCGGTGAGGACGTCGAGCCCGCCTTCCTGCAGCGTCTCGGCCAGCGTGTCGGCGTTCGCGCGGACCTGGGCCTGGTAGTCGCGGAAGGCCTCGGTGCCGGCGATGCGGAAGCAGGTCGCCTTGGCCGCGATCGTGTGGAGAAGCGGCCCGCCCTGCATGCCCGGGAAGACGGCGCGGTCGACCGCGCGCGCGTGCTCCTCCCGGCAGAGGATGAAGCCTGACCGCGGCCCCGCGAGGGTCTTGTGCGTCGTCGAGGTAACGAAGTCGCAGTGGGGCACGGGGCTCGGGTGCAGGCCGGCCGCGACCAGCCCTGCGAAGTGCGCCATGTCGCAGAGGAGGAGCGCGTCGACCTCGTCGGCGATCTCCCGGAAGCGGTCGGCCTCGACCGTGCGCGGGTACGCCGACCCGCCGCAGACGATCAGCTTCGGCCGGTGCTGCTTCGCTGCCGCGAGCACCTCGTCGTAGTCGACGGTGTTGGTCTCGCGGCTGACTCCGTAGTGCGCGATCGTGTAGAGCAGGCCCGAGAAGTTGACCTTGAGCCCGTGCGTCAGGTGGCCGCCGTGCTCGAGCTGGAGCGAGAGGATCGTGTCCCCCGGCTCGAGCGCCGCCATGTAGACGGCCATGTTCGTCTGAGCTCCCGCGTGTGGCTGGACATTCGCGTGCTCGGCGCCGAAGAGCTCCTTCGCGCGGTCGATCGCGGTCTGCTCGATCTCGTCCACGACCTCGCAGCCGCCGTAGTAGCGCTTGCCCGGGTAGCCCTCGGCGTACTTGTTCGTCGGAACCGAGCCGACAGCTTCCAGGATCGACGGCCAGGTGAAGTTCTCGGACGCGATCAGCTCGACCTGGCCGCGCTCGCGCTCGAGCTCGCGGCCGAGCAGCTCCGCGATCGCGGGATCGACCTCGGCGAGCCCGGCGGTGCGTAGGTGCTGGACGTTCTCCTGGGCGATTGCCATCAGAGGCGACGCTCGTCGGTGCCGTCATCAGGACGCGCGAGCTCCGCTCGTGCGTCCGTCGGAACTGACCGGTCGACACCGTCGAGTTGATCACAGGACCGCGTCACAGCCTGGATGCTACTCGCGCTATCTGCCGCCGGTTGCAGCGAGGGCTCGCTCGATCGCGTCAGCGGCCGGAACCGCCCCTTCGCGGACGACGCGCGGCTCCGGGCCGGTCAGGTCGAGCACGGTCGAGGGCGTGCCGGGGAGCTCGCCGCCGTCGACGAGCGCGGCGCACCCGGCCTGAATCTCCGCGGGCACGTCGGCGAGACGGCGCGGATCGGGCCCGCCGCTCAGGTTCGCGCTCGTCGCCAGCACGGCGCCCACGCGGTCGAGCACCTCCGCAGCCGGCCCTTCGAGCTGGGGCACGCGAACACCGATCGTGTCCGCCGTCTCCCCGCTCAGCCACGGGAACCGGCCGGCGGGGTTAGAGACGATCAGCGTAAGCGGGCCGGGCAGGAGCGCCCGCAGGAGCATCTCCACCGGGCCGCGCAACTCGGGGATGCGCTCAACAAGCCGCTCGACGTCGTAGGCGAGCAACGCCGTCGGCTGCCGCGCCGCCCGGCCTTTCAGCCGGTAGACCTCGCGCGCCGCGGCCTCGTTCGACGGATCCGCGCAGAGGCCATAGACCGTGTCGGTCGGGAGCACGACCGGCGCCCCGGCCTCGATCGCCGCGACCGCCTCGTCGATCAGACGCGGAGGAACGAGAGCACCGCCGCGCGAAACGCCTCCGGCGCCTCGACGAAGATGAAGTGGCCGATTCCGGGCAGCAGGACCGTCTCGGCCTGGGCGATTCCGGCGGCGATCTCGCGGGCGCTCGGCGGGCCGGCGATGAAGTCTTCCTCGCCCGCGATTACGAGCGTCGGCGCCGTGATCCGGGCGAGCTCGGGCCGCAGGTCGAAGGTCTCGAAGATCTCGTGGTTGAAGAGCGACAGTGCATCCGCGTTCGGGATCTCGTCGCGCAGCGTCTCCAGGTAGGCCCGCTCCTCGTCGCCGTAGCGCGCGAAGTAGAACGGGAACTCGCGCACCGCGAGCTCTCCGAGCTCCTCGTCGCTCGAGAAGCGCCCCGCCTGCTCCGCCTCGAGCGCGGCCTTGGCGTCCTCGTACCAGGGCTCGCCCGCGTTGGCCTCGATCGCTACCCCCATCGCCGCCTCCTGCTCCGAGGCCCAGCGCGGCAGGGTGCTCGCGAGGATCAGGCGCTCGACACGCTCGGGGTGCTTGGCGGCGTAGTCCATCGCGACGACGCCGCCGTGGGAGTGGCCGAGCAGGCTCATCCGCTCCAGGCCGAGGTGGTCGCGAAGCCCCTCGAGATCGGCGGTGTAGTCGGCGATCGCGTAGTCACGTGGATCGGCGGGACGGTCGGATCCGCCGGTCCCGCGGGGATCGACCACCACGAGCTCGCGCTCCTCGTCGAGGCCGCCCAGGTCGGCGAGGTAGAGCCCCGAGAAGCCCGGGCCGCCCCCGTGGCAGACGAGCGTCGGGCCTTCGCCGGCGCGGCGGTAGGCGAGCCGCCGCCCGTCCGCTGTCGTCAGCCCGTCCATCTGCCCTCGACCACGCGATCCCTCCCCGCCAGATCCGGCGTGATCGTAACCGTGTCGTAGCCGAGCTCGGCGAGCGCAGCACGCATCCGCTCGGCCCCGCCCGCGGCGCTCTCGAGGACGATCCAGCCGCCTGGCCGCAGAGCCTCGGTGGCCGCTCGGGCGACGGCCTCGGTGGCGCCGCTCGCAACGAGCGCGATGTGCGGCTCCCAGTCGCGCACCTCCGGCTGAAGCGTCTCCAGCTCCTCCGGGTCGACGTACGGCGGATTCGAGACGACCAGGTCGAACTGCGCCTCGCCGAGCCCGCTCGTCAGGTCGTGCTCGACGAGCTGGACGCGTCCGTTGATGCCCGTCAGATCGAGGTTCTCGCGCGCGAGCGCGAGCGCATCCGGCGAGACGTCGATCGCCGTCACGCGCGCGCCTTCGTGCTCGTCGGCGATCGCCAGGGCGATCGCGCCCGTTCCCGTGCCGACGTCGAGCACGTCGGGGTTGCTCCGGTCGCGGATGTGCTCGAGCGCGCGCTCCACAACGATCTCGGTCTCCGGCCGCGGGATCAGGGCCCGCCGGTCGGTCCGCAGGGTCAGTCGGCGAAAGCCCCACTCGCCGAGCACGTACGCGAGCGGCTCACGCCTGACGCGCCGGACGACGTTCGCCTCGAAGGCCGCCTCCTGCTCTTCGGTCAGCTCGCGGTCGAGCTCGGCATAGAGAAGCGCCCGCGCGCAGTCGTCACAGGCCCGCGCGAGCAACAGCTCGGCCTCGAGCCGCGCCGACTCGATCCCGGCCTCCGCGAGCCTCGCGCTCGCCGCTGCAAGCGCGTCGCCGAGTGTCATGCGGCTGAGGCGCCGCTTGGCGGCGGCGCCTCCAGGACGCGTGGCTCCGCCGCGCGTCCGTCTGAGCCGACCGGTCGACACGCGTGGGTGGCGGTCACGTCGTCGCAGTCTCGAGAGCGCGGCGCCGGTCCTCGGCGGCCAGCGCCTCCGTGAACTCGTCCAGCTCCCCCTCGAGGATCTTGTCGAGCCGGTGCACCGTGAGATGTACGCGGTGGTCGGTGAGCCGGTTCTCCGGGAAGTTGTACGTGCGGATCTTCTCCGCCCGCTGGCCCGAGCCGATCTGCGAGCGCCGCGTCTCGGCCTGCTCCGCCTGCTGTCGCTCGCGCTCGAGCTCGAAGAGGCGGGCACGAAGCACGCGAAGCGCCTTCGTCTTGTTCTGGAGCTGCGATTTCTCGTCCTGCATCGAGACGACCAGCCCGGTCGGCAGGTGCGTCACCCGCACGGCCGAGTCGGTCGTGTTGACGCTCTGGCCGCCGGGCCCGGTCGAGCGGTAGACGTCGATCTTGAGCTCGTTCGGGTCGATCTCGACCTCGACCTCCTCCGCCTCGGGCATGACCGCAACGGTCGCGGTCGACGTGTGGATGCGGCCCTGCGACTCGGTCTCCGGGACGCGCTGCACGCGGTGCGTGCCGGCCTCCCATTTGAAGACCGAATAGGCGCCGTCGCCCTTGACCGCGAACACGATCTCCTTGAAGCCGCCGGACTCGTTCGGGCTCACCTCGAGCTGCTCGACGGCGAAGCCGCGGCGCTCGGCGTAGCGCGTCTGCATCCGGAACAGGTCGGCCGCCCAGAGCGCGGCCTCGTCGCCGCCGACCCCTTGGCGGATCTCGACGATCACGTCCTTCCGGTCGGCCGCGTCGGCCTCGACGAGCGCGAGCTTGAGCTCCTCCTCGAGTGTGCCGAGCCGCTCCTCGAGCTCGGGCACGAGCTCCCGCAGGTCGCCGTCGTCGCGGGCCGCCTCGAGGTCGTCGTGCACCTCGCGCCACTCGAGCGCCAGCTTGTGCGGGCCTTCGAGCTCCTTGAGCCGCCGCCCCACGGCCGCCGCCTCGCGGTGGTCGTTGTAGACGGCAGGGTCAGCCAGCCGCTCCTGCGTCTCGGTGTAGGAGCGCTCGACTTCCTCGACGAGCTCCTCGATCGCCATCAGGCCATGACCTCGACGCGCGCGGCCTCCGGACCGTCGTTCGCCTCCAGGGCCAGCACCTCACGCAGCGCCCTGATCGAGACCTCAAGCTGGTCGAGGCTCGGCTCGCGCGTCGTCAGGCGCTGAAGCCAGAGCCCCGGCGCGAGGAACGCCATCAGGACGCGGTTGTCGGTGTGCTTGCCTGCGAAGCGGATCAGCTCGTAGGCGATTCCGGCGATCACGGGCAGGAACGCAATCCGCGTGACGATCAGCCAGTACCAGGGGAGACGACCGAAGAACGCGAACACGAAGATCGCGATCACCATCACCCAGAGGAGGAAGGCCGTCCCGCAACGCGGGTGGATCAGGCTGAAGCGCTGCACCGTCTCCGGCTCGAGCTCCTCCCCGGCCTCGTAGGCGTTGATCGCCTTGTGCTCGGCCGCGTGGTACTGGAAGACGCGGCGCAGGTCCGGCAGGAGCGAGATCAGGACCAGGTACAGGACGAAGACCGTCACCCGGATGCAACCCTCGACGAGTACGAACCACGTGCCGCTCGAGATCGGGAGCAGGTCGGCGAGCAGCGCAGGCCCGACCTTGAAGATCGAAATTGCGAAGCCGATCGCGATCAGGAACGCGAACACGAGCGCTCCGCGCGAGAGCTCGGTCTCTGCCTCCTCGTTCTCGTCAGCCGCGGCGTAGTTCGCGGAGATCGAGAGCGCCCGGAAGCCGATCGCGAGCGACTCGCCGAGCGCGATCACGCCGCGGACGACCGGAAGCCGGAAGGCCCAGTGGCGCTTCATGACCGACTCGATCGGGCGGCAGACCTCCGCGATCTGGCCGTTCGGTTTGCGGACCGCGACGGCCCAGTTCGAGGGCCCGCGCATCATCACGCCCTCGAGGACGGCCTGTCCTCCGATTGGGGCGGACACGAGTGGCTAGGGCTTTCGGTCGGCCTTCTCGAGGCGGCGCTGGAAGCGCTCGACGCGGCCGCCGGAGTCGACGAGCTTCTGCTTGCCCGTGTAGAACGGATGGCAGGCCGAGCAGATCTCGACGTGCAGCTCGGGCTTCGTCGAGCGGGTCTGGAACTCGTTGCCACAGGCGCAGCGAACGGTTGCCAGGACGTAATCGGGGTGGATGCCAGCCTTCATTCTCCGGCCAGGATAGCAACCGCCGTTTCGGCCGCGACGTTGCCCCCCGAGACGACCGCGACCACGGTCTCGCCCGGGCTGAGCGGGACTTTTCCGGCCAGCAGCGCGGCGATCGCGGCCGCCCCTGCCGGCTCGGCGGCGAGCTTCGCGGCGCGGTAGCAGAAGCGCATTCCCTCCTTCAGCTCGTCCTCGGTCACGAGCACGACCTCCTCGACGAGCTCGCGGCAGATCGCGAGGCAGTGCTCGCCTGCAAACGGCGGCGAGAGGCCGTCCGCGATCGAGTCCGGCTTCACCGTGACCGGCTCTCCGGCGGCGAGCGCCTCGAACATCGCCCGCGAGAGCTCCGGCTCGACGCCGATCACGCGCCGCCCCTGCGCGGCGACCGCAATCCCGGAGATCAGCCCTCCGCCGCCGACCGGGACGACCAGGACGTCGGCCTCGGGCAGGTCCTCGACGATCTCGAGCCCGACCGTGCCCTGGCCGGCGATCGTCAGCGGGTGGTCGAAGGCGTGGACGAGGGTGCGGCCCGTCTCCTCTTGGAGCTCGGCCAGCCGCTCGAACGCCTCGGCCGGGCCGCCGGCCTTGAGCTCGACCTCGGCGCCGTACGCCCGCGTGGCGGCGATCTTCGCCTCGCTCGCCCCGCGCCACATGACGAGAAGCGCATCGATGCCTTCCGTGCGCGCGCCCCACGCCAGCGCCTGCGCGTGGTTGCCCGCCGAGATCGAGATCACGCCTCGCGCCCGCTGTTCCGACGAGAGGGCGGCCAGATTCGTCAGCACGCCGCGCGTCTTGAACGAGCCCGTCTTCTGGAAGAGCTCGGCCTTGAGGTGGACGCGCGCGCCGGTCAGCTCGCCGAGCGTCGCCGAAGTGAGCATCGGCGTCCGGTGCAGCCGCCCGCCGATCGCCTCGCGCGCGGCGAGGACCTCCTCGACGGTCACGTCAGCGTGTACTCGGGGCCGGAGCCCCCTTCGGGCGGCGTGAGCCGGCCACCCTTGGCCGTGATCGCGCCGCACTGGACGCAGTTCGAGGCCGTCACCTCGACCCCGCCGTCGACGGCCTCGTACACGCGCGCCGGGCACATGTGCTCCCAGAGCTTCGCCACCTCGGGCGGGACGTCGGTGCGCACGCTGATGTGGTTCGGCGCGTCGTCGCGGGTCTTGTTGCCGCTCAGGAAGACCGACGAGAGCTTGTCGAACGTGAGCACGCCGTCGGCCGCCGGGTACGAGGCAGCGCGGTCGGTGCTGAACAGCTCCTGGTCGGCGTCTCGCTCGGTCTTCGCATCGCCCGACGGGAACTTTCCGCGCGTCGCGGTCGCCGCGCTCGCCATCGCGCCGCCGAGCCAGAACCCTCGCCCGAACGCGGGCCGCATGTTCCGCACGCGCTTGAGGTCCTCCCAGACGAAGCTCTCCCGCAGCGACTCGTCGTACCGCGCGAGCGCCCCGGAACGCGCGGGCGTCTCGCCGCGCTGCAGCGACGCGAACGCCGCCTCGGCCGCGAGCCGCCCGGACTCGACGGCGTAGTCGATCCCCTTCAGCGCGGGCACGTTCACGAACCCCGCGCCGTCGCCGCAGATCAGGAGGCCGGGCGCATGGAGCCGCTTCGGAAGGGAGAGGAAGCCGCCCTCGGGGATCGTCTTCGCGCCCCAGGCGACCCGCTCGCCACCTTCGAGGATCTTCCGCACCAGCGGATGCGTCTTCAGCTCCTGGAGGAGGTCGTGCACCGAGAGCTCGACGTCGCGGTAGTCGAGGCCGACCACCATCCCGAGCGTGACCAGGTCGCCCATCGGGTAGATGAACGAGCCGCCGAACTCGCGGTAGCGCGAGCCGCCGCGCAGCGGCCAGCCCATCGTGTGGATCACGCGGTCGAGCGGCTTCGGCACGCGCCAGACCTCCTTCACGCCGAGCGCCCAAACCTGCGGGCTGTCGCCCGCGAGCCCGAAGCGGTCGAGCGCAACGCCGGTCAGGTGGCCTTGCGTGCCCTCCGCGAGGACGGTCACGCGCGCGAGAACGTCCGAGCCCGGCTCGAAGTTCGGCAGCTCCTCGCCGGCCCGGCCGCGGCCCCGGTCGCCCGTCTGCACACCGCGAACGCGACCGTCCGCGACCAGCAGCTTCGCCGCCGTGGTCTCGGGCAGAATCGTGGCGCCCGCCTCCTCGGCCTGCTCGGCGAGCCAGCGGCCGAGCCGCGAGAGCGAGGCGACGAAGTTGCCGCGGTTGTGCATCGTCGGCGGAGCCGGGATTCGGATCGCGCGCTTGGGGGTGAGGAAGTGGACCGACTCGTGCTCGACCCGACCGTAGAACGGCATCGCGTCCGTCCGCAGGCGACCCTCGAAAAGCGTCCGCAGCGAGCGCGGGTTGACGACCGCGCCCGAGAGCAGGTGCGAGCCGGGTTGCTTCCCTTTCTCCAGGACGGCGACCGGCACGTCGCCGAGCCGCTCGGCCAGCTCGGGCGCGTCCTCGAGCAGCTGCCCGAGCCGGATCGCGCACGCGAGCCCTGCCGGACCGGCGCCGACGATCAGGATCCCGACCTCGATCTCGGGCTCGCCGGGCGAAGTGACGAACTCGGCAGAGTCGAACGGCGGCGGGTAGTCGGAAGGTCTCACGCGGCCTTGCGCGCCCGGACGAGCTCGGTCAACTTCGGCACGATCTCGTGCACGTCGCCGACGACGCCGAGGTCGGCGTACTCGAAGATCGGCGCGTTCGGGTCCTTGTTGATCGCGACGATCAGGCCCGAGCCCTGCATCCCGACCTTGTGCTGGATTGCGCCCGAGATGCCGCACGCGATGTAGAGCTTCGGCGCGACTGTCTTGCCCGTCTGTCCGACCTGGGCCGCGTAGGGGTACCAGCCGGCGTCGACGACGGCGCGCGTGGCTGCAACTGCGCCGCCGAGCGCCTTGGCGAGCTCCTCCACGAGCGCGAAGTTCTCCGGCCCGCCGAGCCCGCGCCCGCCGGCCACGATCACATCGGCGTCCTCGATCGACGGCCCCTCGCTCTCCTCGTGTGCCTGCTCGAGCATCGTCGCCGCGAGCGAGAAGTCCTCGAGCTGGGGCTCGACCTTCACGACCTCGGCGCTGCCGCCACTCTCGGTCGGCTCGAAGGTGCCCGATCGGATCAGCGCGAGGCGCGGCTCCGAGCGCCAGCCGACGTCGACGTAGACCGAGTCGCCGAGCGCCGGACGCTTGCCGACGAGCCTCCCGTCCTGCTCGACGAGGTCGGTCAGATCCCAGTTGAGGCCGGCGTCGAGCCTGGCGGCGAGGCCGGCGGCGACGTCGGCCGAGAGCACGCTCGCCGCGAAGGCGACGGTGTCGAAGCCGCCGTCCCGGACGAGCGTCTCGAGCACGTCGACGCGTGGCTGGGGCAGCGGAGCCTCGAGGCGCGCGTCGTCGGCGACGTGAACGCGGGTCGCGCCGTGGCGACCGGCCTCGGACGCGCGCTCTCCGACGCTAGAGCCGATCAAGACCGCCTCGACCTCGCCGCCGAGCGAGGCGGCCTTCGAGAGAACTCCGAGCGAGTCCCTCTCGATCTGTCCGCCGTGGTGCTCGAGAAACACGAGCGTCTTCATAGCGCTTTCTTCTCGAGCAGGAATTGGAGGATCGTGTCCGCGGCGGTGCCGTCGTCCTCGATCTTGCGGGTCTCGCCGCGCGGCGGCGGATCGCCGAGCGCGTAGACCTCGGTCGGCGAGCCCGCCTCGCCGACCGCGCCCGCCTCGATCCCGAGGTCGCCGAGCGAGAGCGTCTCCTGCGGCTTCTTCTTCGCGCCCATGATCCCCTTCAACGACGGGTAGCGCGGCTCGTTGATCGCGTCCGAGACCGCGACCACCGCCGGGAGCGGCGCCTCGATCAGGTCGTAGCCGTACTCGGTCTGTCGCTTCCCCCGCACCTTTCCGTTCTCACGCGTCAGCTCGGCGGCCTGCGAGATCAGCGGCCGGCGCAGCCGGTCGGCGACCGCGGCCCAGAGAACGGCACCGTCCGAGTCGCTCGCCTGCTGGCCGAAGAGCACGAGGTCGGGCTTCTCCCGCTCGAGTGCAGCCGCGAGGATGCGGCTCGTCGCGACGAGATCGGAGCCCGCGGCGCCCTCGTCGCTGACGAGCACGACCTTGTCGGCGCCCATCGCGAGCGCCTTCCGCATCGCCTCGAGCGCTCGCTCCGGCCCGAGCGAGACGATCACGACCTCCCCCTCGCCCTCGGCCTCCTTCAGCCTCAGCGCCTCCTCGACCGCGTTCACGTCGAACTGGTTGAGGGCGCCTTCGCCCGAGCGGTCGAGCCGCTTCGTCTCCGGATCGAGCCGCAGCTGGGCGGCCGCATCGGGCACGTACTTGGCGCAGACGGCGATCTTCATGCGGGCGGGATGCTACAAGCGAGGCCTCTGCTAGGGTCCCGCCCTTCGGCCGCCCGTGATTGCCTCCCGGACGACAGCCCGAACAATCCTCGCCCTCGCGCTCGCCCTCTTCGTGACCCTTGTGGTCCGGACGGCCGCGGCGGGACCCAAGGCGACCCCGCAGGTGATCGTGTTCCCGGTGCTGGCCCCGACGGTCTACACCGACGACTTCGGCGACCCGCGACCGGGCGGCACGCACAAGGGGATCGACATCCTCGCCCCGAAGCGGGCGCTAGCCCTCGCGGCCGAGGGGGGCAAGATCAAGTTCTGGAAGATCTCTGCGGCGGCCGGCTGCATGCTCTACCTCTACGGCGCGAGCGGCACGACCTACGACTACATCCACCTGAACAACGACCTCACGAAACGGAACGACAACCGCGGCAAGTGCGTGGCGGGAACGGCTTACGCGAAAGGCCTGAAGAACGGCGCCAAGGTGACGGCTGGGCAGGTCGTCGGCTACGTCGGCGACTCCGGCGACGCCAACGGGCTGCACCCGCACCTCCACTTCGAGCTCCACCCGAATCGTGGTGGCGCCGTCGACCCGTACCCGTGGCTGCAGCGCGCCCAGCACCTCCTGTTCGCGGCGCCACGCGGGATGCCGTTCATGCTCAAGCTCCGCGGCACGGTGACCGCCGTCTCCGTGGACGCGCTCCGGCTCAAGGCCAGCACCGTGAGCGCGTGGCCGATGGCCCAGCACCAGTCGAAGCTCGCGCGGGCGCTCCTCGTGCTTGTCCCCGACTCCGCGATCGTGCAGACGGTTCGCAAGTTCGGCGCCCCCGGCTCGCTCGTCGACCTCACGAGCGCACGGCCGGGCGAAGCCGTCGAGCTCTGGACGTCGACCGCGCCGACCACGCTCAAGGCCGAGCGCGGCGACGACCTCGCGTTGAGCGCCTCACTGGTTTCGCTCGTCGGCCAGTAGCTAGCGGCCGCGGAAGACCGGCTCGCGCTTCTCGGCGAAGGCGGTGAGCCCCTCCTTCGCGTCCTCGCTCGCGAACAGGAGCCCGAACTCGTCCGCCTCCCGCTCGAGATTCTCGACGTGGTCGCCCTGGAGAGCGTGGTTCGTCGCCCGCTTCGCGGCCGCGAGCGCGAGCGGGCTCTTCGACGCGAGCAGCCGCGCAACCTCGAACGCCTTGTCCAGCACCGGGTCGTGAACGGCGTTGACGAGGCCGAGGTGGAGCGCCTCGTCAGTCTGGACGAGCCGCCCGGTGAGGATCAGCTCCTTGGCCACGCCGAGCCCGCACACCCGCGCGAGCCGCTGCGTGCCGCCCCAGCCGGGGATGATCCCGAGGTTGATCTCCGGCTGGCCGAGCCTCGCCGACGACGATGCGTAGCGGAGATCGCAGGCGAGCGCGAGCTCGCAGCCGCCGCCGAGCGCGAAGCCGTTGATCGCTGCGATCGTCGGCTTGGGCATCGTCTCGAGCAAGCGTGCCGCGTCGTGGCCGAGCCCACCCCACTCCTTCGCCTCGTCGACCCCCAGGCCGCTCATGTATTTGATGTCGGCCCCGGCGACGAACGCCTTCTCGCCCGAGCCGGTCAGCACGACTACGCGCGCATCGACGTCCGTCGCGAGCTCGGCCAGACGATCCCGCAGCTCCTCGAGGGTCGGACGGTCGAGCGCGTTCATCGCGTCGGGCCGGTCGACGGTGACGGTCGCGATCCCGCCTTCTCGCTCGACGAGAACCGCTATGCGGGAACCTTTTCCCGAAGGAACTCGACGATCTCCGAGGTGGGAGCGCCCGGAGTGAAGACCGCGGCCACGCCCTGCGAGCGCAGCTCCTCCGCGTCCGCCGACGGGATCGTGCCGCCCACGACGACGAGCACGTCCTCGGCGCCGTTCTCGCGCAGTCCTTCGAGGATCTTGGGGATCAGCGTCATGTGCGCGCCCGAGAGGATCGAGATCCCGACGGCGTCGGCGTCCTCCTGGATCGCCGTCTCGACGATCTGCTCCGGCGTCTGGTGAAGGCCCGTGTAGATGACTTCCATGCCCGCGTCACGCAAGGCTCGTGCGATGATCTTGGCGCCCCGGTCGTGACCGTCAAGACCGGGCTTTGCTATGACGACACGGATCTTGCTGGCCACGAGAATGAGTATATGAGCGTCTCCTTGACCGTAGTCGGCTGCTCGCCGGCCTGGCCGAACCCCGGCGGAGCCCAGTCCGGGTACCTGCTCGAAGGCCCGGGCCGGCTGCTGCTCGACTGCGGTCCGGGGGTTCTCGCGAAGCTCCGCCAGAGCGAGAGCTGGCCGGCGGTGGACGCGATCGCGGTCACCCACTGGCACCTCGATCACTGGGGCGATCTCGTCCCCTGGGTCTGGGGCGCAACGCTCGGCCCGGGGCAGGACGTGGAGAAGGCGGAGCTCTGGGTTCCCCCCGGCGGAGGGGAGATGCTCAGGTTGATCGGGTCGCGGATCGGGCAGCCGGAGATGTTCGACGAGGCTTTCGACCTGCGCGAGTACGCTGACGGCGAGGCATTCGAGGCGGCCGGCTTCGAGGTCATTCCACACCGGGTCCTCCACTACGACCTGCTCGCGTTCGCTTTCCGCGCGTCCGCAAACGGAACCGTGGTCGGCTACTCGGGGGATTCGGGACCGAGCGACGGGCTGGTCGAGGTCGCCCGCGACGCTGACCTGTTCGTCTGCGAGGCGACGCTGCTCGCGCCCAACCCGGAGGGCGGCAAGCGAGGCCACCTCAGCGCCGAGGAGGCGGTCGAAGCGTTCGAGGCCTCGGGCGCGAAGCGGCTGCTGCTCACGCACCGGCCGTTCGAGCGCCCGCTCGACAACTCCTTCGAGCTCGCCCACGACGGCCTGCAGATAGACGTCTAGAACCAGGCCCAAAGAGGCGTCGGTTGCGATGCCGACCCCAGGACGTGCGGGCTCAGCCCGTACGTCCGTCGGAACGGACCGATCGAACCTCCGAGAGTTGGCGGAAGCGCCCTAGTTCGTCGGCAGCGGTGGTGTCCACCGCGGCATCCAGTAGTCGACCACCCAGTGCCTGCCGGAGCCGGTCCCGACCGGGATGAGGCCGAGCTGGAAGGTGGTCGGCCGCATCTTGAACCTCGCGGGCGCGGCGACACCGACCTCCATCATGATCTCCTTGGTGGAGGCGTAGTCGAGGAAGTAGTTGACGCTGTCGATGCGGTCGATCGGGTACGGGATGATCGGCAGATCCTGGGCCGTTCGCCACTGCTTCCTGGTGTAGCCCGCCTTGAACGAGGGCGCGATCACGTTCCACGCCTGGTCGAGGTGCTTGCGCGCGACGGCGGTGGCGAGGAAGGTGCGGACCGTCGAGCGGACCTGCGGATCGAGCTGCCCGAACGTCTTCACCCGGGCGCCGCTCGCGTTCTTGAGCGGCACGGTCTTGGCGAGGAAGTGGTTCTTGTAGCCGGGGGACGGCTTCGACGTCGTCTTGTCGCTCCCACCGGCGATCGCGACCACGAGCGCGAGTGCGCCCGCCGCAAGCACGACGACTCCGACTATCAGCAGCAGCCGGTTGAAACGTTGTGATGAGAGCGCAGTCTGGATCGCGTTCATTCGGGCCCGAATAGGTAGACGCACAGAGTAGCGCGATTGTTAGCGATCGCTCGACGAGTTAGACGGAGACGGCCGCACCGGCCAAGCCCAAGCGAGCGCGTTTAGAAGACGGGAGTCTCGCGCCAGGTGCCCCAGACCTCGCGCAGCGCGTCGCACATCTCGCCGAGCGTTGCGTAGGCCCGGGCCGCGTCGATGATCAGCGGCATCAGGTTCACGTCCTCGCGGAGCGAGGCCACTTTCAGCGACGCCAATGACTGCTCGACCGTCGCCGAGTCGCGACGCGCCCGGAGCGCCTGGACGCGCTCGACCTGCTTCTGCTCGAGCGCCGGGTCGATGCGGAGGATCTCGACCTCCGGCTCGTCCTCGAGCTCGTAGCGATTGACGCCGACCACGACCCGCTGCTTCGCCTCGAGCTCGTTCTGGTAGCGGAATGACGCCTCGGCGATCTCGCGCTGGAAGAAGTTCTCCTTGATCCCGGCGACGACCCCGCCCAGCTTCTCGATCCGGTCGAAGTAGTCGTAGGCCTCGGCTTCGAGCCGGTTGGTCAGGTCCTCGAGGTAATACGAGCCGCCGAGGGGATCGATCGTGTTGACGACTCCCGTCTCGTGGGCGATCACCTGCTGCGTGCGCAGAGCGATCCGCACCGCGTCCTCGGTCGGGAGTGCAAGCGCCTCGTCGAAGGAGTTCGTGTGCAGCGACTGCGTCCCGCCGAGGACCGCGGCCAGCGCTTCGAGCGCGGTCCGGACGATGTTCACCTCGGGCTGTTGCGCCGTGAGCGAGACACCGGCGGTCTGCGTGTGGAAGCGCATCAGCCATGAGCGCGGGTTCTTGGCGCCGTAGCGCCCACGGAGCTCGCGCGCCCAGATCCGCCGGGCCGCGCGGTACTTGGCGATCTCCTCGAAGAAGTCGATGTGCGCGTTGAAGAAGAACGAGAGGCGCGGCGCGAAGTCGTCCACGGCCAGGCCCCGCGCGATCGCGGCGTCGACATAGGCGAAGCCGTTCGCGAGCGTGAAGGCGAGCTCCTGGACCGCGTTCGAGCCCGCCTCGCGGATGTGGTACCCGGAGATCGAGATCGGGTGCCAGCGAGGCAGCTCGCGCGCGCAGAACTCGACCATGTCGGTGACGAGCCGCATCGACGGCTCCGGCGGGAAGATCCACTCCTTCTGGGCGATGTACTCCTTGAGGATGTCCGTCTGGATCGTTCCGCGGAGCGCGTCGCGCGGGACCCCCTGCTGCTCGCCGAGACAGACGTAGAAGGCGAGCAGCATCGCCGCCGGCCCGTTGATCGTCATCGAGGTAGAGACCTCGCCGAGCGGGATCCCACCGAAGAGCGTCTCGACGTCCGCCAGCGAGTCGACGGCGACGCCCTCCCGCCCGACCTCGCCGAGCGAGCGCGCGTGGTCGGAGTCGTAGCCCATCAGCGTCGGCATGTCGAAGGCGGTCGAGAGGCCCGTCTGCCCGTGCTCCAGCAGGTAGCGGAAACGCTCGTTCGTCTCCTCGGCGGTGCCGAAACCGGCGAACTGCCGCATCGTCCAGAGCCTGCCGCGGTACATCGAGGGATAGACGCCCCGGGTGAACGGGTAGACGCCCGGGTAGCCGAGGTCGCGGTCGTGATCGATGTCGCCCGAGGCCGAGGTGTAGAGCGGCTCGTTCTCGAGGCCGGAGATGGTGCTGAAGAGCTCGCCCTGACGTTCGGGCACCGCGTCGTAGAGCGTCCGCCGCCAGTCGTCGGTGCCGCCGAGCTCCTGACGGTCTTCCGTCGTCGCCATGAACGGATTCTGCCTGTTTTCGGCCGCGGCCTCATCCCCCCGCCCGGCCCTGCCGATCTAGTTGCGGTGACGGCGGACACGACTTCCACTCATGCGCGCGACCGCGTACGAGCCGCGAGCCGCGAGCCACGGCCCCGGCTCGTCCTTCGTTTCGCGCTCTACACGGGCGTCGTGCTGCTCTGCGCCGGTGTCGCAATCGCGTGGCTCGTCAACCGTGAAGTCGCGAGCCGGGCCGAGCGGGCGTTGCAGACGCAGGCGCGGGCCGTCGCCGAGCAGAACCTCCGCGGCCACTTGCGTGCATCCGATTTCGCGGCACCCGTCTCGCCCGCACGGCGCGCGGCGCTCGACCGCCTCTTCCGCAACAGCCTCCTGATCCCCGGAGGGGTCGGCGGCCGCCTCGTCAGCCCGCGCGGGACGATCACGTACGCCGCCCGCCACGAGCTGATCGGGACCCGCGCCAAGTACCCCACAGCCGTGGTTGCCGTCCTGCGCGGCGGCGCGAGCCGACACGTGGCGCACATGGACACGTGGCGAGGACAGAAGAACCTGAAGGTCCTCCGGATCCTCGTCCCCGTGCGCCCGTCTCCGTCGGCGCGCCCGATCGGAGCGCTCGAGCTCGACCAGGACTACCGCGCGGTCGACGTCAGCATCGGCGACGCGCGCCTCCCCCTCGCGCTCATTCTCGCGCTCGCGCTGCTCGTGCTGTACATGTCGCTGTTCCCGATCCTCCGGCGCGTGACCCGCCAGCTGAAGGCACACAACGAACGCCTGCGCGAGCTCGCCGAGGAGCGCGGGAGGCTCTTCCAGGGCGAGCGGGCCGCGCGAACCGAAGCCGAGGCGGTGCAACGGCTCCTGTCCGAGCAGAACGACCGTCTGCGCGAGCTCGACCGCCTGAAGGACGAGTTCGTGTCGCTGGTCTCGCACGAGCTGCGCACGCCGCTGACGTCGATCCGCGGCTACGTCGAGCTCCTCCTCGACGACGGCGAAGCGCTCACCTCCGACCAGCGCCGCTTCCTGGAGATCGTCGACCGCAACTCCTCGCGCCTGCTCGAGCTCGTCGCCGATCTGCTCTTCCTCGCTCAGATCGAGGCGGGCAAGCTTGCGATCGAGGTGGCAACCGTCGACCTGAACCGGGTCGTCGAGGAGTGCGTCGAGACGTCGTCCCCGGCTGCCGACGCGCGAGGGATCGATCTCAGCGCGCGTCTCGAGCGGTTGCCGAAGATCCAGGGCGACCCGGCGCGCCTGGCGCAGGTGCTCGACAACCTCGTCTCGAACGCGGTCAAGTTCACTCCGAGGGGTGGGCGCGTCGAGGTGCGGCTCGAGGAGCAGGCGGGCTCGGCGGTGCTCGAGGTCGAAGACAGCGGGCTCGGAATCCCGGAGGCCGAGCAGGAGCAACTGTTCGAGCGGTTCTTCCGCAGCTCCAACGCGACCGAGCACGCCATCCCCGGGACCGGCCTCGGGCTCACGATCACGAAGGCGATCGTCGAGCGCCACGGCGGCCTGATCGAGGTCGAGAGCACCCAGAACGTCGGCACGACCGTCCGCGTCCGGCTCCCGCTCGAGTCGCGGCACGAGCTCGGCGTGCGGACGCCCGAGCTCGCGGCCTGAGACTCCTAGGCCGCGCTGTCTCGACGTGACCGGCCGGTAGCGGTAGCCGAAGCCCCGCATCGTCTCGATCGGCGAGTCGCCGCCCGGAGGCGCACCGAGCTTGCGCCGTAGGTACCCGACGTAGAGCTTCACCTGGTCGCGCTCGCCCGACGCTGCTCCTCCCCACGCCAGCTCGAGCAGCTGGTCGTGCGAGAGAACCTGGTTCGGGTTGCGCACGAACGCGGTCAGGAGGCGGAACTCGAGCGGGGTCAGCGCGACGTCGTGCATCGCCGGCGCGGACGGCTCGCTGCAGGAAGTCGATCACCACGAAGCCGTCGGCGTACGTCTCCGGTGGCGCCTGCTCGGCTCGGGTGCGCCGCAGTTGTGCGTCGACGCGCGCAAGCAACTCCTGGCGCCCGAACGGCTTCGTCACGTAGTCGTCGGCGCCGGCGCGGAGCCCGCGCACCTTGTCGAGCTCCTCGGCCCTGGCGGTGAGCATCAGGACCGGGACGTCGCTCAGCTCCCGGATGCGCTCGAGCGATCCCCAGCCGTCGAGACCGGGCATCGAGACGTCGAGGATGACGAGGTCCGGCTGCTCGGCGTAGAAGAGCCGCAGCCCTTCGTTGCCGTCGGGCGCGTCGATCACGTCGTGCCCGGCCCGCTCGAGCAGCTCGCGCACGAGGCCGCGGATGTCGGAATCGTCGTCGACGACGAGCACGCGACTCACGTCCGCGCCGCTCCAGACGGCGGTTCGTCCCTCGTGCGAGTGATCTTCGGGCTGCTCATACGCCTTTCATACCGGAACCCTCCCGGATTCCCTCGCTGGCTGTCGATGCGGCGGTCGTGGCGAGTTTGAACCATCTGCGGCGCCATGTGGCGACCACGCTCAAGCCCAGGCGGCTGCTCGACGGGCGGCTGCTCTTCCTGCTCCTGCTCGCGCTCTCCCTGGCAGCAGGCGCAGCCGTCTTCCACGGCAACGCCTCCTCCGGGCACTCGCTCGGAGCGGGCAACCAGCCGCTCTCGAACGTCGTCCTCAACGGCGGCCACCCTGGCAGCGGGCAGAGGCAGAGCGGCAGGCGCAGCAGGATCGGCAGGCGCGGCCTGCGCGGCCCGACCGGAGCCACAGGCACACGCGGCCTCGGCGGCTCGCCGGGCTCGGCAGGCGCCGAGGGAGCAGCCGGGCACACCGGGGCGAAGGGCAAGCCCGGCCCGCGGGGCAGACAGGGAGCAGAAGGGATTCCGGGCAGCGCTACGGCCAAGGGCGATCCAGGCCCGACCGGGGCAACCGGCCCGCAGGGCCCGATCGGCCTGCAGGGGCTGATCGGCGCCCAGGGACAGACGGGCACAACCGGCGCGCAGGGCCCGGCCGGGCCCAAGGGACCGACCGGGGCCAAGGGCGCCAAGGGCACAACCGGCTCGCAGGGAGCCAAGGGCGCGACCGGCTCGCAGGGACCGGCCGGCCAGAAGGGCACAACCGGGGCCAAGGGCACAAGCGGAGCGCAGGGCGCAAAGGGCGCAACCGGCGCCAAGGGTGCAACCGGGACACAGGGATTGAAGGGCACCACCGGCGCCCAGGGACTGAAGGGCACAACCGGGGCCAAGGGCGCCACCGGCTCGCAGGGCGCCAAGGGCACAACCGGGGCCAAGGGCGCAACCGGCACCCAGGGCGCCAAGGGCACAACCGGCGCGCAGGGCCCGGCCGGAGCCCAGGGACCGACCGGTGCCCAGGGCGCCAAGGGCATAACCGGGGCCAAGGGCGTAACCGGAGCTCAGGGCAGCAAGGGCGCTGACCGGGGCCAAGGGCGTAACCGGGGCGCAGGGCGCTAAGGGGACGACCGGCGCGCAGGGCCCGGCCGGAGCCCAGGGGCCGACCGGTGCCCAGGGCGCCAAGGGTGTAACCGGCGCCAAGGGCACAACCGGGGCACAGGGACTGAAGGGCACAACCGGCGCGGCCGGGGCGAAGGGCACAACCGGTGCCCAGGGCGCCAAGGGTGTAACCGGGGCCAAGGGCGTAACCGGGGCACAGGGACTGAAGGGCACAACCGGGGCGAAGGGCGTAACCGGCGCACAGGGCCCGGCAGGCCTACAGGGAGTGACCGGCGCCCAGGGCGCCAAGGGCGTGACCGGGGCGAAGGGCTCGACCGGGGCGAAAGGTGTCACCGGCGCCAAGGGCGTAACCGGCGCCAAGGGCGTGACCGGCGCCAAGGGCGTAACCGGCGCCAAGGGCGTAACCGGCGCCAAGGGCGTAACCGGCGCGCAGGGGCCGGCGGGTGCCCAGGGACCGACCGGAGCACAGGGGCCCAAGGGCACAACCGGGGCCAAGGGCACAACCGGCGCCAAGGGCGTGACCGGGGCCAAGGGCGTGACCGGGGCCAAGGGCACAACCGGGGCCAAGGGCGTGACCGGGGCCAAGGGCGTGACCGGCGCCAAGGGCGTGACCGGAGCCAAGGGCGTCACCGGCGCCAAGGGCGTCACCGGCGCCAAGGGAACGACCGGGGCGAAGGGCGTCACCGGAGCGAAGGGCGCGACCGGGGCGCAAGGGCCCGCGGGCGCGAAGGGGCCAACTGGAGCTCAGGGCGCGAAGGGCACAACCGGCGCGAAGGGCACGACCGGAGCCAAGGGCGTGACCGGCGCGAAGGGCACAACCGGCGCCAAGGGAGTAACGGGCACGAAGGGCGTCACCGGAGCGAAGGGCGTGACCGGGGCCAAGGGCGTCACCGGGGCCAAGGGCACCACCGGGACCAAGGGCGTGACCGGTGCCAAGGGCGTGACAGGAGCGAAGGGCGTCACCGGCTCGAAGGGTGTGACCGGTGCCAAGGGCGTCACGGGCGCGAAAGGCGTCACGGGCGCGAAGGGCGTGACCGGGGCCAAGGGTGTCACCGGCGCCAAGGGCGTGACCGGGGCGAAGGGCGTGACCGGGGCCAAGGGCGTCACCGGCGCTAAGGGCGTCACCGGCGCTAAGGGCGCGACGGGTGCGAAAGGCGCGACCGGTCCGGCCGGGGCCAAGGGCCCGACGGGCGCCAAGGGAACGACCGGCGCCAAGGGCGTGACCGGCACGAAGGGCACGACCGGCACGAAGGGCACAACCGGCGCCAAGGGGCCGACGGGCGCGAAAGGCCCGACCGGCGCCAAGGGCGTCACCGGCGCAAAGGGCGTCACCGGTGCCAAGGGCGTAACCGGCGCCAAGGGCGCCACGGGCGCGCAAGGACCCGGCTACTGGGACACCGAGATCACGAAGGCCTCCGACCAGACGGTGACGAACAACGCGACGCTTCAGAACGACAGCACGCTGAAGTTCAACGTCGGCGCAGGCGAGATGTGGTACGTGCAGCTTCTGCTCTCGTACGCCGGCAACAGCACGACCGGCGACTACAAGTGCGACTTCAGCTTCCCGTCGAGCTCCGGTTGGTACAGCTACGTCGGAGACAACACCACCGCGGACGCCATCAACGTCTCGACCGGGATCCAGATGGTGACGATCACGAACTTTGCGGCTGCGGTCGGCCTCGGCACCGATGCGGCGAGCACTCCACGCACGTTCAGCCTGGAGATGATGATTCGGCCGACGGCAGCCGGGACCGTCCAGTTCCGCTTCGCGAACAACACGGCGGGAGCCGGCGTCAACTCGATCACCAAGGCCGGCTCGATCCTTCGAGCCAAGAAGCTGGCGTAGCGCGAAGATGAAGTTGCGGCGCCACCTCAACGGCCCCGTTCTGTTCCTGCTCCTGCTCGCGCTCTCCCTGGCAGCAGGCGCAGCCGTCTTCCACGGCAACGCCTCCTCCGGGCACTCGCTCGGAGCAGGCAACCAGCCGCTCTCGAACGTCGTCCTCAACGGCGGCCACCCTGGCAGCGGGCAGAGGCAGAGCGGCAGGCGCAGCAGGATCGGCAGGCGCGGCCTGCGCGGCCCGACCGGAGCCACAGGCACACGCGGCCTCGGCGGCTCGCCGGGCTTGGCAGGAGCCGAGGGAGCAGCCGGGCACACCGGGGCGAAGGGCAAGCCCGGCCCGCGGGGCAGACAGGGAGCAGAAGGGATTCCGGGCAGCGCTACGGCCAAGGGCGATCCAGGCCCGACCGGGGCAACCGGCCCGCAGGGCCCGATCGGCCTGCAGGGGCTGATCGGCGCCCAGGGACAGACGGGCACAACCGGCGCGCAGGGCCCGGCCGGGCCCAAGGGACCGACCGGGGCCAAGGGCGCCAAGGGCACAACCGGCACCCAGGGAGCCAAGGGCGCGACCGGCTCGCAGGGACCGGCCGGCCAGAAGGGCACAACCGGGGCCAAGGGCACAAGCGGAGCGCAGGGCGCAAAGGGCGCAACCGGCGCCAAGGGCGCAACCGGGACACAGGGATTGAAGGGCACCACCGGCGCCCAGGGACTGAAAGGCACAACCGGGGCCAAGGGCGCCACCGGCTCGCAGGGCGCCAAGGGCACAACCGGGGCCAAGGGCGTAACCGGCACCCAGGGCGCCAAGGGCACAACCGGCGCGCAGGGCCCGGCCGGAGCCCAGGGACCGACCGGTGCCCAGGGCGCCAAGGGCATAACCGGGGCCAAGGGCGTAACCGGAGCTCAGGGCAGCAAGGGCGCAACCGGGGCCAAGGGCGTAACCGGGGCGCAGGGCGCTAAGGGGACGACCGGCGCGCAGGGCCCGGCCGGAGCCCAGGGGCCGACCGGTGCCCAGGGCGCCAAGGGTGTAACCGGCGCCAAGGGCACAACCGGGGCACAGGGACTGAAGGGCACAACCGGCGCGGCCGGGGCGAAGGGCACAACCGGTGCCCAGGGCGCCAAGGGTGTAACCGGGGCCAAGGGCGTAACCGGGGCACAGGGACTGAAGGGCACAACCGGGGCGAAGGGCGTAACCGGCGCACAGGGCCCTGCAGGCCTACAGGGAGTGACCGGCGCCCAGGGCGCCAAGGGCGTGACCGGGGCGAAGGGCTCGACCGGGGCGAAAGGTGTCACCGGCGCCAAGGGCGTAACCGGCGCCAAGGGCGTAACCGGCGCCAAGGGCGTTACCGGGGCCAAGGGCGTGACCGGGGCCAAGGGCGTAACCGGCGCGCAGGGGCCGGCGGGTGCCCAGGGACCGACCGGAGCACAGGGGCCCAAGGGCACAACCGGGGCCAAGGGCGTGACCGGGGCCAAGGGCGTGACCGGGGCCAAGGGCGTGACCGGGGCCAAGGGCGTGACCGGGGCGAAGGGCACAACCGGGGCCAACGGCGTGACCGGAGCCAACGGCGTCACCGGCGCGAAGGGCACAACCGGCGCCAAGGGCGTCACCGGCGCCAAAGGCGTCACCGGCGCCAAGGGGACGACCGGGGCGAAGGGCGTCACGGGGGCCAATGGAACGACAGGAGCCAAGGGCGTGACCGGCGCGAAGGGCAGCACGGGGTCGAAGGGAGCGACGGGGTCGCAGGGGCCGGCGGGCGCGAAGGGACCGACTGGAGCTCAGGGCGCGAAGGGCGTCACCGGGGCGAACGGCGTGACCGGCGCGAAGGGCACCACAGGAGCCAGGGGCACGACCGGGGCCAAGGGCACGACCGGCGCCAAGGGCGTGACAGGCGCGAAAGGCACGACCGGCGCGAAGGGCGTGACCGGAGCCAAGGGCACAACCGGCGCCAAGGGCACAACGGGCGCGAAGGGCGTCACCGGGGCCAAGGGCGTGACAGGCGCCAAAGGTCCGACCGGCGCGAAGGGCGTCACCGGGCTCAAGGGCGTGACCGGAGCCAAGGGCGTCACCGGCGCCAAGGGTGTGACCGGCCCGGCTGGAGCCAAAGGCCCGACCGGAGCCAAGGGAGCAACCGGGGCGAAGGGCGTCACCGGCGCCAAGGGCACGACCGGCTTCAAGGGGACGACGGGCACGAAGGGCACCACCGGCATCAAGGGCGTCACCGGCATCAAGGGCGTGACCGGGGCGAAGGGCGTCACCGGCGCGAAAGGCACAACCGGCGCCAAGGGCGTCACCGGCGCCAAGGGCGCAACAGGCGCCGTCGGCGCGATCGGCGCAGCCGGTCCGAGCTACTGGGACGTCAACATCTCGAAGTCGGCCGACCAGACGGTGACGAACAACGCGACGCTCCAGAACGACACCGAGCTCAAGTTCAACGTCGCCGCCGGCGAGGTCTGGTACGTCCAGCTCCTGCTCGTGTACTCGGGAAACGACAACGCGGGCGACTACAAGTGCGACTTCAGCTTCCCGTCGAGCTCCGGTTGGCACAGCTACATCGGCTGGGTCCTCGACAGCAACGCCATTCTGGTCTCGACCGGGATCAGGATGGCCGCGATCACCAACTTCGCAGCTGCCATCGGCGTGGGCACGAGCGCCGTGAACGAGCCGCGTCCGCTGATGATCAAGATGATGCTTCGCCCGACCGCGGCCGGGACGGTGCAGTTCCGCTTTGCAAACAACATCGCCGGAGCAGGTAGGACCTCGACGACGAGGGCCGGCTCGCTCCTACGCGCAAGGAAGCTGGCCTAGGCCGGCACACAAAGGAGAGGCATGAGTCAGCTCGATCAGGTTTGGCAGGAACAGCGGTCAGGAACGGGAAACCCGGGGCCGATGGAGAGCATCGCGCAAGAGAGGCTTGACGCGCCCCGCCAACGGCGCGGACACGTCCAGCTTGTCGTGCTTGCGGTCGCGGTCGCGGCGGCGGCCGGCGTCGTGGGCTGGCTTCTGCTCCGAGGTCATTCGCAGGCGACGTCTGTTCCCGCGCCCGACAGCGGGCCGGCCCTCGTCTCGCAGACGCAGCTCGAGCGGCTGGCGAGCTCGCTCGACCACCCGCTCTACTGGGCGGGGCCGAAGAGTGGCTACTCCTACGAGCTGACGAACACCACCGGAGGCCGGACCTACGTTCGCTACCTCCCGAGCGGCGTCCGGGCAGGCGATCGGAGAGCGAACTTCCTCGTGGTCGGCACGTATGCGCAGCCAGGCGCGTTCGCCGATCTCAAGCGTGTGGCCAAGCGTCACGGATCGGTCTCGCTCGGGATCGCCGGCGACGGCCTCGCCGTCTTCAGCCCCGCGAAGCCGACGAGCGTCTACTTCGGCTATCCGGGCAAGGGCTACCAGGTCGAGGTCTACTCGCCCTCGGGCCAGACCGCGCGCAGCCTCGTCCTGGCAGGGAAGATCACGCCGATCAGGTAGGCCGCGAGGCACCCGGCTTCCAGAGCGGCTCCTCACCGTCGGCATTGGCCGCGCGGGCGAGGATGAACAGCAGGTCCGAGAGCCGATTCAGATAGGCGGTGGCGAGCGGATTGACGCGCATCTCGGCAGCCGCTGCGAGAACCGCGCGCTCGGCGCGCCGGCAGACCGTGCGCGCCACGTGCAGGCGGGCGGCGGCCTCAGTGCCGCCGGGGAGCACGAAGCTCTTCAGCTCGGGAAGGTCGGCGTTGAAGCGGTCGCAGAGGCGCTCGAGCCCGTCGATCTGACCCTGCTCGATCCGGAGGCGGTCGTCGTCCTCGGCGTACGGGACGGAGAGGTCGGCGCCGAGGTCGAAGAGCTCGTTTTGCACGCGCTCGAGCGGCTCGCGTAGCGCGTTTGGGACCCCGCCTGCGAGCGCGACGCCGATCTGCGCATTCAGCTCGTCGACCGCGCCGTAGGCCCCCACGCGCGGGTCGAGCTTCGGGACACGCGAGCCGTCGCCGAGACTGGTCTCGCCCTTGTCGCCGCCCCGCGTGTAGATCCTCGTCAGGCGGACCGGCTCGTCGCGTTTCCGGCTCATTGCGCCAGTCTTGCCCGTCGGCCACCTGGGGACGGAACGTCACACACCCAGCGCGCTCTCGTCACAGACACGTGACACCTCCGGATCTACGCTGCCGGTGGGAGGGGTGGTGGGATCCCTGGTGACGCGCGTGAACATCCAAAGCGCCGGCTGTCCAATCGCCGCCCGTCATCCCTGGGCGAGCTCGTGCCGTTGCAGGCCGAGGATGGAACGTGCGATCACGAGGCGCTGGATCTCGTTCGTCCCCTCGTAGATCTCCGTGATCTTCGCGTCGCGGTAGTAGCGCTCGACCGGGAACTCCTTCGTGTACCCGTAGCCGCCGAGCACCTGGATCGCCTCGGCCGTTTGCCGGCGCGCCATCTCGGAGGCGAACAGCTTCGCCTTCGCGCCCTCCTCCGCGTGCGGCCGGCCCTCCTGCTTCAGCCACGCCGCCCGGTACACGAGGAGGCGTGCCGCGTCGATCTCGGTCGACATGTCGGCGAGCTTCCACTGGATCGCCTGGAACTCGGCGATCCGCCTGCCGAACTGACGCCGTTCGAGCGCGTACTCCCGCGCCGTGTCATACGCAGCCTGGGCGATCCCCAGCGCCTGGGCCGCGATCCCGATTCGGCCTCCGTCGAGCGTCGCCATCGCGACGTTGAAACCCTTCCCTTCCTCGTGGAGCAAACGATCGCGCCCCGCCTCGACGTCCTCGAGCACGAGATCGACCGTCGAGGACGAGTTGAGCCCGAGCTTCTCCTCCTCGCGTGTTACCCGCACCTGATCGCCGTCGAGGATGAACGCAGAGACGCCCTTCGCCCCGGGGGTGTCCGGGTCCGTGCGCGCGAAGAGCAGCACCGTGCCACCGAAGCCGCCGTTCGTGATCCACTGTTTCGAGCCGGAGATCCTCCAGCCGTCGCCGTTCTCCACGGCCGCCGTTCGCAGCGACCCCGCGTCCGAGCCGGCCTCCGGCTCCGTCAATGCAAAGGCTCCGATCGCCTCGCCACGCGCGAGCGGGGGGACGAACCGGCCGCGCTGATCGTCAGTGCCGAAGGCGAGAATCGGCAGCGCCACGGCGCTCGTGTGCACGGCGACCGTCACCCCCACACCGGCATCCGCTCGCGAGAGCTCCTCGAGCACGAGAACGTACGACAGGAAGTCTGCCCCGGCCCCGCCGAGCTCCTCCGGAACGCACACCCCGAGCAGCCCGAGCCCGCCGAGCTTCCCGAGCAACTCACGCGGGAAGCCATGCGCCCGGTCCCAGGCGGCAGCGTTCGGCGCGATCTCGACCTCGGCGAACTCGCGCGCGAGTGTCTGGATCTCGCGCTGGTCGTCGCTGAGGGAGAAATTCACGCTAGGCGCTCAGCTTCGTCGCACGAACCGGCGTCGAGGGTCGAGCAAGCGCCACACGCGCGGTTGAGCGCCGATCGGGACGCCATCGGAAGCGAGTATATGGGCGCCTTCGACTCCACCGGCCCTCCGCGCGGCGCGGCCATCCATACTTCCGCACGTCGCAGGTAGTACAAGCAAGGAGCGTCAGCACATGGAACCGGTCCAGGCTCAGGAACGGCACAGAAGTGCCGCGCCTGTCGCCGCCGTTCTGGCCATGCACGTCGTGTTTGGAGTCGTCTGGTTTGGCATCTGGTTCATGTCGGCGTTCTTTAGCTCGTTCCCGCCGGCGTCCGCCGACGTCTTTCTGCTCGCGGGCATTTCCTGGCTCGCCGTCTTCGGGGTCGTCGTCTGGCGGTGGTGGTCCGGTTCTCGGTGGTACGGGCTCGTTCCGGTTGGCTGGCTGCTGGTGTTACTGGCGGTCGAGCTCCGAAGCGGGGGTCGACCGGATTGCTGGCCGCTCTGCTAGGGCCTCGTGAACGGTGAACCGCCGTTCCGCGACAGTCGTATTCATGTTCAAAAGGGGGTGAGAACATGGAATTCTCCCGCAAGACGCTCTGGATCAGCGGAGCACTGATCGCCATCGCCGCTCTCATCGTCGTACTCGTCCTCGTATCGGGCGGAGGCGGAGGCGGCTACTAACAGAGCCCTGGGCCGCTCGTCGGCGGGTAAGCGTTCCGCCCTTCGCTCGGTATAGTCGGCCGCGCTTTGCCCTCCGGAACTGCGTTCGCGACGCTGCCGTGGAGCTGGTGCTCCGATCCGCAGGTGCTTCCGCAGGAGCAGGAGCGGATCGTCCAGCGCGGCTGGCAGTACGCCGGTTCGGCCGAGTGGACCACTCTCGTGTGGGAGGCACTGGCCTGAGAGCCGCACGCCTCTTCGGCCTACTTCTCGCGATCGCCGTCCTGGCGGGCTGCGGCTCCGGGCCGCCCTCGACCGAGAGCGTGGTCCGCGCGTGGAGCCAGGCACTGAACGAGGACGACAACAACACCGCCGCGAACCTGTTCGCCCCCAACGCGAAGGTCGTCCAGGGCCAGAGCGTCCTGCGGCTGAAGACGCATCAGGACGCGGTGGATTGGAACGCCGCGCTGCCGTGCTCGGGCCTGATCACGTCGATTCACAGCCGCGGGCAGATCGTGACCGCCACGTTCCGCCTCGCCGATCGGCGCAACAGCCGCTGTGACGGGCCGGGCAAGCGCGTCACCGCCATCTTCCGGGTCGTCGACGGGAAGATCGTGCTCTGGCACCAGACTGCGCGCGAGGGCCCCGAGGGCCCCACCGTCTAGTAGCTGTAGAAGCCCTCGCCGGACTTGCGCCCGAGCTTGCCCGCCGCGACGAGCTCTCGCAGTAGCGGCCTCGGCGCGTACCGCTCGTCGCCGAGCCCGTCGTGAAGCACCTCCATGATCGCGACGCATGTGTCGAGGCCGATCAGGTCGGCCAGGGCGAGCGGGCCGAGCGGGTGGTTGAAGCCGAGCTTCGCAATCGTGTCGATCGCCTCCGCCTCGGCGACCCCCTCCTCGAGCGCCTGGATCGCCTCGTTGAGGAAGGGCATCAGGATCCGGTTCGAGACGAAGCCTGGGAAGTCGTTCGCCACGGCCGGCGTCTTGCCGAGCTCACGCGCGAGCTCGGTGATCGCCTCGGCCGTCTCGTCGGAGGTCTCGCGCCCGCGGACGATCTCGACGAGTTGCAGCAGCGGCACCGGGTTGAAGAAGTGCATGCCGATCACGCGATCGGGGCGCGAGGTGGCTGCGGCGAGCGAGCCGATCGGGATCGACGAGGTGTTCGAGGCGAGGATCGCGTCGACCGGGAAGGCCGCATCCGCGCGTCGAAAGACGTCCTCTTTCACGGCCGCGTCCTCGACGACCGCCTCGATCATCAGGTCGGTGGGAACGAGGTCGTCGACCGGCTCGACCCGCGCCAGGACCTCGTCCGGGTCGGGCTCGCCCTTCTCGGCCAGCCTGTCCAGGCTCTTGCGCATCGTCTCGAGCCCGCGCTCGACGGCGCCCGGCGCCGCGTCGAGCAGCGACACGCGCCGCCCGGAAGCGGCGACCACCTGCGCGATCCCGCCTCCCATCTGACCCGCCCCGACGACGAGCACGTGCTCGAACCTCATGGGCTATACCTCGAGCAGGATCGCGTCGCCCTGGCCGCCGCCCGAGCAGATCGCCGCTAGACCCAGGCCGCCGCCGTTCCGGCGCAGCTCGTGGATCATCGTCGCCAGGATCCGCGCGCCCGAGGCGCCGATCGGATGGCCGAGCGCGACCGCTCCGCCGTTCACGTTCACGCGGTCAGGGTCGGCGCCGAGCATCTTCGTCGAGTTGACCGCGACCGAAGAGAAGGCCTCGTTCAGCTCGACCCGCTCGACGTCGTCGATCGTCTTGCCGGCCTTGTCGAGCGCGATCGCCCCGGCCTTCGCGGGCGTGCGCGCGAGATACGCGTACTCGTCGGCGACGTAGCCCTGCGAGACGATCGTCGCCAGCACCTCGAGGCCGCGCTTCTTGGCGAACTCGTCACTCGTCACGACGAGCGCTCCCGCACCGTCGTTCACACCGGGTGCGTTCCCCGCGGTCGTCGTCCCTTCAGGATCGAAGACGGGCTTCAGGCTCGCGAGCTTCTCGAGCGAGGTGTCGCGCCGCGGCCCCTCATCGACGGCGAAGTCTCCGACCGGCGCGATCTCCGGCTCGAACAGTCCCTCGTCGATCGCCTTCACCGCCCGCTCCTGCGAGCGCAGCGCCCAGCGGTCCTGCTCCTCCCGTGAGATCCCGAGCTCCCGCGACACGAACGACGCCTGCTCGACCATGTGCCGGTTGTCGAACGTCGACGTGAGCCCGTCGTGGGTCATCAGGTCGATCAGCGTCCCGTCGCCGAGTCGGTAGCCGAAGCGCGCCTGCTTGAGCACGTAGGGCGCGTTCGACATCGACTCCATCCCCCCGGCGACGACGACCTCGACATCGCCCGCGCGGATCATCTGGTCGGCGATCTCGACCGCCCGGATCGAGGACGCGCAGACCTTGTTGATCGTGTCCGAAGGCACCTCGACCGGCAGCCCGGCGCCGACTGTCGCCTGGCGCGCGGGCGCCTGGCCGGCCCCGCCCTGGAGCACCTGGCCCATGATCGCGTACTCGACCTCCTCGTTCTCGACGCCGGCCCGGTCGAGCGCGGCGCGGACCGCGATCGCGCCGAGGGCGGTCGCCTGGTAGTCGACGAGCGAGCCGCCGAGCTTGCCGAAGGGAGTGCGAACGGCCGAGACGATCACGGAACGCGGCATCGCAACCAGCGTAACAACGGCGGCTTCGGCTCCAGAATCCGGCCGACCGGCCATTTCAGACGTGCGCGCGGAGGCCCGCACGCACTGAGGACGGCACCGCGAGCGGTGCCTAGGCCCTGTCCCTTGACGGAGACGGGCGGCGGCGCCTACCCTGAGGCCAGATGACCACCGTCTCGCACACCTGGGGCTGGGCCTGGCGCCACGAGCGGGGCGGGAGCGTCGCCTGACCTGATCTGACGTAACCTCGTTCCGCTCACACAGACCTTCCAGCCGGAGGGTCTTTTCGTATTGCAGACATGAATGCACTCACCGTCATCTCGACCGACCTCCTCACCCCGCTCGGGGCCTACCTCCGGCTGCGCGACGGGGCGCGGGCTGCCTTTCTGCTCGAGTCGGTCGAGCACGGACGGCTCGGGCGCCACTCGTTCGTCGGCTGCGGCTCGCGGCTGCTCGGCTTCCACGAGGCCGAGGAATCGGGGCTCCCCGTGCGTCGGCTATCTCGGCTACGACCACGCCGCGACGCTCGAGCCGACCGTGACGCTGCCGGACGCGGGTCGCGACCTCCCCGAGAGCCGTTTCGTCGTCGCAGACACACTCGTCCGCTTCGACCACGTCCTCGGGATGGCCGAGGTGCTGGCCGGCAACCCTGGGAACGTCTCCGACCTGCTCACAGGGCCGCAGCCGCCGCTGGAGTCGAGCTCAGGCCGACCGGCCGGCTCGACGCGGCGCCTGCCCGGCCGACACGAGTACGAGCGCGCCGTCGTCGCAGCCAAGGAGCACATCCGCGTGGGAGACGCCTTCCAGATCGTCCTCTCGCAGCGCGCCGAGCGCCCGACCTCGGCGACAGCAATCGAGCTGTACCGCTCGCTGCGTCGCGTCAACCCTTCGCCGTACCTGTTCCTGCTCGAGCTCGACGGGCTCGCGCTGGTCGGCTCCTCGCCCGAGACGCTCGTCAAGGCAGAAGGCCGCGCAGCCTCGCTCAACCCGATCGCCGGCACGACCAGGCCGGGAGAGGGCGACGCCGAGCGGCTGCTCGACTCGGAGAAGGACCGTGCCGAGCACGTGATGCTCGTCGACCTCGGGCGCAACGACCTCTCCCGCGTCTGCCGGCCCGGAACCGTCCGCCTCGAGCGCTTTCTCGAGCCCGAGCGCTTCTCGCACGTCACCCATCTCGTGTCGGAGGTCGTCGGCGAGCTGCAAGAAGGCGTTTCTCATTTCGACCTGCTCCGCGCCTGCTTCCCGGCGGGGACGGTCTCGGGGGCGCCGAAGGTCCGGGCGATGCAGTTGATCTCGGAGCTCGAGGGCTACCGGCGCGGCCCGTACGCGGGCGCGGTCCTGTACGCGCTCCCGGGCGAGGCGCTCGACGCCTGCATCGCGATCCGGACGATCGTGCTCGCCGACGGCGTCGCGCTACTGCAGGCCGGCGCGGGGATCGTCGCGGACTCCGACCCCGGAGCCGAGCACGACGAGTGCCTGCGCAAGCTGGCAGCCTTGGAGATGGCGATCGAGCTCGCGGAGGCGCGCGCGTGATCCTTCTGATCGACAACTACGACTCGTTCACCTACAACCTCGCCCACCTCTTCGGCGAGCTCGGCGCGGAGGTGGTCGTCCGCCGGAACGACGCGATCGACCCGGACGAGGCCGAGCGCCTCGCGCCCTCACATCTGCTCATCTCCCCCGGGCCTGGCCGCCCGGCCGACGCAGGCGTGAGCGTCGAGCTCGTTCGCCGCCTCGGCGGCCGCGTCCCGACACTCGGCGTCTGTCTCGGCCACCAGGCGATCGTCGAGGCCTTCGGCGGCGAGGTCGACCTCGCGAAGCGGCTCGTCCACGGCAAGCCGAGCGAGATCAGACACGACGGCCGGGGGCTCTTCGAAGGCCTGCCGCAGCCCTTCGAGGCCGGCCGCTACCACTCGCTCGCGGTGACCGCCGTCCCCGACTGCCTCGAAGTGTCGGCCACGTGCGCCGACGACGAGGTGATGGCGGTCCGGCACCGCGAGCTTCCCGTCGACGGCGTCCAGTTCCATCCCGAGTCCGTGCTCACGCCGGTCGGCCCCGAGCTGGCGAAGAACTTCCTGGAGAGGTCGCGATGACCATCCAGCAGGCGCTCGCCCGGCTCCTCGACGGCCACAGCCTCTCCCGGGACGAGGCGCGCTCGGTCATGAACGAGGTGATGGAGGGCGAGGCGACGCCTGCGCAGATCGGCGCGCTGCTCGTGGCGCTGCGGATGAAGGGCGAGACGGCCGAGGAGATCGCCGGGTGCGCGGAGGCGATGCGCGCGCACGTGCTCGAGGTTCGGCCCGCGCGGGCTGATCTCGTCGACACCGCCGGCACCGGCGGCGACGGGGCGAGCACGATCAACATCTCGACCGGCGCCGCGCTCGTGGCTGCCGCCGCCGGAGCGGGTGTCGCCAAGCACGGGAACCGCGCCGTCTCGTCGGCCTCGGGCTCGGCCGACGTCCTCGAGGCGCTCGGCTTCCGGCTGGAACTGCCGCCCGCCCGGATCGAGCGCTCGATCGACGAGCTCGGCTTCGGCTTCCTGTTCGCGACGACCCATCACCCCGCGATGCGCCACGCGGCGCCCGTCCGGCGCGAGCTGGCGACGCGGACGGTCTTCAACGTCCTCGGGCCGCTCACGAACCCGGCCGGCGCCCGCGCGCAGGTGGTCGGCGTCTACTCGGCGTCCCTCGTCCCGACGATTGCGGATGTGCTTGCGCAGCTCGGCGCGCGGCGAGCCTTCGTCGTCCACGGCGCGGGCGGGATCGACGAGCTCTCGCCTTGCGGCCCGAATCTCGTCTGCGAGGTGGTCGACGGGGATGTGCACGAGCGCGAGATCGACCCACTCGAGCTCGGCGTCCCTCGCTGCGACCCGAGCGAGCTCCGCGGGGGCTCGCCCGACGAGAACGCCGCAGCGATCCACTCCGTCTTCGCGGGAGAGAACGGTGGGCGCCGGTCGGCGATCCTCCTGAACGCGGCAGGCGCAATCGCCGCGGCCGGCCACGCCCGCGACCTCCGCGACGGGCTCGGCTTCGCGCAGGAGGCGGTCGACTCGGGCGCCGCCGCGTCGAGGCTCGCGGAACTGATCGAGTTCTCACAGGCCCCGGAGGTGACGGCGTAGTGGGTGTCTTCCGCGACGCCCTTGCAGCGCCCGGCCTCGGGGCGATCGCAGAGGTGAAGCGCCGCTCGCCGTCCGCCGGCGAGCTCCGCCCAGATGCCGACCCCGCGCTGCTCGCGGTCGCCTTCGAGCGAGCCGGCGCCGCCGCGGTCTCGGTACTGGTCGACGAGCGCTTCGGCGGATCGATCGCGGATCTCGCGGCCGCTCGTGCCGAAAGCGCGGTGCCGCTGCTCGCGAAGGGCTTCTTCTCGAACGCCCAGGATCTCGAGGAGCTTCGCCGCGCCGGCGCGGACGCGGTCCTGCTCCTGCTGCGCGACCTCGACGACGCCCGAGCGAGCGAGCTCCTGGCACACGCGGCGGGGCTCGGTCTCGACGCGCTGGTCGAGGCCCACGACACGAGCGAGCTCGACCGGGCCGTCGCGCTCGGCGCCGAGGTGATCGGCATCAACGCGCGCGACCTCGGAACCTTCGAGATCGACCGCCGCGCTCAGCTCGAGCTCGTCGAGCGTGCGCCCCGGGACCGCGTGGTCGTCGCCGAGAGCGCGATCGCCTCCCGCGCGCAGGGTGCCGAGGCGGAGCTGGCCGGCGTCGACGCGATCCTCGTCGGCTCGACGCTGATGCGCGCGAGCGATCCTGCGGCGAAGCTCGAGGAGCTGATCTCACGGCCGCTGGTCAAGGTCTGCGGCCTGACGCGCGAGGAGGACGTCGCCGTGGCCGCCGACGCGGGCGCGGACCTCGCCGGGTTCGTGCTCGCCGAGGAAAGCCCACGCCGGGCCGCGCGCGTTCTGCCGGTTCCCGAGACGATGCTGTCGGTCGCTGTCCACGTGGGCGAGGCGAGCGACGGGGAGGCCGACCTCGTCCAGCTCTACCCGCGCGAGAACGGCCACCGAGGGCGCGACGGCGTGCTCCTCAAAGACGGACGCGAAGTGGCGAAGGTCGTCGACCGCCCCTGGCAGCAGGAGGATCCGGGCCATTTCGAGCGCGCCCGCGCCGTCGAGGGCCGGGTCGTCCTCGCGGGCGGCCTCTCGCCCGAGAACGTAGGCGAGGCGATCGCGGCGGTCCGCCCCTGGGCCGTGGATGCAAGCTCGAGCCTCGAGGTCGAGCCCGGCGTCAAAGACCACGCGCGCGTGCGCGCATACGTGGAGGCCGCGCGGTGCAGCTGACGTACGGCGAGTACGGAGGACGCTTCGTCCCGGAGACGCTGATCCCGGCGCTGGACGAGCTCGAGGCGGGCTGGCGCGAAGCGTGGGCCGACCCGGCCTTCCGCGCGGAGCTGAACGAGCTGGGCCGCACGTACGCGGGCCGCCCGACCCCGCTGACGCTCGCCGAGCGCTTCGCGCCGGACAAGCGCCTCTACCTCAAGCGCGAGGACCTCCTGCACACGGGCGCGCACAAGCTGAACAACGCGCTCGGGCAGGCGCTGCTCGCCGTCCGCCTCGGCAAGCGACGAATCGTCGCCGAGACGGGAGCCGGGCAGCACGGCGTCGCCGCAGCAACCGTCTGTGCGCGCTTCGGCCTCGAGTGCGTCGTCTACATGGGCGAGGAGGACATGCGTCGCCAGCATCCGAACGTCGAGCGGATGGGCCTGCTCGGGGCGGAGGTGCGACCGGTCGAGTTCGGCAAGCGGACGTTGAAGGAAGCGACGAGCGAGGCGATCCGCGACTGGATCGCGACCGTCGAGACCACGCACTACTTGATCGGCTCCTGCGTCGGCCCGCACCCCTACCCCGAGCTCGTCCGGGAGCTGCAGTCGGTCGTCGGGCGCGAGGCGCGCGAGCAGATCCTCGAGGCGGAGCGCCGGCTGCCGGAGATCGCGGTCGCGTGCGTCGGAGGCGGCTCGAATGCGATCGGCCTCTTCGCCGGCTTCCTCGACGACCCCGAGGTGAAGCTCCTCGGCGTCGAAGCCGGCGGCGCAGCAAGCCTTGGCGCCGGCCGGACCTCTGTTCTTCACGGCTCGCGCTCGGCGGTGCTCGCCGACGAGGACGGGCAGGTCCTCGACGCCGAGTCGATCTCGGCCGGCCTCGACTACCCGGGCGTCGGCCCAGAGCATGCGTTTCTGCGCGACAGCGGCCGCGCGACCTACGTGAGCGCCTCGGACGAAGAGGCGCTGGCCGCGTTCCGACGGCTCGCGCAAACGGAAGGGATCCTCCCGGCATTGGAGCCCGCCCACGCGCTGGCTCGGGTGGCGGAACTCGACGAGGAGCTGGTGCTCGTGTGCCTCTCGGGGCGAGGAGACAAGGATCTCGACCAGGTGCTCGGCGCACCCGCCTAGGCGTTGAGAAAGCAGCTCGCCGTCTACCTGATGAGCGGCCCGGAGAC
Organism: uncultured Actinomycetes bacterium; assembly: GCA_963746635.1. Lineage (GTDB taxonomy): Bacteria > Actinomycetota > Thermoleophilia > Gaiellales > Gaiellaceae > AC-32. Next base: position 95,824 of record CAVVBZ010000024.1, on the reverse strand, counting down.
GCCGCAGCTCGCCGAGGCCGCGGTCGAGGGCGGCGCCGACCTGGTCGAGCTCGGTTTTCCCTTCTCGGACCCGCTCGCAGACGGCCCGGTCATCCGCCGGGCGGCCGAACGGGCGCTCGCCGAAGGAATGCGAACCGGGGCCTGCCTCGAAGGCCTGGCCGAGACCCGCGCCCGCCTCCCCGAGACACCGCTCGTCCCGATGACCTACTCCTCGCTGCTCGAGGCCTATGGCTGGGACCGCTTCGCCGCCGACGCACAGGCGGTCGGCGCGACGAGCTTGATCGTCGCCGACCTCCCCGCGGACGAGCGCCCGCAGCTTCGGCGCATCCAGCTCGTCGCCCCGACTTCGACAGACGCGCGAATCCGCCTCGCCGCCGAGCAGACCGACGGCTGGCTCTACCTCGTCACCGTCACCGGGACGACCGGTGCGCGCGACGAGCTCTCCCCCGCTCTCGCCGGGCTCGTGGACCGCGCCCGCCGTGCGACCGAGCTGCCCCTCTACGCGGGCTTCGGAATCTCGACACCCGACCAGGCGCGAGCCGCCGCGGAGCTGACCGACGGGATCGTCGTCGGCACGAGCGCGCTCGAGGCCGCCGAGCGCGGCGCCGCAGAGCTCTCCGGCTACGTGACCACCCTCCGTGCCGCGCTCGATGAAACCGCATAGAACAGCGAGAAAACAGCCTGTGGCCACCGTTCTGATCGACGCCCGCAACGTGCTCCGCTCGCAGTGGCCGAATGTCCCCGAGCAGGAGCTCGTCCAACGCTGCCGCGAGTGGGCCGAGCGCCACGACCATGAGATCGTCGTGGTCTTCGACGGAACGGCGCCCGGCGGGGTCGTCGGCGTCGAGCAGCTGGGCGGGCGGAGCACGCTCGTCGGGTCCGGCAAGGAGAGCGCGGACGACTGGCTGGCCCGCGAGGCGCCCCGCTACCCGGCCGCGTGGCTCGTCACCTCCGACCGCGAGCTGCGTGCACGAGCGGGCCAGTCCGCCGACCGGATCATCGGCGGCGGCTCGTTCCTCCGGGAGCTCGACGCCTGACTCGCCGACCGCGAAAAAACAAATCGTCCGCACTTTCCGAACTTCGGCTTTCCGGACCCTTGCGTTCGACCCCCGGGGGCTCTAGGTTGCCGCTTGCACCGAGTACGGGACGCGAGTAGGTCGAAGCTGTCTCTGAAGGCTCTACGCGGAAGCGGAAGGTCAGTGGAGGCGGGGGACGAAAGCGCACCCGGCTCGGTGAACTTATGGACCGGGACGGTGGCTAGCCGTCGGGCAGCGACCAGTCGAACGGGATCTCGTCCGAATGCGGGTCGATCCGGTACTTGTCCGGCGTCTCGCGATCGTACGGCCGGGTCGGGAAGTTGACGATCGCGGCCTCGTCCTCGCCCCAGTTCTGGCTCGCGTGCCACACGCCCGGCGGAATCCGCAGGAGGCCCGAGGCCGAGCTCGTCAGGCTGTGCTCCTCGAAGCTGCCGAACGTCGGCGACTCCGTTCGGCCGTCGTAGAGCACAGTCCGGACCGAGCCGCCGACCAGGAAATAGCGATCGGCCTGGAGCTTGTGCATCCCCCAGCCCTTGATGCGGCCGGGCCGGATCGTGATGCAGTACGCGTAGCTGACTTCCTCCCGCCAGAACGGGTGGTCGAAGTTGACGATCTCGCTCAGCGAGCCGCGGTGGTCGACGTACGGCGTGACGCGGGCGAGCTCGACGCCTTCGATTCGCGTTGCCGGCGCGTCCTGGAGAGCCGGCGGCATCACCTCGCCCATGCGCGCAGTCTAGGACGTGGCCCGACTAGTACCCGTAGGGGTTCGTCGACGTGTTGGTCGTCTGCGTGCCGGTGCCCGGCGTGATCTCCCTCATGCCGGTGGCGTCATTCGTCGCGAGCGCCCCGGCCATGCCCATGCTCTTGTGGTACTTGCAGTAGAAGGCCACCACGCCTGATTGCGGGATCGTGACGGTGACTGTCGCGTCCGCTCCGGCCGCCAGATCCTTGCTGATCCCCTGCGAGGCGATCGTCAGGTTGTGCTCGACCGTGCCCTGGTTCTTGAGCTCGAGCTTGACGCTCGCTCCCGGCTTTCCCCTCAGGACTGTCGGCCTGAAGAAGTAGTCGTCGAGCGCCATCGCCGTCTGGCCACCGCTGACGGACTTCGTGCCGTGGTTGTTCACCGTCTGACCGGCGATAGTCGCCTTGCCGCCCGTGCTCACGGTCTTGCTCGACGAGCTCGTGCCTCCGCAGCCCGTGGCCGCCAGCACGATGACAAGGCCGACGGCCGCGACGATCACCGTTCCTCGCTTCACGGGAGGAACTACGGCCGCGAGCCGCGAGTCGGATTCGTCAGCGGGGCTGAGGGACGATGCGGATGTACGGCTTGGGCGACTCCCATTCGCCGAAGAGCTCCTTCGCCTCGTCATCCGAAACCGAGCCGGCGATGATCACGTCGTCGCCCTGGTGCCAGTTCACCGGGGTCGCGACCTTGTTGCTCGCCGTCAGCTGCAGCGAGTCGATCACGCGCAGCACTTCGTCGAAGTTCCGCCCAGTGGTCATCGGGTAGACCAGGATCAGCTTGACCTTCTTGTCCGGGCCGATCACGAAGACGTTGCGGACCGTCTGGTTGTCGGCCGGCGTCCGCTCCTTCGGGTCGCCCGAGACCTCGCCGTCGAGCATCCCGTACAGCTTCGAGATGCTGAAGTCCGCATCGCCGATGATCGGGTAGTTCGGCGCCTCACCCTGCGTCTCGGCGATGTCCTGCGCCCAGCGCTCGTGGTCGCTGGTCGTGTCGACCGAGAGGCCGATCACCTTGACGTTTCGCCGGTCGAACTCGGGCTTGATCTTCGCCATGTAGCCGAGCTCCGTGGTGCAGACGGGGGTGAAGTCTTTCGGGTGCGAGAAGAGGACAGCCCACGAATCGCCCATCCAGTCGTGGAAGCCGATCTCGCCTTCCGTCGTCTGCGCCGCGAAGTCCGGCGCCGTGTCTCCGAGCTTCAGAGCCATCTCCTACCTCCTCCAGAGAGCTTGCCGTCCATCTTTGCATGAGGCGCGCACCTGCCGACGGCCGCGCGCCCGGGCCGAGGGTCGAGCTAGCAGCGAGTCCGGGGCCCGTGACGTCGGATACCGTTGCCGGGTGGCCGGTCCCGTCGAGAGCGCGCGCAAAGCGGCCGGGCGGCATGCCTGGCGCGACATGTACGAGGCCTATTCGGACGCGGACGAGCTCGACCTGGCGCCGGACGACCTCGAGCGCTTCGCCGACGGGGCCTGGTGGACGGGCAAGCTCGACGAGGCAATCGGCCTGCGCGAGCGCTCGTACGCGGGCTTCTCGGCGGCAGGCGACAAGTTCGGCGCCGCCCGTCTCGCGCTGACGCTCTTCTGGGATCACCTGAACCGGGGCGCCTTCGCCGTCTCGCGCGGCTGGTTCGCGAACGCGGAGCGCCTGCTGGACGGGCTGCCCGAGGCAGCGGAGCACGGGCATCTCGCGCTCTCGCGCGGGATCACCACACTCCTGGCGGAGGGAAACGTCCGGGCAGCTCTCCCCGAGTTCGAGCGAGCGCACGAGATCGCGAAGCGCACGGGCGACCGGGACACGCAGGTTCTTGCTCTCGTCGGCAAGGGCCGAGCGCTGGTGCATAGCGGCGAGGTCGAGCAGGGGCTCGCGATCCTTGACGAGGCGAGCACCTCGGCCGTCTCCGGCGAACTGCGGCCGTTCGCGACCGGGCTGGTCTACTGCGTCACGATCTCGTCGTGCCAGAACGTTGGCGACTACCGTCGCGCAGCCGAGTGGACCGAGGCGGCCAACCGCTGGTGCGAGCGGGACGACATGAACGGCTTTCCGGGTGCCTGCCGCATTCACCGCGCCGAGATCATGCGCCTGCGCGGCGACTGGTCCCAGGCCGAGAAGACGGCCCTCGCCGCGTGCGAGGAGCTCCAGGACTTCGACCGCATCATCACCGCAGGCGGCTATTACGAGATCGGCGAGATCCGACGCCGGCGAGGCGACTTCGCGACCGCCGACCAGGCGTTTCGCACCGCGAACGAGCTCGGGCGCTCGCCCCAGCCCGGTCTCGCACTCCTCGACCTGGCCGAGGGCAGGGTCGAAAGCGCCGTCTCGGGGATCACGCGCGCGCTCGGAGAGATCGACGAGCCCCTGGGGCGCGTGCGGCTCCTGCCGGCCCACGTCGAGATCGCGCTCGCGGCAGCCGACCTCGAGACGGCCCTCGCGGCCGCCCAGGAGCTCCAGCAGATCGTCGACTCGTACAAGATCGGCGCGCGGCGCGCACCTGCATTCGACGCGGCTGTCTACCTCGCCTCTGGCCAGATCAAGCTCTCGGAGCAGAACTGGAACGATGCGGCCGGCGACCTCCAGCGCGCACGGGACGAATGGCAGCAGGTAGGAGCCCCGTACGAGACCGCCCAGGCGCGAACCCTGCTCGGCATCGCCTTCCGCCGTCAGGGCGACGAGGACAGCGCGACGCTGGAGCTGCAGGCGGCCTTGACCACGTTCGAGCGACTCGGGGCGAAGCTCGACGAGGAGCGCGTCAACGAGCTCCTCGGGCGAGTCGACGCCGACCGCACGTTTCTCTTCACCGACATGGTCGACTCGACGAAGCTGCTCGAGTCGCTGGGCGACGAGCAATGGAAGGAGCTGCTCGCCCGACACGACGAGCTCGTGCGCGCGCGAATCGTCGAGAGCGGCGGGGACGTGATCAAACAGACGGGCGACGGCTTCTTCGCGTCCTTCGACGAGCCCGGCGCCGCAATCGACGCGGCCGTGGCGATCCAGCGCGTCCTCGACTCTGAGGCATTCGCAGCGGGGGTCAGGATCGGCGCCCACGCCGGCGGCGCGTTCAAGACCGGGCCCAACTTCACGGACTTCGGCGGGCAGAGCGTGCACGTCGCCGCCCGGATCGGAGCGGCCGCAGGCGCGGGCGAGATCCTCGTCAGCCGGGCGACGCTCGACGGCGTCGAGACGGCGTTCCCTCTCTCGGAGCCTCGAGGCGCCTCCCTGAAGGGCTTCGAGCAGCCAGTCGACGTCGTCTCCGTCGGCTGGCGTTAGGGTCGGCGCCCGCGCTAGCTCTTCCAGACTGCCGCGAGCCGCTCGAGGCTGGCGGCCGGCCACAGGGCTTTCGCGTCGTAGTAGACCTCGAACGCCGGCACCGACTCCGGGAGGCTGATCCAGCCCACCTTCGACCTCGTGTAGATGTGGACGTCGGGCTCGACGCCCGTGGGGTCGTCGAGCGTCCCGCCGCGGACGAACCGGACCTCGGGGCGGCCGTACTCGCTGAACACCGCCACCTGGCAGGTCGGGCAGCGGAAGATCCGCTGCGTGCCGCCGTCGTCGCGCGGCACGTCGACCGGCTGCGGGTCGCCCGCGAGCAGCTCCACGCGGTCGCCCTCGATCAGCAGGTTGATGACGAAGGCGCTACCCGTCTGCCGCTGGCAGTTCAGGCAATGGCAGCAGTGCACGAAGAGCGGATCGGACGTCAGTCGATAGCGAACCGCTCCGCAGGCGCAGCCACCCTCACGCGAGACGCTCATGGTCACCTCCTCACGGACAAGGCTACGACGTCCCCACCACGGACGTGGGCCGGCGCTGCTCTACGCCGAGCTCAGGCTCGGTGCCGAGCGTCGGCAGCCACTCGAGCCAGCGCGGCAGGTACCAGTTCCAGTCGCCCAGCAGCTTCATGGTCGCAGGCAGGAGCACCGCCTCGAACAAGCGTGGCGTCGATCAGGATCGCCACCGCGAGCCCGACGCCGAACTGCTTGAACATGAGCATCGAGAGGGTCGCGAAGATCGAGAAGACGGCGACCATGACGATCGCTGCACTCGTGACCACTCCGGCCGTGGACTTGATCCCGTCTGCGATCGCGTCGTCCATGCTCGCGCCACGATCGAACAGCTCCCGGATCCGGCTGACGATGAAGACGTGGTAGTCCATCGAGAGCCCGAACAGGATCACGAACAGGAGCATCGGCACGACGGGCGCGATGCCCGCGGTCGAGCTGAAGCCGAGCAGGCCCTTGCCGAAGCCGTGCTGGAAGACGAGCACCAGCACGCCGTACGCGGCGGCGACGGACAGCAGGTTGAGCACGATCGCCTTGATCGCGATCACGATCGAGCGGAACGCGACCAGCATGAGGCTGAACGCGAACAACAGGACGAAGCCGACCACGAGCGGGAGCTTCGACTTCATCTGATCCTGCTGGTCCTTCCACTCCGCCGTGACTCCGGTGACGCCGGCCGTCGTGTTCGGCGACAGCGCCGACCGTCTGCGGGACGACGGCGTCGCGCAGCACCGCGAGCGACGCCTTCGACGCGGCGTCGATTCCGTTCCCTTCGATCGGCAGCGTGATGTTCGCGACCGTGCGCGTCGCTGTTCGTGTCGACCGTGATCGGCTTCGTCGACTCGCCCGGTCGCGAGCGCCTTGTGCTCGAGTCGCGCGATCGCCGTCGCGGACGGCAGGCGCGTTCACGTTCGGTGCCTTGACGACGACGTTCGCCGGCAGCGCGCTGCCCGGGAACGCCTGCTGCATGCGGTCGTAGGTCTTGACCACCAGCAGCGACTTCGGGAACGTGTCCGGCCCCGGAGTCGCCATTCGCAGCTGAAGCGCCGGAGCGGCAAGCGCCAGCAGCAAGCCGCCCGCGAGCACCGCGGACAGCAGCGGCCGGCGCAGGACGCGGTCGACGATTCGCTCCCCAGACCCGGCCCTCGCCGTTGTCGCGGCGCAGCCGGCCGACGAGCGGGACGTGCAGCCGGTCGACGCGGTCGCCGAGCTTCGAGAGCAGGGCGGGGAGCACCGTCAGCGAACCGAGCATCGCGACGGCGACGACGATCATCGTCGCGTAGCCGAACGATGCGAACGTGGCGTCGCCCGTCAGGAACATCCCGGCCATCGCGACCATCACGGTCAGGCCGGAGATGAGCACCGACCGCCCGGAGGTCGCGGCGGCGACCTCGAGCGCGGCGCGCTCGCTCCGCCCGGCGGCCCGCTCCTCGCGTTCGCGCCGGAGGTAGAACATCGAGTAGTCGACGCCGACCGCGAGCCCGATCAGCAGCACGACCGCCGGACGCCGCCTGGTCGAGCGGCAGCAGGTGGCTGGGCAGCGCGACGAGCCCGAACGTCGCGAAGACGGCCGTGAGCGCCAGCAGCAGCGGGATGCCTGCGGCCACGAGCGCTCCGAACGCGACGACGAGGATGATCAGCGTCAGCGGCACGGAGAAGACGCCCGCGCTCTTGAGGTCGTTCGCGAAGGCAGTGTCGACCGCCTTCACCGAGCTCGCGTCGCCGAACTCTCCGATGAAGAAGCCCGGATGGGCGCCTTGCGCGTCGGCGACGGTATCGAGGACCGGGCCGATCTTGTCGCCCGCCTTGTCCTTGTCGCCCCGGATGTCGAACTCGACGAGCGCGGCGTGCCCGTCCTTCGCGATCTGGCCTGCGTTGCCGGGATCGAGCGGCGAGCGGACGTTCTGAACCGCCGCCAGCTTCGAGACGCGCGAGACGACGTCCGCGACCGCGGAGTCGAAGGCGGGCGTGCCCGTTCGAGCGGAGCGGCTCTGGATCAGGACGCTCTCACCCGCGGGCTGCTTGAACCCGGCGTCGAGGATCCGGTTCATGCGGCCCGACTCGCCGGGCCCGGACGTGTTCGGATCGATGTTCTTCGTGCCGACCTGCCGCCGACGGCGAGGGCGACGACCACGAGCGCGAGCCAACCGAAGGTTGCGGTCTTCCAGTGGCCGGCGCTCCAGCGGCCCATGCGGGCCGCGAGATTGGACTGTTGCTTTGCGCGAGACATGTTCCGTTCCTCCTTCGTTCGACATGTCTCCAACGCTATGAGCGCAGTCGTCCGAAGGTCGTCGTCGCGAGGTCGGAATCCAGCTCGCACCGCGGCGACGATTCCGAGTCCTACCCAGGTAGGAGGCGGCGAGCGAGGACGTGCAGTACGTTCAGTGCGTGAGCCGGATCGGATACGTCCTGCGCAGGTACGCGTTCGACGTGGTGATCGTGCTCCTGGCGGTCGAAGGCATGCTCGAGCTCGCGGCCAGGCACGACTCGTCGGACGCTCCGCGCACGACGCTGTGGTTCGAGATACCGGCGATCGCGATCATGGTGCTCCCGCTCCTCGCGCGCCGGCGCTTTCCCTTCGCCGGCCCGGCGACGTACTGGGTGCTGGCCGTGGGGCTCTCGTTTGTCGACGGACGGCTGGTCCCGTTCGTCGGCAGCGTCTTCGTCCTCGGGATGGCAACCGCATTCCTGCTCGGGAACCTGCGCGACGCCGTGCAGGCGCGGATGGGCCTGGCCGTCGTTCTCGGCGGCACGGCGATCATCGTGTACAACCAGCCGGCCCACTCGGCCAGCGGCCTCGTCTTCATCCCGCTCGTGTTCGGGATCGCCTGGCTCGGGGGCTTCGCACTACGCGAGCGGGCCGCGCAGGCGGAGGCTGCCGAGGAGCGCGCGACGCGCGCCGAGCGGGAGCGTGAGGCAGCGGCCCGAGTCGCCGTAGCCGAGGAGCGGGCGCGGATCGCGCGCGAGCTCCACGACATCGTCGCCCACGCCGTCAGCGTGATGGTGCTCCAGGTCGGCGCCGTCCGGCACAAGCTCCCCGAGGTGCTCGCTGAGGACGCGGAGGCGCTCCGAGGCGTCGAGCAGACCGGCCGCACGGCGCTTGCCGAGATGCGTCGTCTCCTCGGTGCGATGCGGCGAGACGGCGACGATCTCGAGCTCGCACCGCACCCGGGCCTCGACAGCCTCGACTCGCTGGTGGAAGAGGTCGGCCGCGCCGGCCTTCCCGTTCGGCTGCACGTCGAAGGCGAGCCCGTCCAGCTTCCGCAGGCGATCGACCTCTCCGCCTATCGAATCGTTCAGGAGGGCCTGACCAACGCGCTCAAGCACGCGCGCGCCAGCCAGGCTGACGTGACCCTCGGCTACGAGCCCGACCACCTCGAGATCGAGGTACGCGACAACGGCGCGGGCGGTGCGACGAGCGACGGCCTCGGTCACGGGCTCGTCGGCATCGGCGAGCGCGTCAAGATCTACGGCGGCGAGATGAGTGCAGGAACTGCAACCGCCGGCGGCTTCGTCCTCAGCACGCGCCTCCCACTCGGCGGCGACCGACGGTGACGATCCGCGTGCTCGTCGCAGACGACCAGTCGATGGTCCGGGCCGGCTTCCGCATGCTGCTCACCGGCGAAGCAGACATCGACGTGGTGGCCGAGGCGAGCAACGGGCTCGAGGCCGTCGACAAGGCGGCGCGGTTTCAGCCGACCGTCGTCCTGATGGACATCCGCATGCCCGAGCTCGACGGCCTCGCAGGCCACCCGGCGCATCCTCGCCGACGACGACGCCGCTCGGATCCTGATCCTCACGACCTTCGACCTCGACGAATACGTCTACGAAGCGCTGAGAGCCGGCGCCAGCGGCTTCGTGCTCAAGGACGACCCTCCCGAGCAGCTGATCGCCGCCATCCGCACGGTCGCCGCCGGAGACGCGCTTCTCTCACCGCCGTCACGAAGCGCGTGATCAAGCAATTCACGCGCCTGCCGCGACCCACGCCACCGAAGAGCTCGACGAGCTCACCGAGCGAGAGCACGAGGTCTTTCGCCTGATCGCCCGCGGGCTCTCGAACGCCGAGATCGCCAAGAGCTCTACATCAGCGACACGACCGTCAAGACACACGTCACGCACATCCTCCAGAAGCTCAACCTCCGTGACCGCGTCCAGGCCGTGGTGCTCGCCTACCAGACCGGGCTCTTCGAGGTCGACCCGCAGGCCGACACGTAGGCGTCTGAACGCGAACTGAGCTGCTCGACAAACGAAACCCCGCAATTGCCGGGTTTCGGCTACTAGGCGTCGTAGTGGCCGGCGAGCTCGGCCGCCTGCGGCTTACCTTTGTGCCCGGCTTCCTGAATGATCGCCGGCACCTCGGGGTCGGAGACGAAGTTCTGCCAACCCTCCATATCCCAGTCGAAGAGCGCCCAGACCCGGTCGTCCTCGTTGGGATCGCGAAAGACGGTCGCGCCCTTGGACCCGTGCTGCTTTCGCTTCTCGGCGCCTTTGGTCGAGAAGATCTTCTCGAATTGGTCGAAGTCCTCGACCTTGGTCGTGGCCAGGAGCATCTGTGTCCTCCTCAGTCGTCCTCGGCGCCGCCGTTCGACACCGACGGTCAGACGAGTCTAGGCTCTGAGCGCCGTGCACACGCCCGCTACGCGTCCGCACCGCGTGCGCGACGTCTCGTGCCGCGGCGTCGAGCTCGCCGGGCGTCGGCCAGGACAGCCCGGGCTGCGTTCCTCCCGGGGCCGCCGGTGACTCCGCCCCCGGGGTGTGCGCCCGCCCCACACATGTAGAGGCCGCGGATCCCGGCAAGCCGGTAGCGAGCATGGCCGAGGAGGGGCCGCCAGGCGAAGACCTGGTCGAGGGCGTGCTCGCCGTGCATCGGGTGCCCGCCGCTGAGCCCGTACTCTCGCTCGAGGTCCGCAGGCGTGACGACGTGGCGAGCGACGATCCTGTCCGCGATACCCGGTGCATAGACCTCGAGCGTCCGCACGGCCCCGTCCGCTACACGATCGCGCGCTGCCTCGTCCCAGTCCGCGTCGCGGAGGCGCCGTGGCGCGTACTGGAACAGCGCGGTGATGACGTGGGTCCCATCAGGGGCGAGCGAGGGGTCGGAGAGGGTGGGGATCGTCGCCTCGAGATACGGGTGCTCGGAGATCCGGCCGTACTTCGAGTCGTCGAATGCCCGCTCGAGGTCGTCGAGGCTCGGTGCGACGACGATCCGCCCGTGCAGGCGCTCGCCGTCGACGCCGCCGATCGCCGGCAGGCCCTCCAGGACGAGGGTCACCTTCGCCACCACGCCGGGCGTGCGGATGTGCTCGACCCGCCAGCCCAGAGTCGGGCCGACCTCGGCCGGGTCGACGAGGCGCAGAAGGGTCTGCTTGGGGTCGGCGTTCGACACGACGATCCGCGCGTCGATCTCCTCGCCGCTCGCGAGAGCGACCCCTTCGACAGAGCCTCGCCCGGTTCGGATGGCCGCGACGTCGGCGTCGCAGCGAATCGTCGCGCCGTTGCTCCGCGCAGCGGCGACGAGCGCCTCCACCAGGGAGTCCGGCCCGCCGCGCGCGAAGACCGTGCGGCCCGCCGCTCCTCCTCCTGAGGCCGAGTCCCACAGGAAGTTGAGCGCCGTCCCCGCCGACCGGGGGCCCATGGCCGCGTAACGAACGCCTCGCGCGCCGAGGACGCCGCGTAGCGCCTCGTCCTCGACGGCTTCGCCGACGAGGTCCGCGACGGACATCGGCAGCACCCGCAGCGCCTCGCGCAGCTGCTGCCTCCCGAGGTGCCGCAGGCCGTTCAACAGCGTGAGGCCGCCGGTGGCGTCCGCGAGGGACGGAGACGCGAGGTCCGGCGGCTCGGTCGCCTGGACGCGGGCCAGGAAGGCGCCCAGCGAGCGGATCCTGCGGTCGAAGGCGACGAACGCCTCGGCATCGCGCGGCTGGGTCCCCGTCCGGAGCTCCGTCGCCGTCCGGACCGGGTCGCGCCACAACGTGAGGCCGGGCCCGTCGGCGGACGGGGCGAAGGCCGCCACCTCCGGCTCGATGGCGCGGAAGCCGTGCGAGCCGAGCCCGAGGTCACGGACGACGTCGTCACGGAGACCTCCGACGCAGTCGGCCGCAACCGGCGCGCGCACACCGGGCGCGACCTCCTCGGTGGCCAGGGGGCCGCCCGCCCGGCTTCGCCGCTCGAGAACCAGCGTCCGGAGCCCCGCCTTCGCCAGGTACGAAGCCGTGACCAGGCCGTTGTGGCCGGCCCCGACCACGACCGCGTCGTATCGCTCCCGGGCCACTCTCAGGCGGCCTTCTTGGCGCGGAGCGCGCGCAGGACCTGCAGCGCCGCGAGGCGTCCCGACGCGCCCATGATCCCACCCCCGGGGTGCGTGGCCGAGCCGCACATCCAGAGGTTCCGCAGCGGCGTCCGGTAGCGCGCCCATCCCGGCACGGGCCGGTTGAAGAAGAGCTGCTCGAGCGAGAGCTCGCCCTGGAAGATGTTTCCCTCGGAGAGCCCGAACCGGTCCTCGATGTCCTTGGGGGTGAGCACCTGCGCGTGCAGGATCAGCTCGCGGATGTTCGGCGCCCGCTCCGCGATCGTGTCGATGACGGTCTCCCCGAACGCATCGCGCCGGCCGTCGTCCCATTCGTCGCCCTCGGCCAGGTGGTAGGGCGCGTACTGGACGAAGCAGCTCATGACGTGCTTGCCCGGAGGCGCCATCGACGGGTCGACCAGGGTCGGGATGACCATGTCGATGTACGGGCGCCGGCTGAAGCGCCCGGACTTCGCGTCGTCGTAGGCCTGCTCCATGTAGTCGATGCTCGGGCTGAAGCTGATCGCGCCGCGCAGGTGGTCGCCCGCGCCGGGCAGGCACGTGAACTCGGGAAGCCCGTCCAGGGCCAGGTTCACCTTCCCGCTGGAGCCCCGGTACCGGTAGCGCGCGACCTCCTCGAGGAACGACCCGTCGAGGAGGCCGGACGGCAGGAGCCGGACGAACGTCTGCTGCGGGTCCAGGCTCGACAGCGTCACCCGCCCGGTCACCTCGTCGCCCGCCGACGTGACGGCGCCGGTCACCTCGTCGCCTCGGGTCAGGAAGTGCTCGACGGCGGTCTCGGTCCGGATCTCGGCGCCGAACGACCGGGCGGCGCTCGCGATCGCCTCGCTGATGGCGCCGGTCCCTCCTCGCGGTATTCCCCAGGCGCGCAGGACGCCGTCGATCTCGCCCATGTAGTGGTGCAGCAGGACGTAGGCGGTCCCGGGAGAGCGGATCCCCTGGAACGTGCCGATGATCCCGGAGGCGCTCATCGTCGCCTTCAGCGGATCCGTCTCGAACCACTGGTCGAGGAAGTCGGCGGCGCTCATCGTCATGAGCTGGATGAACACCGCCCGCTGCTCCAGGGAGAGGCCGTTGAAGGAGCGGGCGAGACGTGCGACGGGGAGCCATTCGCGCGGATCGAGCCGGCCCGGGTCCGGCGGCGCCATGGACAGGATCGGCTTGATGAACCTCGCCATCTCGACCATCAGGCGGCTGTACTCCTCGTACGCCTCCGCGTCGCTCGCCGACCAGCGTCGGAGCTCGCGCACGGTGCGGCCGTGGTCGTTCACACGCCACAGGTAGTCGTCGTCGAGCGGCGTGAACGTTCCGTCGAGAGGCAGGATCTCGAGGCCGTGCTCCGGCAGCGCGAGCTCCCGGACGATCTCGGGGCGGAGCAGCGAGACGACGTACGAGGCCACGCTGAACCGGAAGCCGGGGAACACCTCCTCGGTCACCGCCGCCCCGCCGAGAACGTGGCGCCGCTCCAGCACGACGACCTTGAGCCCGGCCCGCGCGAGGTACGCCGCGGCCACGAGCCCGTTGTGCCCGCCGCCGACGATGACGGCGTCATAAGAACCGCGATCGGCCAAAGCCGCCCGACTATATTTGCCGACCATGCCCGGCCGTTCGACATGACGACGGTGCAGCGCGGAGCGCGCCTGCGGCGGAGCCCCTTCTACGAGGCGACGCAGCGGCACGGCCCGAAGGGCTTCACCGTCTACAACCACACGCTCTTCCCGATCAACTTCGACGATTTCGAGGCCGAGTACTGGCACCTGCTGAACCACGTGACGCTCTGGGACGTCGCCGTCGAGCGCAACGTGGAGGTGACGGGCCCGGACGGCTTCCGCTTCGCGCAGCTGCTCACCTGCCGCGACCTCAGCGCGTGCGCGGTCGGCCAGGGCAAGTACGTGCTGATCACGGCGCCGGACGGCGGGATCCTCAACGACCCGGTCATGCTGCGGCTGGACGAGAACACGTTCTGGTTCGCGCTCGCGGACAGCGACGTGCTGCCGTACGCGAAGGGGCTGGCGGCGCACGCGGGGATGGACGTGCAGCTCTCGGAGGCCGAGGCGTACCCGCTGCAGATCCAGGGCCCGAAGTCGAAGGACGTCGTGCGGGCCCTGTTCGGCGACGACATCCTCGACCTCCGCTACTACCACTTCCGCCGCCTCGAGCTGGACGGCATCTCGCTCATCCTCACCCGCACCGGCTGGACGTCGGAGGTCGGATACGAGATCTACCTCCTCGACGCCTCGCGCGGAACGGACCTGTGGGACCGGATCATGGAGGCGGGCGAGCCGTACGAGATCCGGCCGACGGGGCCGGTGGACATCCGCCGGATCGAGGGAGGCATCTTCAACTGGGGCGCCGACATGACCTACGAGAACAACCCCTTCGAGCTGGGCCTCGACCGGCTCGTCGACCTGGACACCGAGGCGGATTTCATCGCCCGCGACGCGCTCACGAGGATTCGCGACGAGGGCGTGAAGCAGAAGATCGTCGGCGTCGAGATCGACGGCGACCGGCTGGAGATGAACGCGACGGACTGGCCGGTCTCGGCCGACGGCGCGAGCGGACGGGTGACCTCCGCCGTCTATTCGCCCCGCCTCGAGAAGAACATCGGGTACGCGTGGCTCCCTGTCGAGCACACCGAGCTCGGGACGCACGTCGCGGTGGAGACACCCGAGGGCACGAGGGACGCGACGATCGCGCCGCTGCCCTTCTTCGACCCCGAGAAGCAGATCCCGAAGTCCTAGATCCGCCGTGTCGGTCGGAACCGCGTTCTATCCCCGGACCGCGCCACTCAACACCAAGCTGCAGTGGCGGGAATGGTCGGGCTATCTCGCGGCGAGCGCGTACTCCGACTCCCACGAGATCGAGTACAACGCCATCCGGGAGGCGGCGGCGCTCATCGACGTCTCTCCGCTCTACAAGTACCTGGTCTCCGGGCCTGACGCCACGCGGCTCGTCGACCGCGTGATCACGCGGGACGCGAGCAAGCTCGCCGTCGGCCGCGTCTACTACACGTCCTGGTGCAACGAGGACGGCCGCGTGGTCGACGACGGGACAGTCGCCCGGCTGGAGGAGCAGACCTACCGCTGGACGGCCGCCGACTCGTCGCTGCGCTGGCTCCGGATGAACGCTCGCGGCCTGGACGTCGAGATCGAGGACGTGAGCGAACGCATCTCCGCGCTGGCCGTGCAGGGGCCGCTGAGCCGCGACGTGCTCGAGGCGGCCACCGAGACGTCCTGGGGCGACCTCACGTACTTCGGCCGTCGGGCCGCGCAGGTCGGCAGCATCCCCGTCGACGTCTCCCGGACGGGCTATACGGGCGACCTCGGCTACGAGGTGTGGGTCGAGAGCGCTCAGGCGGTCGAGCTCTGGGACGCCCTCGTGCGGGCCGGGAGCGCCTACGGCATCCGGCCGGCCGGGATGCTCGCCCTCGACATCGCGCGGATCGAGGCAGGGCTGATCCTCATCGAGGTGGATTTCGACTCCGTGCGGCGCGCGCTGATTCCCGAGCAGTCGTACTCGCCCTTCGAGCTGGGCGTCCTGGGCCGCTTCGTCGACTTCGAGAAGCCGGTGGAGTTCGTCGGCCGTCGCGCGCTCGAGCGGGAACAGGCTCGCGGCGGGCCGCCGCGGAGGCTCGTCGGGCTCGAGCTCGAATGGGAGC
Source organism: uncultured Actinomycetes bacterium (assembly GCA_963746635.1). Lineage (GTDB taxonomy): Bacteria > Actinomycetota > Thermoleophilia > Gaiellales > Gaiellaceae > AC-32. Next base: position 80,307 of record CAVVBZ010000024.1, on the reverse strand, counting down.
CACTCGAGGAGCTGTACCGCGCGAAGGGGCTGACGCCGACGCTCGAGCCGGCCGCCTCGCGCGTCCCCGTTCCTGTGTACGCGCGGGGCCGCCAGATCGGCAAGGCGACCAGCACGACGTGGAGCCCGACGCTGAAGAAGGTCGTTGCGCTGGCGTCGGTCGCGCCGACCAGAGCAAGCTCGGCACGAGGATCGACGTCGAGTGGACGGTGGAGGCGCGGCGCAGCCGGACGGCGGGGACGGTGGTGGAGCTGCCGTTCTTCAACCCGATGCGCAAGACCTCGACGGTCGCTCGTTCACCAGCCCCCTAGCTGCGCAGTCGGCGAAGTCCACAAGGATGCGATCGAGATCGCAAATCCTGCCCGCTGCGAACCTGCGACCTCCGGGTTATGAGGCGCGCGAAGCGAAAGTTGCAGCTCAGTAGTTCGAAGCACTCGATGGCGGGGTGACCCCGATGCACACCGTCCTTGGTAAAGAGAACCTAGAGTTGTCGACTGCCCTTGGGTGCGGTCGAGTGCTGCTGTTTCGTCGCGGTCAGGGGCGAAGGAGTGTGATTTGTATGCAGACGGCATCGAAGAGATGGCGTGTGTATGTGCTCGCCTTGCTGGCGGGGCTGGTGATTGCAGTCGCCGGCATCGCAGCGGGATGCGGGAGCACGAAGACGGTTACGAGGACTGTCGGGACTACTGTCACGAAGACCGCGACCGTCACTGGCACGTCGACGTCGGAGACAACGCCCTTGCTCTCCGTGCAGCTGCCGCCGGCCGCGCCGGCAGGCCAGATGGTGCTCTACGGGCACATCAAGTCGCTGGCGCGCAAGAGCGGCCGCTTCGAGATGCGCTTCGATCCGGCCTGGTGGCTCAACGGAGTTGCGGCGGAGCATGCGGCTGTCGAAGACGGGGCAACCTCGCCTGGACAAGGGGTCCCGAACGACTACTACGTGGTCGATGAGGGCCACCGGCTGCTGACGTACGTCGTCGCGGCAACCGCGCCGGTGACGATCGTCACCGCAGGAGCGGGGCACGCGAGGATCAGCGTCCCCGAGCTGGCCCAGCTGTTCAGCGGCAAGAACCCCAGGCACCGCGCACTGATGGCCGGCGGAGTCCGCGGGTTCGGCTTCTGGATTCGCGTCGGCGACAAGTATCCGAACCCTGTCCTCTCGCTCGACCAGCAGTTCCAGCCCTAGACGATGTGAGACGGGGTCAGGTCTTGCATTACGACAAACCTCCGCGCCCAGTAACGAAACTGTGGTCAACTCGACCCGGACGGTAGTCGAGCAGTCGGTGGCACCCGGGTAACAGATCCGGTACGGACGCGAGATCAGGCGATGCTAGATGCGGCCTACGCCCTGCGCGAGATCGGCAGCTATCTCGGCTGCCACTACGCGACGGTGAGCCGGGCGCTCAGGCGCGAGGAACAGGCAGGTTCGTCGGGTTGCAAGACCTGACACCGATGACGACTCAGTCCGGGTACTCGTCCTTCCGCCAGGCGCGGGGCTCGGCGGGTTGGTCCTTCGGCGTTCGGTCGAGCAGGAAGCTGAAGTACGGCGCGACGAACGGGTCGGGCGCCGTCACCGTGTAGGTGTGGTAGACGGTCCCGTTCTCGCGCGCGAAGGCGATCCAGCTCGGGTTCTCGCGCAGTCCGTCCTTGAGCTCGGCCCCGATCTGGCCTGACCACTCCTGGAGCCAGTCGGGCGGATTGTCGATCATCTCCTTGACCTCGGGGATCTGCTGCGCCTGCTCCTCGGCCAGCGCAAGGCCGAAGTCGAAAGCGAAGTCGGTGTTGTAGGTGGAGACGTACGGGAACTGCCAGCCCATCCTCCGCTTGTAGGCGATCAGCCGCTCGATCGGCGCCCGCGAGAAGCAGAGCAGCGTCACGTCGCAGTGGTTCAGGTGGACGAGCGAGCCGTCGAGTCCGTCGGCCAGGCTGCTGCAGCCGGGGCAGGCGCCGAGCGTGTAGTCGGGGCCGAACATGATGTTGTAGGCGAGCACCTGTGAGCGCCCGTCGAAGAGCTCGGCGAGGGTCTTCTTGCCGTCCTCGGTGTCGAACTCGTACTCCTTCTCAACAGGGACCCAAGGGAGATCGAGACGCTTTCTCTTGATCTCCTCGTTTCGCTCCGCCTGCTCGGCCTCGAGCTTGGCGAGCTCCTCCCGGGCCGCCTGCCATTCCTCGCGGGTTCCGATCTTGTGTTCCGGCATCTCATCTCCTTCCAGTCGGACTAGAACGCTCCCGTGCGAGCCGATCAATCGTCGGATCGGACGCTACTGGGATCAGCAAAGAGACCCGCGGCAACCCGGAAAGTCATCGGAGATCGGAGCGATAGCGGTGATAAACGTTCGCGATGCCTGACAGAAACCGAAAGGCCCTGACTAGCAGGGCCTTTCGAGTAGCGGGGGCAGGATTTGAACCTGCGACCTCCGGGTTATGAGCCGCCTCGATTTGGTACACGCGTTCCGCCGTATTCCGCGTAAACGCAGGCTCCGAGCCAGTTTTCGGCGGGGGGTGTGCTTTAGGCGGAACGCGGTGACATCGCAACGGAAGCCTGCTGCTTGCAGAACGCTTGCAGCCGAGGCATTTCAGCGCGCCTAATCAGCTGGCGCCGTGCCCTCCGCGAACGCCCGGCGGGAAGCAAGAGCCGGGAGGTTGATTACGCGGGCAGCTGTCCTGTCTGTCCTCGCGTCCGTTAGGTGCTTCGTCTCGTCAGCTACTCGCGCGCGCTGAGAAGGACCGGCCGTGTCGCACGGCGGCAACGGCTTCGAGACGCGAGTTCACTCCCAGGGCTCGCAGCAGATGGCGGACGTGGTTCCGGACCGTCTCAGTGCTCAGATGGAGCTCCTGCGCGATCTGCTTTGTCGAGAGTCCCTGCTCGAGGAGGCGCAGCACTTCGGCCTGGCGAGGCGTCAGGTGCGCGGGCGGTGTGCTCGTCTCCTCGTCGAGCGGGCCGGTCAGCAGCCCGAAGACGCCGACGACACGCTCGCCGCCCATCAGCGGCACGGCGCTGACCTCCAGCGTGAGACGGGTTCCGTCGGTCGAGACGAAGACTCCGCTTGTCTCGGTCGCCGCGGTCGTGCCGAGCACCTTGCGGGCGAAGAGCTCCCGCGCCCGCGCCCGGTCCTCCGGGCCGACAATCGAGGTGAAGTGCCGGCCGCGAACGTCGCCGAGGAGGCGCTCGGCCGCCGGGTTGATCCACCGGACGACCCCATCCGTGTCGAGGACGTAGCTCGGGACGGGTATGCCGGCGAGCGCCTGCTCGATGTCGCCGCCGACCGCCAGCCCGCCAGCCGTTGGAGCCATTCCGAGAGTGTGGTCGATCGACAAGGGTTTGTCACGTGTCGCGGAACGCCGAAGGGCGCCGTCGACGGCGCCCTTCGGGTTCGGGTGGAGTTGGTGTTGCGCTAGTTGATGTTGCCCGCGGCGGGCACTTGCTCCTACGCCTGGCCGAAGACGAACGAGTCGCCGTTGACGCTCAGGCTGCGGAGCCGGGCCGTGAGGTCCGCCCCTCCGGTGAAGCCGGTCGTGACGTAGATGCCGCTCACCACGTCCGAGCCGTGGGCCGCGAGCACCGCCGCCCAGGACTGCTGGTCCGGGGGCACCCCGTCGCACGAGTCGTCGTCGTAACGCACGTCGTTCCCGACGACCTCGAACGTGTTGAACACGTTCTTGCTCGGGACCGTCGTCGCGCACTGAGTCGCGTCGAAGATCACGTCGTCGTTGCCGCCGTTCAGGAAGATCCGCAGGTACGCCTCCCCGATCGGCGCGGTGTCCGCCGCCGAGTACATCACCGTGTACGAGAGCTGCGTGATCTGGTTGAGCGTGAGGCCGTTCGCCCCGTCGTACCGCACGGAGCCGCCCCAGGCGCCGCCGTCCGAGTACGGGCCGAACTGCACGCCGTCCAGTGACGTAGCGACGCTCGCGTTCGTGCCGGAGAAGTCGCCGGTCAGCCTGAGCAGCCCCGGCGCCGGTGCGCCCTTGTCGCCCTTGTCGCCCTTGTCGCCCTTGTCGCCCTTGTCGCCCTTGTCGCCCTTGTCGCCCTTGGGCCTGTTGCGCCCGCGTCGCCCCTGGGACCCTGCGCACCAGCACGCCCTTGCGGGCCGCGGGCGCCGGTCTTCCCCTGGTGGCCCCGCACCAGCGCCTTGCGGGCGGTGTCCGAGAGATCGGAGAGCGAGATCGCGCCTTTCTTGATCTGGCTGGACGACGTGATCACATAGTGCTTGGCGGCAAATGCGCCGGAGGTGACCGCGAGCACTGCGACGAGTCCCGGCGATCACGGTGATTCCCTTCTTCATGATTGTTCCTCTCTTACCCAGGCCCTCACAACGTGACAAGGCGTGAGCAGCGGCGGGCCTGGGATCTTCAGCTGCTCTCGACAGAAACGACGGTAGCCCTACCCCGGCGGAGCCACAATGACGCAATGGGGTCGGTTCTAGGCGAGGCGACGTTACGCTCCCAGCAGAAAAGGCCCTGTCTCCAGGGCCTTTCACAGTAGCGGGGGCAGGATTTGAACCTGCGACCTCCGGGTTATGAGCCCGGCGAGCTACCTGACTGCTCCACCCCGCGTCGCTGCGGCGAGTATAGCGCGGGGCTACGCTTGAATCGAGATGCGCGTTGGCGTTGTCGACCTCGGCACCAACTCGACCCGGCTGCTCGTCGCGGACGTCCACGACGGCCGCGTCGACGAGGTCGCGCGGCGCACTCAGATCACGCGTCTCGGGGAGGGCGTGGACGAGCGGCGCAAGCTGCTGCCCGCTCCCGATCGCGCGCGTGCGGAACGTCCTCTCCGACTACCGCCGCGAGCTCGACGAGCTCGGCGCGGAGCGCGTGCTCGCGATCGGGACGAGCGCGATCCGCGACGCCGACAACGGCGAGGCCTTCCTCGGCGAGGTCGAGTGGAGCTACGGCTTCACGACGCGCCTGCTCTCGGGCGAAGAGGAGGCCGACCTGACGCGCCGCGGTGTCGCCAACGGGCGCGGGCTCGACGACGACACGCTCGTGCTCGACGTCGGCGGCGGCTCGACCGAGCTGATCACGGCCGACAGCAGCTCGAGCATCGACGTCGGCTGCGTCCGGCTGACCGAGCGCTTCCTCCACGCCGACCCGCCCGCGCGCGACGAGCTCGAAGCCGCCGCCAACGCGGTTCCCGCGAGTCGCTGCCCGAAGCTCGAGCCGGCCGATGCGATCGGCGTCGCCGGCACGGTCACGAGCCTGGCCGCGCTCGAGCTCGGCGGGTACGACCCGGAGCAGGTTCACGGTCACCGGCTCTCGCGCGAGGCCGTCGAGGCGCAGCTCGAGCGCCTCGCCTCCCTCCCGCGTCGCCCAGCGCCGCGAGCTGCCCGGCCTGGAGCCAGAGCGGGCGCCGCGTGATCGTCGCCGGCGCGGTCATCGTCCGCGAGGTCCTCGACCGCTACGGGCTCGACGGGCTCGAGGTCAGCGAGCGCGACCTGCTGCACGGCGCAGCGCTCGAGGCCGCGGAGCTGCCCGAGCCGGAAGAGGGCGACGCCCCGCCCGGCGCCTACACCTGCTGCTAGAGACTCGGACGGCCGCACCGGCAGAGCCGGCACGGCCTCTTTGGTCGGCGTCGCAAGCGAGCGCCTTAGAGCTCGTCCAGCCGGCAGGCGGCGGATCGTCCTCGGCCAGCGGCGGCGAAGGACGCTGCGCGAAGGACGCCGACGAGCGACCGTCCTCCACCACCGGGACGCGCTCCGCGTCGTGCTCCTCCAGAAACGCGAACGCCTCGTCCAGCGGCAGCTCCGAGTCGAGCGTCCAGAGCGCCGGCTCCGCGATCGCTCCGACCTCGGTCGTGCCCGGGTCGCGCCCGGCCGCGACCACCTCGCGCACGAGCGTCTTGCGCGTGATGACGCCGACGAAGCGACCGTTGTCGGAGACGTAGACGGCCCGCACGTCGGGCTGGGTCAGGTGCTCGCCCGCCGTCTGCGCCGACGACGAGGCCTCCAGCGTCAGCGGCTCGGGGATCATCGCGTCGCGGACCTTGTCGCTCATGGGTAGATACCCCGGGCGCTGAGCGCTCCCGCGACCTCGCGGATCCCGGCGACGAGCGCGGCGCTGCGCAGCGTGATGTCCCGGTCGGCCGCGAGCGTCCAGACGCGGTCGAACGCGTCGCCGAGCTGGTCCGAGAGCTTCGCCCGGATCTCGTTGCGGCCCCAGAACAGCCGCCCGAGGTCCTGCACCCACTCGAAGTACGAGACCGTGACGCCGCCCGCGTTCGTGAGCACGTCCGGGAGAACGGGGATGCCGCGCTCGACGAGGATCGCGTCGGCCTCGAGCGAGGTCGGCCCGTTCGCGCCCTCGGCGATCAGGCGCGCCTGGATCCGCCCCGCGTTCTCGCCGGTGACCTGGTCCTCGCGCGCGGCGAGCACCAGGACGTCGCACGGGAGCTCGAGCAGCTCCTCGTTGGTCACGCGCTCGGCCTCGTCGTAGCCCTCGAGCGAGCCGTGCTCCTCCGCGTAGCCCCGCAACACGTCGATGTCGAGCCCACGCTCGTCGTGCACGCCGCCCGAGACGTCGGAGACCGCGACCACCGTCGCCCCGTGCTCCGCGAGCTCGGCCGCCGCGATCCCGCCCACGTTCCCGAACCCCTGGACGACGCAGCGCTGCCCGCCGAGCTTCCAGCCGAGCCGCTCGCACGCGCGCGCGATCACCATCACCACCCCCGCACCGGTGGCCTCGTGCCGGAAGAGCGATCCGCCGAGCGAGATCGGCTTGCCCGTGACGATCTCCGGGACGACGTGGCCGACCTGCATCGAGTAGGTGTCCATCATCCAGGCCATCGTCTGCTCGTTCGTGGCCATGTCCGGGGCCGGGATGTCCTCCTGCGGGCCGATGATCGGCAGCAGCTCCGAGGTGAACCTGCGCGTGATCTTCTGCAGCTCGTCGAGCGAGAGCTCGCGCGGGTTGCAGCGGACGCCGCCCTTGGCGCCCGCCGTACGGGAGCCGCAGCAGCGCGCACTTCCAGGTCATCCACATCGCGAGCGCCGCGCACTCGCCGAGCGTCACCTCGTGGTCGTAGCGGACGCCGCCCTTGGTCGGCCCGAGCACGGTCGAGTGCTGGACGCGGTAGCCCGGGAAGACCGTCCAGCGGCCCGAGTCGAGCTTGACCGGGACGCTGACGACGAGCGAGCGCTCCGGGTAGCGGAGCCGCTCGGCGACGAACTCCTCGACGTCCGCGTACGGGAGCGCCAGCTCGTACTGAGCCAGCGCCGTCCGGTAGAGCGGCGTCTCCCACTCCAGGTGCCCGTGCCCGGGCGAAACCTCCTGCACCTCGGCCACGCTCGGAGTCTAGTGCCGGTCCCGGTGGCCACAAGGCTCGGCCGGCCAGCTGCCGAGAGATGCCGGGGAAGGGACTCGAACCCTTATGCCCGCAACAGCGGACACCTGATTTTAAGTCAGGCGCGTATGACCAGTTTCGCCACCCCGGCCGGGCAAGGATAGCCGCCTGAGACGACTAGACGCCGGGCGGGAAGCGGAAGCTCGAGGGCACGGTCTTCGGCGGCGTGCCGATCACGATCGCGATCTCCTGGTGCTTCTTCAGCTGGAGCTCGCCCGGATCGCCGGTGTACTCCGCGCCGTCGACGTAGATGCGCCACGGCGTGTCCGGCTTGCAGTAGCCGCCGATGCAGTCCTTGTCGAGGCGGACGCCCCACGCGGCGAAGAACTGGCCGAGGTTGAACGTCCGTTTCTTCGGCGACTCGACGTGGAGCAGGCCGGTCGCGTCGTGCGTGTGGAGCTCGGTGAGGAACTGGCCGTCGTAGATCCCGATCCCGGTCGGAACCTTGATCGGCTTCCCGTTCACGTAGATGTCCATGTGCTGGTGGATGTGGACGACCTCGCCCTCCGCGCCGAGCGGGTTCAGGCCGGCCGGCTTGAGGCGGTCCGGCAGGTGGTCGACGCCTGCGTTCCACGGCGCCGGCCCGGTCTGGAGCCCGACCAGCTTGCTCTGGTCGATCCCCGCGCTCCCGCTGCCGCTCAGGACGGTGAAGATCAGCACGACGACGGCGATCGCAGCGACCCCCGAGGCGGCGAAGGCGATCGCCATGTAGAGCGTGCGCTTGTCCTCCGGAGTACGCGGCTGCTTCCGCGACTCGACGCGGCGCTGAGGCGCCTGGACCTTCCTCGGAGGAGTGGGTGTGCGGGACTTCTTGGCCAATTGGCCCGCGCGATGCTAGCAGTAGCTCGCGAAGGCACTTGACAGCGCGGTGGAGTACCCAGTAGGTTCCTCCCGTCAGATCCGGAGGGCCGCAAGGTCGTCCGGATCTGGCGTTTCTGGGGCCTTTTCAGCGGCGCGCCGTCCGACGCTGGCGCCTACTGTTCGTCGGCTCATGTTCGTGCTTGCGACAGTGATCGTGCTCGTGGCCGGCGGCGCGGTGTTCGCCGTCTGGCTCCCGCGCGTCCTCGACCGCCAGCTCTCCTCGCGCAACGCCGAGGTCGACGGCCGCCTGGAGGCGATCACCGAGACGATGGACCGGCGACTCGGCGAGCTGGACACGAAGGTCGACCGGCGGCTCGAGCACGCGACGGAGCAGACGAACGCGATCCACAAGCAGCTCGGCGCGGTCGGACAGGCGACCGAGCAGCTCGCCGAGCAGGCCAAGGGGCTCGGGCAGCTGCAGCAGATCCTGCGCCCGCCGAAGGCGCGCGGCGGCTTCGGCGAGCTCCTGCTCGCCAACCTCCTCGCGGACCGGCTGCCGCCCACGGCGTACGCGCTCCAGTACGAGTTCACGAGGCGGCGAGCGGGTGGACGCCGCGATCGTGGTCGACCGGATCGTCCCGATCGACTCCAAGTTCCCGCTCGACAACTTCGAGCGGATGGTCGGCTCGGACAACGACATCGAGCGGCAGCAGTTCGAGAAGCTCTTCGCGCGCGACGTCAAGGGACACGTCGACGCGATCGCCGGCAAGTACATCCGGCCCGACGAGGGCACCTACGACTTCGCGTTCATGTACCTGCCGTCGGAGGCGATCTACTACGAGCTCGCCTGCGGCAAGACCGGCGCGCTGCTCGAGTACGCGAACACCAAGCGGGTGCTGCCCGTCTCGCCGACGACGCTGACGGCGTACCTGCAGGTGATCGTGCTCGGGCTGAAGGGCCTCCAGATCGAGCAGCACGCGCAGGAGGTCATGGCCTACTGCGCGCAGCTCCAGCAGGACTTCGGCCGCTTCCGCGAGGACTTCCAGCTCGTCGGCAAGCACCTCGGCAACGCGCGAGAGCGCTACGTCGACGCCGAGAAGCGGCTCGAGCGGTTCGGGACGAAGCTCGAGCAGGCAGCGGAATCGCCCGCAGAGCTCCCCGCCGAGGCGCACGAGCTCCCGCGCGCCGTCGACGCGGCCTAGGCGCAGTTCTTAGACGCCGGCCGGCTGCTGCGCCTTGAGGTAGCGGATCAGGCCGCCGGCGACGACGATCTCGCGCTCGCGCGGGAGCAGGTCGTGCGTCAGCGTGATCGTCCCGACGCCCTCGATCTCGGTCTCGAGGTCGTCCTCGCCCTCGGCGATCGAGTGCAGCCGCGAGATCCGCCAGGTCTGGCCGAGCTCGGCCTTGTCGTAGTCGGCCGGATCCTTGAAGAGGAGCGGCGCGATGCCCTGCGCGATCAGGTTGCGACGGTGGATGCGCGCGAAGCTCTTCGCGATCACCGCGCGGACCCCGAGCTGGGCGGGCGCGAGCGCCGCGTGCTCGCGGCTCGAGCCCTGGCCGTAGTTGTCGCCGGCGACGATGAACCCTCCACCCCACTCGTGCGCGCGGCGCGGGAACTCCTTGTCGCGGTGCTGGAACGTGAACTCCGCGATCGCGGGCACGTTCGAGCGATAGGCCATCACGGTCGCACCGTCGGGCGAGAGGTCGCCGGTCGAGATGTCGTCCGGGGCGACGATCAGCACGCGCAGCTCGAGCTCGTCCGGCAGCGCCTTCTGCTCGGGCGGCGGCTTGATGTTCGGCCCGCGGGGAATCTGAATCGACGCGGCCTCCTCGGCGGGCACCGGCTCGAGGATGTGGTTCTGGACGACCTCGGGCCTGGCCTCGGGCCGCTCGGGCAGGACGACGTCCGGCAGCTCGCGCGGATCCGAGATCACGCCGGTGAGCATCGACGCGGCAGCGACCGCCGGAGAGCAGAGGTAGACCTGGTCGTCGGCGGTCCCGCTCCGGCCCGGGAAGTTCCGGTTGAAGGTGCGCAGCGAAGCCGACCCGGACGGAGGCGCCTGGCCCATCCCGACGCACGGACCGCAGGCCGGCTCGAGCATCCGCACGCCCGCCATCAGCAGGTCGACGTAGGTGCCGGAGCGCGTGATCTGGTCGAGGATCTGGCGCGAGCCGGGCGTGGCCGTCGCCGAGATCATCTTCTCCGAGAGGCGCTGGCCGCGGAGCACCGCGCCGCAGACGGCGAGGTCCTCGTACGACGAGTTGACCGACGAGCCGATGCAGACCTGGGTCAGCTCGGTCCCGACGAGCTCGTCGACCGGAACGACCTTGTCCGGGCTCGACGGCTTGGCCACGAGCGGGACGAGCGCCGCCAGGTCGATGTGCTCCTCCTCGTCGAAGTCGCCCGTGTCGCCGGTGTCGAGCGCGACGAAGTCCTCCTCGCGCTGCTGCTCGGCGAGCCAGCGCCGCGTCTCGTCGTCGGCGGGGAAGACCGCTCCCGTCGCGCCGAGCTCGGCGATCATGTTCGCGATCGTCCCGCGCTCGGTGTAGCTGAGCGTCGAGACGCCCGGGCCGGTGAACTCGAAGATCGCCCCGCGCCCGCCGCGCACGGTTCGGCGCCGCAGCAGCTCGAGGATGATGTCCTTCGCCTGGATCCACGGGCGCTCGTGAGCTCGTTCTCGAGGAAGACGCCGACGATCCGCGGGCACGGCAGCTCGAACGGATGGCCGGCCATGCAGACCGCGACGTCGAGCCCGCCCGCGCCGATCGCGATCATCGCGCACGAGCCCGACTGGGTCGTGTGGCTGTCGGCGCCGACAAGCGTCTTTCCGGGAGTCGCGAACCGCTCGCAGTGGACGTAGTGGCAGATTCCGTTGCCCGGCCGCGAGAACCAGAGCCCGTAGCGCGCGGACATCGCCTGCAGGAAGCGATGGTCGTCCGGGTTCTTGAAGTCGATCTGGAGGATGTTGTGGTCGACGTAGACGACGGCCGTCTCGACCTGGACGCGGTCGACCTCGAACAGCTCGAACTGCATGCAGGCCATCGTCCCCGTCGCGTCCTGCGCGAGCGTCTGGTCGACGCGCAGCGCGATCTCCTGTCCGGGTACGAGGTCGCCGCGCTCGAGGTGGTCTTCGAGGATCGTGCGCGCGAGCGAGGCCATCACCAAGAGTATTCCTGAAGCCGGCTCCGCTCGCCTCGGGCCTAGTAACGCAGGAGCGCGCCGATGCCCTCGACCTGGCTCGAGGTCGTGGCGCTCGCGGAGCGCGCACACAGTTCCCCCATGGGCGAGCGTCCGGTGCACCGCGAGGTCGAGCCCGTCGCGGCTCTCTTCCATCCGCGCCCCGTCCAGCGGGCAGGCGCCGGCCTCGATGCCGACGCGGCCGCACGCCGGACACTCCCACGCCGATCGGTCTGCCCCTTCTTGGAAGAGCAGCAGCTCCACGCGTCCGTCCGAAGCAGCCTCGAGCGTCTGCGCCCATCCGGCAGCGGCTTTCCCGTCCCTGCCGGCCTCCCCGCTCCAGCGCTCGGCCGCCGAGGTCTCCTGCTCGACCCGCCACCGCTCGAGCACCGGCTCGATCGCCTGCAGCAGCTCGGACGGTCCCGCGTGAGCCTCGGCGGCGGTCCAGCCCACGATCGCGTTGCGCACTTCGTGAGAGAGCTCGGCCTCGAGCTCGGCGCGCGTCTCCTCGGAGCAGACGACCACCAGCCCGGGGCTCCGAAGCCGGCGGGCCTGACGGTCGATCAGCTCCGCGACCTCCCGCAGGTGGTCCTGCACCAGCTTCTCGATGTGGCGCTGGTAGCGCGCCTGCGACCAGCCGCCCTGGTCGTGGTGGCCGGGCTGCTCGTCGAAGTGCTCCACGAGCTCCTCGAGCCGTCCGCCTTTCAGCAGATAGAGATCGCCACGCTCCCGCCCGACAAAGGCGACCAGCACTCCCTCGCCCCTGCCGACCAGGGGAACAAGGGGGGCGAGGTAGAGGTCCCGGCCGACCTCCGTCAGATCTGGCACCCGCTCGCTTAGCGGCAGCGGCCGCCAGAGGTCGTCGAGCCCGGCGCAGAAGACGGCGTAGCCGTGAGAGCCCTCACGGTCGAAGTCCTGGTCGAAGAACGCGTGCAGCCTGGCAGCGTCGTCGCGCAAGCCCTGCTTCTGCTCGTGCGTGAGCTCGACACGCGTCGCCGCGTCGGAGCGGCCGATCTCGTGAACCAGCGCCTTCACCCGGCTATCGACGTCCCCGGGGGTCGGCGAGACACTTGGGTCGAGGTCGAGGTAGAAACTGATCGCGCATCCGTTCTCAGCCCGAAAGGCCGCGAGGTCGCGCAGCCCGTCCCAGGTCACTGTCGTCGCCATTCTCTGTCCTCTCCCCCTTTGCTGGAAAGCCGCCGATTCTATGCATAGCCTGAGGAAGTCTCGACCGGTCGCGGTCGTTTAATACTTCAGTGGACATGAGCAAGGAAACTCGAGAGCTGATCATCATCGGAGGCGGTCCCGCCGGTTACACGGCGGCGCTGTATGCGGCGCGCGCGAACCTCGAGCCGCTCGTGATCGAGGGCTTCGCCTGGGGCGGCCAGCTGATGATCACGAGCGACGTCGAGAACTACCCGGGCTACCCGGACGGCATCCTCGGCCCGCAGATGATGCAGGACTTCCGGCGCCAGGCCGAGCGCTTCGGCGCCGAGTTCGTCACCGACGACGTGACGAAGGTCGACTTCTCCGAGCAGCCGTTCCGCGTCTGGGTCGGCGAGAAGGAGTACGTCTCCGAGAGCGTGATCGTCGCCACGGGAGCGAGCGCCCGGCAGCTCGGGCTCGAGTCGGAGCGAACGCTTCAGGGCAAGGGCGTCTCGTACTGCGCGGTCTGCGACGCGGCCTTCTTCCGCGACCAGGAGGTCGTGGTCGTCGGCGGCGGCGACTCGGCGATGGAGGAGGCGATCTTCCTGACGAAGTTCGCGACCAGGGTCAGCCTCGTCCACCGGCGCGACGAGTTCCGCGCGTCGCCGATCATGATCGACCGCGCGCGGGCGAACGAGAAGATCGAGTTCGTCACTCCGGCCGTCGTCGACCACGTGCTCTCCGAGAGCGGCCAGACGACCGGCGTGCTGATTCGCGACCTCGGCACCGACGAGACGCGCGAGCTGTCGGCGCAGGGCGTGTTCGTCGCGATCGGGCACGACCCGAACACGAAGCTCTTCCTCGACCAGCTCGACCACGACGAGGCCGGCTACCTCGTGACGAAGCCCGGCTCGACCGCGACGAACATCGAAGGCGTGTTCGCGGCCGGCGACGTCGTCGACCACACGTACCGCCAGGCGGTCACCGCCGCGGGCAGCGGCACGATGGCCGCGCTCGACGCCGAGCGGTGGCTCTCCGCTCGCGAGGGCCAGGCCGGCTCGGCGCGGACAGTGCCGCGGCCGGAAACCGCCGAGGTCTAGTGCCCATCCAGCAACACATGCCGGCTTCTGGCCCGCGATCACGCGGCGCCAGAGCCCACCCTTGCCCTTAGCAAGGCAGTCCAGCCTTGCCGCGGGCAAGTGCGATCTCTGGCTTGGTGCTCGCAACCCAGAAGCTCGACGGCGTTACTGGACAGGGCACTAGCCGGATCCCTCGCTAGCCTCGGCGAATGGCCGACGTCGAGTGGATCGACCTCGTCGATCCGGACGAAGCCGAGCTCCAGCGGCGATTCGGGCAGACGCTCCACCCGCTCGCGATCAAGAGGCTGCTCGAGCCCGCCCAGCACGAGGACGAGCCGCGGCCGACGATCGAGCGTCACGAGGACTACGTCTTCGGCGTCATCCTGGTCGCCGTGGCCGTCCCCGAGGAGGACCGCGTCTTCTACCAGGAGATCGACATCGTCCTGACCCACGGGCTCGCTGCTCACGGTCCGCAAGACGCCGCCGGGCGAGGAGCCGTACGACACGAGCGACGTCCACGCGACCTGCGACGCGGACGGTGGGACGACCGAAGCCGGGCATGGTGCTCTACCACCTCATCGACGACATCGCGGAGCGCTACCTCGACCTGATCGACGCGATGAACGACGAGATCGACGAGCTCGAGGATCACGTCGAGGACTGGTCAGCCGCGCGCGTCCGCGAGCGGATCTCGGGGCTGCGCCACGACCTCCTGCACGTGCGCCGCACCCTCGCCCCCACGCGCGATGCCGTTCGGCGCGTCGTCGACGGCCGGATCGGGCTCGAAGGCGCGAAGCTCGTTCACGCCCGACGTCGCAGCTGCACTTCGCCGACGCCTACGACAAGCTCCTCCGCGCGAGCGACGGCCTCGAGCTCTCGCGCGACCTCGTCGCCGGCGTGCGCGACTACAGCCAGGCCAAGATCGCCAACGACCAGAACGAGGTCATGAAGCGACTCACGGCGATCGCGTCGATCCTGCTCGTGCCGACCTTCATCGTCGGGCTCTACGGCCAGAACTTCCGCCACATCCCCGAGCTCCTCTGGGGCTTCGGCTACTGGTGGTCGTGGGCCTGGATCATCGCGACGACGATCGGCCAGATCGTCTTCTACCGGCGCAAGGGCTGGCTCTAGCACACAGCTTCGGCACTACGATGATGGCGTGCCGTACTTCATCTGCCCGAACTGCAAGGAGCGCTCGATCGACCACGACCGGCGCGAGGGCCTGACCCGCGAGGCGGTCTCCTGCCACCACTGCGGGTTCGGCTTCCTCTTCGAGCTGCTCGAGGACTACTACCCGGCGCCGAGCACGGGCTTCGTCGTCTGCGACCAGGAGGCGCGCGTGCTCGCCGCGGGCCGCGACGTGTTCGAGCTCTCGGGGTACCGGGAGCAGGAGCTGATGGGCCGCGACGTGGTCGAGGCCCTCGGGCTGAGCGGCTTCGACGGACAGAACCCGGCGCAGGTCGCGCTGGAATGGGGCGTCCGCAAGCTGGGCGAACAGCTCGAGCTGCGCACCCGCGTCGGGCACGCGAAACCCGTCACGGCCGACTTCTTCCCGGCCTACGACGAAGACGGCGGCCTGCTCGTCGCGCTCACGCCGCGCTGAGCTCCGCCAGCTCCGCCTCGACCCACGCCTGAAGCTCCTCGAGCGCGTCCAGCGCGGCCTCGAGCTCGCGCAGCTCGGCGCGCGTCGCGGACTCGTCGATCGTTCCGAGCAGGCCGAGGCCTTCGAGTCGCTCGATCGTGGTCCTGCGAACCTCGGACCGCGCCCGCTTCTCGATCGCGGCCTGGTGCAGTCGAGAGCGGTTCCGCTCGGCGCGCGCGGCCAGGCTCGCCGCCTCGCCGGCGAGCGCGTCGGCGTAGATCGCGAGCTCGACCGAGCGCACGAGGAAAGGCTAGGTGCGGCGGTGTGACGCGACTGTGCCGACTTCGAGCCGACTTGCAGGACACAGGTCGGTCAGCACGCACTCCTCGCAGCGCGGCCTGCGCGCGAGGCAGACGCGGCGGCCGTGCCAGATCAGCAGGTGCGGGAGTCCGTTCCAGTGGCGACGCGGCACGAGCCGCATCAGGTCGCGCTCGATCTTGACCGGGTCGTCCTGCCTGGTCAGGCCGAGCCGCTGCGACAGCCTGCGGACGTGCGTGTCGACGACGATCCCCACCGCCTCGCCTCGCTCGGCGACGACCACGTTCGCCGTCTTGCGCGCGACTCCAGGCAGGCGAAGGAGATCCTCGAGCCGGTCGGGGACGCGCCCGTCGTATTCCTCGATCAGCATCGTCATCGTGCCGCGCAGCGCCTTCGCCTTCTGGCGGAAGAAGCCCGTCGGCCTGATGTCGTTCTCGAGCTCCTCGGGCGGAACGGCGAGGTAGTCCTCGGGCCGGCGGTACTTCTCGAACAGCCGCCCGGTCACGCGGTTGACGTTCACGTCGGTCGTCTGCGCCGAGAGCATCACCGAGACGAGCAGCTCGAGGTCGCTCCGAAACCGCAGCGCGATCGTCGCGTCGGGGTGCTCCTCGAGCAGACGCTCGATGATCGGCCCGATCCGCTCCGGCTTCGGCCCGACGCGTCGCCTCGCCTCGGCGACGTAGCTGCGCGCCATCAGGCGTTGTGGAGGCGTGGGCCGGCGCAGACCAGGTCGAGCGCGGGGCAGTCGGCGCAGACGAACTCGCTCGGCGTCGGCCTGAACTCGCCGGCCTGGATCCCCGCGATCGCCCGCGACAACTCGACCTCCAGCGCCTCCACCTCTCGGACCTTGTAACAGACTGTTACTAGGTCGTTCGGGCGCTCGAGGAACTGGTAGACGACCTCGACCTCCTCGGCGCCCGACCGGAAGCACGCGAGGGCGTAGATCAGGCGCTGGAGCCGGTAGTCGCGCTCGACGATCTCTGTCGGATCCGCATCCTCGAGCCAGTTCGTCTTGTAGTCGACGACGATCAGCCTACGGCTCCCAGGATCACGCACCAGCACGTCGAGGCGCCCGTGCAGGAGGACGCCGTCGTGCTCGAACGCGAACGGCCGCTCGGCCGCGGCCCCCTGGAGGCCGGCGATCCGAGCCGCCAGCTCCGACTCGCAGTACGCGGACACGAACACGCGGATCCGCTCGAGCTCTTCCTCGCTCACGTCGGGGTAGCGACCGCGCACGAGCTCGTCGCCGTCCACCGGCGCCGCAGGGCGGCGAAGGTCGACGTGCTCGAGCAGCATGTGGACGGCGTCGCCGATCTCGGTCGCAGCGAGCCCTGTCTCCCCCGTCCTCAGCTTGGACTCGGTCGCCCGCAGTCCGACGACCCGCTCGGCGAAGTAGCGGTACGAGCACCGGTCGAAGAGCGAGAGCGCCGAGTACGAGAGACGCCGCGCGCGGTGGAGCGGGGCCGCGGGCACGTCCGTCAGCGGCGCAAGCGTCGGAGCCTCGAGGGCCGCGTCCCCGTTCGCCGAGACCGCGAACAGCTCGAGCTGCTCCGCCGGCGCGGGATGCGTGTCACGCGGATCCTCCGCATAGCGATCGACTCGCAGCAGCAGCCGCGCCCCGTCGCGCTCGATCTCGACGGGCCCGTTCTCCGCGTCGCCGAGCTCGCTCGCCTCCAGCCGCTCGAGCACCCAGCCGATCGGCGTGCCCGCGTCGGCCCCGCCCTCGCCGATCGCGCCCGAGACGATCAGGCGGTCGATCGCGCGGGTCATCGCGACGTAGTAGAGCCGCCGCCGCTCGGCCTCCTCCGCGTCACGCTCGGCGGTCTTGACGCTCTCGTAGTCGGCGGTCGAGAGGCGCTTGCCGCTGGCCGGGTCGGCGACCCGAAAGCCGAGACGGCCATCAGGGAGGCACAGGATCTCGTCCGCGTCGGGCCGGCCGCGGTCGCGTCCCGCGTCTGCGACGACGACGACCTTGAACTCGAGCCCCTTCGCCGAGTGGATCGTCAAGAGGCGGATCACGTCGGTTCCCTCCTCCTCGGCCGCCGCCTCGAGCTCGGAGGCTCCGACCGCGTCCTGCTCGGCGACGAAGCGGACGAAGCCCTCGACGTCGGGACCGCGCAGCTCCTCGTACGAGCGCGCGAGCCGCCCGAGCTTGCGCAGGTTCGCGTAGCGCCGCCGGCCGTCCCACTGCGCCAGAACCGCGAGGTCGTAGTCGTGCTCGCAGACGATCTGCTCGCAGAGCCGCTCGAGCGTCAGCGAGGGCGCCTGGCCGGCGAGCCGCTCGTAGCGCTGCTTGAACGCCTGGAAGAGCCGCGTGTCGCGTGATGACAAACCGCTAGGTGGGAAGCCCTTCTCCAGCCCGGTGAAGAGCGGGCGCCTGGTCGCGGCCCGGCGCAGCAGCACGAGCCCGTCGTTCGAGACGCCGACGAACGGAGAGGCGAGCACGGACACGAGCGCCTCGTCGTCGTAGCGATTGTGGAGCAGCCGGAGGTAGGCAAGGAGATCGACGACCTGCTGCTGCCGGTAGTAGTCACGGCCGGTCGCGCGGAAGGTCGGCAGCCCGGCCGCGCGCAGCTCCTCCTCGTAGAGCCGCGCGTCGGTTCCCGCGGCGAACAGGAGCACGATCTCGCCCGGCGTCGCCTCGCCCGCGTCGACGAGCCCGCGTACGCGCTGGGCTATGTGACGAGCCTCGGCCGATCGCCAGTGCATGCCCGTGTCCTTGTAGCTGTCCTTGTCCGTGACGAGTAGCTCGACGGCAGGTCCGAACGCCGGATCGGGGAAGCGCCCCGCGGCCGCGAGCGGGCGAAACGTCTCGCCGAAGTCGGCCGCGAACAGGTGGTTGATCACGTCGAGCACCTCGGGCCGCGAGCGGTAGTTCTGGGTCAGCGCGAGCACGCCGCCCGCCTGCTCGCGGCGCTCGCGGAAGACCTCGACGTCCGCGTGCCGGAAGCGGTAGATCGACTGGAACTCGTCCCCGACGAAGAACAGCTCGCCGTCCTCGCTGGCAAGCAGGTCGACCAGCTCGCACTGGAGCCGGTTGGTGTCCTGGAACTCGTCGACCATGACCGAGCGGAAGCGCCAGCTCTCGCGCTCGCGGATCTCCGCGTGCTCCTGCAGGAGCACGCGGGCGAGCAGCTGGAGATCCTCGAAATCGAGCGCCGACTCGCGATCTTTCGCCTCGCGGTAGGCGCGGTCGTAGGTCATCAGCAGCTCCTGGAGCTGCTCGCGGTCGCGCGCGGCGAGAGCCTCGAGCGCGGCCTGCTCGACCGCGTGCCGCGCCTCTTCGTACGCCTCTGCCTCGCCGCCGCGAACACGGAGGTCGGAGAGATCGAGCAGCGTCTCCGTCGCCGGCGAGGCCTCGAGGAAACGCAGCGCCTCACCTTGCTCGAGCGTCGCCGCTGCAGCGCGCAGCTCCTCGAGCCGCTCGTCGAGCCGGGGATCTCCGGGCGCCTCCAGGCGCAGTGGCAGGCCCGAGGAGCGCAACGTCTCGTGCACGCCCGTCAGCATCCGGCGCAGGCGGTGGCCGCCGTAGGAAGCCAGCAATCGCAGGCGCTCGGTGTCCTCGCCGCAGAACTCCTCCAGCGCAGAGCGGAAGGCCTCGCCGCGCAGGACGCGCCCCTGGCTCTCGTCGAGGATGCGGAAGCGCGGGTCGATCCCCGCAGCGAACGGGTGCGCCTTCAGCAAGCGGCGGCAGAAGCCGTGGATGGTCGAGATCCAGGCCGCGTCGAGCTCGCGCGCGAGGTCGTGGCGGCCGAGCTCGGCGAGGCGTCTTCGGATCCGCCCGCGCAGCTCACCGGCCGCGCGCTCGGTGTAGGTGATGACGAGGATCGAGTCGACGTCGAGCCCGCGCTCGCAGACGGCCCGGCAGAAGCGCTCGACGATCACCGTCGTCTTGCCGGTGCCGGCCCCGGCGGAGACGAACACGATCCCGGGCTCTTCGATCGCCCTGAGCTGCTCGAGGTTCGGCGCCCGCTCGATCGTGCCGGTGACGTCGCTCATGTCCGCTTCACCCGGCACATCGGCCACAGGTCGCACCAGCTCGGACACGGGAAGCCGCCCTTCGGGTCGTGGCGCACGTCGCCCGCCCTGATCCGGCCGACCATCGAGCGGGCGTGCTCCTGCGCGCGCTCGATCTGGCCCCAGAACGTCTCCTCGTCGAGGTAGTCGTTGCGCGAGAACCCGGGCACGCCGTCGTCGCGGGCCTCCGCCCGCAGCAACCCGCGGGCCTGTCCTTCGCCCGCGAGCGCGCGGTAGACGCCGCCGAGCGGCTCGATCCCGACGAGGTCGCGCAGGACGAGCATGTAGAGCGGAATCTGGAGGTGCAGGTCGGTCTCGATCTTCCGCGCAGAGTGGGCGGTGCGGCCGGACTTGTAGTCGAGCACGACCCCGCGCGCGCCGAACGGGTCGCGGTCGATGCGGTCGATCTTCCCGGAGACGGTGAAGCCGCCGAGATCGAGCCCGCGCTGAAGCTCGGGGGCGGAGCGCTCGGAGCCGAACGAGACCTCGAAGCGGTTCGGGACGAGCGGCGAGGGCGACTCCGCCTCGCTGCGGACGAGCTGCTCGAGGTCGCGGGAGAGGCTCACCTGCAGCTCGCGCCGCTCGAGGTCGGGCAGATCGGGCCGGACGTGCGCCTCGAGCGCTACGGCCAGGCACTCGCGCATGAAGTCGAGCGCGTCGTCGAGCGTCTCCGCCTGCACCTGCTCTGCACCCGTCCGCTTCGGGAGGCCCTTGAAAAAGGCGAAGAGCGCCTGGTGCGCGACGCTGCCGCGCAGCAGCGCGTCGACCTCGGCGTCGATCGTCCGGGGCGAGACCATGCGCTCGAACAGCCACATCGAGGAGCAGTCGGCGAAGCGCTCGAGGTCGGTCACCGAGAAGCTCGTCTTCTGCCGCAGCTCCTCGAGCACGGCCGGATGCGTGAGACGCGTCGGCCGCTCGAAGGCCTCGAGCGCGCGCTCGAGGCGGCGATCCCAGCCGTTGGCCCGGGCAAGCGGCCGGGCCGAGCGCGAGTCCGTCGCCGCCAGCGAAGCGAGTGCCCGAATGCGCTCGCGCTCGCTCGGTGCGCTCTCGAGCGGCCACGTCAGCGCGGGCAGCGGGCGCCGCTTCGTCCAGCGCTCGACGTCCTCCGCCGCGAAGAGCCCCCGCGTCTCGTCCCAGAACGGGCTCGGCTCGCGCGGGGCGCCGTCGTCGTTTGCTCCCTCGCGGACGAGGTACAGCCGCCGCGCGGGCCGCGTGCACGCCGTGTAGAAGAGGTAGCGGTCGCGCGAGACCGGATCGGTCCGCAACATCCGCCCCGACCGCGAGGAGCGCTCGAGCTCGGCCTTCCGCTCCTCGTCCAGGAACGGCGAGCCCTCGGTCCGGCGCGGCAGGCCGCCCTCCTCGAGGCCGAGCACGAACACGGCTTCGAACCGGCGCGTGCGAGCGCGCATCAGGTCGAGGACGGCGACGCGGCCCGCCTCGCCCGCTCCCGCGAGCCGAACGGTCGCACGCTCGAGCAACGCGACCACCTCCTCGCGGCCGAGCTCGCCGCCGAGCTCTCGCCAGCCGTCGAGCTCGTCCGCCAGCCGCGCCACCTGCGCCTGCACGCGCAGGTCGAGCTGCGCGCGCGCTTCGGTCGGAGGAGCCTCGACGCCGTGCGCGGTCCGGGCCAGCGCCCGCGCCAGATCGCAAGCCGCGGCGACCGGATCCTCCGTCGCCCGCACCGGGCCGAGGTGCGGGAGCGGCTGGCCGCGAAGCTTCTCGACCTCCTCCTCGATCCGCGCAGCCGTGTTGACCCCCCGGCCGCGCAGACGGCCCTCGAGGAAGTCGACGTGCGCGCGTGCCAGCCCGGAGTACGGCGAGCGCAGGAACGAGAACAGCTCGCGTCGCTCGCCGTCGAGCCACGCATAACGGAGCAGCCCGAGCAGCGCCTGGCCCAGTGGCGTCTGGCCGATTCGCAGCCGGCCTTCGATCGCGTAGGGGACGCCCAGGGTCACGAACGCGGTGTCGAGCGCCGCCCGCCAGCGATCGAGCGCCGGGCAGACGACGCCGATCTCCTCGGCCGGCGTCCCCGCGCGGAGAAGGGTCAAGGCCTCCTCGGCGACCAGCTCGAGCGTCCCGCGCAGGCCCGCGCCTTCGAGGAAGCGGAGCGACCCGTCGAGCGCCGGAGCCGAGGCGCCGTGCCCGTTGCTGCTCTCGGAGCCCTGGAAGAGCTCGCGCTCCAGATGGGCCAGCACGGGAGGCCGTGCCGCCGGATCGTGCGGGAGCTCGTCGACCTGCTCCGCGAGAGCGGTCAGGTCCTCGGCGGTCCGCGAGAGCGAGGCGAAGGCGTCGCGCCCGGGCTCGTAAGGGAGCGAGACGGTCACCTCGGAGCGGGCGGCGAGCGCCTCGAGCAGCGCCCACTCGGCGCCGGTCAGGTCCTCGAAGCCGTACGCGAAGACCGGCCGGCCGTCCCATGCATCGAGCTCGCCGGCCAGCCGCTCGGCCGCGTGGCGGCGCTCGAGCTCGCGATCGGAAAGACCGAGCCGGTCGAGCTCCTCCCGGTAGGCGGCGTAGAGCTCGGCCAGCTGTTCGTCCAGCTCGCCGTCGAGCTCGGCCGGCTCGAGGAGCGCGGACTCGAGCTCGGCCACGGTCGTGCCGAGCGCCTCGGCGAAGCCGGTGAAGCGCGCGGAGCGGCCCAGACCCTCGGGCCGGGCTCGCTCGACCACGCGCCGCAACAGCAACGTCCGCTGCGCCTCGGTCACGACGCGCGCGCGGTCGCCGTTGGAGCGGCCGACCCGGGCGAAGAGATCGTCGAAGGTCCCGATCGAGCCGCCCATCAGCGCGCCGCTTCCGCGCAGCAGCTCGCGCTCGGCCCGGTCGACGTCCGGCCGGTTCGGCACGATCAGGAACGGGTCGGAGTCGATCGCGCCCAGATAGCCGTCGAGCAGGCGTGCGACCTTGCCGGCGTTGGCCGGTCCTGCAAGCACGCTCAGAGCCATCGGCCCATCCTAGTCCCGGGGGCCGACGGTTCCCGTGCGCGCGAGGAGCGGGGCGAATGCCCCGCTCCTGTCCTCAGCTCACGCGATCGCAGACTTCGGGCGACGGCCGCGACGGGCCACCGCGTGGCCGGGCATTTGTCCGGCGCAGTTGTCGCAGAGATCGGCCTGCTTCGAGCCGCGACGCGCATCTGAGAAGTTGAGTCGCATCGACGCCCCTTTTCCTTCGCCGATTTCCAACCCACAGTTATCGCAAACGAGCACTGTTTTACGCGCCAAAGTCGCTCCTCCTCGGTTCAGTCTGGAATAGCCGCTGAATCCGGCACTGGGTCGTGCGAATACTACGCGTAGAGTTTCACGAGCGGCAGAGAGACCGAACAGCGAATACCGAGCGTGAAGGGAGTTGGATGACGCCGAAGACGATTGTCGTCCTCGAAGGCGACGAGACTGGTCAGGAATTGCTCGAGGAGGCGCTGCGCGTGCTCGCGCCCGACGTGACCGGGCTCGATCTTCATTTTCCACGATTCGATCTCTCGCTCGCGGCGAGGCGCGCCACCGAGAACGCGATCGTCTACGAGGCGGCGGCCGCCGTTCGCGAGGCCGGCCTAGGGCTCAAGGCAGCGACGGTCACGCCAGAAGGGGCCGACGACGTCGGCTCGCCGAACCGGATCCTGCGCGAGGAGATCGGCGGCCGGGTGATCGTCCGCACGGGCCGACGCATCCCGGGAGTCGTCCCGCTCGGCGGAGTGCACGCTCCGATCTCGGTCGTCCGGATGGCGATCGGAGACGCGTACGGGGCCGAGGAATGGCGCGAGGGATCCGGTGACGACGAGGTCGCGTTCCGCACCGAACGGATCGAGCGACGGATCTGCCGCTCTGTCGCCGAGTTCTCGTTCCGCCTCGCCGAGCAAACCGGCGCCAAGGTCTTCGGCGGCCCGAAGTACACCGTCAGCCCGGTCTACGAGGGACTCCTGAAGGAGGAGATGGATGAAGCCGCTGTCCGCTATCCCGAGGTGCCGTACGACCCGCAGCTGATCGACGCGACGTTCGCCCTGCTGGTGGCGTCGAGCGGCGACCCGCTGGTGATTCCCGCACTGAACCGCGACGGCGACATCCTCTCCGACCTCGTCCTCCCGCTGTTCGGATCGATCGCCGGATCGGAGTCGTTGCTCGTCGCGTTCGACGAGGACTTCGTGCCCAAGGCCGTGCTCGCCGAGGCCGCGCACGGCACGGCGCCGTCGCTTCAGGGGAAGAACGTCGCGAACCCGATGGCGATGATCCTCGCGGGAGCGGCGCTCCTCTCGCATGCGGGCGACGACGCGCGGGACGCGTCGCGGGCGATCCGCGAGGCGTGCCTCGAAGCCGTCGCCGAGGGCGTGCGCACGGCCGATCTCGGCGGCGACGCGGGCACGAGCGAGTTCACCGACGAGGTGATCCGCCGGACGCGCTCGAAGCTGGAGGTCTGGTCGACCCTCTGATCTAGGACGCGGCCGCGGTCGTGAGTGGCGCGGCCTCGCCGACGACCTCGAGGAAGACGCGGACGATCTCGGGGTCGAACTGGGTCCCGGCGCAGCGGGCAACCTCGGCCACCGCCTCGTCGTGAGCGAGGGCGCGCCGGTACGGCCGGTCGCTCGTCATCGCGTCGAACGCGTCGGCGACGGCGAGCACGCGGGCCTCGAGCGGGATCTGCTCGCCCGACCGTCCCGTCGGGTAGCCGCCCCCGTCCCAGCGCTCGTGGTGGTAGAGCACGTACGGAAGCGCCTTCCGGAACGACGCGAGCCGGAACAGGATCCGCGCACCGAGCTTCGGGTGCTCGCGGATCTGGGCCAGCTCGTGCTCGTCGAGCCTCCCCGGCTTTCTGAGCACGTCGTCGGAGATCCCGAGCTTGCCGAGGTCGTGAAGCGGCCCGCCGATCTGCAGGTGTGCGAGCCGTTCGTCGTCCCAGCCGAGCCGTTTCGCGATCGCCTCGGCCAGCACCGTTACCCGGGCCGAATGGCCCTGCGTGTACGGATCGCGGGCCTCGATCGCCCGGCTGAGCATCGGAAGCATCGCCACGGGACAAAAATCTTCAAGCTCGACGGGTGAATCCCTCTTTCCTGTCAGCGCCAGATTCCGGTGATCGGCGCCGTCCTCGCCGAGCGCCCGAGCCGCGGCAGGCCCCAGGCGTCCTCGATCGTCCGCAGCAGGCCGTAGTGCGAGCTCCGGCCCGTGTACGTCGAGCCCGGAACGACCAGCGGCCCGAGCGCGAGCGCGGGCACCGGATTGCTCGCCGGCAGCGTCCCGCTCGTTTCGTCGAACACGACGAAGACGGCGCTGTTCGCGAGGCGGCGGCTCTTCAGCAGCGGCGAGAGGAAGCGCTTCAGCCACGCATCCCCCGTCGCGACCGGGCAGTCGTGCATGTCGTGGCACAGGTCGGGGATCACGAGCGAGAATGAGGGCAGCCGGTCGGCGGCGAGGTCGCGCGAGAGCTGGCGCAACGGCACAACGCGACGTCGTCGCCCGGGGCTCAGCAGGATGTCGCGGAAGTAGAGAAACGGAACGTGGCGCTTGACGTAGCGCCCGCTCGAGGCTCCAGTGAAGCCAGGCCGCGGCAGCCCTTCCGCGTACGCCTTCCAGGTGCGGTGAGCACGGGTGAGCGTGTCGGCGAGATTCCGCGCGGACACGACGCAGCTCGTGCAGTCGCTCCGGATCCCGTGCGTGGAGCCGGACACGAGCGCGAGGTAGTTCGGCAGGCTCGGGTGCGCGACGCCGCGATAGCCGGTGAGCGCGGCGTAGCGCGATGCGAACGAGTTGAAGGCAGGCGCATCGGGGTTCCCGAGCACCTCGGCCTGCGCCTTGTTCTCGAGCACGATGACGACCACGTGTGCGAACGACGGCACGGGCGGTGCGGCCGCGCCGGCCCCGCCGAGCAACGTGGCGGCCACGAGCCCGAGCGTCGCCGCGACGAGGGTGCGCCTCAGAGCTCGGGCTCCGTCCGCAGCATCCGCTTCTTCCAGAGGTGGAGCGCAAGGAAGCCACCCGCTACGAGCACGACCAGCACGGCTCCGGCAATCAATCCGTACTTGCTGATCGCGTCGACGGCCGCCTGGCCGGCGTAGTAGGCGACCAGCCCGATCAGAAGCGCCCAGCAGATTCCGCCGGCCGCGTTCCAGAGCAGAAACCTCCCCCAGGGCATGTGCGCGACCCCCGCCATCCACGCAGCGGTCACGCGCAGCACCGAGAAGAAGCGCCCGATGAAGACCGTCTTAGCACCATGGCGCTGGAAGAAGCGCTCTGACCACGGTAACCAGCGCTCGCTCCAGCGACTGAACAGGCCGAACCGCTCGAGCAGGCCGCGGCCGCCCGTGCGACCGATCCAGTAGCCGAGGTTGTCGCCGATGATCGCCGCGAGCGCTGCGACGGCAATCACCTGCCAGATCTCCAGCCTGCCCTCCGTGGCGAAGATCGCGGCCGCGATGAGCGCCGTCTCGCCCGGGACCGGCAGCCCACCGGACTCGAGCATCACGAGGACGAACAGCGCGATCAGGCCGTAGTGGTGGACGAGCCCGTTCATCGCGAAAGTGTAGGTGTGATCTCGTAGGCCATCACCACCGCGTCGACGAGCTCGCCGGCGCGGCGGTACTGGTGGCGGCGGTACCCCTCACGCTCGAACCCGAAGCTCTCGTACAGCGCGATTGCGGCCTCGTTGTGTGGGAAGACGTACAGCTCGAGCTTGGAGACCCCGACCTCCTGGGCCCACTCGACTGCCTGCGCGAGCAGCGCCCGCCCGAGCCCCCGCCGGCGATGGCTCTTCGCGACCATCAGCCCGAGGCGCGCGACGTGGAAGCTGGCCGGGTGCGGGTCACGCGCGATCGAGAGGCGGGCGACGATCTGCTCGCCGTCTTCCGCGAGGAACACGGCCGCGTTCGCGGAGCGGCGGATGGAGCGAAGGTAGCGACGCTCGGCGCCCGCGCTGCGCCATTCGCTCGTCGCGAGCAGCCAACCCTCGGGCTCGGCTCCGACGGCGCGCGTCAGCCTGACCAGCGCGCTTGCGTCGCCGGGCAGCGCCCGCCTGATGACGAGCTCGCTCACCCCACGACGACGCCGTGCCCGCCGCGACGCGGGTCGCCCGCAGCCGCGAGCGTGCCGTCCGCGCGGAACTCGACCCCGGAGACGCCGCCGAAGAAGAGGTTGCGGCCCTGCCACGCGCGCACGTCGTAGCCCCACTCCTCGAGGCGCGCCAGCTCGGCGGGGTCGTTCCCGCCCTCGCACTGGAGAACGGAGTCCTCGAGGTGGACGCGCGGGCGGTCGATTGCCTCCTCGACGCCGAGCCCGTGGGCGACGACGTTGACGATGACCTGCATGATCGCGCCGCGCAGTCGCAGCGAGCCGGCGCTGCCGACGACCAGCCTCGGGCGGCCGTCACGCAGCACGAGCGAGGGCGCCATCCCGCTCGTGAAGCGGATGCCTGGCCGTGGGATCACGCCGGTCGTGGCGAGGTCGAACTCGCCGAGCATGTTGTTCAGCTGGATCCCCGTGCCCGGAACGACCACGCCAGAGCCGGCGCCGGTCGAGGCCGTCAGCGAGGCGGCGTTGCCGTCATCGTCGACGGCCGAGATGTGCGTCGTCCCGCGCACCGACTCCGGAGGGCGCTTCCGCAGCCGCCGGAGCGTTCTTCCGAGCGCCCGCGGATCGTAGAGACGACCGGCCAACCCGCCACGGGAGAGCACCCGCGACGAGATTCCCGCCCGGGCCGCGTCCTGCTCGCGCATGATCTCCGCGAGCCGGGCGATCGCCCCGGCGCTTCCGGCCGGCCCCCCGGGCCCGAGCCGATCGACGAGGCGTGCGCCGAGACCGATCAGGAGGCCGCCGGTAGAAGGCGGCGGGTTCGACTCCAGCTCGTGACCGAGGAACGGGGCGCGCACGGGTCGCCGCTGGATGACGCGGTACTCGCGCAGGTCGCGAAGCGTGATCTCGCCGCCCTGCTCGCGGACGAAGCCGGAGACGAGGCGGGCCAGCTCGCCGCGATACAGGTCGTCCGCCCCCTTCTCGGCCAGCTGCTCGAGCGTCCCGGCAAGGTCGGTCATCACGAGGCGGTCGCCCGCCTTGAGCCGCTTGCCGCGCGGCCCGTAGATCTTCCGCCCCTCGTCGGTGTGCCGGAGGATCACGTCGAGCAGCCCGTGCAGGTAGTCCTGCGCCTCGGTGATGACGACGCCCTGCCGCGCATGCCGAATCGCCGGCTCCAGCAGCACGGGCCAGGGCAGCGACCCGAAGCGGCGGTGCGCCTCGCCGAGCCCGACTGCCGAGCCCGGCACCGCGCACGAGCCGGCGCCGATGCGGAAGACCTGGGACGACTCGGCCGTGAAGTCCACCTGCGCGTGATCCATCTGGGCGGCCCCGGGACGCCGCAGCCCGAGGCCCGGGACGGTGACGAAATGATCGAGGACGCGCGTCGAGTCGTCGGAGGCCTGGTGGACGAGCATGAACCCACCCGCGCCGGGGCCGGTGAGCGGGCTCTCCGTGACCCACGAGACGAACGCAGCCGCGATGCACGCGTCGACGGCGTTGCCCCCCTCGGCCAGCACCTCCGCTCCTGCCTCTGCCGTCAGCGGATGCCCGGCCCCGACCGCGCCTCTCATGCGCGCAAGGGTACTCGGGCGCGACACCGCCGTAACCCGCGCTATTGTCCTCGCGGTTGACGAAGGCCAGCCCGCTTGCTCGTGAAGCCGTCCTGTCCGCTGTCGCGGCGGGCATCTGTGCTGCCCTGCTCGTCTGGCTCGGGCCGCCGGGCGCCGACCTGGCCGCGCACGCCTACCAGCGGACCCTCTTTCTGGAGCACGGCTTCACGCTCTGGAACAACTTCTGGTACGCGGGCCGCTACAGCTTCGTCACCTACAGCGTGCTCTACTACCCGCTCGCCGGTTTGCTCGGGATTCGGCTGCTTGCCGTCGCGACTGTCTCGACGGCCGCGTTGGCGTTCGCGGTCGTTCTCGGGCGCGAGTGGGGGCCCGCCGTCCGCTGGTCGAGCCGCACCTTCGCGGTCGTCTGGGCCGGAGTCGTCCTATCCGCCGCGTTCCCGTTCGCGCTGGGAGCGGCGCTTGCACTGCTCGCGATCTGGGCTCTGCAGGCCGGAAAGCGCGGCCGCTTCGCGCTGTTTGTCGCGCTCACGCTCGCGGCCAGCCCGGTCGCCTTCCTGCTGCTCTCGCTGCTCCTGGCCGGTTTCGGGATCGCCCGCTGGAACGACCGCTCGGCCCTGGTTGCGCCCGCGCTGACGCTGGTCGGGTTCGGCGCGGTCGAGGCGCTGCTCTGGCGCGTGTTCCCCGGCGGTCGCTATCCCTTTCTCGCCGCAGGAACTGGCAGCGGCCCTGACGTTCGGCGTCCTCGGCGCCGGTCTGACGTGGCGCGTCGAGCGAGCCCGCTCGCTCCGTTGGGTGTTCGTGATCTACCTCGCGGCGTGTCTCGCCGCGTATCGTGATTCCGTCGGCGCTCGGCGAGAACGTGGCGCGGCTCCGCTACGCCGCCGTGCCGCTCAGCGTGCTCATACTCTCCCTGCGCCGCTGGAGGCCGCTGCCGCTCTGTCTCGGTGCGCTCGCCCTCGCCGTCTCGTGGAACGTGACCCCGCTCGCCGGGCAATACCTCAAGGGCAGAGACGACCCCGCGTCGAAGGCCGCCTACTGGGCGCCTGCGATCGGCTACCTCCATGCGCACCTGAAACCGTCCTACCGCGTCGAAGCCGTCGACACGGCAGACCACTGGGCGGCCGTCTACCTTGCGGGAGCCCAGATCCCGCTCGCGCGTGGCGACTTCCGGCAGGACGACTTCCCACAGAACAAGCTGCTCTACGACGAGCTCGACGCCTCCTCCTACGGTGCGTGGCTGCGCAGGCTCGGCGTCCGCTACGTCGTGCTCACACGCGCGCCCGTCGACTACAGCGCTCGCGGCGAGGCGGCGCTCCTTCGTAGCGGTCATTCCGGCTTGCAGCCCGTCTTCCGAACACCAAACCTGACCGTCCTCTCGGTGCCGCACCCGAGGCCGATCCTCACAGGGACGGCACCGGCGAGGGTGCTGAGGCTCGCCGGAGCGCGCGTCGTGGTCGCGCTCTCGCGTCCCGGCCGTTATCGGCTGGCAGTGCGCTACTCGCCCTACTGGCACGCTGAAGGCGCTTGCCTGAGCCGCGCGGCAGACGGCATGACCACGATCTCCGCGCAGCACACGGCCGGCTGGAGCTCGCCTTCCGCGTCGATGCCGGCAGCGCACTCGCCGCCGTCGTCGGCAGGCGATCGCCGAACTGTGACTGATCGCCGAGCTACGCCGGTCGCTACGACTGCAGGAAGCTCGGCGGCTCGAGCGCTTCTTCGTCGGCGGTCTCGGCGCGTCTCGTGATCCGCTTCTGCGCGCCCCGAGCGCCGAAGCCCGTGGCGACCACCGTCACCCAGACCTGGCCGGTCAGCCGGTCGTCGACCGTCGCGCCGAAGATGATGTTCGTGTCGCCGGACGCGGCCTCGCGGACGACCTCGGCGGCCTCGTTGACCTCGTAGAGCGAGAGGTCGTCTCCGCCGGCGATCGAGAGCAGGATGCCCTTGGCGCCGGCGATCTCGGTGTCGATCAGCGGCGAGCGCAGAGCGTGCTCGGCCGCCTCCCTGGCTCGGTTCTCGCCGCTCGCCGAGAAGCCGATCCCCATCAGCGCCGTGCCGGCGTCCTTCATGATCGTGCGGACGTCGGCGAAGTCGAGGTTGATCAGGCCGGGCAGCGTGATCAGGTCGCAGATGCCCTGCACGCCCTGGCGCAGCACGTCGTCGGCGATCCGGAACGCGTCGAGCATCGACGTCTCGCGGTCGAGCACCTCGAGCAGGCGCTCGTTCGGGACGACGATGACCGTGTCGCAGCTTCGAGCGGAGCGCCTCGACGCCGTCGGTCGCCTGCCGGTGCCGGCGCGTGCCCTCGAACTTGAACGGCGTCGTCACGATGCCGACGGTGAGCGCGCCGAGCTCTCGCGCGACGCGCGCCACGACCGGCGCGGCGCCCGAGCCGGTGCCGCCGCCCTCGCCGGCGGTCACGAACACCATGTCCGAGCCGCGCAGGGCACGCTTGATCTGGTCGTACGCCTCCTCGGCGGCGCGGCGGCCCAGATCGGGATCGGCGCCGGAGCCGAGACCCTCGGTCAGCTCGCGCCCGATGTGGATCTTGACCGGGGCGTCGCTCGTCTGGAGCTGCTGAATGTCGGTGTTGAGAGCCACGAACTCGACCTGCGAGATGTCCGCGTCGATCATCCGGTTGACCGCGTTGAGGCCGGCCCCGCCGACCCCGACGACGCGGATCACGGCGATGTAGGCGCCAGGCTCAGGAACGCGGTGCAGTCGCGGCGGAGGCTCGGGAAGCGGCTGCAGCCGCGCGCGATCCGGCTCGCGCCGAGGCTCGGGCTTGGACTTCGCCTCGGGCTCGGGCTTGCGCTCGGGAAGGCGGACGGGCTCCGGTGGCGCCGGCTTCGCCTCCTCGACCCACTCGGGCACGTGCTCGACGGTCTGCTCCGGCGGCTCTACCGGCGGCTCGGTGTCGCGGTCGCTGCTCGGGCTCCGGCTCGGAGCGGCCTTCCTTCTCGGCCTGCTTCTGCGCGGCCTCTGTTGCCCGGAACAGCTCGGCCAGAGGGCCTTCACGCATGCTCGCGCGCCTGCGCGCCATTGAGCACCTCCTTTGCGAGGTCGCGGTAGGCCTCGGCGGCGTTCCCGCTCGGGTCGTACTTGAGCACGGAGGTCCCCTTCACCGGGGCCTCCGCGTAGCGCACGGTCTTGCGGATCTTGGTGTCGAAGACGAGGTCGCCGAAGTTCTCCTGGAGGATCTCCACCGCCTCGCGCGAGTGCAACGTGCGGCTGTCGTACATCGTCGGCAGGATGCCCTCGATCTCGACGCGCGGGTTCAGGTTCTCGCGGATCATCGAGAGCGTGTTCTCGAGCTGGACGAGGCCTCGCAGGGAGAGGTACTCGCACTGGACGGGGACGATCACGCCGTCCGAGGCGACGAGTGCGTTGATCGTCAGCAGGCCGAGCGACGGCGGGGTGTCGATCAGGACGTAGTCGTAGTTGTCCTTCACCTCGCTCAGCGCCTTCTCGAGCGCGCGCTCGCGCCCGATCATGCTCGAGAGCGCGAGCTCTGCGCCTGCGAGGTCGATCGACGAGACGGCGAGGTCGGCCTCGGCGTGGTGGATCACCTCCTGCATCGGGAGGCGGTGCACGAGCACGTCGAACATCGAGCGCTCGATCGAGTCCGGGTTCAGGCCCTGGCTCATGGTCAGGTTGCCCTGCGGATCGAGGTCGATCAGGAGCACCTTCAGGCCCTGTTCCGAAAACGCGACGCCGAGGTTCAGGGTCGTCGTCGTCTTCGCCACCCCGCCCTTCTGGTTGGCGAACGAGATCACGCGCCTCATCGGCGCCCCTTTAGGTGACGTCTCGGTCCGAATTCCTGGTCGCGGAAGCAGGCGTGCAAGCCCCATCGAGCCCCTTTCTTCGTCCTCATGCTAGCTATCCCTCCGGAAATTGCTGCGGTTTTTCCGAAGAATCATGTTCGCGGGACGAGGTCGGCTCGCACCGGAAAAGCGCGCGTGCAGTTGCGACTCAGCAAATCGGCGCGGGCGGCGGCCGCGGAAGAGCGACGAGACAGAGATCGAGATCGGCACCGCGCCGGCTCACGACGACAGCGCCTCCGCACGCGCCGTGGCGCCCGCCTCGAGCGCGACACGACAGCGCGCGAGAGCCTCCTCGACCTCGTCCGTTCCGGTCCGCTCGACGGCGGCCCAGGCCTGCGCCTCGACGAGCAGCGCGCCCACCTCGGCGAGCACCGATCGCGCGGGAGCGTGCTCCCGTTCGAGCGCCTCGATGCGCCGCAAGCGGCGCAGGACAGCACGGGCCTCGTCCATCGGATCGACGCTAGCCGCGAACTCCGCACGCGTGTGTAACCGGACCGTGCCGAAAGCGTTACGGTCGTTCCCGCCGTGGCCCCGAACCCCGATCGTGAGCTCGCAGAAGCGCGAGCCTGCATCGATCGCGGCGACGACCGACGGGCCCTGAAGCGCCTCGACCGCGCCCGGCGTGGGTATGTGAAGCAGCACGACACGGCCGGCCTCGAGCATCTGTTCGTGCTGGCGGCCGTGCTGCCCGCGTCAGACGAACAGGCCGTGATCGGACGCGAGAACCTCGTCTACGCCGTCAAGCAGAACCTGCGCGCCGAGAGCCGCCGCAAGGCACAGCAGCACGGCGAGCCCTGGCAGGACCCATACCCCGATCTCCAGGCGCCGACCGAGCACACGCGCATCTCTTTCACGCGCGGCGTCAAGATCGCGATCGCGATCGCAACCGCCCTCGCGACCGCAGCGCTGATCGCGATCCTCGTGCTCCCGTGGTTCTTCGCGGAGACCACGACCACGGTGACGCTGAGGCTCGTGAACGACGCCCAGGTGTCGACGGAGGTGCGCGGCTGCGATGACGTCAACTGCACGTCGAGCTGGACGCACTTCACTCTCGGCGCGGGCAAGTCCGCCGAGCGCGACGTCCCGACAGACGATTCGCTCGAGCTCTTCAAGCTGGAGCGACCAGGCGCCCAGGCCTGCCTGCCCCTGCTGGTCCACGAAGCGTACGAACGAGCCGGAGCCGATCCCGCGGTCACGCTCGTGGCGAGGCTCTCGAAGGCCACGTCGTGTCCGGGCAGGGCCGTCAGGCCACGGGCCCTCGCGGCGCACGGCCTGTGAGCGGCTA
The DNA here is from genome assembly GCA_963746635.1 of uncultured Actinomycetes bacterium. Taxonomy (GTDB): domain Bacteria; phylum Actinomycetota; class Thermoleophilia; order Gaiellales; family Gaiellaceae; genus AC-32. The sequence continues at coordinate 47,185 of CAVVBZ010000024.1, read as the reverse complement.
CGAGGCGAGCGCGGCGAAGTAGCCGGCCGGGCGAGGCCGGACGCCGATCAGCGCGTCGTCCAGCGACGCGACGAGCGCCGCGCGATCGCCGTGCGCGAGCGTCTCGACCACCGCTTTCCGAACCGCCTCGACGGCTGCGCGGCCGGCCGGCTCGCCCCGTGCCAGCGAGCGCAGACGCTCGAGCTCGTCAGCGCGCTCGCGGCCGGTCTCGCCGAGCAGCACGGCCGCGCGGACCGTCGCCGCCCAGAGCCCGTCGACCCCGCCGAGGAGCGCCGACAGCGTCTCCCTCAGCTGCTCCGAGCGGAAGGGCTCCGCCGAGAACAGCGAGAGCTCCCAGCGGTCGAGCGCCTCGGCCAGCTCCGGATCCTCCTCCGCCCGCGCGAGTCGCGCCAGGAGATCACTCGCGAGCCGGGCGCGGAAGGCGTCGAGCCGCGTGGGCTCGCCCGGCGGCTCGGCCGCGGCGATCGGCAGGACCGGACGGATTCCCAGCGGCCGCCAGTCAAGCCGCTCGAAGAGCACCGGGCCTGCGGCGACGGGCGCGGCAGTCGCCAGGCGAAGCGCGCTGACCGCGTCCGCGAGCTCCCCGGGCGCGTCCGGCGCGCTCGGCGCATTCGGGAGGAGCGTTCGCTCCAGCTCGAGCACGCAGAGCCGGTCGGGCTCGCGTCCGAAGCCGGCCGGAAGCAGACCCGTGGCCTCCGGCCAGTGCGCCGCCAGCTCGCCGGCCGCAGCAACACGGACGCAAAGGCCGTCCCCGAGCTCCAGCCGCGTGCCGACGGAGAGACCCGTCAGTGGCGCGAGCGCGGCGTAGGCGCGCCGCTCGCTGAGCAACGTTCCCTCGAATCCCGCGTACGCCCGGTCGAACGCCTCGTCGGCCCAGTCCGCGCCACCCGCGGCCTCGGCCACGTCGGCCAGGAGCGGAAGCAGGATCGTCCGCAGCAGCGCCTCGTCGGCGCCGGCGCCTCGACGGCCCGTGTGTGCCGCGGCGTACACGGCTGCGGCGGGCTCGCGGCTCAGCTCCTCGACCGCGAATCGAGCGTCCGCGAGAGTGCCGAGGCGCTCCGCCCGCGCGTCTACGTAGGTGCGCACGAGCGGTCGGTACTCGTAGAGCGACGCCCGCCCGCTGTCCCCCGGGTGCTCCTCGAAGGCGAACGGGATCTCGTCGCCGGCCTCGACGTCGGCGGCGAGCAGCGAGAACCCGGCCAGGCAAAAGCAGCGCAGGGAGCGATAGAGGTGCGGGGCGCGCACGGCCACGCGTTCCCTTACGCGGCCGGTGCCTCCGCTCCTCTTTGGCAGCCGGGGCACCAGTAGGCCGTGCGGTTGTCGTCTCCCTGGCCGCGGGAGCGAACGGGCTCGCCGCAGCGCGGGCAAGGACGACCCGCGCGGCGGTAGATCGCGCGCTCGCCGCGGCCGTTTTCGAGCGAGCCGCGCATCAGTCGCGCGGCCTCGAGGAGGACGCGCTCGAGCTCGTTGTCGCTCACGTCGCCCAGGTGAAGCCACGGCGAGAGCCGCGCGTGCCACAGCGACTCGGCCCGCCAGACGTTCCCGATCCCCGCGACGAGGCGCTGGTCGAGGAGAGCATCGCCGAGCTCGCGGGACTGGTGCTCGTTCCGGAGGTTTGCCTTGATGGCGCCGAGCTCAGGCGGGTCGGCGAGGATGTCCGGGCGCGACCGCCTGCGAGCCCGAGCACCGCTGGAGAGCTCGAGCACCGGCCCGTTCCAGAGCAGCGCCTCGTGGGTTCTGGACCGGAGCACGAGCCACGGGCGCCCGCGCCGAGGCGTGCCCAGTGGCCGCACCTGCCAGCGGCCGCTCATGCGCAGGTGGCTGCGAAGCACGAGGCCGCCCTCGAAGCTGAGCAGGAGGTTCTTGCCGGCCGCTTCGACGGCGACGAGCTGACGCCCGTCGAGCCGCTCGGCGGCGAGCGAGGCAGCCGCCCGCGGGTGCGGCGTCTCGACCGCGACTCTTTCGCCGACGAGCACCTGCAGCCGGCGCGCGGCGCGGTGAAGCGAGTCACCCTCGGGCATTGCACGACGAGCGTAACGACCCTCCCGTGCTCAGGCGAGCGGAGAGCGCCCTCTGCGGGCGCTCTCCTGATCTCGTCTAGGTCGCTCGGCTAGGCCGGGCAGGGGTTCGAGTTGAGGACGTTCCGGAAGTTGTTCGTCCGGAGGCGGGTCGCCGGGTTCGGCGTCGGATAGAAGCTGAAGAGCAGCGGCCCGTACTCGGCGGCCGAGTTCCCGCCGAAGGTGTTCGTCGTTCCCTTGATGTGGGTTCCGCCGAGCTGCCAGACGCACTGGCCGTGCCGTCGCCCGGGGTCCCCGTCCGACGTCCCCGTCGTGTAGATCGGATAGAAGTTCGATCCCGGCGGCGGGTTGACGCAGCCCGCCCCGGTGAACCGGTTGCAGATGCCGCCGAAGTCGGCCGCCTCGATTCGAGGCAGGTCGGCCTCGAAGGCGACGCGATCGTAGTTCCGGTACCCGTTGAAGAGCGGGCTCGTGAACGTGACCGGGCTCGGGTGGTACTTCTTGTCCTGCCCGCGGTTGGGATCCGTCCCCGGCCAGACCGGCTGGTACGAGGTCCCGTCGAAGTCGGTGTCGGTGGCGATACAGCCCCCGATCGGGACGAACGTCGAAAAGGCGGCGCTGAAGCAGCCCGTGTCGTCGTCGTCGAGGCTGGGCTCGCTGTTGCTCGTGCAGTCCCCGCCCTCCCCGGTGACCGCGTTGCAGTACTCGAAGTGCCCGATCTCGTCCGAGAAGGCGACGTTGTACGAGTGCGCCGCCCACGGGACGCGAGTGTGCTCGCTCGAGGTCGCGTACATCGGGCGGAACGCGTACGGCGCCTGGTGGCAGGTCGACGAAGTCGGCTCGAACAGGATCTGGGCGAAGCCGTTGGCGACGCTCGCCGTCATCGAGCCGTTCTTGCCGGTCGTGAGGTCGTGGATGCTCGTCGTCAGTCCGTTCGCCCCGTCGTGGATGTCGATCGTGAGCTCGTCGCCCGAGTTCATGAACAGGTCGGTCGCCGCGCTCGGGGTGAACGAGCCGTTGCGTCAGGTCGAGCGGACCGGGCGGCGCGTGCGGGACGCCGCTCTTCGTGATGAACGCGAAGTTCGCCGGCTCGATCCCGACGGTGTTCAGGCAGTCGGCGTTGTTCGGCGCGCCGGTGTTCTGGTCCTGGTTCAGGCTGAAGATCGCCATCGCGGCGCACCACTTGGTCGCGTCGCAGCTGACTCCCGGCGGCCAGGGAGCCCAGCCGGGCGGGTAGAACTGGAGCTCCAGGAACGCCGTGCCCGGGTGCTTGCCGATGTAGTCCGGCGCCCGCCGGGTCGGTTCCGTCGAAGATGTTCGTGTCGCTGTCGGGTGTGCACGGGGCGTGCGTGTACTCCGGCCCCGACTGGTTGTCGCACAGCGCCATCCCGAGCCAGAACGCCGGGTGGAGCTGGAAGTTCCAGGTGCCCCCGGTGCCGCTCTGGTTCGGCAGCACCTTGGGATCGGTCGGAAGCGTGCAGGTTGTAGAGATTCGAGTTTCCGGAGCCCGCGTGCTCGAGTAGAAGAGCAGCGAGGGCTCGTCGTGGCCCGTGTACTCGCCGCCGTAGCCGATCGAATCGAGCGGCTCGGTACAGAGCGCCGTCGGCTCGTCGCACTCCGGCGTGACTGCACGCGCTGCTCCCGTGAACGAGCCGAGCGCGATCGCGGCAACGAGAACGAACGCGCCACCGAGAAGTCGTCTCATGGTCTCTCCCCTTTGTGACCCCTGATGGCAGTCGCCGCAGAAAGTGCCTGCGAGGCCCGCGATTATCACACGATCACACGTACAGCGACCGGTCAGGAGTCGGTCGTTGCTAGAGTCGGTTTCGGCTCTGCTGGCCACGCGCTCGATCATCGCCAGCGCTACTGCTCAGCGTCGCTGCTTGCGTCGGAGCCGTCTCGCGCCACGACCGACTCTCGAGCCCTACCTCCGCGAGTGCTGGTGCGCATCACCGTCACGTCGTCGCGGTGTTCACCTCGGCGACCTCGCGCCTCGGAACATCGTCGTCGCGGTCCAGCCCGACACGAAGTCGCGACGGGGCGTTCCCGGCACGGAACGTCCGCTTGACCGAGACGCTGCCGAGCTCGGTGCGCTGGTGCATCGGAACCGCACGCCGCGTGCAGACTCGTCACCGGCTGAAAGCCGGCCGCTACTACGTCCATGTCTCCGCGATGGTGATCGGGGTCGACTGCATACCGAAGAGGCCGTGCGCGACGCGCTGGTCGAACATCAGGCGAGTCGTCATCCCACGATCGCGCTAGCGACAGGTCAGGGCCGCAGCACCGCGCGTCGCGGGCCGGGGACGAAACCGGCCTCGAGCAGCAGCGGCATGATCTCCGTGTCAGCGACCGGCTCGCTGTCGAAGCGCTCGACCGCCAGGCGCTTCACGCCCGCGCGGCGGACGTGCGACACGAGCGCCGCCAGGGCCTCGCGCATCCAGGCCTCCTCCGGCTCGCGCAGCGGGACGAGCGAGCGGCCGCCGCGCTCGACGAAGAGCGCCGCCTCGCCGCCGAGCAGCACGACGTGCGCGCCCGCGACCCGCGCTGCTCTGGCCCCGGCCCGCTTCGGCCACGGCAGCGCGGCGCCGTAGGGCTGCGCCGGGTCGGCGGCCGCGAGCACGAGCGGCTCCGCCTCTTCACCGTCCTTCGGCCGCAGCTCGCGCAGGCGTTCGACGGCGCCGCCCAGCGCGAACTGCGCCCCGCCGAGGCCCTCGACGAAGTAGCCGCGACGGCAGAGGCCGAGCGTCTCGAGCGAGCGCAGCTCCCCGTAGACCGCGCCGTACCCGCCGGGTATGCCCTCGCAGCGGACGCTGTCCCGCGTGACGATTCCGTGCCGTTCCAGCAACAACTCCGCGAGGGCACGTCTGTCCGGGCCACGTCCGGGGTCAGACCCCGGACCGGTCCCGAAGAGACGGCCGGTCGGCGACCAGCGGCCCTGCGTGGCGGTGATCTCGCCCGAGCGGCGGCGCGAGAAGCGGCGCGGGCGCGCCTGCCCGGCACGCGCCTGCGCCCGGTAGCGGCGGCCGGCGCGCAGCGGCGTCCACGCGTCGTTCGTCACCTCGCCCGCCCACACCAGATCCCAGAGCGCGGGCAACGCCTCCTCTGCCTCGAGGCCGGTGTCCGCAAGCAGGTCGTGCCAGAAGAGCGCGCTCCGGACAGCGCCGCACGCAGCCGCTCGTGCACCTCGCGCTCGGGGCGATCCGCGGCCGGCGGCGGGCCCGAGCGCAGGCGCGTCCTCCCGGAAGAAGACGGCGACGCGGTCGAGCCCGGCGCCGACCCAGACGACCTCGCCCGAGGCGCAGAGCGCGTCGAGCTGCTCCGGCCGGTAGCCGGGCACACGGCGCGGCAGGACGTCGGACTCCCAGAGCGAGACAGGCAACGCCAGGCCCTGCAGCGGCACCAGAGCCTCGCGCAGCGTGGCCCGGCGGTCGATGCCCTGCCAGCTCGGCAGGAAGCGCCCGAGCGCCGCCTGCTCGGCCGGCTCGACCTCGCGCCGCAGCGCCGCGAGCGATGCCCGGCGTAGCCGCCGGAGCACCTCGGGATCGCACCACTCGCGCTCGGTGCCGCCCGGCCGGAGCTCGCCTCGCACGAGCTCGTTCCGCCGCTCGAGCTCGCGCAGCACCGGCTCGACGTCCCGGCCGAAGCGCGTCGTCGCGTCCGCGGTCGTGAACGGCCCGCGCGAGCGCGCGAAACGGCGAAGCAGCGAGTGCAGCGGCTCGTCGCTCGGCCTCGAGGAAGACCTCCGGCAGCCCGCCCGGCGGCATCGCGCCGACCGCGTCGCGGTAGCGCCCGGCGTCCTCGGCCGCGATCAGGCGCGCGCTCGCTCGCCGACGCGAACGTGCACGGCCCGCCGCTCGGCCAGGAGCGGCTCCGCGAGCTCCTCGTCGTACTCGCCGTCGCGAAGGTCGCCGCGCCGCCGGAGGAGATCGTGGAGCTCGTCGGGCGTCCGCGCGTCTCCGCGCAGCTGCTGCTCGACCTCCGCGAGGGCGCCCGGGTCGATCAGGTCGCGCAGCTCTTCCTGCCCGAGCAGCTCCCGCAGCAGGTCGCGGTCGAGCGACAGCGCCTGCGCCCGCCGCTCGGCGGCCGGAGTGTCGTCCTCGTACATGTAGTTGGCGACGTAGTCGAAGAGCAGCGAGGCCGCGTAGGGCGAGGCCGAGGGCGTCTCGACGTCGACCAGGTCGATCTGCCGAGTCTGCAACCCGCGCAGGAGCCGCTTCAGCGCAGGCAGGTCGAAGACGTCCTGGAGGCACTCGCGGTAGGTCTCGAGCACGACCGGAAACGCGGGGTACCGGCGCGCGACCTGGAGGAGCGACTGCGCCTTCAGGCGCTGCTGCCAGAGCGGCGTCCGCGAGCCGGGGCGGCGGCGCGGGATGAGGAGGGCGCGGCCCGCGTTCTCGCGGAAGCGAGCGCCGAAGAGCGCGGTCTCTCCGAGCTGCTGCGTGACCAGCTCCTCTACGGTCTCCGGGTCGAGCAGCACGTCGTCGATCGGCGGGGTCGCATCGGCGTCGGGAAGATGGATCGCGATCCCGTCGTCCGACCAGATCGCCTGGGTCTCGAGGCCCAGCGACTCGCGCAGCTGCGCCCCCAGGGCGAGAGCCCACGGCGCGTGCACGCGGCCGCCGAACGGCGTCAGGATGCAGAGCCGCCAGTCGCCGATCTCGTCGCGGAAGTGCTCGACCACGATCGTCCGGTCGGACGGGACCGCGCCTGTCGCCGCCTGCTGCTCGGCCAGGAACGTGAGCAGGTTCTGGGCCGCGCGCTCGTCGAGCGTGTGCTCCTCGCGCAGCCGTTTGAGCGCCTTTTCCTCTGGCAGCGCCGCCAGCTCGCGGGAAGCCGCACCGATCGCCTCGCCCAGCTCGTACGGCCGGCCGACGCCCTCGCCTTTCCAGAACGGCACCGCGCCCGGCACGCCCGGCGCCGGCGAGACGAGGACGCGGTCGCGTGTGATCTCCTCGATCCGCCACGTCGAGGCGCCGAGCAGGAACGTCTGCCCAGCCCGCGCCTCGTAGACCATCTCCTCGTCGAGCTCGCCGACGCGGCCGCCTCCGTCGACGAGATGGACGCCGAAGAGGCCGCGGTCGGGGATCGTGCCCGCGTTCGTGACGGCGAGCCGCCGCGCCCCTTGCCGCCCGCGCACGACGCCTGCCGTGCGGTCCCAGACGACCCGGGCGCGCAGCTCCGCGAACTCGTCCGAGGGGTAGCGGCCGTCGAGCATGTCGAGAACGTTCTCGAGCTGGACGCGCGAGAGGTCGGCGAATGGGTAAGCGCCGCGCACGAGCGCGTGGAGGTCGTCGACCGCGATCTCCTCGTCGGCGCAGATCGCGACGATCTGCTGGGCGAGCACGTCCAGCGGGTTGCGCGGGATGGTCGTCTCCTCGATCGCGCCGTCGAGCATCCGCCGCGCGACCACCGCGGACTCGAGCAGGTCGGCGCGGAACTTCGGGAAGATCCGCCCCTTGGAGACCGCGCCGAGCTCGTGGCCTGCGCGGCCGATCCGCTGCAGCCCGCGCGCGACCGACTTCGGCGACTCGACCTGCACGACGAGATCGACGGCGCCCATGTCGATCCCGAGCTCGAGCGACGAGGTGGCGACCAGGCACGGGATCTCGCCGCGCTTGAGCAGCTCCTCGACCTCGACCCGCTGCTCGCGGGCGAGCGAGCCGTGGTGGGCGCGCGCGATCTCCTCCTCGGCCAGGTCGTTGAGTCTGCAGGGCAAGCCGCTCGGCGAGGCGGCGGTTGTTGACGAAGACGATCGTCGAGCGGTGCGCGCGGACGAGCTCGAGGATCTCCGGGTAGATCGACGGCCAGATCGACTGCTGCTCCTCTGGCTCGCGCATGTCGTCCAGGGGCACGACGACGGTCAGGTCGAGCTCCTTGCGCGCGGCCTGCGTCGACGAGCTCGATCTCGCGCGCGCCGGACACGAAGCGCCCGATCTCCTCGAGCGGGCGCTGGGTCGCCGACAGGCCGATCCGCTGGACCGGCTCTTCCGTGAGCCGATCGAGCCGCTCGACGCTGAGCGCGAGGTGCGAGCCGCGCTTCGTGCCGGCGACCGCGTGCACCTCGTCCAGGATCAGCGTGTGGACCCCTCGTAGGGTCTCCCGCGCGCGCGACGTGAGCAACAGGAAGAGCGACTCGGGGGTCGTGATCAGGATGTCCGGCGGGTCGCGCAGCATCGCCGCGCGCTCCTTCTGCGGCGTGTCGCCGGTGCGGACGGCCACGCGCAGCTCCGAGCCGAGCCCGGCGAGCGGCCCACGCAGGTTGCGCTCGATGTCGTAGTTCAGCGCCTTCAGCGGGGAGACGTAGAGCAGGCGCAGGCCCTGACCCGGCTCGGCGTCGAGCTGGTCGATCCCGTAGAGGAAGGCCGCGAGCGTCTTGCCCGAGCCCGTCGGCGCCTGGATCAGCGTGTGCTTCCCGCTCGCGATCGCCGGCCAGCCGAGCGCCTGGGCCGGTGTCGGCCCGGCGAAGGCGGCTTCGAACCAGGCGCGCGTCTTGGAGGAGAACACCGCGAGCGGATCGGTCATCGCCTCGACGTTACCAACCGTGACCTGGAGCGAGGACCATCGCGGCCGACAGGTACCACACTCGCGCGGGTTAGCATCGGCTCGAATGCCGGAGACCCCAGAAGAGCTCTACGAGCGCGCGGCCGGCGACCTGCGAATGCCGCCGGTCCAGGACTGGGAAACCTTTCCGTTCGACGGCGAGATGCGCCCTCGCGCCCTGCAGCCGCCCGTCGCAGAGGAGCAACCCCGGCACGGCGCGGGCGGCGTCGACTGCTTGCGCTGCGCGGCCTCCGACGACGACTACATCTGGACGAATGAGAACTGGCGGCTCTGGGCGTTCGACAAGCCCACGGGCCTTCCGCTGATCGTCCTGCTCGAATCGCGCGGGCACTACGCGGAGCCGGGCGACCTTCCGAAGGAGCTCGCGGCGGAGCTCGGCGTGCTGCTCGCGAAGATCGAGCGCGCGATTCGCGGTCTCGGCGAGATCGGCCGCGTGCACGTCTGTCGCTGGGGCGACGGCGGCGAGCACCTGCACTGGTGGTTCATGGCGCGGCCGGCGCGTCTGCCGCAACTGATCGGGAGCTTCGCGGCGATCTGGGACGACGTCCTCCCGCCTGTTCCGGAGGCGTTGTGGCAGGCGGATCTCGACGCGCTCGTCGCAGCGCTCGGGTGAAGCGCGTCAACGTCAAGGGCACCTCCGGATCAGGCAAATCGACGTTAGGACTCGAGCTGGGGCGACGGCTCGACCTGCCGTACGTCGAGCTCGACGCGCTTCACCACGGGCCGAACTGGAGCGAGCCCACGGACGAGGAGTTTCGCGCGCGCGTGCGCGCGGCAATGGACGCGGCGCCGGATGGCTGGGTGATCGACGGCAACTACGAGGGCAAGCTCGGCGACGTCGTTCTTGCTGCGGCGGACACGATCGTCTGGCTCGACCTCCCGTTCAGGGTCAAGGCGCGGCGGCTGTGGCGGCGGACGGCCGAGCGAATCCGCAACGACGTCGAGCTCTGGAGCGGCAACAAGGAGAGCTGGCGCGGCGTGCTCTGGAGCCGGGACTCGCTCTTCTGGTGGATGGTGCGCACGCACTTCCAGCACCGGCGGGAGTGGCCGGATCACTTCGCCGGTGACCCGCGCTTCGTGCGCCTGCGCTCGGTCAGCCAGGCGAGAGCGTGGCTCGACGCGCACTCGATGTGACGCCCGGCGGGCGCGATACTTGAGACATGACCGAGCCGCCCAGCGGCATCGTCACGATCGTGTTCAGCGACATCGAGGGCTCGACGCGCCTTCTCCGCCGGACCGGAGACAGCTATCCCGAACTGCTGGCCCGGCACCGCGCCATCCTGCGTGAGGCGTTCGAACGGAACCGTGGGCATGTGCTGAATAGCGAGGGTGACGCGTTCTTCGTCGTCTTCCAGTCGGCCGGCGACGCTGTGGCGGCGGCTGCGCAGGGCCAGCGTGCGCTCGCGGAGCACGACTGGCCGGACCACAACGAGATCCGCGTTCGGATGGGCCTCCACACGGGTGAGCCACGTTCGGTCGCCGGCGATTACGTCGGCCTCGACGTCCACCAGGCGGCGCGCGTGATGGCGGCCGGTCACGGCGGCCAGGTGCTCGTCTCGGAGTCCACGCACGCTCTGCTCGACGAGGGCGTCCGTGTCCGCGATCTCGGCGAGCACCTGCTCAAAGACCTACCCGGCCCGCAACGCCTGTACCAGCTCGAGATCGAAGGGCTCCCCGGTGAGTTCCCGCCGCTGAACACGCTGGACAGCCGGTCCACGAACCTCCCCGCACAGCCGAACGCCTTCATCGGGCGGGAACGGGAGCTGGCCGATACCGAAGCGCTGCTCGCGCGGGACGACGTGCGGCTGCTCACGCTGATCGGTACCGGCGGCACCGGCAAGACCCGCCTCGCCTTGCAGCTGGCGGGTGAGGTGGTCGAGCGGTTCCCGGGCGGCGCCTGGTTCGTCTCGCTCGCGCCGGTCCGCGACTCGGAGCTCGTCGTGGCGACGATCGCGCAAACGCTCGGCCTGCGCGAGCAGCCCGGTGAAGCCATCTCCGAGACGTTGACCGAGCATCTGCGCGACAGGCAGCTCCTGCTCGTGCTCGACAACTTCGAGCAGGTGATCCCAGCGGCGCCGATGCTCTCGGGCCTGCTGGCCGACGCGCCCGACCTGAAGCTGCTCGTCACGAGCCGTACGCCGCTCCGCCTGCGCGGGGAGCAGGCGTATCGCGTGCCGCAGCTGGGGCTGCCGGACCTCCGGCAGCCGGCCTCGGTCGCCGAGGTGGCCGGCTCCGAGTCGGTGAGGCTCTTCGTCGAGCGGGCCCAGGCCGCGGCCGAGGACTTCGAGGTCGACGACGAAAATGTCGCGGCTGTCGCGGAGATCTGCGTCCGGCTCGACGGACTGCCGCTCGCGATCGAGCTGGCCGCGCCGCGTGTCCGCACCCTCACCCCTCCTGCGCTCCTGCGCCGCCTCGACCAGCGGCTGAGGCTGCTTACCGGCGGCGCGCAGGATGTCGACGAGCGCCAGCGCACGCTCCGCGGCACGATCGAATGGAGCTACGACCTCCTGCTCGAGCAGGAGAAGGCGCTCTTCAGGCGCCTGGGGGTGTTCGTCGGCGGGTGCAGGCTCGAGGCGGCAGAGGCCGTCAGCGACCCGAACAGCTCGTCGGGCGCGGACGTCCTCGACGACCTCGGCTCGCTCGTCGAGAAGAGCCTCCTCCGCCGGCGCACGGACTCCGACGGCGAGCCGCGCTTCCTGATGCTGGAGACGATCCAGGAGTACGCCCTCGAGCAGCTCGAGTCAGCCCGCGAGGCCGAGACCGGCCGCCGGCTGCACGCGCACTGGTTCGCGGAGCTCGCCGAATCCCTGGACGCGGAGTCGCGGACAGGTGATCAGTCGGCTTCGATCGCGCGCCTCGACGACGACTACCCGAACCTGCGCGCAGCCGTCCAGTGGGCCCGCGACGGCCGGAACGGCGAGCTGCTGCTGCGCCTCGGCACGGCGCTCTGGGCCTTCTGGTCGACGCGCGGCTACATCGCGGAGGGACGCAGAGCGCTCGAGGACGCGCTCGAGCTCGCGGGCCGCCGGCCGGCTCGCGCGCTGCTGGCGCTCTGCTCGCTTCGCGTCTTCAGCGGGAGCAGCGAGGGGCTCCTCGACGACGTGCAGGAGGCTCTGCGCGCGGCGGAAGAGCTCGACGATCCGCTCACGCTCGCCCAGGCCTGGAACCTGCTGGGCCGCGTCGAGGGCACGCTGATGGGAGCCATGGCTCGGGCGGAGGAAGCCTGGAGACGGGGGCTCGAGTACGCCGAGCGCGGCAACCTGCGCGCGGAGCGGGCCGAGAGCATCGGCTGGCTGATGATGAGCGCGAACTTCGGCCCCTTGCCCGTCGACGAGGGAATCGCACGCTGCCGGAGGTTCTACGACGAGGCGGCCGACGACCCGCTCATCAGGGGGAACTCTTGCGTCGAGCGCGGAGCGCTCGAGGCGATGCGGGGTGAGTTCGGCCTGGCTCGCGAGCTCCTCGCCGAGGGCAGGCAGGTGCTCGCTGACCTCGGCTTCACCTTGCTTGTTGCGATGACCGCGCAGGAGGCGTTCTATGTCGAGATGCTGGCGGGCGAGACCACGCAAGCGCTGCGCATCATGCGCGAGAGCTACGCCACACTCGAGCCGATGGGCGAGCGCGGCTACCTGTCCACAGCCGCCGCCCTGCTGGCACACGCACTATGCGCGCAAGGCGAGCTCGACGAGGCCGACCGCTTCAGCCGCATGAGCGAGGATGCCGCAGCTCCGGACGACAGGTTCTCGCAGGTGCTGTGGCGGAGCGCGCTGGCGAAGATCCGCGCGCGCCGCGGTGAGCTCGCAGAGGCCGAGGCGCTCGGCCGCGAGGCCGTTGCGCTCGTGGAGAAGACCGATCTCATGAACACCCAGGGCGACACGCTCGCCGACCTGGCCGAGGTGATCTCGCTCGCGGGACGGCCCGCCGAGGCCGTCACTCTGCTCGAGCGGGCGGCCGAGCTCTTCGAGGGGAAAGGAAACCGCACCTCGCTCGAACGGGTCCGACGGATCGCGCGCGAGTTGGCCGAGTCCGCTTGACGCCAGCGAGCGCGAACATGAACCCGACCACGATCGCCTTCGCCGAGCTCGCGGCGGAGTCGCGGTAGGATCGAGTCGTGCCGATACGTCGCCCCGACCGGCTCTACTTCACCGGCGTCGACGAGGCCGACGAGCTGCTCGCGCGCGACCCGTTCGCACTCCTGGTGGGATTCGCGCTCGACCAGCAGGTGCCCGTGCAGACGGCGTTCGCGGGGCCGCTGAAGCTGCAGCAACGGCTGGGGACGCTGGACCCCGGCAAGATCGCCGCCACGGATCCGGGGAAGCTCGAGGCCGTCTTCCGCGAGAAGCCGGCGATCCATCGCTTCCCAGGAGCGATGGCCACGCGCGTCCAGGATCTCGCCTCCGTGGTCGACGAGGAGTACAGAGGCGACGCCGAGCGCGTGTGGAGCGAGGCGGCGGACGGCACCGACCTGCGCGCGCGGATCTCGGCGCTGCCCGGGTTCGGCGAGATGAAGGTGAAGGCGCTGGGCGCGGTGCTGTCGAAGCGGTTCGGCGTACCCGCGGCGGCCGAGCTCGACCCGGGTCACCCGACCCTCGGGGACGTGGACTCGCCGGAGGCGCTCGAGGCCTACCAGGCGAAGAAGCGCGCGCACAAGGCGTCGCTCCGCGCCAAGGCGGGCCAGCGCTAGCTGCCGGCCCCGACGCGACACGACACGACCCCGACCGCCCAGCTCGTCACACTTTCGGCACGGTCCCGTCACACACGCGCGCGGGTTTGCTCGATAGGCTCGCAGCGGGGAGGAGGTCTTCGGGTACCTGCCTCGAGGGGTCCGAAACGGACATGCCGCAGCCGATAACCACGTCGTGAGAGTCCGAGCCGCCGCCATCGCCGTCCTTGCCCTCGCGCTTGCGTGCGCCGGCGGTTCCGCCTATGCGCTCCGGGTTCCTTCCGCCCCGCGCTGCCCGATCTTCCCGAAGTCGAACCCGTGGAACCAGCGGGTCGACAACCTTCCGGTCGCGAGCAACTCCGCAGCCGTGATCGCCTCGATCGGAGCCTCCACCGGCCTGCACGCCGACTTCGGCGCGGGCCTCTGGGAGGGCTCGCGCATCGGGATCCCGTTCGACGTCGTGACGAAGAAGACGCGTCGGTCGCGCGTCTCGTTCGAGTACAGCGACGAGAGCGACCACGTCGGCTACCCGATCCCGAAGCGCGTCCACATCGAGGGCGGGAGCGACCACCACGCGCTGCTGCTCGACAAGACTGCCTGCCGCCTGTACGAGCTCGGCGGGCTCCAGCGCAAGAACGGGCGCTGGCACGCCTGGGCGGGAGCGACCTGGAACCTGCGCTCGAACAAGCTCCGGCCGGCCGGCTGGACGTCGGCCGACGCAGCCGGGCTCCCGATCTTCCCCGGGCTAGCGCGCTACGACGAGGCGAAGCGCGGCGTCATCGACCACGCGCTCCGGTTCACGGTCGAGGACACGCGCCGCGCGTATGTCTACCCCGCTCGCCACTACGCGAGCGACCTGACCGCCGCCGACCTCCCGCCGATGGGCCTCCGCGTCCGGCTCAAGGCGAGCTTCGACATCCGACCGTTCCCCCGCCAGGCGCGGATCGTGCTCCTGGCGCTCAAGCGCTACGGGATGATCGTCGCCGACAACGGGTCGAACTGGTACATCACCGGCGCACCGAGCCCAGGTTGGTCGAACGATCAGCTGCACACGCTCGGCCAGGTGCAAGGCTCCGCCTTCGAGGTCGTGGACACCTCGACGCTTCGCCCCTAGCGCCGCTACGACCTTCGCAGGACGCGCAACGCAGGCCCGAGCGCCTGGCCGCCGCGGAGGACCGGCTCGAAGAGGTCCCCGTGCCGCTCGACCCGCTCGAGTGCCTCTCGCCGGCCGAAGTCGCGCGGCCGCACCTTCTCGCCGAGCTCGTCCCAGCGCAGCGGCGTCGAGACCGGCGCGCCGGGCTTCGGCCGCACGGAATACGCGGACGCGATCGTCTTCCCGTGGCCGTTCTGGCGGTGGTCGACCAGCACCCCGCGACGCTTCTTCTTCAGCCATTCGGTCGTCACGAGACCCTGATGCTCAGCCTCGAGCCCGCGCGACACCCGCTCCGCCAGCTCGTACGTGTCGGCGAACGTCGAGCGCCGCACGATCGGCACGAGCACGTGGATTCCGTCGGCACCGCTCGTCTTGACGTACGAGCGCAGCTCCAGCCGCTCGAGCGCGGCACGCACCAGATGCGCCACCCGCACGGCCTGCGAGAAGCCGCTGCGCGACTCCGGCGGGTCGAGGTCGAAGACGACGTAGTCGGGCCGGTCCGGCCTGTCGACGCGCGAGTACCAGGCGTTCATGTCGATGCAGTTCATCTGGACCATCCACACGAGCGCAGCGGGCTCGTTGACGAGCGTGAAGTCGACGAGCCGTGAGTCCCCCTCGCGCGGCCAGGTGCGGAACTGTCGCGTGGGGATCCAGGGCGGCTTGCCCTTCGGGGCCTGTTTGTGGAAGTACGCCTGGCCCCGAATGCCGTGGGGGTAGCGCTTGAGCGTGAAGGGCCGGTCGCGCAGATGCGGCACCAGCGTCGGGCCGATCGAGGTGTAGTACTCGACGAGATCGCGCTTCGTAACCCCGTCACCGGGGTAGAGCACCCTTTCCCCGCTTGTGAGGCGCACGGTGCGGCGGCCGATGCGGAGCTCGTCGGTCACTCGAGCCGTGTCCAGGTGAGCTCGTGGCGGAGCGGCAGCCGGTACGACCCGCCGAGCAGCGGCCGGACGTGCGCGAACAAGGCGACGCGCTCGTCCACGGGAAGCGCCGCAAGCGAGCTCGTCGTCGAATAGAGCGCGAGCAGCTCGTCCGGCCCGACCGTCAACTCGTCTTCGGCCCGCTCGTGGCGGAGCGGCTCGAACGGCGACTCGGCGAACGCATCGTCCCAGGGCGGACGGCGCTGTGGGCGAGACCGTTCGTACGGCTCGCTCAGCAGCTCGAGTGCCGCGTCGGGGAGCGGCGGCTCGGTCTCCCACCAGTGCGTCGAGACGACCGCCAGCCCGCCGCGCGGCCGCAGCACGCGAACAAGCTCCGCAATGGCCGCTTTCGGATCGAACCAGTGGAACGCCTCGCCGACGAAGGCCGCGTCGAGACTCTGATCCTCGAGCGGGATCGCCTCCGCTCGCCCCTCGAGAGCTCCGCCGTGCACCGCCCGCATGCGCTCGTCCGGCTCGACGGCGACGACTTCGCCGAAACGGCGCGCGAGCTCCCGCGTCAGTCGGCCGGTGCCGGCGGCGAGGTCGAGGACGCTCGCGCCCGCCTCCAGCTCCAGCACCTCCCGTGCGCGGTCGAGCAACATCCGGGAGTACGGCGGCCGCACTTGGTCGTACAGCTCGGCGACGTTCCCGAAGCTGAGCGCGAGCTCAGGCAAGGCGCGTCCAGTAGGCGACGACGCGGAACCGCTGGTGAGTCTCGGCCGGCAGAAGCTCGCGCAGGCGCTCGGCAAAGGCGGTGCGGTCCTCCTCCGGCTGGACCGCGATCGAGCTGACCGAGAGCATCCGCGCGACGAAGGTCTCGCGGTCGACCACGAGCTCGTGCTCGTATTCCTCCTCGCGCAGCTCCTCGAACGCGGACCCGGCGAACGCCTCGCGCCAGCGGCCGCTGAGCACGCGCGCCAATCCCGGGACGCCGCCGCGGTCGAACGCCTCGTCCAGGAGTGCTCTGGCCTCCTTGCTCAGCGGCGGCTCCTCGTCCTGAAAGATGTTCCAGAAGATCGCAAGCCGGCCGCGCGGCCGCAGCACGCGCGCGAGCTCGGCCAGCGTCCGGCTCGTCGCGAACCAGTGGAACGCCTCGCCCGTGAAGATCGCGTCCACCTCGCCGTCGCCGAGCGGGATCGCCTCGGCGCTGCCAGGCTGCGACTCCGCTCCCGGAACGACCTCCTCCAGGACGGCGCGCATCGCGTCGTCCGGCTCGACCGCGACCACGCGATCGAACCGCGGGACGAGCGCGCGGGTGAGCTTGCCCGTGCCCGCGCCGAGGTCGAGCACGATCGCGTCCCGCCCCAGGCCCATCTCCGCGATCACGCGGTCGAGGAACTCGACCGGCCACTCGGGGCGCCCCAGCTCGTACTCCCGAGCCGTGCGCCCGAACGCATCGGGCGGCGCCTCCCTAGCTCCGCTCTGGAGATCAGCTCGATCGTTTCGACCGGTCATTTCCGACGGACGCACGAGCGAGCTCGCGCGTCCTGAGGTCGGCATCGCAAGCGACGCCTCAGGCGACACCCTCGAGAAGGAACGCGCGGTTCTCTTTGAGCATCTGTCGCGCGATCACCAGACGCTGGATCTGGTTCGTGCCCTCATAGATCTGCGTGATCTTGGCGTCACGCATCATCCGCTCGACCGGGTACTCGGAGATGTAGCCGTACCCGCCGAGGATCTGGACGGCGTCGGTCGTGACCTCCATCGCGACGTCCGTGCAGAAGAGCTTCGCCATCGCCGAGATCTTCGTCAGCTCGGGCCCCTCGGCGCCCTCGTCGATCAGCTGGCCGCAGCGGTAGAGGAGGCCACGAGCCGCCTCGCACTTCGTCTCCATGTCGGCCAGCGTGGCCGCGATCAGCTGGTGCTCGGCGATCGGCTTGCCCATCGTCTCTCGCGTGCGCGCGTACTCGAGCGCATAGTCGGTTGCGCCCTGGGCGAGCCCGAGGCCCTGCGCGCCGATCCCCGGCCGGGAGCGGTCGAGGATCCGCATCGCGATCGGGAAGCCCTCGCCTTCCGCGCCGAGCAGGTTCCCGGCCGGGACGCGGCAGTCGTTGAAGAAGATCTCGCCCGTGGTCGAGCCCTTGATCCCCATCTTCGGCTCGATGCGCCCGACCTCGAAGCCCGGCGCGCTCGCCTCGACGACGAACGCCGAGATCCCCGCGTGGCCGGCGTCCGGGTCGGTCTTGGCGAACACCGTGTAGAGCTCGGCGACGCCCGCGTTGGTGATGAACCGCTTCGAGCCGTTGAGGACGTACTCGTCGCCCTCGCGCCTGGCCTCGGTCCGCATCGCAGCCGAGTCCGAGCCCGAGCCCGGCTCGGTCAGGGCGTAGGCGATCAACCACTCGCCGCTCGCCAGGCGCGGGAGGTAACGCGTCTTCTGCTCGTCGGTCCCGGCGAGCTTGAGCCCGAGCGAGCCGAGCTCCTGGACGGCCAGGATCAGCCCCGTCGTGGCGCAGACCTTCGACAGCTCCTCGATCGCGACGAGCACCATCAGCGCGCCCGTGCCGGTGCCTCCGTAGTGCTCGTCGAACGGGAGGCCGAGCAGGTCGTGCTCGCGCATCAGCTCGACCATGTCCCAGGGGAACTCGGCCGACCTGTCGATCTCGGCCGCGCGCGGCGCGACGCGCTCCAGCGCGAGCTCGCGCACGAGGTCGCGAATCGCGCGCTGCTCGGCGCTCAGGGGATCGCTCGGCACGGCCTGAGTCTAGCCCTGGTAGTCGAAATCACTCTCGTAGCCGCAGTTGCCGCGGAACGAGAACTCGAGCTCGCCGTCGCTCACATCGAGGCTCTCCGCGTAGACCTCGCGGCCCGTGCGCTCGTGCCCGGGGATGACGCAGGTCACCGCCTCGCCGCTCGCGACCGGTCGCGCCACCCTGACCTCGGCGTAGCCTTTCGCGCGGAACCAGCCCCGTCCGGGTACGTGGTCGATCTCGATCTCGGCCGGCCGCACGGCGAGCAGGTGACTCTCCTTCCACGCCCACGGGAAGTGCTCGACCTGCGAGCCCGGCCAGCGGCCCGTGAAGATCGCCTCGAGCGCCTCGCGCTGGGCCCGGTCGCCCCGTTCGTCGACGTAGACGACGAAGCTCCACGGCGAGCCTTCCTCGTCGTCGCTGTACCGGGTCGCGAGCACGACGCCGAGCCCGGCGAGATCGACTCCCTCAGCCTGTCCTTCCTCGATCTGCCACGAGAGCGCGCCGAGGCAGATGCCGTACGTCGAGCGGCCCCCGGCGGTCCCGTCGATCCGGCGACAGGGACAGATCGCCTCGCAGTTGCACGACTCGAGATACGAGCCGGCGACGCGCCAGGCGGCCATCAGCCGTACACCGAACGGCCGGCGCCGGGCCTGGCGTTCTCCGGGTAGGGCTCCAGGTCGTTCATGTAGCCGGGCTGCGCCGCGACCCTCGCGAGCCACGCCTGCACGGCCGGGTAGCGGTCGAGGTCGAGCCCGGCCTCGGCGGCAACGTGGCCGTAGGCGTAGTTCGAGATGTCCGCGATCGTGTACCGGTCCGCGGCGAGGAAGTCGTGCTCGCTCAGCCGCTGATCGAGAAGCGCGAGCGCAGCCTCCGCCCCCTCGCGCCTGCGAACCGCCTCCGGATCGTCCGGGGCGAGACGTCCGGTGAGCAGCCGGAAGCGCAGTCCGCCCATGGTCATCATCACGTCCGTCTGCTCGAAGATCAGCCAGCGGACGACCTCCGCGAGCTCGGACCGCTCCTCCGGGAGGAACGCGGTTCCGCGGGCGAGGTAGAAGAGGATCGCGTTCGACTCCGAGAGGAACCTGCCGTCCTCGAGCTCCAGCAACGGCGTCGCACGGGCCGGGTTCTTCTCCGCGTACTCCGGCGTGAGCGTGTCGCCGCCGAAGATGTCGATCGGGATCCGCTCGTACGGCCGCCCGAGCTGCGCGAGCAGCAGGCGCACCTTGTAGCAGTTGCCCGAGGCGGCGTAGTCGTAGAGCTTCAAGGTCACACCCCGATCATCCGTCGCCGCGCTGCGACTGGTCAAGCGCTTGAGAACGAACGCCGGACGATTTACGCTCCTCGCGCCCGGCGGGGGTCAACGACGGAAGGGACGGTCCAGATGGACGAGGGCAGAGACCACATGGAGCGGCCGCTCAGCCGCGACGACATCCTCAGGCTCGCGGCGGTCGCGGGCGGAGCGGCACTCCTGGGGGGACCGGCCGCTGTGGCCCAGGCCGCACGCGCGCGGCTCGGCCGCGAGAGCGAGAGCGGCCGCCTGAAGGTCCTCGACTGGGCCGGGTACGGCAACGACGGCGGCCAGGCGATGTTCGCGCAGTACGTGAAGAGCCACCCGCACAACAAGCCGCAGTTCTCCTACATGACCAGCGAGTCCGACGCGCTCGGGAAGCTCCACGCAGGGCTCGAGGCCGACCTCTTCCGCCCGTACGTCGGTTGGGTCAAGTACTTCGCCACCAGCGGCCTGGTGCAGCCGTGGAACCCGAAGCTGATCCCGAACCTCAAGAACCTGAACCCGTTCATGGTCAAGGCCGGCCAGTACAAGGGCAAGCAGTACGGGATCCCGGACGACTGGGGCTTCGACGCGATCCTCTACCGAAGCGACAAGGTCCATCCGAAGGCGAAGTCCTGGGGCCTGCTCTTCGACGAGCGCTACAAGGGGAAGATCGCGTGGTTCGACGACCTCGAGATGCTCGTCGCCGCCGGCCTCTATCTCGGCTTCAAGAACCCGTGGAAGATGAACGACGACCAGCTCAAGAAGGCCCAGAAGCTCCTCATCTCCAAGAGGCACCTCGTTCGAACGTTCTGGTCGTCCGAGACCACCCTCTGGGAGGCGTTCGGGGGAGGCGATGTCTGGATCGCGTACGCCTGGCCCAACGACTGGGTGCAGATGAAGAAGAAGAAGCTCAAGGTCGTGTACATGCACCCGAAGGAGAAGCCGGTCGCCTGGGTCGGCATGTTCATGCAGCTCAAGGGCACGCCGCGGTCACACCTCGCGCACTCGTACGTGAACGCCTGGAGCTCGGCCAAGTCGGCGAAGTGGCTCGAGGACAACTACGGCTACGGCCACGCGAACACGAAGGCGCGCCCGAGCTCGAGCGCCCTGTTGCGCGCGCTGCAGCTGACCAACCCGAGAGCCGTGACCGAGCCGAACGCGCACCTGGACCGCGACATCCCGCGCCGGGCCTTGTACGCGAAGATGTGGGACCAGGTGAAGAGCTCCTGACGAGGGCTCGCTAGACCGACGAGTGGCAACCCAGGCCGAAGCCGGGGCCTCGCCCGAGCCCCGCCGGCGCAGGCGCCTGCGCCTCGACCTGACAACGCCGACGCTGCTCGGCCTGCCGCTGGCATGGCTGGTCGTGTTCTTCCTCGTGCCGATCGCGATCGTCGGCGCCTACAGCCTCGGCGTGCTCTCGCTCGACGCGCCCGGGAGGCAGCCCCTCACCCTGACCGCCTGGCACGACTTCGTGCACAGCTCGATCTACCTCAAGCTCTTCTGGAAGTCCGTGAAGATGTCGCTGATCGTCTCGGCGGTCATCGTGCTCCTCGCCTACCCGCTCGCCTACTACCTTGCCCTCTCCGGCACGAAGCGCAAGTACGTCCTGCTCCTCCTGCTGATCGCCCCGTTCCTGACGAGCTACCTGCTGCGGGTCCTGGCCTGGAAGGTGATCCTCGGCAACCAGGGCGTGATCAACAGCTTCCTGTTCTGGACCGGCCTTCGCTCGCCGGATCACCCGCTCTCGCAGCTCCTCTACAGCAGGTTCGCCGTCATGCTCGTGCTCGGGTACATCTGGCTGCCGTTCGTTGCGCTGCCGATCTTCGTCTCGCTGGAGAGCCTCGACCGGCGCCTGCTCGAGGCGGCGACCGACCTCGGCGCCAGCCGGTTGACCGCGTTCCGCCGGATCACGCTCCCGCTCTCTCTCCCGGGCGTGGTCGCCGCCTTCCTCTTCGTCTTCATCCCGACCCTGGGTGAGTTCGTCACGCCCTCGCTCGTCGGGGGAGCGAGCGGCTACATGTACGGGAACCAGATCGTCGACCTGTTCGTGACCGGGTTCCCCGACTGGCAGACGGGCTCGGTGCTCGCGCTCTTCCTCCTCGGCGTCGTCGCGGTTCTCACCCTGGTCTTCGCGCGCTTCCTCGGCTCACGGCAGGCAGCGGCGGGCTGATGGACGTCGCGCTCTCCAGAACGGGGGCCTGGGTGCTGAGGGCGTTCTTCGCCCTGGTCGTCGTCTTCCTGTACGCGCCGATCGTGATCCTCGTGATCTTCTCGTTCAACGACTCGCAGCTCCCCTCGTTTCCGCTCAGCGGCTTCACGCTCCACTGGTACCACCAGTTCCTGACGAACGCCGACCTCAAGGCGGCGCTGAAGACGAGCGCGATCATCGCGGCGATCTCGAGCGTCGGTGCCGTGCTGCTCGGTATCCTCGCGTCGATCGCGCTCGTCCGGCGGCGGTTCAGGGGCAAGGCGCCGGTGTCGGCGCTGCTCCTCAGCCCGCTCGTGATCCCGTACGTGGTGTTCGGGATCTCGCTCCTGCTCTTCTTCCACGCGGCGGGGATTCCGCGGTCGATTCTCACCGTCGTGATCGGGCACATCGTGATCAGCCTGCCCTACACGATCCTCGTGCTCATGCCCCGGCTCCAGCAGATCGACGTCTCGCTCGAGGAGGCCGCGTATGACCTCGGGGCCAGCCGGTTGCGGACGTTTCGCTCGATCACCCTGCCGCTCCTCCTGCCCGCGGTCGTGTCGGCCTTCCTGATCGCCTTCACGACGTCGTTCGACGAGTACGCGGTCGCGTCGTTCGTGGTCGGGCCCAAGGTGACGTTCCCGATCTACCTCTACTCGGCGCTCCGCTTCCCGAACCAGCTCCCGCAGGTCATCGCCGTCGCCGTGGTCGTGATCACCGTCTCCCTGATCGTGGTCATCGCCGCCGAGGTCGGCCGACGGTTCGCCGAACGTAGGCTCGGAGCGGCCAGCTAGGCGACCGCGAGCGGAGCCGCGTCGTCGAGCAGCGACGCGTGCTCGGGCGCCCAGTGGAGCGCGACCCGGGAGCCGACGTCCAGCGCGGCCAGCGACTCGTCGGCAAGTCGGTGCGAAACGACGTGGCCTGCTCGGGTATCGACGTGGAACTGCGTGTACATCCCGAGGAAGACGATCTCGTCGATCGTCCCCTCGAGCCGTGACTCGCCTTCTGGCGAGCCGCTCTCGACCGGCTCGATCTGCACCTGCTCAGGGCGCGTGGCGACGCGTATGGCAGCACCGGTCCGGGCGTCGGGCCCGGCGGCCACGATCACGCGCTCGCCCTCGCCGAGCCGCATGACCGCGTAGGCGCCGACGACCTCGTCGACGGTGAGCTCGAGCACGTTCAGCGAGCCGATGAAGTCGGCGACGAACGCCGTCTCCGGACGCTCGTAGATCTCACGCGGGCTCCCGATCTGCTCGACGCGCCCGCCGTTCATGACCGCGATGCAGTCGGACATCGCCAGCGCCTCCTCCTGGTCGTGCGTGACGTACACGAACGTCGTGCCGAGGTCGTGCTGGATCCGCTTCAGCTGTAGCTGCATCTGCTTGCGGAGCTTCACGTCGAGCGCACCGAGCGGCTCGTCGAGCAGGAGCGCTGCCGGGAGGTTGATGAGCGCCCGCGCCAGGGCGACGCGCTGCTGCTGGCCGCCGGAGAGCTGACGCGGCTTGCGCCGCTCGTAGCCCTCGAGCTCGACGACGCTCAGCATCTCGCGCACGCGCCCCTCGTGCTCGCCACGCGGAACCCGCTTCACCTTCAACCCGAAGGCGACGTTGTCGTAGATCGACATGTGCGGAAAGAGCGCGTACTGCTGGAAGACCATGTTGACCGGGCGGCGATTCGAGAACAGCCTCGTCACGTCCTTCCCTTGGAGGACGATGCGCCCCTCGTCGGGGATCTCGAAGCCGGCGATCATCCGCAGCGTCGTCGTCTTGCCACAGCCGCTCGGGCCGAGCAGCGAGAAGAACTCCCCCTCCTGGATCGCGAGCGAGACGTCGTCCACGGCCACGTGCTTGCCGAACCGCTTGCTGACACCCTCGAGAGCGATGGCCACGCTTCGCTCCTCCCGCATGCGACGCGAGTCTAGACGCTCGGAAGGCCTGTCTCAGCGGTGGCCGATGGCGGAGAGTTGCTCGGCCAGGCGGCGACGGAAGGACGGCAGGAGCGAGAGGAGGCGAAGCGCCACATTCCGCAGCGGACGAACAGCGCGCGGCGCAGTGGCCAGTCGGGTGAGCCGGTGCGCAAGCGCAACCACCCGCATTGCCTCCGCGTGACTGTCGGCCGCATACGCGTCGAGCTCGTCCTCGCGACCTTCCCGCAGCGCGACCGACAGCGCATCCCCGAGCGTCACCGCATCGCGCAGGCTGAGGTTCATGCCTTGCCCACCTGCAGGGCTGTGCGTATGCGCGGCGTCGCCGGCGAGCAATACCCGCCCGGCCCGGTACCGGTCCGCCACCCGCTCGTGGATCCGGAACCTGGATCCCCAGATCACCTCCGTCACCTTGACCTCCGTACGACGGGGCCCACGGGTGTCGAGCAACCGCTGCGCATAGGCGACGTCCGGCTGCTCGGGCGCATCGTCGACCTCGGCGACGAGCCGGAACGACCCGTCCGGGAGCGGCGCCACGACCAGCATGCCGGGCGTGGAGAAGAACAGCAGGACCTCGTCCGCCGGCAGGCCGCCCTCCACCCGGACGTCGGCCAGCGAGAAGGACAGCGACAGCGCGTCGTTGCCATCGTGCCCAAGGCCGGCCCGGTCGCGGATCGTGCTGTTCATGCCGTCGGCCGCAACGACGTATCGGGCCTTGATCGTCTCGCCGCTCTCCAGCGTGACCTCGGCACCGTCCGCGGTCTGGCTCACCCCGGTGGCGAGGTACGGGCGGTGGACACTGCCCCCGAGCTCCTCGAGGCGCTCGAGCAAGACCTTTTCCGTGACGTTCTGCGGGACCATCAGCGTGTACGGGTACTCGGTCGGGAGCCGGTCGAACTGGACGGGCACGAGCTCGCGATCACCGTCGCGGATGCTGAATCGCTGAGCCTGGATACCGAGACCCGCCAGCCGCTTCGAGACGCCGATCTGTTCGAGCATCTCGAGGGTCCGCGCGTGCACGACAGCGGCTCGCGAGGTGTTCGCGCCCGTGGCCTGCCGATCGACCACGGTGACGTCATGGCCATTCCCGGTCAACGAGGCGGCAACCGCCAACCCCGCCGGCCCTGCACCCACTACCAGGACGTCGGTCCGGCCAGGAAGCTCGCTCATGTCATCTCCTTCTCGGGACCGCTCAAGGCCCGGGGCTCGAGTGCGGGCGGCGCCTTCGGGGGCTTCGGCTCCTCGGCGGCGCCGTCGGGCTCCAATCGAGGCAGCCACTCGAGCCACCTCGGCAGGTACCAGTTCCAGTCGCCGAGCAGCATCATCGAGGCTGGCAGCAGCACGGCCCTGACGATCGTCGCGTCGATCAGGACGGCAGCGGCGAGCCCGATCCCGAGCTGCTGCAGCACGATGATCGAGCCGGTCGCGAAGACCGCGAACACGAGCACCATCACGAGCGCCGCGCTCGTGACGACGCCGGCGGTCGTCTTGATCCCGTGCGAGACCGCCTCGGGGGTCGACAGCCCGCGATCCCGGGCTTCGCGGATCCGGCTGATGATGAAGACGTGGTAGTCCATCGAAAGGCCGAACAGGATCACGAACAGGAAGATGGGCAGGAACGACGTGATGCCGCCCGTGTAGTCGAAGCCGATCAGCCCCTTGCCCCAGCCGTGCTGGAAGACGAGCACGAGGACGCCGTACGCGGCGGCGACCGAGAGCAGGTTGAGGATGACCGCCTTCGCCGCGATCACCAGCGAGCGGAACGAGATGAGCAGCAGAACGAACGCGAAGATGAGCACGAAGGCGAACACCATCGGGGCCGACTGGTTCATCGCCGAGCGCGAGTCCATGTCGATCGCGGTCCCGCCGGCCACGCCGTACTCGACGTCGTCGAGCGTCGCCGAGCGTGGCGGGAACGATCTCCTCGCGGAGCGTCGTCACGCCGGACTCGGGAGAGCGCGTTGCTGCCGTTGCCGGCGAGCGGGACGGTGATCGTCTCGGCGGTCCCTTGCGAATTGACCTCGGTCTCGACCGATCCCTTCGGGGCGATGGTCGCGGCACGCTTGCGGAGCTCGGCCACGCTCGCCTGGACATCCGGCGCGTTCACGTTCGCCGCCTTCACGACGACGGTCGCCGTGTGCAACTCGGTCGGGAACGCCTTGTTGATGCGGTTGTAGGTCTGAACCGCCTTGAGGTTCTGCGGAAGCGCCTCCGGCGGGATCTGAACTCGTCTTCAGGCTGAGCGCCGGGATCGCGATCGCGACGAGCAGGCCCGCGGACAGAACCGCGTACAGGCCCGGCCGCGCGAGCACGCGATCGAGGATCCAGCCCCAGAAGCGGCTGTCCCCGTCACCTCGCTGCGCCCGGTGCAGGAACGGAACCCGCCCCTTCTCGACGCGGTCACCGAGTCCGGAGAGCACCGCGGGCAGGACGGTCAGCGAGCCCAGCATCGCGATCGCCGACCACCAGGATCGTGCCGACGGCGAACGACGAGAACGCAGGATCGCCCGCGAAGAACATGCCCGCCATGGCGATCATGACCGTCAGCCCCGAGACGAGGACCGAGCGCCCCGAGGTCGCCGCCGCGGCCTCGAGCGCGGCGGACTCGCTCCGCCCGCGGCCCGCTCCTCGCGTTCGCGCTTGAGATAAAAGAGCGAGTAGTCGACGCCGACGGCGAGCCCGATCAGCAGGATCACCTCCTTGACCTGTGCATCCATCGCCAGGAGATGGCTCGGTATCGCGATCAGAAACATCGCGGCGATCACCGACGTGAGCGCCAGCAGCAGCGGGATGCCGGCGGCGACGAGTGCGCCGAACGTGACGAGCAAGATGATGAGGGTGAGCGGCAGCGACAGCAGCCCCGCCTTGGCGAGGTCCTTGGTGAACTGCCCTTCGACCTCACGCTCGGAGCTGCCGTCGCCGAACTCGGCGATCCGCAGATCCTGGTGTGCCTTCTGCACGCCGATGACCGCGTCCTCGACGGGCTTCGAGATCTTCATCGCGTCCTGCGCCGAGCTGTTGAACTCGAAGTTGACGAGCGCCGAATGGCGGTCACGCGAGATCTGAGAGCCGTTGCCCTCCCCGTACGGCGAGTCGATCTTGCGGACGACCGCAAACGGTCTGATCGTGCGGACGACATCGCGGACGGCGGCACGGAACGCAGGGTCGCTCGCCGTCAGCGTCGCGCTCTGAACGAGCACGGTCTCGCTGGCCTTCGGGCCGAACTCCTTGTCGACGAGCCTGGTCGCGCGGCCCGATTCGCCGGGGATCGCGTCGTTGCGCTGGAGCTCGGTCGTGCCGGTCTTGATCCCGACCAGGACGGCGACGGCGACGAACGCGAGCCAGCCGAAGATGGCGATCTTCCGATGGTGAGCGCTCCAGCGACCCATGCGGGCCGGGAAGTTGACCGGCGGCTGCGGTTCGTCGGCCGAGCCGGCTGGCTCCCTCTCGGTCGCCTTGTCGTTCGAGTCGTCCTGGTCGTCCTGGATCACGCGCGTCTTCATCGCTCTCCTCTCGGCCGTGCGGGCATCGACCCAAGCTCGCAGCCGCCGCATCCGGGAGGAAGGCGGGAGACTTGCCGTTTCGGGGGGCGGGTTTCTGGTGTCCCGACGCTAGGAACGGAGGTACAGCAGCACGGCCAGCACGCGGCGCGACTCGCTTCCGCTCGAGGGGAGACCGAGCTTGCCGAAGATGCTGGAGACGTACTTCTCGACAGCTCGGAGCGTGATCACGAGCTTGTCTGCAATGCCCTGGTTGGAACACCCCTCGGCCATCAGCTCGAGCACCTCGCGCTCCCTCGGAGTCAGGTCCTCGAGCGGGTCGTCGCTGCGGCGCTTCGCCAGGAGCGTCGAGACGATGATCGGGTCGATCGCGGAACCGCCCTCTGCGACGCGCCGGACCGCGCTGATGAACTCCTTCACGTCGCTGATGCGGTCCTTGAGCAGGTAGCCCGCTCCTTCCGCGGAGTCCGCGAGCAGCTTCATCGCCAGGCCGACCTCGACGTACTGCGACAGCACCAGCACGCCCACTGCTGGATGGTGGGCGCGGATCTCGAGCGCCGCACGCAGTCCCTCGTCGTTGTGCGTCGGCGGGAGCCGGACGTCGACGATGGCCACGTCAGGCGAGTAGCTGCGCACCTGCAGAAGCAGGTCGTCGGCCGTGTCGCTGGATCCCGCGACGTCGAAGCCGTTCTCTCCAAGGAGGCGGGCGAGCCCTTCGCGCAGCAGGACGCTGTCCTCGGCGATCACGACGCGCACGGGATCTCCGCTCTGACGCGCGTGCCGCCGCCGGCCGGGCTCCACACTCGCAGCCGGCCGCCCAGCGCCTCGACCCGATCCGCGAGCCCGCGCAGGCCGGAGCCGCGCTCCGTGTCGGCGCCACCGATGCCGTCGTCGGCGACCTCGACGAGGAGCTGTCCCTCGCTGCGTGTCACCTCGACCGTCGCAGACGAGGCCTCTGCGTACTTGCCGAGGTTCGCAAGGCTCTCCGACACGAGGTAGTAGGCCGCCACCTCGAGCTGCTCGGGCAGACGTTCGCCGACGCGCAACGTGAGGCGAATCGGGACCGGAGCGCGAGCGACGAGCTGCTCGAGCGCGACATCGAGCCCGTGCCCGCTGACGACGGCGGGATGGATCCCGTGCGCGACCTCGCGCAGCTCCCCGAGGGAGGCCGCGATCTCACGCCGCGCGAAACTGAGCCGCTCGCTGACGTCCGGATCGCCTTGCAGCTGGTCTTCGAGCCGACTCAGCTCGAGCGAGAGTGCGATCAACCGCTGCTGCGCCCCGTCGTGCAGGTTGCGCTCCAGGCGCTGACGTTCCTTCTGCGCCACCTCGATCACGCGGGCCCGCGATCCCCGCAGCTCATCGAGCCGCGCCTTCAGCTCGGCTTGCAGTCGTCCGTTCTCGATCGCGATTCCCGCGGCTGCGGTAACGGCGTCGAGCAGCTCGGGCTCATCCGCGAGCGCCGGGTCGTGGAGCAGTGCCGCGACGTGCACTCCGTCCCGATCGATCGGCGTCAGCCTCTGCGGGCCGTCGGGGCTCGGCAGCTCGACGCGCCGGCCTTCGTGGTCGGCGTAGCTCCCGAACTCGGGCAACCAGTACGCGAGTGTCAACGACGGATCGCGCAGGGCGCCTGCGAGAACATCGCGAAGATCGGCCGGCGCGGGATCGTCTCGCAGCTCGACGAACAGCTCTCCGACGGTCGCGCGCGCAAGACGTGAGTGGAGGATGCCGCCCAGGACGACCAGGGGGATCGCGATGTAGGCCACGAGCACGAGCCACCTCGCCGTCTCGAACTCGACCTGGAACTTGTCCAGGCCCACCAGGATCGATGCCAGCAGGATGGCCGCCGAACCGACGAGCACGGGCACGAGCGCGCGCCGAAGAGGAGGGCTTGCGTGGATCCAGCGCCTCGAGAGCCTCACGGCAAGGACGACCGAGGCCGTCACGACCAGCGCGCGCTGGGCCGAGTCGACGTGACCTGCAACGCTCGAGCTCGGCCACGCCAACAGCACGTTCTTGCCGTCGCCCGGATCGAATACGAGCAGCCAGAGGAGCTCGAGCGGAACCGCCATGAGCGCGAACATCGAGATGACCACGAGGTCGAACGTGGACGTGAGTCGTCCGTTCGGAAACGTGAGGAGAAACAGCACGAAGAAGACGACCCAGGCGTCGCCGATCCAGAGCCCCGACGTGAACAGGAGCGGCGCATGCGCCTGGGTCAGGATCTGTGCGGTCAGATACACGTAGCCGACCAGCGTCATGAGCGGGCCGAGCCGGTTCTCCGGCCGCCGTCCCCACGCATAGAGTCCGCTCCCCACGAAGGCCCAGCCGACCAGCACGCTGAGGGCCCTCGTGGCGTCGACGCCTTCGACGCCGCTCTCGGCGACGGTCATCAGAAGCGCAGTGGCGCCGGCGGCGAACGCGAGCAACCAGAGCGCAGGTCGGAGCCAGCTTGCGGCGTGTGGGCCGTCGCGGCCGTTGCGGTTCCGGGGAGAGCCCGCGCTCGCGGCGAGAGCCTCTGAGGTGGCCACGCCTGCTCCTCTCTGACCCGGGTTGCCGTCGGAAATGCCCGACCACAATAACTTGCGGCCGCCTCGGTTTTCCGAGATCCAAGCCCGGCGCGCTCGTTCAGGCGTGCTCGCCGCGGCCGTGGAAGACAGCCTCGACGTTGTTGCCGTCGGGGTCGAGGACGTACGCCGCGTAATAGCCGGCGTGGTACTGCGGCCGCTCACCGGGTGCGCCGTTGTCGCGGCCACCCGCGGCCAGCGCAGCCGCATGGAAGCGGTCGACGGTCTCGCGGTCGGGAGCGGCGAACGCGAGGTGAACCGACCCCGACGGCTCCCCCTCGGTGACGGCGAGATCCTCGCTCCCGGGCGGGCCGAAGCCGATCCCCCACTCCGCCTCCACCTCCCGGCTCCCCCAGGGCTCGAGCGCGGCGCGGTAAAACCGCCTGCTCGCCTCGAGGTCGCGCACCGGCAGCGTCAGATGATCGACGAACGCCGCCCGCACCGGCTCAGCTTCCTCGCGAACGGTCGCCGGACGAGGCGCCGAGCTCGGCCCAGCGACTGATGAGCGGGCCTACATCGAGCCGTTCTGCCGCCTCGAGCGCCTTCGTCGCGGCCTTGCCGGTCTTCCGCCCGATCGCGCCGCGGAAGACCCACTTCCTCAGCAGCCGGTGGAGCCGCAAGCGACGATCGGACAGATCGGGCAACCGCTTCGGCGCCAGGTAGAGCTCGACCGTGAGCTTCTTCACGAGCGCTGAATCGGCGGGCTGCCCCGTCGCCTCCTCGATCCGGTGAGCGATGAGCGAGCCGAGCACCTGCACCTCGCGCGCACCCGTGCGCACGGTGAGACCCGTCGAAAAGGCGGTGGTGCCAAGCAGCACCCACGGCGTCTTGGTGAACTTCGCCCCCTTGGCGACCCTCCGCACGACCGGCACGGCTACCACGACTACTCGTTGCAGGCGGTCGGCGGCGGCCTCCTTGCCTTCCTCCGAGGCGAGAGCGGCTCGCCCCTCGGCCGCCGAAGTGACTCGCCCGGACGCGCCCAGCATGCGGTCGATCGATCGCTCGTAGAGAGCCGAGACCGAGCCGGCGAGCGACACGGTGGCGTTCGCGGCGGTGCCTCTTACCCGCCGATCAGACGACTCGACCCGGTCGCGCAGCACGTTCCGGCGGGAGGGCTTGGAGGGTTCAGTCGAGTTGCTCATCTCATCCGCTCCACCATAAAGAGCGAGAGGGGTCATGCCGCCACGATCGTGGCGCAGCCCACATCTTCTCAGGCGAACTAATTTCAACGTCAATGAGAGGTCGTCGAGCCAGCCTTCACCCGCTTGCCAAGCGTCCGGGAGGTGAAGAAGAGGAAGCGGGTCGACCAGTCCGTCCAGTCCAGCGAAGGCGGCAAGCTCGGTTCCCTTCTCACCGCTCGTGGCTGCACACCGACGTCAGCAGCGCAAGCTGCCGCTAGGCGGCCCCGTCGGGCGCCCTGACTTCAGCGCCCGCACCTTTCACCGTGCCGAGCCGACCGGCACCCGCCTGTCATCCTTCGACCTCGCGACGCCCGCGGCCATCCCGCGCGCAGCCAGAGCGGGCGCCTGGAAGTCGTGCGGGCAGCCGTACAGCGTGCCGGCCACTGTGTACTCGGCCGCCTGGCGCGCGTGCTCGAGGCAGAGGCCGGCGCCGCAATGATGGCAAGTGCCGACGGCGGCAACGTCGTTGCCCTCCTTCGCACACTCATAACAGTTCACCGTCGCCTCCTTCCCGGCAACGACTCCTTGCGTCGACACCGATCGATCATCCTGCATCGACAATAGATTTGGGCGGCTCGAACGCCATCAGGGATCGCCCCCAGCTCCTGTTCGGGAAGCTACGGATCTCGGAAGCCCCAAACCGCGCCAGATTGGTACCAGGGCCGCGCTCACCGGCGCCTACCGGTCCATCGGCTTCGGCCTCAAGTCTTCGCGCCGCTTGCCGTGTGCACGCCAGCGGCGCCTGCGGGCAGGCGAGCGACGGCAGGCTCGACCGGCTCGGGCCAGACCAGTCGGCGGCGGAGCCAGAGGGCGACGTAGACGAGGGAGACGAGGACGGGCACTTCGATCAGTGGCCCGACGACACCGGCGAGCGCTTCGCCAGACGCGGCGCCGAAGACGCCGACGGCGACGGCGATCGCGAGCTCGAAGTCGTTCGAGGCGACCGTGAACGAGAGCGCCGCCGTCTGCGGGTAAGGGAAGCCCATCGCCCGGCCCGCGCCGAACCCGGTCACCCACATGACGGCGAAGTACACGAGCAGCGGCACCGCGATCAGGGCGACATCGAGTGGCTCTGACGTGATCTTGTCGCCCTGGATCGCGAACAACAGCACGATCGTGTACAGGAGGCCGTACAGGGTGATCGGTGCGATCCGCGGGATGAACTGGTGCTCGTACCAGTCGCGACCGCGGCGGCGCAGGCCGATCCGGCGGGTCAGGTAGCCGGCGGTGAGCGGGATGCCGAGGAAGATCAACACCGTGCGGGCGATCTCCCAAATCCCGGGCTGGAACCCCTGCGTATTCAGGCCGAGCCAGCCGGGCAGCAGGGTCAAGTAGAAGTAGCCGAGCAGCGAGTAGGCGGCGAGTTGGAAGATCGCGTTGAAGACGACCAGCACGGCGGCGCGCTCGCGGTCGCCGCCGGCGATGTCGTTCCAGACCAGCACCATCGCGATGCAGCGCGCCAGCCCGACGATGATCACGCCGGTGCGGTAAGCGGGCTGGTCGGCCAGGAACGCCCAGGCGAGCGCGAACATGAGCAGCGGCCCAACCACCCACGCAAGAAACAGCGAGACGCCGAAGAAGCGGACGCTGCTGACGCCGTCGACCTGCTTTCGCCCGATCTCCTCGTAGCGCACCTTCGCGAGGACCGGGTACATCATCAGCAGCAGCCCCGCCGCGATGGGGAGGCTGACCGTTCCGACCTGCAGCTTGTCGAGCCAGTCGTTCAGGCTCGGGATCAGCGAGCCGAGCGCAAGCCCCGCCGCCATCGCCAGCGCGATCCAGAGTGGCAGGAAGCGGTCGAGCCGCGACAGCCGGGTGAGCACCGCTGCCTCTTCCGCCGCGCGGGTGCCCTCAGCTGGCGTCATGTACGGGCTCCTTCTCTCCCAGCTCGATCAGCAACTGCTCGACCCGGGCGGCCATCTGCGAGCGGCCGGCGTTCTGCACGCAGACAAACAGGACATTCATGCCGCGGGACCCGCAACGGGGATCGGGCCACGCACGAGCTCACCGAGACGATCGAGCGAACCCGGCGCAAGGCGGTAGTACGAGAAACGCCCACGGCGCTCGCGCTCCAGCAGTCCCGCGTCGATGAGCAGCTTCAGGTGGTAGCTGACCGTCGGCTGCGCAAGCCCGAGTGCCGGCATCAGCTTGCAGACGCACACTGCTTCGTCAGCGCCCGCGAGCAGGTTCAGGATCTGCACGCGGTGCCGGTCGGCGATCGCCTTGAACAGCTGCTCCAGCTCGGCGGTCTGTGCCGGTGTCAACGTCGGCCGCACAAGCGGGCTGCAGCAATCGATCAGCGAGACCTCTGACATGCGGGAACAGCCTACTCATCCATCGAGAAATATGGATGCGTAGACAGCCGCATTTCTGTGCGGAACTACCCCGATGCAGTGGCTCCTGAGCCGGCCTGCGAGCTCAGCGGCGAACTGATCGCCGAGCGTCCGCAGCGAGGGACAGAGCGATGACCTCAGTCGGACAGGCGGCCACGCCGAGGGTTGCGCGGCTCGCGTGTGAGCGCAACGCCCTGCGGCACCGCGGCGACGGCGAAGGCGAGCAGGACGACCCAGATGACCCCCATAGCAGGGAGGAACAGCAGGCCGAGGAGGGCGATCGCGGCGACTAGCGCCGCAGACCAAAAGATCGCGCTTCGCTCGGTCGCGCGCCGCCGGGCGTCAGTCGTCACCGGACTTCGCCGCCGTGGCCTGCCAGACTTCTGCTCAGCTCTCCTGGAAGCCAGGAGCCTCACCTTTGACGACCAACTTGTGGACGAGCCACGCGAGAGCCCCGCCGGCGAGCGGCGCGGTTAGGTAGATCCAGATACCCGTCCACTTGCCACCGACGATGTCCGGGCCGAGCGTCCGCGCCGGGTTCACCGAGGAGCCGCTGAACGGGATGGCCGCGAGGTGAACCGCAACGAGCGTGAGCGGGATCGCGACCAGGGCGCTCTTCGCGTAGCCCTCGCTGGTCGAGGCCTGGAGGATCACTCCGACGAAGATCGCTGAGAAGACAAACTCGACGAACCACGTCTTGCCGTCGCTGAGTCCTGGATACGTGCCGGTTGCCTTCACAGCGATCCTGCTCGTGAAAACCCACAGCGCAAGGCTCGCAAGGACCGCGCCGAGGACCTGGAAGATCCAGTAGCCGATCATGTCGCGCGCCTTCAGACGCCGGTCGAGCGCCATCGCGAGCGAAACCGCCGGGTTGTAATGGCCGCCTGAGACCTCCGCCATCCAGTAGAGGCCGGCGAGGAGCGAGAGGCCGAAAGCGAACGCGATCATGACGCTGAACGACGCGTCTTGCTGCGACGTTCTCGCCGCGACGATCGCGGTCGTGCCTCCGAACACGAGCGCAAACGTCCCTAGCGCCTCGCCTATGTATTTACGGGCGGTGTCCATCTGGTCGAGTGTCCTCCCCTGGGAAACAGTTGCAGCGACGGTGGAGCGCCCGTAGGGGCGTGAGACACACGGCGGTCAACATCCGGCCTCCTCCACGCCGGGAAGGCTAGGGCGCGGGTCGGACGGGGGTACTCGGGCGGAAGCGCTTCGTCTCGCCATGCCGCCGCTCATGGCTGCGAAATCGCGGCGGATTCAGATCGCTACTTCGCTGTCTTGGGTGCGGCATGACGACCACGGCCAAGTCCGGCCTTTGGCCGCCGAGGTGACCCGCTCGGACGCGCGCAGCATTCGATCGATCGCTCATAGAAGGCCGAGGCTCCGTCCGCGAGGGGCATGGTGCTGTTCGCGGCCGCCCCCTCACCCACCGGTCGGCGGGCGGCAACTCATCCCTGCGGCGCACCATCTCGGATCAGGTCCAACAAGGCTCGCGCGAGCTTCATGGCTTCCGCATGGTCCGCCCTTGCAGTCTCGAGCGACTCCTTGGACCACGACTCCGGCAGATCGTGGATCAACCAATGGGTCGCGGTCAGGGCGTTCGATACGGCGACTACGAGTCTGTCGGTCGCCTCGCCGATCCGACGAGAGGGATCGCTGGCGGCGAAGACAACGATCGGATCTCGCAACGCCGTCCATCGGTCGAGGAGCTCGGTCATAAGCGTCAACGTTTGCGCCCCTGGTGTGGCCGTCAGCCGCTGCGGGTCCGCGTCGCTGAGAAGTGAGAGCACAGGCGCAACCACGGCGGCGCCTTTCTCCTGGCGCCCGCTTCGCTCGGCCGCTTCTCGCTCGCGCCGTACGTGTCGCAGCTGAAGCTGTCCGGCGAAGAGCGCGACGGCGCCGACAATCGCGCTGCTGCCGAGGACAAGAGTCACTGTCGCCCATGCGGGCATCCCGGGGACCTCCTGACGGCGTCAGATCTTCCAGTGGAGAACCTAACGCCTCATGCTGCCCGCGGCACGGTGGTCCAGGCATCGCTCGTGATCGACGAACGCCCCTCGACACCGCACGATCATCCGCCGCCGTACGATCACGGTCGACGTGATTCTCGAGAACGGTGTCATCCGCACGCTCGAGCCGGCGCTGCCGGTCGTTCGCTCGCTTGCGATCGCGGGCGACAGGATCGTGGGCGGTGTCGGCACCCACGAGACCGTGCTGCCCGGCCCCGAGCGGGTCGACCTCGGCGGCCGCTGTGTCGTTCCCGGCTTCAACGACGCGCACGTGCACTTCCCGACCTGGGCCGTGGCGCAGGACGAGGTGCGGCTCGAGGACACGCGCTCGCTGGACGA
Organism: uncultured Actinomycetes bacterium; assembly: GCA_963746635.1. Lineage (GTDB taxonomy): Bacteria > Actinomycetota > Thermoleophilia > Gaiellales > Gaiellaceae > AC-32. The sequence goes on along the minus strand of CAVVBZ010000024.1, from coordinate 11,863 downwards.
GGCGCTCGCGCGCGTGCGCGCTGCGGTAGAGCAGGCGCCCGGCGACGGCTGGCTGCGCGGCCGCGGCTGGCGGAGCGGGGACTGGTCGCCGGCCGTAGAGCCGACCAAGGAGGCGCTCGACGAGGTTATCTCCGACCGGCCGGTCGCACTGATGGCCCGCGACGGGCACTCGGTCTGGCTCAACTCGGCCGCGCTCGCCTATGCAAACGGCGACCTGCAGGCGCCGGGCGGCGTGGTCGAACTGGACGAGCGCGGCGAGCCGACGGGAGTTCTGCGCGAGGAGTCGTGCTGGCACTTCGAAGACGACTACATCGAGATCACCGACGACGAGCACGTCGAGGCGATGCGAACCGGGCTCAAGCTCGCCGCCTCCCGCGGCGTCACCGCGGTGCACGACAAGGACGGCTGGGTCGGCGCGTTCCGCTTCTGGCAGCGGCTGGAGGCCGAGGGTGCGCTGTCCCTTCGCGTCTGGCAGTCGCTTCCGGCCGACTGGACGGAAGAGGTCGCGACCACGGACATCTGCAGCGGCTTCGGCGGCCCGCTGCTGCGGCTCGGCTACCTGAAGGCGTTCATGGACGGGACGCTCGGCTCGCAGACGGCGCGGATGCTCGACGGCTCCGGGGTCGAGATCACGAGCCGGGAGCAGCTCGAGGGGCTGATTCGAGCCGGCGCCCGCGCAGGCTTCCCACTTGCAGTCCACGCGATCGGCGACCTGGCCAACCGCGAGGCGCTCGACGCCTTCGAGGCCACGCGCGACGAATGGCAGCCTCTCGGCCTCCGGCCGCGGATCGAGCACGCGCAGCTGGTCGCACCCGAAGACGTGGCGCGCTTCGCGGAGCTCGGCGTCGCCGCCTCCGTCCAGTTCAGCCATGCGGCCTCGGATCGAGACGTGGCCGACCGGTTCTGGGGAGAGCGCACTGCGGGGGCCTACGCCTACCGCTCGCTGCTCGACGCCGGCGCCGTCGTCGCCAACGGCTCGGACGCGCCGATCGAGGAGCTCGACCCGCTCGCCGGCATCCGGGCCGGGGTGCTGCGGACGCTCGACGAGCGGCCGCCGTGGCACCCGGAGCAGGCGCTCACCGTCGAGGAGTCGCTGCACGCGACCTGCGTCACGCCCGCCTGGCTCGCCCGCGACGAGCACCGACGCGGACGGCTCCTACCGGGCTTCTACGCCGATCTCGTCGTGCTCGATCGCGACCTGCTCGACTGCGCCCCCGAGGAGCTGGCCGAGGTCAACGTCGTAGCCACCATGGTCGGCGGCGCCTGGACGCACAACCCGCCGCCCTGGAGCTAGAAGAAACCGCGCTTGACACATTGACTGTTGTCGATACATAATGTATCGATGACTGTCGATATGAAAACGCTGCCTGCCGCGTGCTGTGCGCCGCTCGCGGCTCCCGAGCTCGACGCGCAGGAGGCCGCGGCGACGGCCGAGCTGTTCAAGGCGCTCGCCGATCCTGCTCGCGTGCGGATCGTGAACGTGCTCGCGACGAACCCGGAGCCCGTGTGCGCGTGTGAGTTCGAGCCGGCCCTGGGCCTGTCGCAGCCGACGGTCTCGCATCACTTGAAGAAGCTGCTCGACGTGGGGCTGCGTCGAGCGCGAGCAGCGCGGCAAGTGGGCGTATTTCTCGTTGAACCGCGACGCGTCGAGAGACTCGCGGCCGTCGCCGACCTGAAAGGAGTGTGTCGCTGATGACCACGACGGCGGACGAGCTGCGCGAGGAGGTGCGTCGCCGCTACGCCGAGTCGGCGCGCGCCGTGAGCGAAGGAACCGGCGCCCGCCGCTGCGGCGGCGGATCGTGCTGCGTCGACGGCGAGAGCGACGCGGCGAAGTTCGGCGAGGCGCTCTACGACGCCGAGCAGCGCGGCGAGCTGCCCGAAGCGGCGACGCTCGCCTCGCTCGGTTGCGGCAACCCGACCGCGGTCGCCGAGCTGCGCGAGGGTGAGACGGTGCTCGACCTCGGCTCGGGCGGCGGAATCGACGTGATCCTTTCCGCCAAGCGGGTCGGGACGAGTGGGGTTGCCTACGGGCTCGACATGACCGACGAGATGCTCGCGCTCGCGCAGCAGCAACGCGCGCGACGCGGACGTGACGAACGTGCACTTCCTGAAGGGCGTGATCGAGCAGATTCCGCTGCCGGCCGGACTCGGTCGACGTCGTGATCTCGAACTGCGTGATCAACCTCTCAGTCGACAAGCCGGCCGTGCTGACCGAGATCGCCCGCGTGCTGAGGCCGGGTGGCCGGATCGGGATCAGCGACATCGTCGCCGAGGACCGCCTCACCCGAGGCAGCGGGCCGAGCGCGGGAGCTACGTCGGCTGCATCGCCGGCGCGCTCTCGAAGAGCGAGTACGAGGCCGGGCTCGAGGCAGCCGGCTTCGAGCAGGTCAGCGGTCGAGTTCACGCACGAGGTCGCGGACGGCATGCACGGCGCGATCGTCAAGGCCGTGAAGACGACGCGAGCCGGAAGCGACGCGGGCTGCCGGTGATCGCAGGCCGCGGCGAGTGCCGGCTGCTGCTGAGGCGCTTGGCCTAGGCGAGCAGCGCGCGTAGCGCGCGCGAGCGGTTCTTCGCGCACGCGGAAGTAGGCCCAGCTGCCGCGCTGCTCGCGCTCGACCAGACCGGCCTGGAGCAGCACCTTCAGGTGGTGGCTGACGGTCGGCTGGCTCAGCCCGAGCGGCTCGGTCAGGTGGCAGACGCAGGCCTCGTGGCCGGGCTGGGCCTGGATCAGGCTGAGCAGCCGAAGCCGAGCCGGGTCGGCGATCGCCTTCAGCGCCCCGGCGAGCTGCTCGGCGTCGTCGGCCTCGAGCGGCTCCTGCAGGAGCGGCGGGCAGGAGGCGGCGATGGTCGCGATCGGTCTGCACGACACGGATATTGACAGACATCGATGACCGTCGTCATCATCGCGCCGCGAGAGACATCGATCGCCGTCGATATCCGAGGAGGCGAGCATGCCGCAGGCGCTCGATCCGGTCACCCAGCACCACATCAACCAGGCCGCCGAGCGGCTGGCCGACGAGTTCGCCGGCATCTTCTCCCAGGAGACGATCGCCCGCTACATGGCCGAGTCGCAGGACCTGCTCGGCGAGGCTCGGATCAACGTCGTTCGTGCCGGTGCTCGCGCACCGCTTCGCGCGCGAGCGGCTGAGGGCGCTCGCGCAGGCCGAGGGAATCCTCGGCAAGGATCAGCCCGAGGTGCTGTTCGTCTGCGTGCACAACGCCGGCCGCAGCCAGATGGCAGCCGGGCTGCTCAAGCTCCGCTCGCAGGGACGGATCCACGTCCGCTCCGCCGGCTCGACTCCGGCCGAGGAGATCAACCCGAACGCCGTCGCGGCGCTCGAGGAGCTCGGCGTCGACATGAGCGAGGAGTTCCCCAAGCCGCTCACCGACGAGGTCGTTCGCGCCGCCGACGTCGTGATCACGATGGGCTGCGGCGACGCGTGCCCGATCTACCCGGGCAAGAAGTACGAGGACTGGGAGCTCGACGATCCCGCCGGCCAGGACCTCGAGACCGTGCGCCGGATCCGCGACGAGCTCGACCGGCGCGTGCGGAAGCTGATCGCCGAGCTGCTGCCCGACCAGGACTGATCCGGCAGAAGCTCGTGCCGGTGCCCGCGCGCTCGCGCGTCTGCTCGCCGCCGAGTTCGTCGGCACCTTCGCGCTCGTCTTCGCCGGCTGCGGCGCGATCATGGTCGACGCCAAGACCGGCGCGCTCGGCCACGTCGGCGTCGCGATCAGCTTCGGCCTCGTGATCATGGCGATGATCTACGCGGTCGGGCACATCTCCGGCGCGCACTTCAACCCGGCCGTCACGCTTCGCCTTCGCGCTCAGCCGCCACTTCCCCTGGCCGCGCGCTGCTCGGCTACTGGACGGTCGCAGCTGCTCGGCGCGCTCACCGCGGCCGCGATCCTGCGCGGCTCGCTCGGCAACATCGCCCACGTCGGCGCCACGCTCCCGTCCGGCTCGCAGGGCCAGTCGTTCCTCTGGGAGCTCGTGATGAGCTTCTTCCTGATGTTCGTGATCATGGCCGTCGCCACCGACACGCGCGCGGTCGGCGAGGCTGCCGCGATCGCGATCGGCGGCACGGTCGGCCTCGACGCGATGTTCGGCGGCCCGATCTCCGGCGCGTCGATGAACCCGGCCCGCTCGATCGGGCCCGCGTTCGTGTCGGGCGACCTGCACGCGCTCTGGCTCTACATCGTCGCGCCGATCGCCGGCGCAGCCCTCGGCGCGCTCGTCTACCAGCTCATCCGGGGCGAGCCCGAGCTTCCAGGCGTCGAGCTCCTGACGGCAAAGACACGCCAAGTTCCAGGCAACCCCTTCAGCGACCGCCTCGGGGTACTACGTATGTCGCGGCCGCAGCTAGCCGATTTTCGCGATCGTCTTTCGTCCGGCGGCCACGACCGGAGGCGGCAGCGGCGCGAACGAGAGGGGCGGCCCGAACTTCTGCCCCGCCGTGACCGCGTAGGTCAGGAACGGCCGCAGCGTCGAGGCCTTGTCTGAGCTCTTCGGGACGACCGCGTACGTGAAGGTCGAGATCGGGTATGCACCCGGAGCGGAGGCGGGCGGGTTCGTGATCGAGATCGCGTTGTCCGGCGGGATCCTTCCGACAGTCATTGCCGCCGCGAGGATGCTCGGGGTCCACGGCCGCGGGAACTTGCCAGCCGCGTTCTCGACGAGCGCGTAGTCGAGCTTGCTCGAGAGGACGTACGAGATCGCGACGTAGCCAACCGCGCCGTCCGTTCGTCCGATCACCGCCGCCACGCCGTCGCTGCCCTTGGCGCCGACACCCGCCGGGAAGCTCACCTGCGTCGAGACACCTTCCTTGCTCTTCCACTCCGGACTGACTTTCGCGAGGAAGTCGCTGAACGCGTATGTGTCGCCGCTGCCGTCGCTGCGGAAGACGGGCACGATCTTCGTGGCCGGCAGCTGCAGGCCCGGGTTGAGCTGTGCGATCCCGGGATCGTTCCACTCGGTGACCTTGCCGAGGAAGATGTCCGCGAGCACAGGCCCCGAGAGTCGCAGCCGATTCGGCACACCCTTGACGTTGTACGCAACGGCAGTTGCCGCGAGAGCCCACGGCACCTGGACGCAGCCCTTGCAACTGTTCGCCTGGTCGGGTGTAAGCGGTGCGTCACTCGCGCCGAAGTCGACCGTCCGCGCGGAGATCTGCGCGATTCCGCCGCCCGAGCCGATCGCGCCGTACGTGACGGTCACGCCCGCGCGCTGCTGGTAGTCGCCGGACCACTTCGCGACGAGCGGGGCGACGAGCGTGCTGCCGGCGCCGACGAGCGTCTTGCTCCCGCCGCCCGTCCCGCCTCCGCCTCCGCCACCGCAGCCCGCGACGAGCAGCGCCAGCACTCCGGCGCCGACGAGGGCCCGGCTACGCGTTCTGCTCGGGATGCGACGCGTCGGTGAACTCGCGGAACTCGGCCGTGAGGAGATAGGCGGTCTGCTCGCCAATGTCTACCGCATGATCCCCGATCCGCTCGAGGGTCCGCGAGACGAGCACCATCCTCAGCACCCATTCGCGCATCGCCGGATCGGCGGCCAGATCGACGAGGCGCTCGACGAAGCGGCGGTTCGAGCGGTCGATCAGCTCGTCCAGCTCGACCAGCGACTCGGCGCCGGCCAGGTCGCGGGTGGCGAAGGAGTCGAGCGCGACGCGGAGCATCTCCTCCGCGCGCTCGCCCATCTCCTGGAGCCGCTCCATCAGCAACGGCTCGGGCTCGACGTCGGCGACCAGCTTCGTCAGCTTGGCGACGGTCACGCAGTAGTCGGCCATCCGCTCCAGGTGAAGGTTGACGTGCAGCATCGCGAGCACGAGACGCAGGTCGCCCGCGACGGGCGTCTGCCGCGCGAGCAACGACTGGATGCCCTCCTCGATCTGGAGGAAGTGCGCGTCGATGTCGTCGTCGAAGGCGATCACCTCGTCCGTGCAGCTCGAGGTCGCGAAGGGCGAGCGCGTTGAGGGTGCCGCGCAGGGCTCGGAGAACGAGCGAGCCCTCCTCCTGGAGGCTTGCCTCGAGCTGCTCGAGCTCCGTCTGGAAGGCGGTTCTCATCCCACTCATCCGAACCGACCCGTCACGTAGTCCTCGGTGCGCTTGTCCGACGGCGCCGTGAAGAGCTTCTGGGTCTCGTCGAACTCGACGAGGATGCCCGCGGGCTCGTCGCCCTCGACGTCGAGCGAGAAGAAGGCCGTCCGGTCGGCCACGCGCGCCGCCTGCTGCATGTTGTGGGTCACGATCACGATCGTGTAGTCGTTCTTGAGGTCGTGCATGAGCTCCTCGATCGAGGCGGTCGCGATCGGGTCGAGCGCGGAGGCCGGCTCGTCGAGCAGCAGCACGTCGGGCTCGATCGCGATCGCCCGCGCGATGCACAGCCGCTGCTGCTGGCCGCCCGAGAGCGAGAGCGCGCTCTTCTTCAGCCGGTCCTTGACCTCGTCCCAGAGCGCCGCTCCCCTGAGGGCCTTCTCGATCCGCTCGTCGAGGCCCTTCCGGAGCCCGAGCACCCGCGGCGCCCAGGCGACGTTGTCGTAGATCGTCTTCGGGAACGGGTTCGGCCGCTGGAAGACCATCCCGATCCGGCGGCGCACCTCGACGCGGTCGACGCCGCTGCCGTAGATGTCGATGCCGTGGTAGAGGATCTGGCCCTCGTGCCGGAAGCTCGGGATCTCGTCGTTCATCCGGTTGAGGCAGCGGATGAACGTGCTCTTGCCGCACCCGGACGGGCCGATCACCGCGGTGACGAGGTTGCGGTCGATCTCGAGGTTGACGTCCTTGATCGCGACGCTCGACGCCGTAGATCGCCTTCAACGCCCTGGATGTCGAAGACGTTCTCCCGCGTGCGCGGCTCCGAATCCTCCCGCGCGGCGACGTCGACCGGCCTCATCGGCGATCATCGTATCCGTCTCGCTCACGTTGTCCTCCCTGTTCAGCGTCCGAGCTTTCTGCGGCTGGCGAGGAGCGCGATGCGTCCGACCAGGCTCGCGATGAGCACGAAGACCAGCAGCACGAGCGCCGTCGCCCAGGCGCGCTTGTGATCCTCGGGGTCGGGCGACTCCGACCAGATGAAGATCTGCACCGGCATGTTGGGCATCGCGTGCGTCACGGTTCCACGTCGGCGAACCGCCCGTAGATCCCCGTCGCGAACAGGAGCGGGGCCGTCTCTCCGGCGGCACGGGCGATCGCGAGAACCGTTCCGGTCACGATGCCCCCGAGCGCGCTCGGCAGGATGATGCCGAGCACGATCCGCCAGCGGCTCGCTCCGAGCGCGAAGGCGCCCTTCGCGCAGGGCATTTGGGACGAGTCGGAGCACCTCTTGCGTCGAGCGCGTGATCAGGGGCAGCATCACGATCGCGAGCCCGATGGCGCCAGCGAGGCCGTTCTGGGCGTGACCGTAGACGAGCAGGCTGAAGATGAAGACGGCGATGATGATCGACGGCAACCCGGTCAGCAGGTCGACGGCCAGCTGAATCGGCGCGCGCAGCCACGGCGGGCGTACTCCTCGAGGAAGACGGCGATGCAGACGCCGAGCGGAAGCGCGATCAGGGTGGCGACGCCGACCAGGATCGCCGACCCGACGATCAGCGGCGCGATCCCTCCGCCCGGCGCGAAGGGCACCGGCAGATCGCTGGTGAGGAAACTCCAGGAGAGCTCGCTCGCGCCACGCTTCGCCACCGCCAGGACGACCAGCGCGAGCACGGCCACGCGACCAGCGCGGCCAGCGTCGCGATCGCCTCCGCCACGCGGTTGACGATCCGCCGACGGCGCACGCGCGCATCGCCCCGCAGGCTCAGTGCCGGCTCGGAGGTGGCCATCAGCGGCCCCCCGTCCCCTGGACGTGGAAGCGGCGGACGATGACCACCGCGACCAGGTTGGTCACGAGGCCGATCACGAGCAGGATCGCGGCGAGGTAGAAGAGCGACGCGATCTGCAGCTTCGAGACGGCTCCCTGGTACTGGCTGACGATGCGGCTCGCGAGCGTGTCGCCGGACGCGAACAGCGACGTGGGGATGGCCCAGCCTGCGCCGATCACCTGCGCGACCGCGATCGCCTCGCCGAGCGCGCGCCCGAGACCGAGGATGAGTGCCGCCGCGATCCCGGGCCGCGACGACGAGAGGATCACTCCCCGCACCATCTCCCAGCGCGTGGCGCCGAGCGCGAGCGCGGCCTCCTCGAGCTCGGGCGCCACGCTCAGGAAGAGCTCGCGGCAGATGCTCGCCACGATCGGGACGACCATGATCGCCAGGATCAGGCCTGCGACGAAGAAGCTGCTCGCCCCGTTTTGCCCAGCAGAGCGGGAGAAGATCGGTATGAAGCCGAACCACCGGTCGAGCCAGGGCACGAGGTGGTTGGCGACGAACGGACCGAGCACGAGGATGCCCCAGAGCCCGAGCACGACGCTCGGGATCGCTGCCAGCGTCTCGACGAGCGAGCCGACGATGACCCGGACCGACTGCGGGGCCAGCTCGCTGAGAAAGAGCGCGATCGCGATCCCGAGCGGCGCGGCGATCATGAGCGCGATCGCCGAGGTGACCGCGGTTCCGTAGATACCCGGCGCGGCGCCGAAGATCGCCTTGTTCGTGTCCCACGTCATGCCCCAGACAAACGAGATCCCGAACGTGCTGATCGCGAGGTGCGCGCTACGGAAGATCCTCCAGGCGATCAGGACCACCAGGCCGACCGCGGCCAGCGAGGCGACGAGCGTCACGAGCAGCAGGAGACGGTCGCCCAGCCAGTCGCGCATGCGCCTGCCGCCCTGGAGGGATTCCGGCGCGGAGGCGGTGCTCGTCGCGCTGCTCATGAGCGCGCACGCTAACGCGAACACGGCTTGTCAAGCGGGCTGTTACCGGACCGTTACCAGATGCCAACCGCCTTTCAGCCCACGGCCTGGCCGCCCCGGTGCAGCCTCACCGCGAACACCGTTTGCAACACCGTTCCCTTAGGAGAGGAGAACCATCTTGAAGCGCAATCGAAGCCTCGCGGCTGTCATCGTCGTGCTCGGCGCGGCGGCAGTCGCGCTCACAGCCTGGACGGGACTCGCCGTCGCGTCGTCCAAGAAAGCGTCGCTGAGCGGGGCAGGCAGCACGTTCGTGGCCCCGCTGGTGGCGCAGTGGACGGCGCACTACGGCAACGCCAACGTCAGCTACGCCGCGGTCGGCAGCGGCGCCGGGATCGCGCAGATCACGGCCCGGACGGTCGACTTCGGCGCGAGCGACGCTCCGATGTCGCCGGACCAGTTCGCGGCCTGCAAGGGCTGCGTCCAGATCCCGTGGGCCTTCTCGGCGACCTCGATCCCCTACAACGTCAGCGGGGTCGGCTACGGGCTCAAGCTGACCGGCCCGATCCTCGCCAACATCTACCTCGGACACATCACGAAGTGGAACGACAAGCGCATCAAGGCGATCAACAAGGGCAAGACCCTGCCGAACGAGGACATCGTGCCGATCTGGCGGAGCGACGGTAGCGGTACGAGCTACAACTTCACGGACTACCTCTCGAAGGTGAGCAAGCAGTTCAAGTCCCAGATCGGCAGGGGCACGCAGCCCGCCTTCAAGGTCGGGGTTGGCGCCAAGGGAAGCTCGGGCGTCGCCGCCAAGCTCGGCTCGACGCCGGGAGGCATCACCTACGTCGACATCGCCTACGCGTACAAGAACCACTACAAGATCGCGTGGATCCGGAACAAGGCCGGGAAGTTCATCGTTCCCAGCGTCAAGTCGCTCAAGGCCGCGTCCGCCTCGGTCAAGAAGGTGACGCGAAAGGACAACGCGATCTCCGTCGTCGACCCGAGCGCCAAGCAGCCGAAGGCCTACCCGATCTGCACCTTCACGTGGGTGATCGCCCCGTTGCAGACGTCGAAGGCCGCGGACCTGAAGCAGTTCGTCAACTGGGCGGTCACGAAGGGTCAGAAGTACGGGCTTCCGCCCGCCGCCCCGGGCCTCCTGTTCCTGCCGCTGCCCAAGGCCGTGGTGGCAGCAGCCAAGAAGACCACCGCCCGGATCCATACCTAGCCGGGCATCCCTAGCCGGGGAACGCACAACGCACGTCAAGCCCGCGGCCGGAGGCGCCGCGGGCTTCGACGTGCCCACCAGCCGTCTCGACCACGTGCTTGACGATCGCCAGGCCCAGTCCGCTGCCGCGCGTCGTCCGCGCCCGGTCGGAGCGGAAGAAGCGCTCGAACAGCCGCGACGCGTCCTCCGCGGGAATGCCCGCGCCGTCGTCGCTCGCGTCGAGCACGATCGTCCCGTCCTCGCGGCCGAGCGAGATCGACGCAGGTCGCGCCCTCTCCCGCGTACCGGATCGCGTTCTCGACCAGGTTCTCGACGACGGTCTGAAGCATCCGCCTGCGCAACGGGACGAGCAGCTCCTCGTCGGGGAGCCGCAGCTCGAGCCTGATACCCGCGCGCTCCGCCCGCCCGCGCGACTCGTTCACGACCTCGCTCAGGACCGGCCCCGCCTCCGTCTCGCCGAGGGCAACGACCTCGCGCCCCTGCTCGAGCTCGCTCAGGAAGAGGATGTCGTCCACGAGCTCGGTCATCTCCCACACTTCGTCCCGCGCCTGCCGCAGCAAGGCCGGCAGGTCGGCGTTCGGGAGCTCCGCCGTCTCGAGGAGCGCGGACAGCCGCGCGAGCGGAGTTCGCAGCTCGTGCGAGACCGCAGCGGTGAAGGCCGCGCGGAGCTCGTCGTACTCCGACCGGGGCTCCGTGTGCTCAGATGGGGACATTAGGCTGAGTATCACAGTGGCGACCAAGGTGCTGATCGTCGAGGACGACGAGCTGATCGCCGAGGGCATGGCGCAGCACCTCGCGGCCGACGGCCTCGACCCGATGCGAGTGGGCGCCGGCGAGATCGGGCTCGCCCGGCTGCGCTACGAACGGCCCGACGTGCTCGTGCTCGACCTGATGCTGCCCGGCCTCGACGGCTGGAGCCTGATCGAGCAGGCACGCGCCGAAGGGATCGCGACGCCGATCGTGGTCGTCAGCGCCCGCGGCACCGAGCACGACCGCATCCACGCACTCCAGATCGGAGCCGACGACTATCTCGTCAAGCCGTTCTCGATGAAGGAGCTGGTCGCACGCGTGCAGGCGGTCGCCCGTCGGGGCGGCCAGCCCGGCGTGCAGGAGGACCGCGGCGAGGAGCTCGTGATCGAGGAGCTCCGGATCGACCCGCGCTCCGTGCAGGCCTTCGTCGACGAGCAGAACGCGCAGCTGACCCCAACCGAGTTCCGCCTGCTCTACACGCTCGCGCTCGACAAGGCCGCGTCGCCAGCCGCGACGAGCTCCTGCAACGGATCTGGGGCCGCCGCGCGACGCATCGCGACCGCACCGTCGACGTCTGCGTCCGCCGCCTCCGCGAGAAGATCGACCACCGCGCGTCGAAGCACACCTTCATCCAGACCCGCTACGGCGTCGGCTACAAGTTAGAGCCGCAGGCGAAGTAGGACGGCGCTAGGCGGCGGTGACGCGGATGTGCGTCGCGCCTACGGCCGTTGGCTCCGGAATCGGCTCGCCGGCCTTGCGCAGCGCGTCGAGGTGATTAGAGATCGCCTTGCCGATCAGGCGCTCGACCTCGTCGCGCGTATCGCCCACGACGCCGACTCCGGGAAGATCCGGACAGTACGCCCCCCAGGACTCACCCTCATGCTCGATCACCACGAGGTACTCGCTCATCTGCTCCGCCTCCGAAGTCCGGCCTGACGAAGAGTATCGCAGCCGACCACTTGCCAGCCGTCATCCTCGATGAGACGGATTAGCTCGCGAAACTTCACGAGCCTTCATCCTGGAGACAACCTCAGTCCCTCACGGGCAGGTATGCGAAGTGTCTCTCTCTCGGTGCGAATCTGTATCGCCGACCGCCAGGC
>CAVVBZ010000023.1:0-141331 GCA_963746635.1 uncultured Actinomycetes bacterium | reverse complement strand
AATGGCCGGACCCATTACTACCTGGCCCGGCTTTCGGTCCACCAGGGGGAAATCTACGAGCGCCAGGGGCGGAAAAAGCAAAGCCCGGCAGCAATTAAAGCGGGCCGCCATCGAAATGGAGTTGGCCCGAAAGTTAGAACCCAGCAACCCTATGTATCGCCAAGATGTCAAACAATTGATTGGCCGGCAATAGGTATCGCAAGGATGAAGGTTTCCTGTCCTTACTGCGGCAATGACGCAGACTTTTATGAAGTGGCGGAAGGCGTCACTATCACTACCTTTTACATTCAGAACGAAGACGGCAGCTTTTCTGCGGTGAGCGACGACTCCAAGATCCAGGGAGCGGTCAGCCCTTTTGCGGAGAATGCCACAAGGAGCTCAAGGACTACCACGATCATTTCCTGGACATGCTTTTTTAGTTTCGAGTTTCGAGTTTTTAGCTCTACACCTTGTCTATCAAAGAAGCGCTGAAGAACTGCCGGATCTCGGCCAACGGATCGGACTATCTGATCCACGGCACGGACCTGGAAGTCCATGTGGAGGCCAGTGTTTTCTCGGAGGATGTTGCCCAGGGCGTAACGGTATGCGTGCCGTGTCACGGGTTGCTTGCCGTGCTGCGCGTGCTGCCGCCTGGGGCGGAGGTCACCTTGGATCTGGAGGACGGCAAGTGCCTGGTGCGAAGCAACGGCATGGAGTACGAGCTCCCGGTTGGTGATCCCGGAGAGATGCCCGATTTTCCGGCCGAGGATGGGGCTTTCAGCATTGCCATGGAGGCTGAGCATATTGGCGCGGCTTTTGCATCAGTCTCCTACGCCTGCGCCAGGGGAGCCAGCCGGTGCTCCATGAGCGGCGTCCATCTGGAACTGGAGGGCAGGACCTTAACGCTGGTGGCCACGGATGGCCGGCGCCTGGCGGTGTCCAAGCTTGGGGATCTGGAAATCTGGGGGATGCCAAGAAAGCCAAGGGGATCACCATCCCGCACCGGGCCGTGAGCATGGTGGAGCGGGCAACTGTTGGGATGGTGGTGCTGAGCTGGACGGCGCGGCAGTTCTTCTTCACCCGCTTGAACACTGACGGAGGCGTGCTGGAGCGGGTGGTGAGCCTACTGGTGGAGGGACAATTTCCCAACTGGCAATCGGTGATGCCCAAAGACGGGGACAGCAAGGCCCAGGTGGAGGTGGATGTGGCCGAGTTCACGCAGGCCGTGAAAAGCGCGGCGATCATGGCCGACACCGAAACACGCCGGCTGAGCGTGGCTTTTGGTGCGGCTACCCGGTTGGAAGCCCAGGGGCAAGGACTGGGCCGGTCCAAGGTGCAGACCTCGGCGGCCCGCTTGAAGTCCGGCAAGGCTGAGCCGATGTTTTTAAATCCTGGGTATTTGGCCGATGCGCTGAAGCCGGTGGCGGGGCAAGCGTTGGTCAGTTACAACAGCCCCAACCATCCGTTGGTGATTTCCTCGCCGCCAAATTCCTACCGGGCGATGATTATCCCGCTGACTTGATGGCGGCAGTGGGTCCCGGCAGCCTGGTGGGCAGGTTGCCGGGGGTGGAGTAAACCGTGGGGGATTCATGGGGGAAATTACCAAGGCAAATAAGCTGCGGCGCCTGCGCGAGATCACCGGATTCCCGGTGGTCCGGGCTGGCGTGGGCAATGGCGATCCGCATGTGATCGAGATGGTGATGGAGTGGCAGACGCCCAAGTTTAATCAGGACCGGTCCTACCGCTTGGATCTGAAAGGCCGGTTCTATCTCAGGGTCACGCACTACGACCCGGCCACGGGCTTCAACGGTCAGCCCATCCTGATGAGTCGGTGGGAATACATCGAGCTAGGGAATCTCAGACACAAGATGGGGCGGCCGTGGTGGCGGCATCCGAAGGAATTAACCGAAACAGGAGGGTTTGCACTTGAGGAGTGAAATAACAAAAGAGGAAATCCGCAAAAAGCTGCGCTATGAAAACGGCAAGCTTTATTGGACCGTGTCTAATCTTAATCGCAAGATAGGCGACGAAGCGGGCTCCATGTGGACTAACAAGGAAGACCCGAGATGGCGAGTTCGCATCAATAATGCGGTGCGGCCACGCAGTAGGCTTGTCTGGATTCTCCATAATGGTTCGATCCCTGACGGTATGGTTGTTGACCATATCAACCGTGATTCGCTTGACGACCGGATCGAGAATCTGAGGATCTGCACTGTCGCCCAGAATCAAAAGAATCGTAAGGCGACAAAGGCCAAGAAGTCTGGGCTCCCAAAGGGCGTTAGGCTGGACAAGAGGAGCAACAGGTTTCAGGCCGTTATTCGCTTTGAGCGTAAGGCGTATTGCCTTGGGATGTTTGGCACCGCCGAAGAAGCCAAGGCGGCATACGACAAAAAGGCGGTTGAGTTATTTGGTGAGTTTCATTGTGAAAGTTAATTGAAAGTGGAGGACAAGCCGTGAACAACCAACCAGGCGGGATTCCGCATGTTGATCCTGAACAACAAAAGGAATTCAACCGGTCTTCCAGACGGGGGGAATTGGTTGGGTGGTTCTATGCCAAAAGAATGGAAAGGTTGATCAGGGTGAATCCTGAAACCATAGCATCCCACCAAATGAAAAGTTTAGGTCAGACTTTTTGAAACTAAAGGCTGAACAGATTGCACAGAAATTTGCTTTGCCGCCCCATCTAGTCTGCGACCTAGCCGATCCCCTAGAATCCCAGCATGGAGCAAACCCCAGAGACCGAAACGCCGGAGCCGGTGATCCTGATCCCGGCCAATGATCTGCCCAGGAGACTGGACCAGCTTGGCTTGTGGATCCGGGATGTGGAGATTCTGGACGCTTTGGAGATTCTGCTGGACGGCATTGAGGACCAGATCAGCGCCGACGATCTGGACGCCCGACTGGAAACCCTGCCAGACCTTTGCCCAACCTTGACCGCGCCAGGTGGGGACTTGTCTTTGAGTACATCCTGCCCCAGAGCTCTACGCCCGAGCCCAAAATCTCCAAGAAGATCAGCGAAGCTGTCCCCGGTACCCGCTCGATGCAATGGCGCTTGAGCGAGCGGGCCCGCTGCGGGCTGGCGCTACACCACCCACGGGATACCTCGGGAGTCCAAGAGCCGGTTCAGGCTACCTTCTGCTGATCGTGTGAAGGCTCTGCCATCTTCTTGGCATGAGCGAAGGTCCCAAGCGAATACCCAGAATCCAAGGCCCAGGCCTGCGGACTGCCGCAATGGTGTCCGCTGGTCGTTTGCGCGGCTCCGCTGCTGCCCGCGGCTACGACCGCACTTGGCAGCGCTTGCGCCTTCAGCACCTTGCCAAAAACCCGATCTGTGTCCGCTGCGGTAAAGGCGCGGAGCATGTGGATCACAAAAAGCCAATAGCCCAAGGGGGCGCCCGCCTCGATCCGGCCAACCTTCAAAGCCTTTGCCACAGTTGCCACAGCCGCAAAACCGCCAGCGAGGATAAGAGAAATGGCTGACAATTACTCCAACTTCCAGCCAGGTTTGACCTCTCCACCGGAGGATTACATCCCGGTAACTCCAAACGACAGCACGGATCTGACTTACACAAGTCGGGCCCTGTATGTGACTGGGCTTGGCAATGTGGAGGTTATCACCAAAGCGGGGAATACCCGGGTGATCCCCATTGTCGCGGTTCCCACCTATCTGATTGGTCGGTTTACCCGGGTGAAGGCGGCTTCCACCACGGTTTCGGCTGGCAACATCTTCAACTGCCCTTGAGGTAACGCGCCGTGGCAAAGTCTCAAAACCTGAATTTCACGCAGACGCTAAAAAACCCGTGTGTGGCGCTGACTAGCGCCAACGGCACGACAGCGGCAACCCTCTACACAGCGAGCAGTAATGACGCCGTCGTGAAAAGTCTGGTGGTTAGCACTAATGATTCCACGGCGGTGAATTTGGTGATTTCTATTAACAATGGGACCAGTGATTTTGTCCTGGGCACCGTGAACATTCCGATTAACTCGGGCTATACCGGAGCGATTGCCAGCGTGGATATTTTAGGGTCCAGTTTGCTCCCAGGGCTTCCAAGGGACCTGAATAACCGGGCGGTGCTGCCGCTCGCTGCTGGCTGCATTCTGAAGGTCGGGTGCCTGGCAACTATGACCAGTGCCAAAGCCACGAATGTGGTGGCTTGCGTCGAGGAATACTAATGCGCCACCTGCTTGGCGTTGGCACCAATAGGGGACATTCCATGATTGGCCTGGGGTTGGGGCTTGGCTTGAGCGAGTTTCGGCTTCCGACCAATTCGTTTGATCCGACGAAGATCTCCGGGATTAAGTTCTGGTGGTCCCCGTGGGATGCGACCACGCTATTCCAGTCTGATGGTGGAGCTGCTGCGGTTGCGGACGGCGACCCGATCGGCAAGATCGCGGATAAGTCCGGCAACGGGTTCCACCTCATTCAAGCTTCCGGAACCAGCAAACCGGCATTGAAAACAAACATCAAGAACAGCCGGAATGTGATCCGGTTTGATGGTGTCAATGACATGATGACCGTGCCCAGCAGCACGGCAACGCTAAAGTTTCTGCACTCCCAAGCCAGCACGGTGTTTGTTGTTTTTCGCATCAACACGCTGTCCGGAACCAATGCGTTTTTTGATAGCTGCGATGGCAGCAGTGGAAATGTCGGTTCTTTAATGCTGGCCACGGCTGCTGGTTCCTTGGGAATGCGAGCCGCCAGGACCGGGGCAAGTTACTGCTTCCAGCAATGCTTCAGCGGCCTCTTTTGTGGCGGCTGGCTCCTGGTATGTAGCCGGTTCAAGAATGACCCGGGTAACGCCACGGTGGCCAACCGCAGTTACGGCTACAAAAACACTGGCTCGGCTTTTAACAATAACGCCGATACAGCAGCGGTAAGCACGGCTAACGCGACCTATGATTTAACCTTCGGCCGAACGGCTGTTTCTGGTGGCACCTACCTCAATGCGGACATAGGTGATGTTATTGCCTACGATTCCGCCTTGAGTGATTTGGACGCCGCCAAGGTGGACGCCTGGATTAACTCTGTCTGGGGTGTCTACTAGTGGCAACCCAATGGGAACATCAGGTTTATGTGATCTGCCATAGTGCAGCCATTGGCGGCGCCATTGCGGCCCTCGATGTGGCGTTCCCCAGGGATGACGGACTACCACGGAATCCGGCACTACCTGAGCAGGTTGGGTGCAGGCTGACCGGCGCCGGTGGGACCTACTACGGTGCCGCTTTCTCTGTTACTGAGTCTATCCGCGTGACGCTGGAAGGGCTCGGGTTGGCTGCTGTCCCTGGTGTGACTTATTGGAGATGCGGCAACCCCTCGGGCCTGCTGACCACTACCAATCATGCTGGGTCTATCCCTAGCATCGGGCAGGCCTGGGACTGGCAGGATTGCTTGACCGCTTTGGGGCTGGCTGAGACATGAACTGCCCGGTGAGTGCCCAAGGTCGCTGGAAGCCGACGCTTCCGGTCAGCACGGACTGGCGCTGGGCGAGCTACGCCTTGGCTGGTTATGGATATGTGGTGCCTGGGACGATCAGTGATGCCGTGCCGGCTGAGACAACGATCAGCAGCGAGCCAACCGCCACCCTGACCATCATGCTGAAAGGTGACTAATGCCGCTCTCTTCGGATAGCCAAGTCCAGTTCAGCGTGGGCGACGAGGTCCGTCTCGCCATCGCCGTGGCCGATCTGGCTGGCGATGCTGCCGACCCAACCGAGATAACGCTCCAGGTCCGGGACCCGAGCAGCACGACCACGACCTACACCTACGGTGGCGGAGATGTGACTCGCTCAGCCGCTGGCAGCTACTACTACGACCTGGCCGTGAGCTCGCCTGGGGTGTATGCGTTCCGCTGGGCCTGTACTGGGGCCTATGTCGCGGCGGAGAGTGGCACCTTCTCGGTGCTTGCTGATCCGTTTGCCTAGATGTCGTGATATCAACTGATGGGGGTAGGGGGTGAACCGTCTACACTGGGGGTCCGGTAGACCACTCGTGACACCGCATGCGTTTTTGGACAGGATTTAGGATTGCCTTGCCGGCGCAGGTGATATCCATGGCTAGAGGCCGAAAAACCGCCGACCGATCCGGCTGGATGCGCCCAGGCGGCTCACTTCCGCCCAAGCCGAGCGGGTTGAACAAGGCCGAGCTCGCTCACTACCGCTGGATCCTCGCCGCAATCAAACCGCTCGGTATCGGTGGCAAGTCCGACCTGATGTCGGTGACCCTGGCGGCCCGCATCGCCGCCCGCTGTGACAAGCTCCGCGGCGAACTTGAAGCCCTGCCCCAATCAACGGTTGTCAACTCCGCGGGCGGGATCGTGATGCACCCGCTGTTTGCTGAGTTGGGGAGAACCGAAAGCCGATTGAGGGATTGTCTTTGCGGCCTTTACCTAAGCCCGCGAACAAGGGGAAGCACGCGCCTGCCCGGAGAGGCCCAGGCCGGGGCCCAGGGCGGAAGCGCGGACGAGAGCCAGGAAGCCAAGTTCCTGAAACTGCTGGGCTGAGCCTCGCCGCTGCCGAGCGAGTCAGGACCTTTCTGTCCAACCTCCAGCACTTCGAAGGTGAACACGCGGGCCGGCCATTTGTGCCCAGCCCCTGGGCAATGGGCGGATCATCCGCCCCTTTTACGGCACCCTATCCCCAAACGGTCGCCGCAGGTTCAAGCGCCTCACGCTGGGGCTCGCTCGCAAAAACGGCAAATCAACTCTCGCTGCCGGTCTCGGGCTTTATCACCTGTTCGCCGATGGCGAAGCATTCCCGCAAGTGATCTGCGCCGCGGGCTCCCAGCAGCAGGCCGCCATCGTCTACCAGGCCGCCTCTCAGTTTGTCCTCAACAACCCAGCCCTGGCCTCCCGCTGTACTGTGCTGCGCCGGGAGATCGTCTTGAAGCGCGGCGGATTCCTCCGCTGTATCGCGGCCGATGGCAAGCTCCAGCATGGTCTCTCAGCGTCGGCGGTTATCGCCGATGAGGTCCATGTTTGGCCCAATCGCGAGTTGTTTGAAGCGCTCACCACCTCCAGCCTTGCGCGAAGGAATCCCGTCGAGATCCTGATCAGCACCGCTGGCCATGATCGAGACAGTCTCTGGGGCCAGTTGGTCTCCCACGCCAAAGCGGTCCAGGCTGCTAGAGATGCCGGCAACGAGATCGACCCGATCCTCCTGCCCGTTATTTACGAGGCCCCCGAGGATGCACCGTGGGATGAAGAGAGCACCTGGCGCAAAGCCAACCCCGGCTACGGGATCTCCATCACTCCCGAATTCCTCCAGGGCAAACTTGCCGAGGCCCGATCCTCACCGGCTGAGGAACAAAGCTTCCGCCGCCTCTACCTGGACCATGCCGCTGGATCCTGCCAGAGCGCTGGGACGCCTGCCAGGCCCAGATGCCGGACCTCCGTGGCAAACCCTGCTGGGCCGCGCTCGATCTCTCGTCTTCGTCCGACCTCACGGCTCTGGTGCTGGCTTTCCCCATCGGCGGGAAGATCTGGCTGTTGCCCTACGCCTGGGCACCCCGGGCCGCCATGGAAACACGGGAGCGCAGCAACAAGCAGCGCTACGACACCTGGGCCGCCAACGGCCACCTGACCATCACGGAAGGCGAGCGGATCAATTACCCGAAGATCCGGGAAAAGATTAACGAGTTGAGGAAGCTTTTCAACATCAAGGAGATCTGCCTGGACCTCTGGAACGCTGCCCAGTTCGCTGAGCAGTTGCGCTCCGAGGACAACATGGAGGTGGTGAGTTTCCCGATGGCGAAGAAGTTCCTCGCGCCCGCGGCGAAGGACTTCGAAACCCAGGTGATCGAGAAGGTAATCCAGCACGCCGGCAACCCGGTACACCGCTGGTGCGTGGGTAACACCATGGTGACCGTGGATCACCAGGGCTTCATTATCCCGTCGAAAAAGAAGAGCTCCGAAAAGATCGACTTGTGCGTGGCGTCGATCATGTCGGCCAGCCGCGCCAGTATGCAACAGGTGACCGGCAGAAGCATCTACCAAAACCGAAGTTTGCGCGTGGTCTGATCGTGCGCCCTTGGCTCTAGCCTGCGGGAATCCCCGGAGATTCCCATGGGCTTGCTGGCCAGCTTTGGCAAATGGCTTTCGCGTGATGTGTCTGTCGATCAATCGACGGGCAAGGTAGTTCACTACCCATCGGGCTCAAGAACCGATGCTGGCGTGGCCATCAATGAGCGCAACGCGCTCAAGTCTTCCCCGGTCTGGTCCGCTGTCCGGGTGATCTCTGAGGGGATCTCCTGCCTCCCGCTACACCTTTACCGGGCCATGGAGCGCGGCAGCACCAAGGCCACCGATCACCCACTCTATTATCTGCTGCATTCTGCTCCCAACAAATACACCTCCTCGATGCGCTTTCGGGAGACTTCGCTTGCCCACGCGCTTCTCTGGGGCAATGGGTACCGCCGAGATCGTAAGAAATGGAACCCGGGATAGGGTGATGGAGCTTGTTCTCCTGCATCCCGGCAAGGTTGAGCCTAAATACAAGCCAGACGGAACCCCTTTCTATCGCGTTTACGCGGATGCTGGGCGCTACCGGGATCTCGCTTTTGAGGATGTTTTCCATCTGGCCGGCCTGGGGTTTGATGGGCTCAAGGGATATTCCGTAGTCGAGATGGCCCGCAACTCGCTGGGTCTGACCGCTGCTGCTTCGAGAAGTTTGGTTCACGGTTCTTTAACAACGGTGCCAAACCCACCGGTACGGTGGACCTCCAAGGCACCATGGACGATGAGGCCTTCGCCCGGTTCAAGCGCGAGTTCAACGAGCAATACTCCGGCACCGATAAGGCTGGCTCGGTGATCCTGCTGGAAGGCGGGGCCAAGTTCACGCCAATCTCGATTCCTCCGGATGATGCCCAGTTCCTCCAGACGCGAACCTTCCAGGTGGAAGAGGTTGCGCGCTGGTTCAATATCCCCGTCTCCAAATTGCGGGCCACCGGGCAAAAGTCCTACGCCACGCTGGAGCAGGAAAACCAGGCTTTTTGGGCCGAGACTCTGCTTCCCTGGATTGTGCGGTTTGAGCAGGAGATTGAGTTAAAGCTGCTGGCTCCCCAAGAGCGCGGACGGCTCTACGCCAAGTTCCAGCCTGCCGGCGTGCTGCGGGCAGATCTCGGCCACCCGTTACAACAGCTACGCCATTGGTATCAATTGGGGCTTTTTGTCGCCCAATGACGCGCGGGTGCTGGAAGATCTCGATCCGATCCCGGACGGCGATACCTACATGCGTCCGCTGAACATGCAGCCAATTAACGCGCCGAATGGGCCAAGCGCTCCCACGACCACCCCGGCAGTCGGAGCCGCCCCAACCGGTGTACCCACCACCGGCACCCCCTCCGGCCCGACTGCCGGGGGTGACAAATGAAGTTCCTCGACTGGCTAACCGGGCGGATTACGCCTCAGTCTTTTGCCGGAGTTCCACGCTCGCCCAGGTGGGGAGCGTTCCGCAACTTCTACCTGAAGGGCAAAGCCTGCGCGGCCTGCGGTGGCACTGAGGATCTGGAAGCCCACCACATCATTCCATTCCACCAGAACAAAGATCTGGAAATGGTGGTTGCCAACCTCGTCCCGCTTTGCCGGACGCACCACTTCGTTTTCGGCCACTGCGGCGACTGGTCCTCTGCAAATCCCCATGTCCTGGCCGATGCCGCGGCCTACCTGTCCCGCTTCAAGGAAGTGCGAGGAACCAAGCCATGAAGATCGACCAGCTTCGCAAGGCTCCTTTGGGCCAGCTTGAGCGCCGGGCCACATCGTCTCCTTTGGCCCTCAACCCGGACTCCGGCCTAGTCACCGGCTATCCCGTGGTGTTTGGCCCGCTGTCGGAAGGCGCGCGGCGGCTCCGGGAGCGCGTGGCCCCAACTGCTCTGGATCGGACCTTGAAGTCCGGCCGCGATGTCCGCGCCTTTTTCAATCACGAGTCCAGCATGGTCCTGGGACGCCAGTCCAATGGCACTCTGCGCATGCGTCCAGATTCCCAAGGGTTGGCTGTGGAGATTGACCTCCCGGAAACCCAGTGGGCCCAGGATCTCCGCACCAGCATGAAGCGCGGCGACATCAACCAGATGTCTTTTGGCTTCTATGTCGCCTCAAGAGATGGGGAAGAGTGGGAAGGCCTAGACGGTTCGGGCCCCATCGTGCGCACGCTCAAGGACATTGAGCTGATCGAGGTCTCTGTTGTCAGCATTCCGGCATACCCGGACACGACAGCGGCGGCCAGGTCTCTGGCAGACAACCGGTTAGCCCTGAGCAGAGGGAGGCTCAAGGATTGCCGGTTTTGGCAGGTTGAAACCAAGCGTGGGTGATTGGCGGTTTTCCTTTATCACCAGGAGATTGACATGGAAAAGAAGGTCAAGGAACTCCGCCAGCTTGTGAATGAGCGGCGGCGTCGAGGCTCCGGCAGACAACGGCCGGCCGGCCGAGCGGGACGTGCTCGTGGCAGGGGTGGCCGCGAACCTCGAGTACTGGAAGGGCATCGACGTCCTGCTCGAAGCGGCCCGCCGCGTCCACGCGCCGCTGCGCCTCGAGATCTACGGCGCGGGCGCGCTCCGGGCCGGCCTCGAGCGCCAGGCACAGGAGGGCGGCGTCGACGCGCGCTTCCACGGCTTCGTCGCGGACATCCACGAGCCGCTCTCCGGGCTCGACGTGCTCGTCCAGCCGTCCCGGGCGGACAACCTGCCGCTGGCGGTCCTCGAGGCGATGGCGGCCGGGCTCCCGGTGATCGGGACGCGAGTCGGCGGCATCCCGGAGCTCGTCGTAGACGGGGAGACCGGAATCCTCGTCGAGCCGGAGAATCCCGCTGCGCTCGCCGAAGCGCTCGACGCCCTGGCCGCGAGCCCCGAGCGGCGCCGAGAGCTGGGGCTCGGCGGGCGGGCCCGCGGGATCGAGCACTTCTCGCCGGACGGAACGGCCCGACGGATGGTCGCGTTCTACGAGGAGCTGTGCGGATCCTCCACGTGATCCAGGAGCTCGAGACCGGCGGCGCGGAGCGCATTCTCGTCTCGGCCTACCGCGGCGCGCGCGAGGCCGGGCACGACGTGTTTGTCGCCGCCGCGCCGGGACCGCTTCGCCGACGAGCTCGACTCGGAGCCGTTCCCCGTGCCGCTCGTCCAGCGACGGCCCTGGCGGATCCCGAGAGCAACTTCGGCAATCCGAAGGGCGGTGCGTTCGTCCAGGCCGGACGTGATCCACGCCCACAACCCGGTGATGGCGCTCGCGACAGGGCTGGCCACGCGCCGCGGCCGGCGCCCTCCGGGCCTCGTCAGCCTCCACGGAGGAGCCGACCACGAGTGGCGGTCGACGGTGCGGCTCGTGCGCGCGTCCGGCCTCGCCCCGGTCGCGTGCGGGGCGGGCGTCGCAGCCGCGCTCGAGCAGCACGGCTGCGTGCCGCTGGCAACCGTCCCAAACGCTGTCGGGCCCGCCCCGCCGCCGGCCGACCGCAAGGAGCTCGAGCGCGAGTGGCGCCTGGCGCCCGGGACTCGACTCGTCCTGGCCGTCGGCAGGCTCGTCGAGCAGAAGAACCAAGCGCTCGCGATCCGGGCACTGAAGGACGTCCCCGATGCGACACTCGTGATCGCCGGCGCCGGGCCGTTCCGACCCGAGCTGGAGCAGATCGCCGCCGAGACAGGGGTTGCCGAACGCGTCGTCTTCGCGGGACTGCGACCGGACGCGCGCGCGCTGATGGGCGCCGCCGACGCGGTGGTGCTGCCTTCGCGCTGGGAAGGGCTCCCGCTGACCGCGCTCGAGGCGCTCGCGTCGGGGACGCCGCTCGTGGCCACAGACGTTCGCGGCGTGCACGAGCTCGTCGTGGACGGGCGCGACGCCCTGCTCGTGCCAGAAGAGCCCGAGGCGCTGGCGGCTGCCCTGCGACGCGTCCTCGACGACCCGCAGCTGGCCACACAGCTGGCCGAGGCCGGCCGCCGGGTCGAAGGCGCAGGCTCGGACGCCGCACTCGTCGCGGGCTTCCTCCGCCTGTACGAGGGGCTCCGGTGACGCCGCGCGTCTCCGTCGTGATCCCCGCGTACAACGCCGAGACGACGGTCGGGGCGGCGATCTCATCCGTTCTCTGGCAGACCAACCGCGACCTCGAGGTCGTCGTCGTCGACGACGGCTCGCGCGACACGACGGGCGCGATCGCCGCCTCGTTCCCGGCTCCGGTCCGTGTTGTGACGCAGGCGAACGCGGGCGTCTCCGCGGCTCGCAACCGCGGCCTCGAGGAAGCTCGCGGCGAGCTGATCGCGTTCTGCGACGCCGACGACGTGCTCCTGCCGCGCCATCTCGAGGCGCTCCTCGCGGTCCACGAGCGCAACGGCGGGATCGCGACCTCGAACTGCTACTGGCTCTTTCCAGGCGGGATCCACCCGTCTCGCACGCGCTACAAGGGCCGTTTCCCGGCCCCGGAGCGCCAGCGGCTCGCGATCCTCGAGCAGAACTTCGTCTCGACGATGTCGCTCTTCCCGAAGGCGCTCGCCGGGGAGCTCGGCTCGTTCGACGAGGAGCTCGAGGTGGCCGAGGACTGGGACTTCTGGCTGCGCGCGATCTACGCGGGCCACCCGGTCGCGCTCCAGCCGGAGCCGCTGGCGCTCTACCGCTGGGGAGCGACCGGCCTCTCCGCGGAGCAGGCGCGGATGGACACGCACGTGGAGACGGTCCTGCGCAAGGCAGCCGCCCGCGCTGACCTGACTGCCGAGGAGCGCGCCTACCTCGACAAGCGGCTTGCGGGGCCAGGGCCTGCCCAGCTCGGGCGTCGCGGCGACGAGGCCCTCCGCGCAGGCCGGTACCGCGAGGCGGCGACGAGCTACCGGGAGGCGGCCGCCCTCTGCCCGAGCGAGTCCGCGCTGCTCTGGAAGGCGCGCGTGATCCGCCTCGCGCCGTGGCTCGTCGGCCCGCTCGTGCGCTCGCGCCAGCTCAGGATCGAGCAGTCGGTCGGCTTCGAGAAAGGGCACACCCGCTGAGCGAGCAGGAGCTCGACCGTCGCGTTCGTCTGCACCGGGAACCGCTTCCGCAGCCCGATCGCGGAGGCGCTGTTCACGCGCGACACCGAGGGCCTTCCCGTCCGGACCGCCTCGCTGGGGACCCTGGAGCTCGGCCCCCGGCCGGCGATGCCCGAGGCCGTCGCGCTGGCGAGGAGCATCGGGATCGACCTCTCCGACCACCGGGCGCGCAGCCTCTCGGAGGCCGACCTGGGCGACTTCGATCTCGTGCTCGGCTTCGAGCGCAGGCACGTGCTCGCGGCCGTGGTCGACGCGGGCGCGCACATCGAGCAGACGTTCACGCTCCCGGACTTCGTCGCTCTCCTGGAGACGCTCCCCGGCCCACCGCTGCCGAACGACCGCGTCGAGCGGGCGCGGATTCGGATCCGCCAGGCGCACGCGGCCCGGCCCTCCGGCTTCCGGAACGAGCCGATGGAGGAGCTGCGCGACCCGCTCGGCCTGCCTGCCGCCGCCCAGCGCGAGACCGGCGTCGAGCTGGAACGCCTCGTCGCGGAGCTCAGCGAGCTGTTGCTCGCCTAGGAGGGTTTGGCGGAACGTCGCTCGTCGCTGGGACGCGATGCTCGTTCCGAGGCAAGGACGCAGGGCAGCGTGCGTACCTGAACGGTACGGACGCGACCGAGGACGCCGCCTCGGGGCGAGCAGCGCGGCCCGGTGGCTCAGACGATGTTTCGTCAAGCCCTCCTAGCCTCCCAGCGGTCGAGTGTCTCGGAGGCGGTGCCGACGCGGCCGCCCTGTTCTCCGATCCACGCAAGCAGCCGATTGTAGAGCCGGTCGTAGCCCTCCGAGAGCCGCGGATGGTGCGAGGGCGGGTGCCACAGGATCGCGACCGCGCCGCCGTGCTCGGCCACGGGCTCGAGAGTGGCTACGGCGGTCTCGAAGGCCGCGTCGGCGTCGAGGCCCAGGTAGCGCTCCTCGGCGAGAGTCGCGTCCATCAGGACGAGCGGCAGCTCCCAGCCCCCCGCCTCGCGCAGCTCGGGATCCCAGAGCCGGTATGGATAGGGCGTTCCCGCGCGCAGCCCGGGCAGCGAGGGCCAGCCGATGCTCGAGTCGTAGCGGAGGCCCGACTGTCTGAGCTCGGCCGCGAGGCGGTTCGGGGCGCTGCGCAGGTAGTGGTGGCGCAGGCCCTGCGGATGATCGAGCGGCGCCGCCTCCTGGGCGATCGCGCCCGGCCGCTCGCGCGCGCGATAGGAGGCGTGGAGGCCGATCTCGAAGCCCGCGGCGGCAGTGGCGTCGAGCGCGGCTGCGAGAGCCGGCCGGTAGCGCTCGGGGTAGCCGTCGTGCGGATCGTCCTGGCGCGTGAGGAAGAAGCACGTCGAGCGCGGCCCCGCATCGATCATCTCGCCCAGCGGGAAGACCGGGTCGCGTCCGCTTACAGCGTCGCGCAGAAAGGCCGAGCCCTCGCGCAGGCGGTCGCCCGAGCGGTGGACGACCCCACTTGCGAGCCTCCGCAGCCCGGTGCCGACGCCGCCCCCGCCGAGAAGGTCGACGTCGTGGGTCAGCGCGACGAGGAAGCGGCCGCCGTCCGGGTACCCGCGCCTTTCCTCTCCCAGTCGGCGCCCCAGCTCAGCTGCCAGCTCGGCCACGCGTGGGCCAGGCGGATCGGCCGGCGGCAGAGGCCGGCCGTGCTCGTCCTGCTCCGCTTCCTGCTCTCGGGCGAGCGTGAGCAGCCCGAAGACCTCGTCCAGGTCGGCCTGCCTGGCGGACGCTGCTTCGTCGAACGGCAGCCCGAGCGCGTCGAGCAGCGCGTCGAGCGCGTAGTGCCGCTCAGGCTCCACTGCGCGGCCGCAGCGCGGGAAAGAGGATCACGTCGCGGATCGTCTCGCTCCCGGTCAGCACCATCGCCAGCCGGTCGATGCCGATGCCGCAACCGCCCGTGGGCGGCATCCCGTACGAGAGCGCCTCGACGAAATCAGGGTCGCCGGGCTCGGACTCCTCCGCCCCGGCCTCGCGCTCGTCCTCCTGCATCGCGAACCGCTGCGCCTGTTCCTCGCTGTCGTTCAGCTCGCTGAAGGCGTTCGCGAACTCCATCCCGGCCACCACGCACTCGAACCGCTCCACGAGCGTCTCGTCCCCGTCCGTCGTCCGCGCGAACGGCGAGAGCTCGATCGGCCAGTCGTAGACGATCGTCGGCTGGATCAGCTCCGGCTCGACGAAGTGCGAGTACGCGTGGTCGACCAGCTGCGACCACGAGACGTCGCGCGACGCATCAACGCCCGCGTCGGCGAGCCTCTCGCGGAGCTCGTCCTCGTCGCGCGACCAGACGCCTTTGCCCTCGAGCGCCTCGACGAAGCCCAGCCGGTGCCAGGGCGGCGCCAGATCGATCTCGTGACCCCGGAACGTCACCTTGGTCGTGCCGATGACGCCGGTCGCCGCGCGCTCGACGAGCGCTTCCGTCCGCACCATCGTGTCGCGGTAGTCGGCGTAGGCCTCGTACCACTCGACCTGGGTGAACTCCGGCGAGTGTTTGTACGAGATGCTCTCGTTGCGGAAGTCCTTCGAGAGCTCGTAGACCTTCTCGAGCCCGCCGACGATCAGACGCTTCAGGTAGAGCTCGTCGGCAATGCGCAGGTACAGGTCGGCCTCGAGCTCGTTCGAGTGCGTGACGAACGGGTCGGCGAACCCGCCCCCGTAGCGCGGCTGCAGGATCGGTGTCTCGACCTCGATGAAGCCTTCGCCGTCGAGGTAGGCGCGCACCGCGGAGACGATCCGCGTGCGCGTGAGCGCCAGCCGGCGCGAGTCCTCGTTCATGAGCAGGTCGAGGTAGCGCTGCCGGTAACGAGTCTCGACGTCGGTCAGCCCGTGGAACGTGTCGGGAAGCGGCCGGCGGATCTTGGCGAGCAGGATGACCTCGGAGGTGACGAGCGACGGCTCGCCCCGCCTCGACCGGCCCGGTTTGCCGGCGGCGCCGACG
The DNA here is from genome assembly GCA_963746635.1 of uncultured Actinomycetes bacterium. GTDB lineage: Bacteria > Actinomycetota > Thermoleophilia > Gaiellales > Gaiellaceae > AC-32. The sequence continues at coordinate 125,451 of CAVVBZ010000023.1, read as the reverse complement.
AGGTCGCCGAGGTCGAGATCGAGCTCCTGCTCCACGATCAGCTGAATCCGCCCGGAGCGGTCGACCAGGTCGAGAAAGGTGAGCTTCCCCATCTCGCGGCGGCCCATGACCCTCCCGGCCACGCGGAGCTCGGCGTCGAGCGCCTCCCCCGGCTCGGCCTTCTCGGCCTCGGCGCGTACGACGGCGATCTCGGTCCGGTCCGGAAACCGCTTGGGCAACATCGGCGCGAGTCTAGTGCCGGTGGCGCTGGATCATGAGAGGTCGCCGACGGCAGCACGGATCGCGTCGCCATCGGCGCCGAGGTCGCGCAGGATCTGGGATGCGATTCCCTCGTCCTCCCGCGCGATGGCGAGCAAGATGTGCTCGGGCCCGGCCAGGTCCTGCCCGAGGCTTTCGGCCTCCTGCACGGTCAATTCGAGCACCTTCGTGGACCGCGGTGTGAAGGGGAGGATCTGGCCGGTCGGAATGTCCCCCCGCCCGACGATACGCGCGACTTGCGCGTGGACATCCTCGTAACGAACTCCCAGCGATTCCAGCGCGTCCCGCGCGACTCCTGGCTCACGCAGCAGCCCGAGCAGGAAGTGTTCGGTGCCGATGTAGTCGTGGCCAAGCGCTCGCGCCTCGTGCTCTGCAAGGCTCACGACCTCGCGAGCAGGTCCTTGAAAGCGCTCGAACACGAAGCGAGCCTACCGCTCCGCCGCGGAGGCGGGCTTTGCTCGCCTCCGCTCGAGAGGCTCTGGGTTGGACAGCCGAAGAAAGTCGTCATGGCGCGCGCAGCGCGCCGGACTTTCTTCGGTTAAGCAGCCTTGATCTCGAGGATCTTGAACTTCATCGAGCCGCGCGGCGCCACGACCTCGACCGTCTCGCCCTTCTTCTTGCCGATGATCGCCTTGCCGACCGGCGACTCGTTCGAGAGCTTGTTCTCGGCCGGGTTCGCCTCGGCCGAGCCGACGATCCGGTACTCGACCGTCTGCTTCGCGGAGATGTCGCGCAGCCGCACCTTGGAGCCGACGGAGACGACGTCTTTGGAGATCTCCTTCTTCGTGATCACGCGCGCGCTGCGAAGCCGCTCCTCGAGCGTGGCGATGCGGTGCTCGAGCAGCGCCTGCTCGTTCTTCGCGTCGTCGTACTCCGCGTTCTCCGCGATGTCACCGAACTCGCGTGCCGTCTTGATCCGGTCGGCTACTTCGCGGCGCTTGTCGTTCGAGAGATACTCGATCTCCTGCTTGAGCTTCTCGTAGCCTTCCGGAGTGAGGATTACGTCCTTCACTGGGCCTCCTGAAAGAAAAACGCGCGGCGCAGGGGCGCCATCGCGGGCGGGGATGTTACCTGCGCCCCCGGACGGACGTCAACCCCTCGTACGGTTACTATTTCCCGCTCTGTGCAGGTAGATCTTCGTAGCCCCTGGCGGATCCGGGACGTGGAGATCCCGACGCGCCTCGTGCTCGCCCCGATGGCGGGTGTGAGCGTGCAGGCCTTCCGCCGCCAGGGCCGGCGCTTCGGGGCCGGGCTGGTGTGCTCGGAGATGGTCAGCTGCGCGGGGCTGCAGCACGGCAACGAGCGCACGCTCGGCTACCTGCGGATCGCCTCCGACGAGCGGCCGCTCGCGGTGCAGATCTTCGGCTCCGAGCCCGGCGTGATGGCGGAGGCGGCGCGCATGGTCGAGGACGCGGGCGCCGACCTCGTCGACGTCAACTTCGGCTGCCCGGTCAAGAAGGTGACGAAGACCGGTGCGGGCGCGACGCTGCTCGAGGATCCCGAGCGCGCGTGCTCGGTGGTGTCGGCGGTGGCAGAGGCGGTCTCGGTGCCGGTGACCGTGAAGATGCGGCGCGGCCTCGAGAACGGCTCGCTCGCGTGCCTGGAGCTGGGGCCGCGGCTCGTCGACGCGGGAGCGGAGTCCCTGACCCTGCATCCTCGGTCGGCGCGGCAGATGTACACGGGCGAGGCCGACCACTCCCTGACGGCGGAGCTGGTCGCGCTCGTGGACGTGCCGGTCATCGCCTCGGGCGACGTCACCTCGCGCAGCCGGGCGCAGGCGCTCCTGGCGACGACCGGGGCGGCGGCCGTGATGGTCGGGCGCGCGGCGCAGGGGAACCCATGGGCGCTGCGGGAGATCGTGGACGCCGAAGCGTCCGAGCCGTCCCGCGAAGAGGTCGTGGCCGAGCTGATCCTGTTCATGCGCGAGACGGTCCGGGAGCTCGGCGAGCACAGGGCGACCGGGTTCCTGAAGAAGTTCTACGGCTGGTACCTCGGCCGCGGGCGCTTCCCCAGGCCCTTCAAGCAGGAGCTCGTGCAGCTCACGACGCTCGACGAGGTGGAGCGGCGCCTGTTCGCGGCGGCACCCGGAGCAGCCGAGGTGCTCGCGGGGCTCGAGGACGAGCTGCCCGACGGCGAGGACGACGTCGTCCTCGACCTCCCGATCTCGATCTACGGCGGCGGCTAGCCCGTTGCTGCCGTGTCCGTTCCGGACACGGCCAGGGTCTGACCCCGGAGCATGGCCAATTGGGTCGGTATGCCGTAAACGGCAAGAGAACGCGCCGGGCCGGCGCCGCTCCCGTGAGGATGGGTTCCCCCAAGGTCGCGTCCGTTCCGGACACGGCCGGGGTCTGACCCCGGACATTGGCTCTAAGGACGCGTGCTGACGAAACCGCCTACGAGCCGTGCGACCTCGACGGGGGCATACGACACGAGATCGTGGATGCCATCACGCATCGACTCGACGCGCGCCTTCGGAAGGGCTGACCGGAAGCGAGCGATCGCCGCACTCGCGGTCGCCTCAGACTCCGGCGCGGTCAAGAGTAGGACCGGCACGTCCGCAGCGGCGATTGGCGGGTAGGTCTCGGTCACCGGCTCGCGCCGACCCCCGTGCTTGATCGCGCCAAGGGTCTCGGCCTCGAGGATCGGGACCACTTTCCCGCCGACTTCTCGCATCGCCGCCCGGTGTGCGTCGGCCAGCGCAGGCGTCCATCGTCTCAGCGAGTCGCGCTCGAAACCGAAATACGCATCCCAGCTCGCGAAGGAGTCCTCCTCGGTCTCTTGATAGGCCTCTGCGATACAGGCCTCCAGGTCAGCCTTGGCGTCCCCGTCGGTCAGGCCGGGCGACTTGAAGTAGCCGCCCTCGATCAGGACCAGGCTCGCGGTGCGGTCGGGAAAGCGGGCAGCGAACGAGCACGCTACGCGACCACCCCAAGAGAAACCGACGAAGGCAGCGCGGGTCACACCGAGCTCGGAGAGCAAGCTCGCGCCCACCTCGGCCATCAACGAAGGGCGATAGGAGTCGGGCGGGAGCGCCGGGGAGCGCCCGTGTCCCGGCGCGTCCGGCGCGATCACACGCAACCCGTACTCCTCCGTCAGCACCGGCGCGATCTCATTCGCGTGGAGCCCGCAGCCTCCCAGACCATCCCAGTAGAGCACCGCTGCGTTGTCGACATCGCCCCACTCGCGCACGAACAGTGGGCCACCGGAGAGGTCGACCGTGAAGGCGTTCAGCCGGGGTTCCGTTCCCAGACCAGCCGTAGCCCCTCGAGCGTCAGGAACGGGTCGATGCGGTCGAGAGTACGAGCGTGCGGGACGATCAGGTCGGCCAGGCCGCCCGTCGCGACCGTCCGCGCCTCGACGCCGAGCTCGCCGCGGATCCGCTCGACGATCCCGTCCACCTGGCCCGCGAAGCCATACACGAGCCCCGACTGGAGGCTGGCAGCGGTGTTCTTCGCGATCACGGTCGGCGGCTCGGTGAAATCGACCGAGAACAGGCGTGCCGCCCGCGCCGAGAGCGCCTCCATCGAGACCTCGATTCCGGGCGCGAGCACACCGCCCACGTACTCGCCCTCCGGCGAGACGACGTCGAAGTTCGTCGAGGTGCCGAAGTCGACGACGATGCACGGCGCGCCGTGCCGTTCTAGAGCGGCGACCGCGTTCGCGATCCGGTCGGGCCCCACCTCACGCGGATCGTCGTAGCGGACGGGAATCCCCGTGCGCGTCCCGGGGCCGAGCACGAGCAGCTCCACGCTCGCCCGCTCTGCAGCCTCTTCGTAGGCCCGCAGCAGCGAAGGCACCGTCGAAGAGAGCACCACACCGTCGATCGAGCCGAGGTCGACCAGGCCGCGCAACAGCAGCCCGAGCTCGTCGCCGGTCCGCTCCGACTCGGTCGCGACGCGCCAGTGCTCACGCAGCTCGTCCGCCTCGAACAATCCGATGACGGTCTGCGTGTTCCCGACGTCGATCGCCAGGAGCCCTGCCATGCGGCGAGCCTACTTGAGCGCGAGCGCAGGGATGCTCGAGTCCGAGTAGACGGCGCTGTAGACGAAGCTCTCCGGGACGACCCGGTTCGAGAAGAAGAAGAGCGAGTTGTACGTGCGCATGACCGCGACCGGCGCGACGTCGCTCGTCACCTCGAGATCGAGCCTCCCGAGAGCACGCAGGCGGGCGGCCCCGGAGAGCCTGTTCGCCGCCGCGAGCTTCCTGCTGTACTTCGGGCCGCCGACGCCGAGGGGGCTGTTGAACATCGCCGTAGGATCCGGGTCCGTGGCGTCGCTGCACCAGCCCATGGAGACGCCCATGTCGAGCTTCCCGATGGCACGGTAGATCTCAGCCCCGGAGAAGGGGATCAGGGTGATGCCGTCGGGCTTGAAACCGAGCCGGATCAGATCCCTGCGCACGAGTTGCGCCTGAGCGGGATTGATGGTGCCCGATGACCGATAGCCGACCGTGATCTTGCCCGTCCGGAAGTGGCCGCGAGCCAGCTTCCTCGCCTTGCCCAGACGGGGAGTCACCGAATAGGGCTGAAGCTTCGGGGCGGTTATCGAACCGGGAAACCCGGGCGGCAGGAGGTGAGTCCAGGGAGTCGCGCCGTAGGGCCCGGCCGCTGCTGCGTACGCCACCCGGTCGACGGCCCAGTTGATCGCCTGGCGCAGCGCCACGTTGTTCTTGAACAGCGCACGGTTGCGGTTGAACGCCAGGTACCCGAGGCAGGGGAGCGGCTTCTCCCAGAGGCGCGTCCTGTTGACGCCGTACCGGTTGGCGACGCCCTGTACCTCGGCCACCGGCACCGGGCCCTCGTCGAGTTGGTTCGCCTTCACCTGCGCGAAGGCGTTCTGCTCGTTCAGGTTCCAGTGGACATCGACGCCCGCGACGTTGCGCGGACGCACACGGCCCGGGCCTCGCTTCCAGTACCGGTTGCGACGGAGCGAGGTCAGGACATTGACGTCGTTCGCGGTGAACGCGTACGGCCCGGCCGAGGGGTAGGCGCCCACCACCTCGTGCGTCAGCGGCAGCTTCGTCGAGGTGGCCTGGAAGAACGGCGTCGCCAGCTTGTTCAAGAACCTACTGTCGGGCCTCGTCAGGCGGATGATCAGCTTGTTGCCCTTCACGACCACTCCGCGGACATGCTTTGCCTTTCCGTCGTTGACGTCTTGCGCTCCGACGATGTTCGTCCCGTTCTGGTCGGTGATGTACTGCGCTCCGGGCGACGCGAGGTCGTGGTTCGCAACCCGGTCGATCGCGTACTGGAAGCTCTTGGCCGTCACGGGCGTCCCGTCGCTGAAGCGGAAGCCCTTCCTGACCGTGAACGTGTAGGTCTTGCCGCCGTTCGAGACGGTGTAGCCGGAAGCAACCTCGGGCACGAGCCGATACCCGGCCGGACCGTTCCGATCCGGGTAGTTGAAGAGCTTCGCCGCAGTCGCGTACTCGAGCCACCACGCAGTCGTGACGTAGGCCACCTGAGGGTCGATCTGCGTCGAGGCGCCGGCGATCCCGACGCGGAAGATTCCGCCGTACCTGTGTGAGGAGCCGTTCGAGGCGCCCGCGAGCTGGGCGGTGGTCAGGAGGCCTGCACCGACCGCCAACAGCGTCAGCGAGACCCAGAGGCGTCTCGGCATCTCACTCTTGTAGACGCCGTGCTGTAGGTCGAGTTAGCCCCAGGAGGCGTCGCTTGCGATGCCGACCTCAGCATGCCCGGGCGCGACCGGGCATGCGTCTGAACCGGCCGGTCGACCCAGCCCTTCGAGAGAGAACCGGTCTAGGTCTCGTCGTCCGAGGCGAGCGACTCGCCGATGCGCTCCGCGAGCGCCTCGGGCGTCAGCGCGGGCTCGTCACCGTCGGCGCGCAGCTCCTCGACCGTGACGTCGCTCGAGGTGTAGACCTCGGTCCGCGGAATGATCCGCGTCGGGCGGTTCTTGTCCCAGACCCACACGTCCTCCATCTTCAGGTGGAAGAACGGGTAGCTCTGCTGCGGGACGTACTGGAGGTCGAGCCGGTTGCAGAGGTACGTCGCGTCCTGCGTCAGCACGCAGTAGCGGAAGAGGCCGAAGACGGCTGTGTACTCCTTCTTGAGCGTCAGCTCGAGCTCGGCCTCGAACTCATCGAGCTCGTCGAGGTGCGACATGCGCAGATCATAGCCCCGCCAACAGGGTCTGGACCGGGCCGAGCCCGGGTACCTCCAGGGCCGGATCCAGCTCCGCGAGCGGCTCCAGCGCGAAACGCCTCTCGGCCAGGCGCGGATGCGGGACGGTCAGGCCCGGCGCGTCCACGGTCTCCGACCCGTAGAGCAGGAGGTCGAGGTCGATCGTGCGCGGGCCGAAGCGCGGGCCGTCGCCCCGCACGCGGCCGAGTTGCTGCTCGATCGCGAGCAGGCGCGCGAGCAGATCCTCGGCGGGAAGCGCGGTCTCGACCTTGGCCGCGCCGTTCAGGAACGCGGGCTGGTCGAGGTAGCCGACCGGCTCCGTCGCGCGCAGCGTCGAGACGGCGACGAGCTCGATCCCGTCCTCGGCGGCGAGGAGGTCGAGGGCGGCCCTGATCTGGCGCTCAGGTTCGCCGAGGTTCGAGCCGATTCCGACGAAAGCTGTGGTCACCTTTCCGATTCTCGCCGCTCGTCCACACCGGCCGTGGCTCGCCGGTACCTTGTGCGCGAACGTGCGCCGTCTTACGGTCATCGGGGTCCTACTGCTCGCCTGCGCCGCTCCGGCTCACGCCGCGCTTCCATTCCATCCGGGCCACGCGATCCTGCCCGCTTCTTCGGGCTCGAGCACGGTGCGAAGCCTCCGCGCCTATCCGCGCACGCTCGTCGAGCTCGACCACGCCGGGAACGGGGGCGCGGAGTTCGCGCTGAGCCAGGCCGGGGGCCGTCTGATCGCGCCCGAGATCGCGCTCTGGCGTGTGTCGAGCAGCGCCGCTGTCCGCCTCTTGCCGGGACTGCGCGCCCAGGGCGTCGTCCGCTCCGTGACACCTGACGTCCCGCTCCGCCCGTCGCCCTGGTCGGCCCTCGCGAGCCCACTCGCCACCCCGCACTTCGCGGACGAGTGGTGGATCTCGCACGTCGGCGCCGACAAATGGACGGCGCCTGGCCCGGGGATCCCGATCACGATGATCGACTCGGGCATCGACAAGTCGAACCCGGAGTTCGCCACCCGGCCGAACACGATCGAGCTGAACCAGCAGACGTTCTCCAGCAGCGACGAAGAGCTGCACGGCACCGCGACCGCATCGGTCGCCGCCGCCCCGGGCGTCAACATGGTCGGGATCTACCCGCAGGCGAAGCTCCAGCTCTGGGACGCGAGCCCGGCCGGAGTGTTGACCGTGGGGGACGAGATCGCCGGTCTCTTCGACGCGATCAAGCACGGGCGGTCGGTGGTCAACCTCAGCCTCGGGGGCTTCGACCGGATCCCGATCGAGGAGCACGCGATCCTGGCCGTGTTCGGCGCGGGCTCGCTCGTCGTCGCCTCGGCCGGGAACGACCGCGAGATCGGCAGCCCGCTCTCGTATCCGGCCTCGTTCGCGCACGTGCTCACGGTCGGCGCCACGGACGACAGCGACCAGGTGACCGGCTTCTCGAGCGCGTCGTCGCACATGGACCTCGCCGCTCCCGGCCAGGACATGGAGGTCGCGGTGCCGAGCATCTGGGCTCCGGGCGGCGCGACGGACCCGTACGACCAGTACGACGGGACGAGCTTCTCGGCGCCGCTCGTCTCCGGGGCGGCCGCCGCGATCTGGACCCTGCGCCCGAAGCTCTCGAACACGCAGCTCTTCGAGGTGATGCGCCACTCCGCGCACCACGTCAGCAAGCGCGGCTGGAACAGGAACACCGGCTACGGGATCCTCGACGCACCCGGCGCGGTGACGCGGAAGGCGCCCGCGGCCGACCCGCAGGAGCCGAACGAGGACGTCTACCTCGTCGAGCCGAACGGCCTCTTCAAGTCCGGGCACGCGCCGCTGACGTTTCCCGGGCGCCCGACCCGGGCGCTCGCGGCACACGTCGAGCGGGACGACGATCCCGAGGACGTCTACCGCGCCTACCTCCCCGCGAAGGGCCGCCTGATCGTGACGGTGAAAACGAATGCGAACGTCACGCTGCAGGCGTGGGGCAAGCGCACGAGCACGGTCTTCGAGCGCGGCGCGGCCGCGCGGCGCGACCTGCTCGGCATCTCAGCGCACCCCGGCACCAGACGCGAGCGGCTCGTCATCTCCGGCCGCGGCGTCGGCCAGTACGTCTACCTCGACGTCTTCCTCGCGACGCCGGCCGTCGAGGCTCGCTACACGATCAGGGCCGCGACCGCTCGACCGTAGCGGCCGTGTGCTCGACCGGCACGGCCAGCCGGACCTGAGGCTTGCGCACCCGCACGCGGACGCGCTCGGCCGGAAAGCGCTCGAGCAGCGCATCGGCGACCGCCGCGGCAATCGTCTCGAGCAGCAGGAACTGGCGACTCTGCGAGACCTCTTGGACGAGCGCGGCGACCTCGCGGTAGTCGACCGTCTCGTCGATCCGGTCGGCGGCAGGCTCGGCCAGCTCCAGCTCGAGGTCGTAGACGAACAGCTGCTCCCGCGCGCGCTCCTCCTCCTCGACACCGTGGCGGCCCGGCACCTCCAGGCCCGCCACCTCGACCACGACGGTCACGAGAGCGCAGCCGCCGCCGCGGTCAGCGCCTCGACGTGCTCCCTGACGTCGTGCACGCGCAGGATCGTCGCGCCGCGCTCGTAGGCCGCGACCGCCGCCCCCACGCTGGCCGCGGTCGAGCCGGTCGTCGCATCAGGATCGCCGAGCAGCTTGCCGAGCGAGCTCTTGCGCGAAAAGCCGACCACCACCGGGCGCCCGAGCGCCGTCAGCTCGTCCAGCCGCCGGACCAGCTCGAAGTTGTGCTCGACGGTCTTGCCGAAGCCGATCCCGGGATCGAGGCAGACGCGCTCCTCGCGAACCCCGGCCTCGACGGCGAACGCCAGCCGCTCCTCGAGGAAGGAGGCGACCTCGGCCACCACGTCGTCGTAGCGCGGGTCGGCCTGCATCGTCCGCGGCTCGCCGCGCATGTGCATCAGGCAGAGAAAGGCGCCCGAGTCGGCGACGACGCCGGCCAGCTCGGGGTCGGCGCGCAGGGCAGTGACGTCGTTGACGAGCTCGGCCCCGAGCGCGAGCGCCTCCCGTGCGACCTCGGCCTTCGAGGTGTCGATCGAGACCGGCACGTCGCCGGCAAGCCCCTCGAGCACGGGCGCGACGCGGCGCAGCTCCTCCGCGGCGTCGACGCCCTCCGATCCAGGACGCGTCGACTCGCCGCCGACGTCGACGATCGCCGCCCCCTCCGCGGCCATGCGCCGCGCCGACGCGATCGCGTCGGCCGGGTCGAAGTTGACCCCACCGTCGGAGAACGAGTCGGGCGTGACGTTGACCACGCCCATCACGCTCGGCCTCGGAAACCGTTCGTCGACGGCGTTCATTCCGGACAGTGTCCCAGGTCGCCCGCTCGCGACCGGGTGGTCTACGCGGTCGCTGCAGGCGCCGGCGCCGCGCTGCCGGCCTTCGACTCCCAGTAGTGGTTGAGCGCGCCCTGCACCTTCACCCACCAGACGATCGACCCGATGATCGGCAGGATGATCCAGGCTCCGGTCCAGCCCGAGACCGTCGGCTCGCGGCCGTCTTCCTCGTACAGCTTCCCGACCTCGCTACCGGCGAGGAACGGGATCGCGATGCCGACGAGGACCGCAATGAGGAGCCCGATCCCACCGCCGATCCCGCGCTTCGTGTGCTGCTCGAGCTCGTCGAAGGTCTTGAACGACCAGTACCAGCCGTAGATGCCGAGGGTGATGATGAACATCAGGATCCCGAACCCGATCCCTCTGGGCTCGCCGAGCGGTCCGTCGTTGCTCACAGCCTCTCCTCTCGTGTCGACAACCGCCCGACTCAACCACGCGCCGTGCAGGCTGTCAATCGACGCGCGTCGAGCGATCCGGCCGGGTACCTTGAGCGCATGGGCGAAGGCGAGGCACGCCGCGGCGCGGCGTGGCGTTTCGTGCGCGCGGCTGTGCGCTCGCAGAGCGGCGGGGTAACGGGGGCCGTGTCCTCCGGGCTGCTCTGGCAGCTCGGAGCCGTCGCCGCGCCGCTGATCGTCGGGACCGCGATCGACCACGGAATCGTCACGAACGACCGGCACACGCTGCTGCTCTGGCTGCTGGCGCTGCTCGGCCTCGGCCTGCTCGAGGTGAGCGCCGGCGGCATGCGCCACATCTACGCGATCCGCAACCGCTCGCGGTCGGACGCGCAGGTGCGCGACGCGATCTTCGCGCACGCCCTTCGCCTCGACGCCTCATACCACGACCGCGTCGGGCCGGGCGAGCTACTGAGCCGCGCCTCGTCCGACTCGCTCCACGTCGCACGGATGATGGACGCGATCGGCCACACGATCGGCTACGCGCTCACGGTCGTCGCGGTCGCGGTGGTAATGCTCGTCCTCGACGTCCAGCTCGCGCTGGTGGTGCTGATCCCGCTGCCGCTGGTCACCCTCGGCGCGTGGCACTACTCGCGGCGGTACGACGCGGGCACGCGGAAGCTGCAGGAGTCCTGGGGCCACGCGTCGACCCTCGTCGAGGAGACGGTCAGCGGGATCCGCGTCGTGAAAGGGCTCGGCGCGGGCGACGCGCTCTCGGCCCGCTTCCGGCGCCGCAGCGACGAGGTCTACGACCGCGCCCTCGCCCTCGCGCGGCTCGACGCCGTCTTCAACCCGGTGCTCGAGATGCTGCCCCTGCTCGGCATCGCCGCGGTGCTCTGGATCGGAGGGCGGCAGGTGATCGACGGCACGCTGCAGCTAGGCTCGTTCGTCGCGTTCAACGCCTACGTCGTCATGCTCGTCTGGCCGCTGCGCATCCTCGGCCAGCGCGTCACGACCTTGCAGAAGGCGCTCGCCGCGAGCGGCCGGATCACGGAGGTGCTGGAGGCCGAGCCGCGGCTGCGCGACCCCCGTCACCCGGAGACGCTCGAGCGCCCGGTGCGCGGCGACGTGCGGCTCGACGCCGTGCGGTTCGGCCACGAGGGCGACCACGCGGTGCTCGACGGCCTCGACCTGCACGTCGCGCCGGGCGAGTCGCTCGCGCTCGTCGGCGCGACCGGCTCGGGCAAGAGCACGGTCGCCGGGCTGCTCGCGCGCCTCTACGACCCGGAGGACGGTCGCGTGCTGCTCGACGGCCACGACCTCCGGGAGCTGCGGATCGCCGACGTGCGCAGCGCGGTCGCGCTCGTCTTCGAGGAGACGTTCCTGTTCAGCGAGAGCGTGCGCGAGAACATCCGCCTCGGCCGGCCGGATGCCGACGACACCGCGGTCGAGCGCGCCGCCGCCCTCGCGGGCGCCGCCGAGTTCATCGCCGATCTTCCGGGCGGCTACGACACCGTCCTCGGCGAGCGCGGCTTCTCGCTCTCGGGGGGACAGCGCCAGCGAATCGCGCTCGCGCGCGCGATCCTGGCCGACCCCGCGGTGCTCGTCCTGGACGACGCCACCTCGGCCGTCGACGCGACGAAGGAGCACGAGATCCGGGCCGCGCTCGCGGAGGTGATGCGCGGGCGGACGACGCTCGTGATCGCCCACCGGCCGGCCACGATCGCCCTCGCAGATCGCGTGGCCGTGCTGGAAGGCGGGCGGATCGTCGAGGAAGGGGCACACGTGGAGCTCCTGCAGCGATCGCCTCGCTACCGGGCCCTGCTTGCGTTGGAAGTCGAGGCTGCGTGATCGAGCGAGCCCCGACCCGCGTCGTCTGGAACGAGACTCGTGATCTCACGCGCAGCGTTCAGATGCGCTACATCGGCGCGGGCGTCGCGGTGGTCATCTCGACGCTGATCACGTTGTCCGGGCCGGCTCTCGTCCGCTATGCGATCGATCACGGGATCTCGAAGCACGACCGCCAAGCGCTGGATGCGGCCACGATCGCCCTCGTCCTGCTCGCGATCGTGAAGCCGTTCGTCGTCCGCGCGCAGACGCTGCTCGCCGCGACCGCCGGCGAGCGCTACCTCGCCTCGCTGCGAACGGCCGCCTTCGACAAGCTGCAGGCGCTGCCGCTGGGCTTCTTCGAGCAGGAGCGCACAGGCGTGCTCGTCTCCCGCCTGACCTCCGACGTGCAGGCGCTCGACGAGCTCCTGCGCGAGGCCCTCGTCGAGGTGGTCGGCAGCGGCCTGCAGATCGTGCTGACGGCCGTCGTGCTCGTGTTCCTGTCGCCGAAGCTCGCGTTGGTCTCGCTGGTCGCGCTGCCACTCCTGCTCGGCTCGAGCTGGGCCTTCCACCACAGCGCGGGCGAGGCCTACCGCGCGATCCGGGACCGGGTCGCGGACACGCTGACGGTGTTGCAGGAAGGGCTCTCGGGCGTCCGCGTCGTGCAGTCGTTCCGGCGCGAGCGGCAGACGATGGACGCGTACGAGCCGCACAGCGAGGCACAGGTCCGTGCCTGGCGGCGCGCGTCGTTCGTGAACATCCGCCTCTTCACGATGATCCCGATGGCCCAGACGATCGCGCTCATGACCGTGCTCCTCGTGGCCGCGTCCATGTATCGGCATGGCGAGATCTCGACCGGGACGATCGCCGCCTACCTCCTCTACCTGGTGCAGCTCTTCGACCCGATCGCGCGCTTCAGCGAGTGGCTCGGCGAGTTCCGCCAGGGCCTCGCTGCGCTCGGCAAGATCGTGGGCCTGATGCGGACCGAGAGCGCCGTCGCCGAGCGGCCTGGCGCGGTCGAGCTCCCCGCGTCGGGAGCCGTCGAGCTCGACGACGTCACCTTCGGCTACGCGGGCGGCGCCCCGGTCGTGCGCGGCGTCTCGCTGAGGCTCGAGCCCGGCGAGCACGTGGCGCTCGTCGGGGTCACGGGCGCCGGCAAGTCGACGCTCGCGAAGCTCCTCACTCGCCAGTACGACCCCGAGCGCGGCTCGATCTCACTCGGCGGAGTCGACCTGCGCGACGGCACGCTCGAGTCGCTTCGCCACCGGATCGTGATGTTGCCGCAGGAAGGCCACCTCTTCAGCGGCACGATCGCGGACAACGTCCGGCTCGCCCAGCCCGAGTCCTCGAACGAGCAGGTCGAGCGAGCGCTGGGTGAGATCGGCGCCCTCGCCCGCTTCGACGCGCTGCCGGACGGGATCCAGACCGACGTCCAGACCCGCGGGGTCCGCCTCTCGGCAGGCGAGCGGCAGCTCGTGGGAATCGCGCGCGTGGCGCTGGCCGATCCTGCGGTGATCGTCCTCGACGAAGCCACCTCGAGCCTCGACCCCGCGACCGAGGCCGCCGTCGAGCAGGCACTCGCCGCGGTCGTCGCCGGGCGAACGGTGATCATCATCGCGCACCGCCTCTCCACGGCCGAACGAGCCGACCGCGTCGTCGTGATGGACCACGGCCGCGTGGTCGAGGTCGCCTCCCACGACGACCTGGTCGAACAGGGCGAGCGCTATGCCCGCCTGTGGGCGTCGTGGCAAGCCGGCATCGCAGCCGGCACGACATAGAGGCTCCACTGGTCGCGTCTTGGGAGAGGACGCTGACTTGGGCCAGCGTGCGGGAATGCCGCCCGACGACCCCCTAGCGGCACGCGGGCATCGGCGGCAGCTTGCTCATCGGGACGAACGCAACCGGTCCAGGCGTCCCCCATTGCTTCGAGGCGATTGCGTGGACGACCACGAGCGAGCGTCGGTCGATGCGCGTCCAGCCGCCGCGGCTGATCTGGAGGTAGCGCCCGAGCTTCGCATTCCCCAGGAACGTCCGCGGGTCGATGCCGAAGCCGACCCAGCGGCCGTTTATCTGCACCGAGTTTCCGATCACATTGGCGCCGGGGGCGGTGACGACGGGTCGTGGCGGCGCGGTCAGCGAGGGCGCGACCCACAGCGACTTGTACTTCGCGCTCGGGAACGCGATTGCGTGCCCGTCGGTGTAGAGGCCTGAGATGCCGCGCAGCGTCCGCAGTGCCGGCGGAGGCGCGACCGCTTGACCGCTCGCCGGGTCGAATCCGAACATCCGCGTCGATGTGCCCGGAGCCCGCGACTCCGGCCAGACGACGAGCGGGCCGGCGACGAGGAACGACCCCTGCGCATGTCCGGTGTGGGCGACCACGTCGCGCCTCTGCCCGAGGTCGTAGACGTGGACGTCGGTGATCCCACCGCGAGCCGAGCCCTGGACCCAGGTGGCGATCCCGTCGCGGACGTCCGGCTGTCGCCAAGGCGAAACCCAGAACGAGCCGTTGGGGGCGCGTTGCGCCGCGCCGATCTGCATGACCTTGCCGGTGCGCGAGTTCCACGCCCAGGTCTTGAAGTCGTCGAAGTTCTCGAGCGAGTGGTACTCGTTCCAGACGAGCCAGCGGCCGTCGAAGGCGCCGTCTGCCTGATCCGTCTTCGGGTGAGCGAAGCCCCGGATACGGATGACGCGACCCGTCGGGACGTCGACGCGCGCGACGCCGGACCAGCCGCCGCGCTTGTAGATCGACGCGAAGAACGACCGGCCGTCGTGCGCCAGCGACCACGGGACGAGCGCGACGCGCCGCGACAGCGGCAGCACGCCCGTTGCGAGGGCGCGCCGCCAGGCTGCGTTGGGCTGTGCCCGGCACCAGCGTCGGGGTGCCTGGCGTGCGCGGGTCTGCTCCGATCGGGACGCCGAGGCAGCGCCGCAGACGATGGTGACTACGAGCGCGGTGAAGGCGAGTGCCCGACTACTTCGCGACGACACATGCACATCATTGATGGACGGAGCGGCTCGCTCAATGTGGAATGTCCTGGGCTGGGCCAGTGTTCCGGGATGACCCCCGAACTACGGAGGCTTCTCGGACCCGCGGGCTTCCTTCCCTTGCGTCTCGTGCTTGCTACTGCGCCGATGGCAAAGGCAATCGCGACAAAGAAGACGCCCACAGTCGCGAGAATCCAGGTCGGGTCGAACGTAAGGCCGTGGAAGTACCGAGAGGAGAGCACGATGAGAAACGAAGAGGCGGCACCGGAGACGAAAGGTGTTACGGCGGAGCTACTCGCAACGCTTGACCTTGGGCCTGAGATCGAGGGCATGGCAGGGCGCCAACTTCGAATGCGTATGGTGACCATCGAGCCTGGCGGCGTCTTCGGCCCGATTCACGACCACAAAGACAGACCAGGCATCGTCTACATACTGCAAGGAACGATCACCGATCATCGGAGTGGAGCCGCTACGGAGTATGGGCCGGGAGTGGGCTGGCCCGAGGACAGGAAAACCACACACTGGCTTGAGAACAGAGGAGCGATTCCGGCGGTGGAGATCTCGGTCGATATCGTCAGGCAAGAGTAGGCCCGACATCCACCTGTAAGAGCGCCGGGGCACTTTAGGCGTGAGGAACGCTCGTTGGGCCAGTGTTGCTCCTATGTCAAGGCTGAGCTCGTTTTCAGTGTGTTGAAGACCACGCGGGCGAGTTGGCGTTTGAGGCAGCGGATCGCTTCACGACGACTTTCCCCTCCGCCTGCTTGCGCTCGAGGTAGGCGCGGGCGGCTGGATGCACGCGTGCTTGCGTGATCGCGATCCGGTAAAGGGCGGCGTTGAGTTGCCGATTGCCGCCGCGGGTCGAGCCGGTGTCGCTGGACGCGGCCTGAGCTGGCCTCGAGCGGTGCGACGCCGCTGTGGCGGGCGAGCTGGGCGTCGGAGTGGAAGCGATCGATCGGGCCGAGCTCGGCGAGCAGCTTCGCTGCGGTCAAGGCGCCGCAACGCCACGGGCGACATGCGGGAATAGAGTCGGCCGCCGCCGACCCGAGTCTGCGTCGTCGATCAGACGCCACCCGCCGAGGATGACATTGAGTGCGGGAATGTCACCCGACGCGTCAGCCGATATCACCCATCGCGTCCCAGCGTTCGGGCCACCGCCGTCGCACGAACTCCACGGTTAGTGCGGTAGCCACGCCGGCCGCGACCGCCGTCCAGACCAACGCCCAACTCCCACTGATGCCGAGGCCTTGATGTGCGAAGTCACGCTGTGTTCCGGGAGAAGGTCCCGGTGCCACGATGACCGCTGCCGGTTCGTCTTTTGAGCTTGCGTGTTATCGCCGACGCGTTGGGTGACGCTACTTGCGGACGCCGGTGGTGGCGATCACGCGCTCGTCGTACTTGAGCCGCAGGACGCCGGTGGTCTCGCCGACGCCGCGACCTACCACGCAGACGGGCGAGGCATTGTCGACGCTGATGCTCGTGTAGATCCCCGGCGGGAGCAAGTGACCCCACTGAGTCCGGGCCGGTCCCTGTTGCAGCCCGGATTGGAGCGAGTAGGTGTCGATCCTGTGGAACCCGATGCAGGTTAGGACCTTGCCCGACGGTAGGGCCAAGCCGTAGATGCCATCCCTCTCGGGATCCAGCTCATAGCGGCTGTGGACGGTCGCTCCGTAGTCCGTGTGGTGCGTGAGCTCGTTGTGCGTCGTGGTGTAACGCATGGAAGCCTCGGCCAGGTGCCTCATCCGCGCCCGCGCCGCCGCGCTCACCTCAGGTGTGTATCCGTCCGAGTTGGTCAGCGATCGAAGCGGCGGTGCCGCGTGATAGCCGCCGAAGTTGATGTGTACGAGCTTCCAGACGCCCGTGTCGTCTCGCGCAACGGCAACGACGTACCACGCGCGCTCACCGGTGCGGGCGTTTGTCGCGTGCACCTGCGCGAAGAACACGGGCTGCACGGAGGTTTTCGGGATCTGCGGAATCACGCGGTCCGGAGGATGGGGGTCCTTCGGCGGTTCGCATCTACAACGGACGGAGTTGATGTACGCGGTGTCTTGCTGCTTCGCGAAGGCCGACTCGAACCGGTCGAGCTCCGCCGCGTCCAGAGACGCAAGCGCGCTCTCGCGCTGAGACCAGAGGCTGCTCACAATCGAGCGCGCCGCAGCCGGCGTCTCCAAAAGGGCAACGTCGCTGCTCGACGACGTCCTCGCCGCCGGCCCACCGGAGGAGCTTTCATTCGACTGGCCGCAGCCCGCTGCTCCGAGCATCACCAGAAGCGCTGCGGTCGCAACCGCAAACAGCTCACGTTGGGCGAACGCCCTGGATCGAGCGTGCATGCCAGCATCGTCGGCGGTCGCGACAGCTTTCTTGAGTCGCCGCGACGGCGCGCATGGGCGTCACGCTGTCTGGGTCGGCGTCCTCTCACCAGAGGCTGCCTCCGGCCTGCGCCTTCGCCAGGCCGCGGTGGCGGGCTTTGCCCGGCACCGCACCACGCACGCGTGCCGTCAGCGCTCTACGACGGAAGTCGTCATGGCTCGCGCGCAGCGCGAGCCGGACTTACGTCGTGCTGCCTTCGGGCGGCGGCTGCATCGTCGCGCCCGGGAACGGCACGGGACGCGGCTTCGGCTGCGGGCGCTTCTTCGGCTCTTCGCTCGGAGCGGCGTCCGGTGCGTCCGGAAGCTCCTCCGGGAAGACCTCCTCCGCGGACTCGCCGGCGAGCAGCCGCTCGAACTGGTCCTTGTCGATCGTCTCCCGCTCGATCAGGATCGCCGAGAGCCTGTGCAGGTCCTCCATGTGCTCCTTGAGCGTCTTGACGGCGAGGTCGTGCGCCTCCTCGATCACGCGCCGGATCTCGTCGTCGATCTCGCGCGCGATCTCCTCGGAGTAGTCGGGCTCGGCGCCCATCTCGCGGCCGAGGAACGGCAGGTCGTGGTTCCGGCCGAGCACGCGCGGGCCGAGCTTCTCGCTCATGCCGTAGCGCATGATCATCTGCTTGGCCGTCGACGTGACCTTCTCGAGGTCGTTCGCGGCGCCGGTCGTGACCTCGTGGAAGACGAGCTCCTCGGCGGCGCGGCCGCCGAGCGTCATCGCCAGCTGCTCCATCAGCGCCGTCTTGGTGGTCAGGTAGCGGTCCTCGCGCGGCAGCGAGATCGTGTAGCCGAGCGCCTGGCCGCGGCTGATGACCGAGATCTTGTGGACGTCGTCCGTGTGCTCGAGGAAGTGGCCGACGATCGCGTGGCCGAGCTCGTGGTAGGCGGTGATCTTGCGCTCCTCCTCGGAGAGCAGGCGCGTCTTCTTCTCGGGGCCGGCGATCACGCGCATGATCCCTTCCTCGAGCTCCTCCTGCTGGATCGTCTTCTTGCCGCGGCGCGCGGCGAGCAGCGCGGCCTCGTTGACGAGGTTCGCGAGGTCGGCGCCGGTGAAGCCGGGTGTGCCGGCGGCCAGCGTGTCGAGGTCGATCTCCGGCGCGATCGGCTTGCCCTTGGCGTGCACCTCGAGGATCTTGCGGCGGCCGATGCGGTCGGGCCGGTCGACGACGATCTGGCGGTCGAAGCGGCCCGGGCGCAGCAGCGCCGGATCGAGGATGTCGGGCCGGTTCGTGGCCGCGATCAGGATGATGTTGTCCTTCAGCTCGAAGCCGTCCATCTCGACGAGCAGCTGGTTGAGGGTCTGCTCGCGCTCGTCGTGGCCGCCGCCGAGCCCGGCGCCGCGATGGCGGCCGACGGCGTCGATCTCGTCCATGAAGACGATGCACGGCGAGGCCTGCTTGGCCTGCTCGAAGAGGTCGCGCACGCGCGAGGCGCCGACGCCGACGAACATCTCGACGAAGTCGGAGCCCGAGATCGAGAAGAACGGCACGCCCGCCTCGCCGGCGACCGCGCGCGCGAGCAGCGTCTTGCCGGTGCCGGGCGGCCCGTAGAGCAGCACGCCCTTGGGGATCCGCGCGCCGAGCGCCTGGAACTTCTTCGGGTTCTCGAGGAACTCCTTGATCTCCTGGAGCTCCTCGACCGCCTCGTCCACGCCCGCGACGTCCTTGAAGCCGATCTTCGGCGAGTCCGGCGCCATCCGCTTGGCGCGGCTCTTGCCGAAGCTCATCACCTTCGAGCCGCCGCCCTGCACCTGGTTCATGAGGAAGATCCAGAAGGCGATCAGGATCACGAACGGCAGGAGCGAGACGAGCATCCCGAGCCAGGAGAAGCCGCCGGTGCCCTTCGAGTCGAACGTCGGATGCTTCGGTGCTTCTGGAGCGCCGACGTGATCTGCGGCACCGACTGGTCGGCCGGGTAGTGGACGGTCGCCTTCTTGTCGCCCGTGCCGTGACGTAGCTGATCGAGCGCTTGCTCGGGTTGAACGTCGACGTTGCCGACCTTGCCGGCGTCTGCGACGAGCGCGATGAAGTCGGAGTACGTGACCTTCTTCGCGCTCTTCGAGTGCGGGATCAGCGTCTGGCTCGCCAGGTAGACGAGCAGCACGATCACGAAGAGCGGAAATAGCGCTGAGCGGAAGAAGCGATTCACGGGCCCTCTATCGGCAAAGGGTACCAGGGCACATGAACCTGACTTCGACCCGGCTCTGCCGCCCGACTTCCTGGCGACGCCGTTGTCCTGCTAGAGCCCGGCGCCGCTGAGCTCGTGGCTCAGGACCGCGACGTAGCGAAGATTCCGGTACCGCTCGGCGAAGTCGAGGCCGTAGCCGACGACGAACCGGTCCGGGATCTCGAAGCCGACGTAGCGCACCGGAACGTCGATCTGGCGGCGGGCGGGCTTGGTCAGCAAGCGCGCAGACCTCGAGCGTCGCCGGCTCGCGCGACTCGAGGTTGCGCATCAGGTACGAGAGCGTCAGGCCCGAGTCGATGATGTCCTCGACGACGAGCACGTCGCGACCCTCGATGTTGATGTCGAGGTCCTTGAGGATGCGGACGATCCCCGAGGAGTCGGTCGAGTCGCCGTAGCTCGAGATCGCCATGAAGTCGACCTCGCAGGGGATCGTGAGGTGGCGCATCAGGTCGGCCATGAAGAAGACCGCGCCCTTGAGGACGCCGATCAGCAGCAGGTCGCGCCCGTGGTAGTCGGCCGAGACCTCGGCGCCGAGCTCGGCGACGCGCGAGCGGAGAGTCTCCTCGTCGACGAGGATCTCGCCGACCCCGTACTCGAGGTCGGTCTCGAAGCTGCGCGTCTCGGTCACGCGTCCCTCCGGGCGCGAATGCCCGGCGCGTCGATGATCCCGGGCACGGCGACGACCTCGTGTCCGCGCACGACGAGCGGCCACGCCTCGCGCTCGGATCGGGGGATCTTGGCGTCGACGAACACGTCCTGCACCTTCTTCTGGCGCCCAGCGAGCCGGTCGCCGGGCCGCCAGCTCCGTACCTTAAGGCCTGAGAGCTCGGATTCAATCCGCCACTGACCCCAGCGGACGTCGCCCTCGAGCGCGACCGGAGTCTGCTCGAGCCAGACGCGGTCGTACTCCCGGACCGCGGTGAGGCCGTTCCCGAGGTCGACGCGCCGGGAACCGGCACGCGTGGCGAGGAGGTCGTCGAGCCTCGAGGGACGCTGCTCGGCGAGCCGCAGGAGGTTCTTCTCGGCAGCGGGATGAAGTCGCCGCAGGAGCGGGAGGATCTCGTCGCGAATGAGACCGCGGCTCGTGTCGGCGTTGGAGCTGTCGCGGCGAAACTCGAGACCCTCGGCGCGGCAGTAGGCCTCGGTCTCGTCGCGCCAGAGCGGGAGCAGCGGACGCACGATGCCGTCCTCGCGCTTTGGCTTGATCGCCTTCGTGGCGCCGCTCGCGACGAGGCGGTAGAGAACGGTCTCGACCTGATCGGAGGCGGTGTGCCCGGTGGCGCGCAGGCGGTCGCGCGCGAACGAGTAGCGCAGCTCGCGGAGCGCGTCCTCGGTGGGCCTCTCGGGCGCGGGTGCGTCGACGACCTCGGCTCCGAGGAGCTCCCGGCAGAAGCGGGCGTCTTCGTCCGACTCCGCGCCGCGTAGGCCGTGGTTCACGTGCAGCGCTTCGACGCGGTAGCGGAGCGCGCCGAGGACGTGCCAGAGGCAGGTCGAGTCGGCTCCGCCGGAGACGAGCGCGGTCACGGCGCCTCCCGGCGGAATCAGGTCGTGGCGCCCGATGTGCTGCTCGACCCGCGCACGCAGCTCCTCGGGATCGACCGGCCCGGCGTCTGCTCGCGTGCTGCTCATGGAGACAGTCTTGCAGCCCCGACCAGGCGTCACGCTTTCGCTTCAAAGACGTCACCCACGTGTGCAAGGTTCCTCGTTACGCTCTCCGCGGGGAGGAGGCCGGGCGCGCCGTACTACAGGGACCGCTTGAACGAGCGGTTCGAGGCCGTCGCCTCTAGAGCAGCGAGCTGAGGTCGCAGCCGCGGGCGGAGAGGGCCGGCTGGGCGTTCTCGAGCACGCCGTGCGCGTAGTTCGCGAGCCCGTAGGCGCGATACATGTGCGGGCCGGCGTTCCCCTTGTGCTGCTGGAGCTGCACGGCCTTGGCGTACTCGGTCAGCATCCCGACCATCAGCCGCTTGGTCTGCTCGAGCGACGGGTCGGTCGGGCCCATCCCGTGGACCGTCTTCGCAGCGCTCTGCGCCTCCCTCACGACGTCGCTCGGTCTCGCATCGCCGCTCTCGTACTGGTCGGCCCAGAGGCCGATCGCGGTCATGTTCGTCCGCGCCGCCTGGATGAACTGGCGGTCGGTAGCCGAGCAGGTGTGGGCAAGCGAGGGCTTCGCCCGTCCGTTGTGGACAAGCGCGAGCGCAAGCGTGAGCATGGCGAGAAGGCCAGCCGCAGTGAGGCCGAGACGCCGCACACTCCGAATTCTCGGCACGAACCGGCACCGTGGTCACCCCCGATTCGGGGGTTCGTGCTTGCCGCAAACCGCACGATTCGACGCAGAGACTCAGAAGATGAGCGAGCGGTACGAGGCCGTGCGCCGCATCCCGATCGCTTCGTACACGCGGATCGCCGCCGCGTTTTCCGCCCGCACGAACAGGCAGACGGCAGGAACGCGCTCGAGCAGGAGGCGACACAGGTCGCGCATCCCGCGTTGCGCGTACCTCCGGTTGCGGACGACGGGGTCGACCCAGACCTGCTGGAGCTGCACCGCCGACGGCGTCCACGCCGACGCTTCCGCCTTGAACAGGATCGTGCCGTCGTCCGTCCAGAGCCAGGAGCGGCCGTCCTCGATCTGCATTCGCGTCCGCCAGCGGAAGCTCTCGGGGTCGCGGGCAAGCGGGTCGATCCCGATCTCCTCTCGATGCGCGGCAGCGCAGGCGGGAACCAGCAGGTCGAAGTCGTCCTGCGTCGCCGGTCGCAGCCCCGTCTCCCCCGGTTCCGGCCCGCGCTCCAGGACGTAGACCGGCTGGCCGGGACGATCCTCGCGCGGGTGGGGCAAACGCTCGCGCGCGGCGTCCCAGAGGTCGGTCACCGCCCCTTCCTCGCCGATCACCATCAGCGCACGCCCGGCCGCGGCGACGTCGGCAAAGGCCGCGCACCCCGCTCCCGAGGGGACGACGTTCGACCCGACGTGGCAGAGGGCCTCGAGGCCCCGTTCTCCCTCGAGGGCCGTGAAGCGCCCGTAGCCACGGCGCGCGACGTCCTCGAGGAAGACGCGCTCGATCGGGTCCTCCGCGCAAAAGGCGAGGATCTCTTCCAGCCGCGGTTGCTTCAACGTGGGCATCGGCTCCGGAAACTCTAGGCTCTCCCCATGCCGATCCACGTCCGTGCCGAACCGGGTGAGTACGGCGAAGCCTGTCTGCTGCCCGGCGACCCGCTCCGCGCCAAGTACATCGCGGAGACCTACCTCGACAACGCCGTCCAGCGGAACGCGGAACGGGGCATGCTCGGATACTCCGGTGAGTACGAGGGGTCGCCGGTCTCCGTGCAGTCGACCGGGATGGGCTGCCCTTCGGCGGCGATCGTGATGGAGGAGCTCGTCCAGCTCGGCGTCAAGCGGTTCCTGCGCGTCGGTACCTGCGGAGGGCTCCAGCACGACCTGCAGCTCGGCGACCTGATCGTCGCGGTGTCTGCGGTTCCCGCCGACGGCACGGCGCGCCACTACGTGGGCGGCGAGCCGCACACGCCGACCGCCGACTGGGAGCTCGTCCACGGCGCCGTCCACTCGGCGAAGGAGCTCGGCCAGCCGGTGCGGGTCGGCGCGATCGCCTCCAGCGACACGTTCTACGACCCCGACTCGGAGCGACACAAACGCTGGTCCGAGCGAGGCGTGCTCGGCGTCGAGATGGAAGCGGCCGTGCTGTTCACGATCGGCGCGCTGCGGGGCGTGCACGCGGGCTGTCTCCTGACCGTGAGCGACATCGTGATCGGCGAGGAGTTCACGCGGATCTCCGACGACGACCTCAGGGCTGCCGTCGACCGCATGACCCGCGTCGCGCTCGCGACCGTGACTCATTAGTAGCACCGTCTTCCTGGTCAACCCGGCCGCCGAGAACGGCTCGACCGGGCGCCGCTGGCCCGAGCTCGCGCACCGGGCAGCCGGGCTCGGGCTCGTCGGGGACGCGCTCGTCTCGGAGCGGCCGGGGCAGCTCGGAGAGCTGGCGCAGCGGGCCGCGGACGCCGGAGCGTCGCTGGTCGTCGCGGTGGGCGGCGACGGGACCGTCAACGAGATCGTCCAGGGGCTCGCAGGGCGCGACGGGGTCGAGCTGGCCGTGATCCCGCGCGGGACGGGCTGGGACTTCGTCCGGACATACAAGATCCCGAGGCGGTTCGAAGACGCCGTCGCGGTCGCGCGCGGGGGGCGCGCGCGGACGATCGACCTCGGCCGAGCCCACTACCGCTCGTGGCAAGGGAGCGACGAGGAGTCGTACTTCGCGAACATCGCCAGCGCCGGGATGAGCGGCGCGATCGCGAAGCGCGCCAACGACACGTCGAAGGCGCTCGGCGGGAAGGCCTCGTACCTCTGGGCGACGCTCGGCGTCTTCACGCGCTGGCAGAACGGCGAGGTGCGCGTGACCGTCGACGGCGAGAGCAGGTCGGGCCGCATGCACGACGTCGTCGTCGCCAACGGCCGCTACTTCGGCGGCGGCATGATGATCTGCCCCGAGGCCGAGCCGGACGACGGGCTCCTCGACGTCCTCCTGATCGGCGACCTGACGAAGCGCGACCTGCTCGTGACGCTCCCGAAGACCTACCGCGGCCGGCACCTCCCGCACCCGAAGGCGGAGCTCCTGCGCGGAGCAACAGTCGAGGTGGACGCGGCCGAGCCGCTGCCGGTCGAGCTCGACGGCGAGCAGCCGGGGACCACACCGGTCAGGTTCGAGGTGGCGGCGCAGGCACTTCGCCTGCGCGTGCCGCGCTAGCTGCTCGCGTCCGCCTTCGGCTTGGGCTTCGGCTTCGGCTTTGCTTTCGCCCGGGTGGTCGTGCGCTTCCTGCCACCGCCCTCGCCGGTGAGCTTCGCGACCCTGCGCTCGAGGGCCGTGACACGCTTCTCGAGCGCGTCCAGGCCGCGGACCTTCTTCTGCAGCTCGTCGACGCGCTCCCTGAGCTCCTTGCCCGCCTCGATCACGCGCTGCGTCGCCGGAAGGTCGACGATCCGCCCCATGACGTCCTCGCCTCGGTCGGTCAACAATCCGATCAGGTCTTGCTTGAGATCCTGCTTTCGCTCCGCCACTCGTCTCCGCCTTTCGTCGGCCGCGGACCCTACTAGACCCGCTCCAGGCTACCGGCCGCGCACGCGTGTGACGACGTAGTCGAGCTCGTAGCAGCCGAGCCGGTCCCTGGCCGGGCACGTCGTCCCGACCCGCGACGGACGGCCACGGTGGTAGCCGAGCGACGCAGCCGGGGACGCAAAGCGCTTGACGATCATCCCGGGCACGTCGTCGCCGTCGAACGTGCCCACCTCCTTGGTTCGCGCGCAGGGCGCCATCGCGTGCTGGGCGCCGTCGGCGTTCCCGAGGCTGCCCCAGTCGCACTCGCGCGTGAAGACGAACAGGCGCCACGGGCGCGAGCGCGGGACGTACAGGTTCACCGTCGGCCCTCCGCGGAAGACCTGGCCGTCGCGAGCCCGTACGAGCCCGCTCCCCCAGACCGTCCAGACGCCGCCGGTATCCATGTAGACGTTCCATTCGCCGGGGGGCTTGGAGATCTGCTCGCCGTGCGTGGTCTGCTTCGAGCCGCACATGGCGCGACCGTTCGGGCAGCCGGGATCCATCGCCCGGCGAACGAGCAGGCGCACGAAGCGGACGCGCAGGTGCACAGGGACGGCCGCGCCGGTCCAGCCGGCGAGGACACGCTTCGCGACGACAAGCCTCTGCGCCGGGGCGTTCACGGTGACCGTCACGTCCACGTCTCGTCCGTGGACGCTCGTGTGGACTCCCGGCGAACCGGCGGAGCTGCCGGCGTCGAGCACGCGCACCGCCAGCCGCGCACGCTTGCCCGGACGCGGCGGGACACGCAGGCGGAAGGAGTACGTGCCGCTGACGTCCTGCCACCTGCTCTCGCTCCCGAGGCAGCTCTGGAACGCGACGCGATCGCTCTTGGCGCCATGCGCGCACTGTGCTTCCACCCCGGCGTACGTCCTGTCGCTCGAGAGGTAGAGGTCGCCCTCGCTCTCGCCACGCGGGCTGAACGGCGAAGGCGCGCCCGAGCGGCGCGCGACCCAGAGCGCCCGGTAGGAGTGGATCTCGGTGCGTTCGCCGGCCGGCGTCCAGTGGCCGCAGTCCCAGATCCAGGAGCCGACGATCGCCACCCGGTCGCCGATCTCAGGCCACGCGAAGCGGGGCAACGCGGCCTGCTCGCGCTCGACGTGCACGCGCCCGGTCGACGGACTGCGCCCCGCGAAGTTCCCGGTGTGCTGAGCCGGGTCGCCGCCCAGGAGTCCCGAGAAGGCCGCATCCGGGAGAACGTCGAAGTTGAAGTCGTAGGCGCGGTGGATCGGCGGCAGGTCCTCCTCGGTCGGGTGAACGGCGAGGTCGGGGATGTAGCGCGACGAGATCACGCCCTCGAGCCGCTGCGGCGGAGGCGGCGGGCCGCCCATCGGCGCGTTGCGGTCGCCGACGTAGACCCAGGTCGGGATCAGCCTCTGCGTCTGGTCGATGTAGTTGCGGCCACAGCCGTCGAGGACGGCCTCCTGCGGATCCGGCGCCGGCGCGTTCGGCCTTCCTGCGAGCGCCGCAAGCGTGGCCGCAAGGCCCGCCGTCAGCACCGCCGCCAGGAAGACGATGCGGACCCTGCGCGTCACCGGATGATCGTGACCGGGGTCCCGGCCGACGTCGCCGCGAACAGGCGCCGAAGCACCCGGTTGCGGACGCGGATGCAGCCGTTGGAGGCCGCGTGGCCGATCGACCAGGGCTCGTTCGTGCCGTGGATCGCGACCGGGCCGCCCTGGGCCCAGTCCCTGAGCACGTACGAGTAGGCGGAGATCCCGAGCGCGCCCGGGCCGTAGGGGCCTGACGTGTTCGCCGGGATCAGCCGCTGGTTGACGTAGTAGCTGCCCGTCGGTGTCGGTGTTGCACGCGAGCCGACGGCGACGGTTGTTCGGAGCACGGGTCGCCCGTTACGGAAGAGCGTGAGCCGCCGTGCGGAGACGTCGACCCGGATCCGCGTCCGGACCCTGCCCACGCCGACGGCGCCTGCCCGGACGAACCCGGTCACGCCGTTTGGCCGCACCGGGAGCTGGACGCGGTACCAGGTCGCGCGACAGTCCCGCCTCCGCACCGCGGCGAGCACGCGGAAGATCGTCGGGTACCGGTTCCGGTTGAGCCGTCCGAAGCTCGCGAACGGCTTTCGCCCCGGATGGCGGTAGACGCGCGCATGCGTGCGCACGACGGCGGCGAGAGCGACGCTGGTCGAGCCCACGCGCGAGATCGCGCCGCTCTGGCACTGCGCGCCCGGAGCGACGGCGGAACGGCTTCCGTTCCACCCCCGCTGCGCCGTCGAGCAGGCGACGGCGAGGAGACAGACCGGCAGCAGCGAAACGAGCGGAAGGAGACGCCGGTGTCGCATTCTGACGAGCTTAGTACCAACGCCAAGCCGCCTTTACCAAATCGCGACAATCTCCTCACCCTTTTTGGCGTCGTAGCTTCCGAGTCCATCGCTACGCTGAAATCGAGGACCATGACGCAGCTCTTCTCCCATAGACGCTCCCGCCCACACAGGCACAACCCGGCCCGCACGTACGTGCTGATCCAGCGGCTCGGCGTCCCGTACGAGGTGGAGCGAACCGTCTGCACGAAGTGCCGTCAGGTGCTCGACGAGCGCCCGCTCAAGCGCGCCGCGCGCCTAGTCGCGAGCCGCCGCCACTCCTGAGACAATAGGTCCGTGCCGCCGCCCGTCGGCCAGATCGAGCTGGACGAAGGAACGACCTCCGAGCTCGCCCTCGCGCTTCGTGACGCGCTCGCGCGCAACGTCGAGCGCAGCGACGGACGCCGTGCGCTCGAGAAGCTCCACGGGCGCGTGCTCGTGCGCGCGGAGGACCGCGACCGCGCCGTGACGATCGACGTCGAGCAGAGCCACATCCGGATCGCGGACGGCGAGCAGCCCGACGCGCGGATCCGGATCGTCGGCGACGAGGACGCGATCCTGGCGCTCACCCGGGTGCCGTTTCGCGGGCCGGTCCCCGAGGCATGGTCGCCGGCGGGGCGGGTCGCGCTCAAGCGCCAGCTCGGCGGGGAGCTGACGATCCGCGGCCTCGTGCTCCGCTCACCGAGCGTCCTGCGGCTACTCCGGCTCCTGGCCGCGTAGCTCGGCGACGACCTGCGGGAGGACCTCGCCGGCGGCGCCGTCGATCCGCAGCGACGCCTTGTCGTCGAAGCCCGTAGGGCCGCGGTTGACGATCGCGAGCTCGCCGCCTGCCCGCGATCGTCTCGAGCGGCAGCGCCGCGACCGGGTAGACCTCGAGCGCGGAGCCCACGACGAGCAGCAGCCCGGCGCCTCGCGCGAGCTCATACGCGCGGTCGATCACGGCCGGGGCCAGGAGCTCGCCGAAGAAAACGACGTCCGGCTTGAGGATCGCGCCGCAGGATGGGCACGCGGGAGCGTCAGCCACAGCAAGCAGCTCGAGCACGCGCGCCAGCGGGATAGCGCTCGCCGCAGCCGGGGCAGCTCGAGGTCCGGATCGAGCCGTGCACCTCGACGACCTCGCGACTCCCGGCCCGCTCGTGCAGGAGGTCGATGTTCTGCGTCACGACCGCCTTGACGAAGCCGAGCCGCTCGAGCTCGGCGAGCGCGAGGTGTGCAGGGTTCGGCTCGGCCTCGGTCAGCATCGCCACGCGCGGTTTGTAGAAGCTCCAGACCTTGACCGGATCGCGGCGAAAGGCGTCCAGCGAGCCGTACTCGAGCGGGTCGAAGCGCGCCCAGAGACCCGTCGGCGAGCGGAAGTCGGGGATGCCGCTCTCGGTGCTGACCCCGGCGCCGGTCAGGACGACGCACGGCTGCCGGTCCCGGATCAGGTCGACAAGCTCGGTGACTGACACCGGCCGATCGTAGAGTTGGCGCGTGGACTTCCGCTTCGAGACCGAGGTGCGCGTGCGCTTCGCCGAGACCGACGCGCAGGGCGTCGCGCACAACTCCGTCTACCTCGTGTGGTTCGAGATCGCGCGGATCGACTACCTGGCCCGCTTCCGCGGCGGCTACCCGGAGCTGCGCGCAGAGGGGACCGAGGCGCTGACGATCGAGTCGCACGTTCGCTATCTCCTCCCCGCCCGTTTCGACGAGCGGCTGACGGTTCACTGCGCCTGCGGCGAGCTTCGCGGCGCGCGCTTCCGCTTCGACTACGCGGTCGAGCGCGACGGCGAGGCGGTAGCGGACGGCTGGACGCGGCACGCCTGCGTCGACGCGGTCACGCACCGGCCGACGCGCGTCCCGTCGTGGCTGGTCGACGAGATCACTAGCGCGGAGAGTTGACGCCGGCCGGGCCGCTGGGCCCGCTGGCCCCACTCGCGCCCTTCTTCGGCGGCGGCTTCTCCTTCGCCTTCGTCCCCACGCGGACGAGCCGCGGCTCGCCGCGATAGGACGAGTACCAGGTGTTGTCGTACAGGAGCTTCCCGGAGGGCTCGTAGACGAGCCGCCGCACGCTCGTCGAGCGCGAGGGCTCGCCGCTCTCCTCGACGACGGTCACGCCCTTGAAGAGCGTCGCGTCGAAGACCTTCTTCGTGGGCGGCGGGCCGGTGTCGACCAGCGGCCGGGTCTGGCTGACGACGCGGCGGTGGATCGGGGCGCCGTAGAGGTCGACGACGAGCGAGGACGAGCCGACGAAGGTCCGGAGCAGCAGCCAGCGCGGCGTGTCGTTGACGAAGCGCAGGTCGACGTCGGGGTAGTCGACCGTCGCGTCGCGCCCCTGCGGGTAGTGGCTGATGTAGAGCGCGTGGTTCGTCCGGTCGGTGATCTTCAGGCCGGCCTCGTACGCGGCGTTGAAGACCGTCGTCGAGACCTGGCAGACGCCGCCGCCGAGGCCGGTCGTGACCTCGCCGTTGATGATCACAGGCGCCTCGAGGAAGCCCTTGTCGGCCGTGCGCGCGCCGGTCGCCTGGTTGAAGGAGAACGTCGCTCCGGGCGCGATCACCTTCCCGTCGATCAGGCGCGCGACCAGCTGGACGTTGTGGATCCGGTTCGGATCGCCGCCGTAGATCGTCTCGTAGCGGCTGACGCGTGAGGTGATCCCCATCGCCTGCGCTTCGGCCGTCGAGCGGTTGGGCGGCCTTCGACATCACCATCACCCGCGCGCTTCGGCGTGCCGGCGAGAGCGCCGCCGAGAGGATGTGCTCGCGAGTCGCAGGGACGTCGATCACACGCCCGGGCCGGGACGGGACGACCGCGACTCCGCCACTGTCGAGCACGCGGAAGCTGGCGTCGCGCGGAGGACGGCCGACTCCGTGGGCAAGCCGCTGGAAGTAGCCGGTCGCTGCCGCGCCTCCGATCGCAAGCGCGTGGGCGCCACCGCGCGGGAGCGCGAGCAGGGACGCGAGCTGGCCGGCCGGAAGCCACCAAGACGAGCGGCCGAGGCTCATCCGGATCGGGTGAGAGAGGGCCGTCCGCACCTGAGCGACGCGGGCCTGAGATCGGCAGCGGTCGCTTGTCGGGCGGTCGACCACGACCGGCAGCGAGACCGGGTGCCCACGCTCGAAGCCGACAAGTGCCTGGACGATCGCCATTCCTGCCGTCTTGCTGTCGAGCGCACGACCGGTGTGCCCCGGAACCACGGCAGGCCGGAGCCCGTGCAGGACGATCGCCGCGTCGCGGTGCGGGGCGCCGACGGCACGACTCATGCGCAGCAGCTCGTACCTGAGCGCCCGTTGCCACACGCGCGTCGGCGGCGTCACATCCGCGCCGAAGAACCGAATGCCCACGCGGCGCAGCCCACGGAGAGGCGGAACGCCCTCGCCCTGTCGCTGGGCGAGCTTCACCGCGGCGCTCCAGTCGGCCTCGATGCCGAGGTTCGCCGGGCGCAGGCTCCACGTGTGACCCTCGGCGGTGAAAACGACCGGCACGTTGGCGACTGCGCGGGCTCGCTCCTGAAGCCTCGCGGTTGCCTCGCCTGTCGTCAGTCCCCCCACGCTCGTGCCTGCGACCTGGACGCCTCCGGCGATCCGGGCCGGGGATCCGGAAAACGCCAGGCCGAGTACAACCCCACCGAGGACGACGACAGCTATGAGCGCGAGCAGACGCTGAACGAGCAGCCGGCGTGACCTGGCGCGCCGGTTGCTCCGCATCCGGACGGCGCTAGTACCTGCTTCCACCCGCAAGGCGCGAAGTCTAGCGGCGCCGCTCGTGTTTCTGGCCGTGTTCCCCGCGGCGGAGAAAGGTCGTGATCACCTGGCGCTGGATCTCGGAAGTGCCCTCGACGATCTGGAAGACCTTCGCGTCGCGAAGCCACTTCTCGACCGGATGGTCGCGCATGATCCCGGCGCCGCCGAGCACCTGGACGGCGTCGGTCGCCACCCGCATCGCGGTGTCCGCAGCGAAGGCCTTCGCGTACGACCCGAGCAGTGCGGCGTCTTCGCCTCGGTCGACCGCGTCGCAGGCACGCCAGGTGAGCAGGCGGGCCGCCTCGATCTCCATCGCCGCATCCGCGAGCTTGAACGAGACGCCCTGGCGCGCGAGCAGCGAGCGCCCGAACGCCTCACGCTCGCGCGCGTAGTCGAGCGCGTACTCGAAGGCGGCGCGCGCGAGCCCGACCGCGGCGGCTGCGACCTGGGGCCGCGAGACGGTGAAGAAGTCGAGCGCTATCTCGAGGCCCTGTCCCTCGTCGCCGAGCAGCCGGTCTCCGGGGATCCGCGCGGCGTCGAGGAGGATCGAGCCCGTGTAGGAGGCGCGCAGGCCGAGCTTGCGCTCCTCGCGACCGGCCGAGACACCGGGATCGCCTCGCTCGAGCAGGAAGGCGGTGAGGGCGCCGTCGAGCTTCGCGAACACAAGCGTGACGTCGGCGATGCCGCCGTTGGTCACGTAGGACTTCTCGCCGCTGAGGACGTAGCCGTCCTCGTCTCGGCGGGCCTCGGCCCGAATCGCAGCGAGGTCGGAGCCAGCGTGTGGCTCGGTGAATGCGATCGCCGCTGTCGTCCCGTCCTTCGAGGCGAGCCAGGGCAGGTACCGCGCGCGCTGCTCGTCGCTACCGAAGGCCACGAGCGGCCGGGCCGGGAACATCGTGGCCTGGATCCCGGCGGCAAGGCCTGCGCAGCCCCACGAGAGCTCTTCGGCGATCAACGCGGTGGTGACGCAGTCGACACCGCCGCCTCCGTGTTCCTGCGGAATCGCGTACGAGGTCAGACCCAGAGCCGCAGCCTTGGCGAGAAGACCGGGCGGATACTCCTCGCGCTCGTCCCACTCACGCGCGATCGGCCGCAGCTCGCGCTCGGCGAACTCGTGCGCCAAGTGCTGCAAGTCGCGCTGCTCAGCCGTGAGCGTGAAGCCGATGGTCCCGGGGGCTGCCGTCTTCGGATCTGTGGGCGGATCGTCAGTCATGTGGCGCAGTCACGGCACAGTCTCGTTTCAGTTGCAGAAATAGGATCGGAATCGGGTGGTGGGTTAGGGGTGCCCCACGGGACTCCCGGAAAATGCGAGGATCGCGGCTCGGCCACTAGAAGGTGAACAGCTCGATCCCGCCGCTCACTTCGAGCGTGATCCCGGTCATGTAGCCGGCGAGGTCCGAGCAGAGAAAGGCGATCGCGTTCGCGACCTCCTGTGGCTCGCCGACCCGCCTGAGCGCCGTCCGCCGGACCATCCGCTCGTTCATCTCCGGGTTGCCGAAACCGAACGCCTCGGTGCCGATGATCCCCGGCACGATCGCGTTGGCCGTGATCCCGTGGCGCGCGCCCTCGAGCGCGAGCGTCTTCGTCAGCCCGATCACACCGGCCTTCGTCGTCGCGTAGCTCGCCTGCCCGAACCCTCCCAGCGTGCCGGCCACGGACGCCATCGTCACGATCCGCCCCCACCCGCGCTCGACCATGCCCGGCCAGACCCCCTGCGCGCAGTTGAAGACCCCGGTCAGGTTGACCCGCAGGTCGCGCTCCCAGAGCTCGGGTGACTGGTCTTCCAGCCTCGCGACGTGGTCGAGTGTGGCGGCGTTCGCGACGAGGATGTCGGGCGGGCCGAGCTCCGTCGCCACAGCTGCGTCGACGTGCGCGCGATCGGTCACGTCGCAGCGCACCGCAACTGCCCGCCGCCCGAGCCCGCGGATCTCCTCGGCCGTCTGCTCCGTGTAGACGAGCCCCTGTGCCCTGGCGACCTGCGCCAAGGCGCCGTATCGCTCGGCCTCCTCCCCGGAGTCGGACTCGAGCTGGATGTCGGCGATGATGACGTCGGCGCCTGCCCGCGCGAGCGTCAGCGCATCGGCCCGCCCGAGCCCCCGCGAACCCCCGGTGACGAGTGCTACTCGCCCCGAGAGATCGATCTCAATCGCCACGCGGCAAGAATATTTCGCGCGCGATGACCAGCCGCTGGATCTGCGAGGTGCCCTCGTAGATCTGGAACAGCTTCGCGTCGCGCATCAGCTTCTCGACCGGAAACTCCTTGATGTAGCCGTAGCCGCCGAAGATCTGGACGGCGTCGGTCGTCACCTTCATCGCCGTGTCGGCCGCGAACCGCTTCGCATAGGACGACTGGAGCGTCGCGCGCTTGCCCTGGTCGAGCAGCCAGGCCGCCTGCCAGCAGAGCAGCCGCGCCGCCTCGATCTCGGCCGCCATGTCCGCGACGAGGAAGTTGACGCCCTGGTTCATCGCGATCGGCTGCCCGAACTGCACTCGCTCGCGCGAGTACTCGACCGCGTGCTCGAAGGCGGCCCGCGCAACGCCTACCGCGCCGGACGCCGTCCCTGGACGGGTGCTGTCGAGCGTGCGCATCGCGATCTTGAAGCCCTCGCCCTCCTCGCCCAGCCGGTTCGCCGAGGGAACCCTCACATCCTGGAGCGCGATCGCAGAGGTGTCCGTGGCCCGCTGGCCCATCTTGTCCAGGTGCTTCTCGACCGTCACACCCTCCGCGTCGGCGGAGATGACGAACGCCGTCAGGCCGCGGTGCCCGGCCTCCTTGTTTGTCGAGGCGAACAGCGTGAGCCACGACGCGTGGCCGGCGTTGGTGATGAACATCTTCGAGCCGTTCAGGAGGTAGTCGTCACCGTCGCGGACGGCGGTCGTCTGGATCGCGGAGACGTCCGAGCCGGCGCCCGGCTCCGTCAGTGCAAACGAGCAGAGGATCGGCTCCTCCAGCAACGGCGGCAGCCACTCGCGCTTCTGCTCGTCGGTGCCGGCGAGCAGGACGGGCAGCGCGCCGAGGACGTTGCCGATGATCGCGGTGCCGATCCCCGAGCAGCCCCAGCAGAGCTCCTCGCCGAGCAGCGCGCCCTCGATCGCCCCGAGGCCGGCCCCGCCGAGCTCCTCCGGGATGTGCGGGTTCATCAGCCCGACCTCGTGCGCCTTCGCGATCACGTCGGCCGGGTGCGTCTGGTGCTCGTCGTACTCGGCGGCCTTGGGCCGGATCTCGCGCTCGGCGAACTCGTGCGCGAGCTCGCGCAGCGAGCGTTGCTCCTCCGTCAGCGCGAAGGAGACGCCGGTGCCGATTGCCTCTGTCGTAGCCATGTCCGCCTTGATTGACTGATCAGTCAAATCGTAGCGTCGGCCTCGCCCCACCGGAACCCCACGGCGGACGGGGCCGGCTCGAGCGGGCTTCCCTGCAGGCCGGGAAGCGGCTCGGGCTCGTTGTAGGCGCGTGGCGCGACGTCGTTGGGCGCGTCGGCGTGGAAGAGCGAGGCCAGGTACTGGATCTGGCCGCGTCCAGGCCCGAGCTCGAACATGCCGCCGCCGTAGAGGCCGATCCCGTGCTCGTCGCAGTAGTCGCGGAAGGCGAGCAGCTCGCGCAGGGACCCGAAGCGCGACGGCTTCGAGTTCAGCGTTCTGGGCGAGAACTGCAGCTGCTCGACGTCGGCGACGGAGTGAATCGGCGCGTCCCAGGTGACGCGCTCGCGGTGAGGGGCCAGCACGAGCTCCGTCTCGTCGGTCAGAGCCGGGTCCTCGATGAAGGCCTGCGGAAAGCCCTCGGCGACGCGCCGGTAGAGATCGAGGTCGGGCGGCGGGTCGCCCTCGGACCGGTAGTGGGCCTTGAGGTCGACCGTGACGACCGCACCCGTCGCGGAGAGCTCGGCGATCAGCTCGTCGCTCCAGTCGCTCGCCGGATCGAGCTTGAAGCGGAGGTCAGGATCGAGCTCGAGCCAGCGCCGGATCACTGCGGCGCTCGGCGGGTCGCCGAGACCCGGCGAGACGACGAAGCCGACGGGCCGCGGCTCTCGACCGGCGAACTCTGCGAGCGACACGCCTGCCTGCCGGAGCGCGAGGTCGAGCGCCGCGCTCTCGTAGGCCCAACGGCGGTGCGGGTCGGGCATCTCGAGCGCGTCCGAGAGCGTCTCGAGCGTCCAGGAGGCCGCGAGCGGGAGAATCGCGCCGGCGGCCTGCTCGCGGTCGTGGTGCTCCGCGTACCAGGTGACGTCCTCGCCGAGACCCTCCTCCCCGCCGCCACGCAGGTGCACAACGGTCGTGACCCGCGTGAAGCCCCGGGTGACTGGTCGCTCCAGTCGCTCGAGCTCGTACGAGTCGACGACGAGCGGAAGTTCGGCGAAGCGCTTCCATAGACTCTCTGCCATGGAGTTCGACCTTACCGATGAACAGCGACTGATTCAGGACACGGTGCGCTCGTTCGTCGACGAGCGCGTCCTTCCGAACGCGATCGAGAACGACATCGAGCACCGTCTCGACCTCGGCGTGATCGAGGGAATGGCCGAGCTCGGGCTGCTCGGCGTCGCGATTCCCGAGGAGTACAGCGGCGCCGGGCTCGACTTCGTCGCCGAGGCTCTCGTGTGCGAGGAGATCGAGCGGGGCGAGGCTGCGTTCCGGACCCTGATCTCGGTCCACGTCGGGCTGAACTCGCTGGCGCTGCTGCGCTACGCCAACGAGGACCAGAAGCAGCGCTACCTCGTGCCGCAGGCGAAGGGCGAGAAGCTCGCCTGCTTCGGGCTGACCGAGCCGGGGGCGGGATCGGACGTCGCCTCGATGCGGACGACGGCCCGTCGCGAGGGCGACACCTACATCCTCAACGGCCAGAAGAACTGGATCTCGTACGCGACGGTCGCCGATCACGAGCTCGTGATCGCGAAGACCGATCCGTCGGCCAAGCACAAGGGGATGTCCGCGTTCATCGTCGAGCGTTCGTGGCCGGGAGTTTCGACACGGGAGACGGAGAACAAGCTCGGCGTCTGGGCCGGCTCGACCGGTGAGCTCTTCTTCGAGAACGTGGAGGTGCCCGCGGAGAACCTCGTCGGCGACGAGGGCCAGGGGTTCGAGATCGCGATGTACGGGCTCGACCAGGGCCGGTTCACGGTCGCGGCCGGGGCGTGCGGGGTGATTCGCGCGTGCCTCGAGCGTTCGGTCGAGTACGCACGCGAGCGTGAGACGTTCGGGCAGGCGATCGGCCGCTACCAGTTCGTGCAGGACATGATCGCCGAGATGGTTCTCGGCTACGAGACCTCGAAGCTGCTCGTCATGCAGGCTGCCTGGCTCAAGAACGAGGGCCGCCGCAACACACGCGAGACGTCGCTGGCGAAGTGGCACGCGACCGAGTCGGCGTTCCGGGCCGCGCACCTCGCGATTCAGGTGCACGGGGCCTACGGCTACTCGTCCGAGTACGGGATCGAGCGCTACTTCCGGAACGCGCGGGCGCCGATCATCTACGAGGGAACGACGCAGATCCACAAGCTGATGCAGGCCGAGCATGCGCTCGGGTACCGGGCACTGAACGGGCGCGACGGCGACGTCTCGCCGCTGTGCTCGTGGGCGCCGGCGCTCGCCGCCGTCCACCGTCAGGCCGCGGCTGCGGGCGCCTGAAGGCTCGCGCCGCTCCTCGGAGCCGTCTCTTTGGGCCGTGTCCCAGGGACTGTCCCCCGGACCTGGCCAAAGCAGACAGTCCGCGGTCACCGAACGGCGCGAAACAGACCGCCCGACCAGGGCCACTGCTCGGCGCGCGCACAAAGGCCAGCCTCGACCGGATTGTTCAGGACATACCGGCAGGCGTTCTCCCAGTGCTCCTCGGTATCGAGCACCCAGGCTGAGAACCGGTTCTCGAACAGATGACCGCGCCGCCCATATCGCAGGTTGAAGCGCTGCGCGTACAGCCCGTTGAGGCGGTGCATCGCTGCCGACAACGCGGGCCGCGAAGCAGCGGCCACGAGGTGGAAGTGCGTGGTCATGAGGCACCAAGCGTCGTACCGCAACGCGTAGCGCTGTCCCGTGCGGATCAGCTGCTCGCGAAACGCGGCGCGGTCGAAGTCGTCGCGAAAGATTTGCGATTTCGCCACACCCCGGCAGGTGACGTGGAATAGCCCGTCGGATAGGTCGCTTCTCCGTCTGCGCGGCATCGAGCCTCCGAATGTAGAGCGAGAGCCAACACCTCACAGCTGGCTGGGCCGGATCGGCACACCGACGACACACTTTCCTAGCAAGTGGCTGTTTCGGCCACGGCCCGGGGACTGTCCCTCGGACACGGCCGAAAGAACCGGGACGCCCGCGGCCCAGGCGCCGCCCGCCAGGGTCAGACCACCGGCACCTCGACCTTCGTGCGCGGCTCGATCTCCATCAGCCTCACGAGCAGCGGGATCGCAGCGAGGATCATCACGCCGCAGATCGGCCACAGCACCTGATAGCCCTCCGTCGCGGGGAAGTACGGCCGCGCGAAGTCGATCGAGATCCCCGCGAGCGGCGCGCCGACCAGAATGCCGATCCCCTTCGTCGTCGTCGCGAGCCCCGACGCCGCGCCTCGATGCTCCTCCGGCACGATCTTGTAGAGCAGTCCCCAGGCGACGGTCATCACCGTCCCGCCCGCGATCGAGACCACCAGAATCAGCGCGAAGAACCAGTCGTGCCACTGCGACGCGAGCCCGGCGACCATGAACCCGCCGCCGTAGACGAACGACGCAAAGAAGCTCACGCGCGCGAGCCCGAACCGATCGCCCAGCCGCCCTGCCGCCATCGCGGCGATCACGTAGCCGACCGCGACCGCGCCCAGGACCGCCGACGACATCACCTTGGACTGATTCAACCCGTCGATGATGTACAGCACGACGAACGTGCGGGCAGCCGCGAACGCCCCCTCCCAGAGCGAGTTCGCGATCAGGAAGCGGCGCACGTCGCCGTTCTCGCGGAAGATTTGCCAGCTCCGCTTCACGTAAGCCGAGACGCCCTCGAAAACCCGGCCGTGCCCGCCGTCCTCGCGCACGAGCCGGATCGTCAGCCCACACGCCAGCGTCGTCAGTACCGCTGCCAGCATGAACGGCGCCGGCCGCCAGACCTTGAGCAGGAGCCCGCCGCCCACGAGCGCCGCCCCGATCGCGATCCCGCGGAGGATGTGCTGGACGCCCTGCGAGCGGCCGAACAGGGCCGGCGGCAGCAAATCCGGGTAGAGCCCGCGATACGGCGTCTCGAAGACGTAGTACGCGAAGAAGAACCCCAGCACGATCACGACCGTCGTCCAGAGGCTGGGCATGAACGGCATCAGCAGCAGGCAGAAACCCATCGGGCCAAGCGCGACGAGCATGAACGGCCGCCGGCGGCCCATCGGCGTGTGGAACGTGTCGCTCCAGGGGCCGATCACCGGCGAGATCAGCAGCGCGAAGATCCCCTCCGCGCCCAGGATCACCCCGATCAGCCCGCCGGACTCGGTGAACCGGCTGAGCAGCGGA
This sequence comes from uncultured Actinomycetes bacterium, assembly GCA_963746635.1. Lineage (GTDB taxonomy): Bacteria > Actinomycetota > Thermoleophilia > Gaiellales > Gaiellaceae > AC-32. The sequence goes on along the minus strand of CAVVBZ010000023.1, from coordinate 87,358 downwards.
GGCAGATACGCGGCAGTCGTCGTCAGCGAGAACGCGAGGCCGAACGCCCCTAGGCCGAGCGTCCAGAGCAGGCTGCGCCGGACCGGCGGCACCGCGACGAGCGCCTCGGGCACCTGCGTCGTGGCCATCTAGGCCCGCGCCCCCGCGTGCTCGGTGGCCAGCCCGCCGGTCACGATCTCGACGATCGTGTGCTCGGCTCGCGCGAGGTCGTCGTCCGAGTCCGGCAACCGGCGCAGCACCCAGCCCGTCAGCAGCTCGTCGATCGCGCCGTAGAAGACGTAGCTCGCCAACCGCGCGTCGAGGTCGGCCCGGATCGACCCGTCGGCCTGACCGCGCTCGATGATCTCCTGGATCGCCGCGAACGAGGACGCGATCTCGTCCATCTCGCCCTCGAGCAGCTGGCTGCGGGTCACCTCGAGCACGAGCACGCGGACGAGGTCCGGATCGCGCCGCCAGGAGCGCAGGAGAATCTGGGCCACCTTGCGGAGCTGCTCGGGTGGTGCGTCGTCGCCCTCTTCGACGCTCCGGATCGTCTCGATCAGCGCCCGCCAGGTCTCGCGGAAGACACTGCGCAGAACGTCCTCCCTCGACTCGAAGTAGTGGTAGAGGAGCCCGTGGGCGACGCCTGCCTCCTCCGCGATGTCGCCGACGCGCGCGGCGTGGTAGCCCTTTCGCGCGAACACCCGGACCGCCGCATCCAGGAGCAGCCGCCGCTTGTCCCCTTGCGCGTTCGAGCGGTCCGGCACGGCCGTCTGAGTGTAGTAGCTTCGACGGAAGTGGAACCCTTGGCCGGCCTACTCGTCGTCGACCTCTCGCGCTACCTGCCAGGCCCGTTCGCGAGCCGCGAGCTGCAGCGCCTGGGCGCGCGGGTCGTGCGGCTCGAGGCGCCCGGCGGCGACCCGCTCCGCGAGCTCGCGCCCGCCTGGCACGAGGCACTGAACGAGTGCAAGGAGTCGGTCGAGATCGACCTCAAGGCCGACCCGGAGACGGGCCGCGCCCTCTGCGCGGATGCGGACGTCGTGCTCGAGAGCTTCCGGCCGGGCGTCGTCGAGCGGCTCGGCGTCGGCCCGGGCGACCTGCCCGACACGGTCGTCTACTGCTCGTTCACGGGCTTCGGCCGGGACGACCCCCGGGCCGGCCACGACCTGAACTACCTCGGCTGGGCGGGCCTGCTCGAGGACACCGCTCCTGCTCTCCCCCCGATCCCGATCGCCGACCTCGCGGCCGGCGCGCTGTCGGCCGTCAACGAGATCCTGGCGGCGCTGCTCGAGCGCGCCAGCACCGGCCGCGGGCAGCGGATCACGATCTCGCTGACCCACGGCTCGCACCGCCTCGCCGCGCACCGGCTCGGCGGCGAGCCGATCCCGGGCCTGCTCACCGGAGGCCTCGCCTGCTACCGCATCTACGCGACCGCCGACGGCCGCTACCTGACCGTCGCCGCCCTGGAGCCGAAGTTCTTCCGACGCCTGTGCGAGCTGATCGGCCGCCCGGAGCTCGCCGAGCGCCAGTGGGGCCTGGAGCAAGAGCCGCTCGCCGAAGAGCTTGCCACCACGTTCGCGACAAGACCGCTCGCAGCCTGGCTCGAGCTGTTCGAGGGCGAGGACGTGAGCGTCGGCCCGGTCGCGACGCTGGCCGAGGCCGCCGCCGACCTCGCGCCCTAAGGCTTCTTTTCCGCGTTCGCTCCGGGGAGCGCCTGCGTGAGCTGTCCGAGCGCCTGCGTGAACTCGCTCGGGATGATCCAGACCTTGTTCGATTCGCCCTGAGCAATCTGCGGCAGCATCTGCAGGTACTGGTAGGCGAGCAGCTTCGGGTCGGCGTCGCCCTCGTGGATCGCCTGGAAGACGGTCGCGATCGCCTTCGACTGACCTTCCGCCTGCAGCACGAGCGCCTGCCTCTGGCCCTCGGCCTTCAGGATCGCGCTCTGCTTCTCTCCCTCGGCGGTCAGGATCTGCGACTGCTTGACGCCCTCGGCCGTCAGGATCGCCGCGCGCTTGTCGCGGTCCGCGCGCATCTGCTTCTCCATCGCGTCCTTGATCGTCCCCGGCGGGTCGACCGCCTTCAGCTCGACACGGTTGACACGGATGCCCCACTTCCCCGTCGCCTCGTCGAGCACGCCGCGCAGCTGCTCGTTGATGTTGTCGCGCGAGGTAAGTGTCTCCTCGAGCTGCATCCCGCCGATCACGTTGCGCAGCGTCGTCACGGTCAGCTGCTCGATCGCCTGGATGTAGTCCTGGACCTCGTAGGTCGCCGCCTTCGGGTCGGTGATCTGGAAGTAGAGGACCGTGTCGATGTTCACGACCAGGTTGTCCTCCGTGATCACGGGCTGGGGCTTGAACGAGACCACCTGCTCGCGTAGATCGATCCGCTGTCGCACGCGGTCCACGAAGGGAATCACGATCGCGAGGCCGGCCGAGAGGGTCTTGTGATACCGGCCGAGGCGCTCGACGACCGCGGCCTGCGCCTGCGGAATGACCTTGATCGTCCGCCAGAGGACCAGCAGGACGAAGAGCACGATTCCCAACAGCACGATGAGCGGCGCCATTTGAAGCCCCCTTACTCGTAGACGAGGGCGGTAGCGCCCTCGATCTTGACCACTTCGACCCGGGTGCCCGGCTCGTAGACGTCCCCGTCCATGTAGGCCCGAGCCGACCACTCCTCGCCACCGATGCGGACGCGGCCGCCGTTGACGTCGACCCGCTGGAGGACGAGCGCCTTGGTTCCCGGGAGCGCGTCGGTACCCGTCCGGAGCGCTGCCGGCATGCGAAGGTGCGCTTTGGCGATCGGCCGGATCAGCGCCAGCGACGCGAGCGAGCCTGCGATGAAGACGATCAGCTGAAAGATGACGCCGCCTCCGATCAGAGCGACGACGCCGGCCGCGATCGCAGCCAGGGCGACCGGGCCGAGGAAGAAGAGGCCCGGGGTGAGGATCTCGCCGACCGCGAGCGCCAGCGCCAAGATCGCCCAGACGGCCCAGGATGGCACGCGCTGATCCTATCCCCGGTCGACGCTCAAACCTAGAGCCGCAGGAAGAGCAAACAGGTCGGGCAGCCGGTCGGCGAGCTCCGGGTAGCGGCCGTCGCGGTCGAGCAGGAACGCGACCTCGATGCCGGCGGCCCGGGCGCCCTCGATGTCGTCCTCGAGCGAGTCGCCGACCATCGCTGCGTCGGCCGCCTCGACCTCGAGCCGCTCGAGGACGGCCTGGAAGATCGTCGGGTGCGGCTTGGTGCGGCCGAACGAGCCCGAGCCGAGTGCAGCGTCGACGTCCAGCCGGTGGTGCGCGACGAACTCGTCGAGGTCGCGTCCCGTGTTCGAGACGAGCCCGAGCTTCAGCCCACGGGAGCGCAGGTGGTCGAGCACCGGCAGGGCGTCCTCGTAGAGCTCGAAGTGCTCGGCGTGCTCCCAGGCGCTCGTCATAGCGACCGCGCACTCGTACGCGGAGTCGGCGTCGCCGCCCATGCCGCGGATGATCCGCTCGGTGAACGCGACCCAGATCTCCTCGTCGTGCTCGAGCTCCGGGTGGCGCCTGATCCCCTCGACCGCCTTCTCGCGCGCCTCGCCGTAGCGGGCGGGGTCGAGGTCGAGCCCGAAGCGCGCACCGAGCCGCCGGTAGCCCTCGGGCCCGAGCTCCGGCCCGGGTCGGGCGATCGTGAAGTCGACGTCGAAGAGGACCGCTTGAAGCATCAGCCTGCTTCTACCAGCCAGCGCGCGGTCTCGACGTGCGTCTCGTGGCAGGTGCCGTTGAAGGCCCAGGCGAGCGTCTGGCCGATCGTCCAGCCACGGGCACGCTCGCGGTCGAGGCCGAGCTCGGCGCTGAGCCGGTCGAGTCTGCCGAGCACGTGGTGCCGCGAGTGGCCGAGCTCGCGGGAGCGGATGACCGGTGCGAGCCCGAACTCGCGCTCGCCCGCTAGCGGCTTCGGGTCGATCGCGAGCCAGGGCTCGCGTTGCGCGGCGAGCACGTTGTCGCCGTGCAGGTCCTGGTGTAGCAGCACCTGCTCACCCTGCGTCGGGGCAAGCTCGCGCAGGGCTTCGAGCCCGGCGTCGAGCAGGCGCCGCTCGAACGGCCGGCCGAACCGCTCCAGGTCGACTCCAGCGACTCGAGCCACCACGCCGCCTCCTCGGCCAGCGGCCGGAACGGCGCGCCCGCAGGCTTCCAGAGCCGCGGCAAGAGCTCCACGAAGACGTCGAGCGCGGTCCGGCGCCGGCCGCGGCGAGCGGCGTTCCCGGCAGGCAGCGCTCGAGCAGCAGCGCGTGCTCCTCCGGGTCGTGCGCGAGCAGCCGTACAGCGCCGTCGCCGTCCCAAAGCTCGAGCGCGGCCGCCTCGTGCTCGCTCTCGCGGTGCGGCTCCTGGATCTTGAGGACGACCTCGTCTCCCGCGGCTGTCACGGCCGGCTGCACGACGACAGAGGCGACCCCGCCGTCGAAGGGCTCGCCGAGGGTCAGGCCCCAGTCCTCGATCAGGCCGGAGCCGGCCAGCGGTACGCGTCCGCCTGACGGTTCTTCAGCGACGGCAGCTTGTCGCGCACCTCGCGCAGGCGCGCGCGGTCGAGCTCGGCCGAGATGACCGTCTCCTCGTCGGGCGCCTGGGCGAGCACGATCCCCCACGGATCGACGATCAGCGAGCGCCCGTACGCGGGCTTGCGCGGCAGCGTCTCTCCGACCTGAGCGGGAGCGACGACGTAGTACTGGTTCTCGATCGCCCGCGCCTGCAGGAGCACATGCCAGTGGTCCTTGCCGGTCGGCGTCGTGAAGTGCGCGGGAACGGTCACGAGCTCTGCGCCCTCGAGCGCGAGGATCCGGTAGAGCTCGGGGAAGCGCACGTCGTAGCAGACGGTCAGCCCGATCGGCCAGCCCTCGCCGCGCAAGACCACCGGCTCCTCGCCCGGCTCCTCGGCCTCCGACTCGCGATAGACGTGGCCGCCGACCTCGACGTCGAAGAGGTGGATCTTGCGGTAGATGCCCAACAGCTCGCCGTCCGGGCCGAACGCGAGCGACGTGTTCGAGAGCTTCTCGCGCCCCTCGCGCTTCTCCGAGATCGAGCCGCCGACGAGCGTGATCCCGTGGCTTCGGGCCCACCCGGCCATCGCCGCCACCGACTCCCCGCCCTCGAGCGGCTCCGCGGCCGCGTGCAGCACCTCGGGCGAGCCGATCGCGTTCCACTTCTCCGGTAGGGCGACGATGTCGGCGCCGGTCGCAGCCGCCCGCGCGACGAGCCTCTCCGCCTTCTCGAGATTCGCCGCCTTGTCAGGCCCGCTGGTCAGCTGGACGCAGGCGACGCGCAGGGTCTCCGACACGGCAGCAGGATAGCTTTCGGCCGATGGAGGCGACCACCGCCGCGCCCTCCCGTGCCCGTGTGCTGCAGGCCTTCCGCAGCCGCAACTTCCGCCTGCTCTGGACGGGGCAGGCGATCTCGCTGCTCGGTGACACGGCCTTCGTCGTCGCGCTCGGCTGGCGCACGTTCACGCTCACGGGCTCGGCCCGCTCGCTCAGCCTCGTGCTGGCGCTGCAAGGGGTCGGGCTGCTCTCGACCGTGCTCGTCGGCGGCGCGCTCGCCGACCGCTACGACCGCCGCACGCTGATGCTGGTCTCCGACGCGGCCCGGTTCGTGATCATCGGGGTGCTCGCCGCCATCGACGCGACGGGGCACCTGAGCATCGGGTCGCTGCTCGTAATCGGCTTTGTCGAAGGCCTCGCGACCGGTTTCTTCACGCCGGCGCTCGGCGGCATGATCCCGCTCGTGGTCGACGAGCCGGCGCTCGGCTCCGCGAACGCGCTGCTCGGGATGGCCCGCCAGGGGAGCCTCCTGATCGGCCCGGCGGTCGCGTCGCTTCTCTACGGCTTCGCAGGCTCGACGGTCGTCTTCGCCTTCAACGCCGTCTCGTACCTTGCCTCCTTCGCCTTCGTCTACCGCACCCGGCCGAAAAGCGCCAAGCGGTCCCCGGCCGAGGGGACCTTCAAGGAGATCGGCGCCGGCATCCGCTACGTCGGCGGCATTCCCTGGTTGTGGGTGACGATCAGCCTGTTCGCCTTCGTGCTGATGTTCCAGTGGGCGCCGATCCAGGTGCTCACGCCGAAGCTGATGCGCGAGCACTTCCGCCTCGGGGTCGGCGCGTACGGCCTGGTCTTCTCGCTCCTCGGCGCCGGCATGCTCGTCGGCAGCACCGTCTTCGCCCAGCTGAACCCGCAGCGCCGGCGCGGCCTGATCTCGTACCTGATCTGGATCCTGAACAGCCTCCTCGTGATCGTTTTCGCGCTCTCGCCCTGGTACCCGCTCGCCGCCGCCACGTCGTTCGCACGCGGCATCTGCATCGGCTTCGGCATCACGGTCTGGGAGACGATGCTGATGCAGCTAGTGCCACAGCACATGCTCTCGCGAGTCGTCAGCCTCGACTGGTTCGGCGCGCTTGGCCTGACGCCGTTCGGCCTCGTGCTCGCCGGCGCGCTGGCACCGCTCGCCGCGCCGGGCACGATCATCGCCCTCGGCGCCTGCATCTCGATCTGCTTCATCGCCGCAGGGCTAACCTCTCGACAGATCCGAACGATCGACTGATGAGCCCCGTTTTCTGGAAGCCGAAGTACGGCACGCGCTCCAGCCGCCACAAGGCCTGGGTGCGGCTGCAGTCACGCCGCGACGAGGCCCTGAAGGCCGAGCCGAGAGTCTCTCTGCGCGAGCGCCTGCGGCAACTCTTCAGGCGCTAACCTGTGCCTGCTCGGGGTGTGGCGCAGCCTGGTAGCGCGCTCCGTTCGGGTCGGAGAGGTCCCCAGTTCAAATCTGGGCACCCCGATCGAGCACGGGGGAACCGGCGGCTCGGTTCCCCCGTGAACCTCTTTGCGTCCGTCGCCGCGCGCGACTATTCTTCGGAGCGAATGAGCGGCTCGGGGAGGCAGGACCCCTGATTCCTGTCGTACACCCAGAGAGGCAGTCATGCAGCCCGTCGGCGCCGCAGCGCGAGGCGGGCTTTTTCATGCGAGAGGAGCAAGATGGCCAACCACCTGACGCCTGAGGAGCTGTCCAAGGAGCTCGGCATCGAGCGCAACGAGGTGATCCGGGTCTGTGTCGAGGAGGGGATCCCGATCTACCAGGGCAAGATCGACAAGACGCTGTTTCAGGCACAACTCGAGGCGCTCGGCGCCCTTCCGCCGGCTCACTAGGACGGCGTCGCAAGCGAGCGCCTTATGAGGGCTTGCCTCCGGCGCGTTACTTGCGTGCCGCGGCGCGCTTTTTCGGCGCTGCCTTCTTACGCGCAGCCGGCTTCGCGCCGTCGCCCGAGCGCTTCTGGCTCGCGGCGACGCTCTTCTTGAGCGCGTCCATCAGGTCGATGACCGGCGCATCGGCCACGGGCTCCGGGACGGCGATCTCCTCGCCCTTCAGCTTCGCCTCGAGCAGCTCGCGCAGATTCTGGCGGTACTCGCTGTGGAGCTCCTCGGGCTCCCACGTGCCGACGAGGCTGTCGATCAGCTGGCGCGCGAGATCGAGCTCCGGCTCCTTGACCTCGATCGCCTCGACCGCCTCGTCGATCTCCGCCTGCGAGCGGACGTCCTCGGCGAGGAAGAGCGTCTCGAGCACGAGCGCGTCACCCTTCGGGCGGATCAGGCAGAAGTTCTCGTTCCCGCGGATCACCATGCGGCCGATCGCGGCCATGCCCGTCTCCTTCATCGCGTTCAGCAGCAGCACGTAGGGCCGGCGCTGGGCCTCGGCCGTCGAGGGCGCGAGGAAGTAGGTGCGGTCGAAGAAGAGCGGGTCGACCTGCTCGAGCGGCACGAACCGCGAGATGTCGATCGCGCGAGACGTGTCGTGCTGCGCGATCGCCTCGAGATCGGCCTCTTCGACGATCACGAACTGGCCTTTCGAGACCTCCCAGCCCTTCACGATCTCGTCCGCCGAGACCTCGCGCTCGTGCACCGGGCACCAGCGCTTCTGCTTGATCGGCGTCTTGCATTCGCGGTGCAGCGTGCGGAAGGACACGTCCGAAGCGCGGGCCTTCGGCGCCGTCGCAGGCGCCAGGCCGACGGGGATCGTGACCAGGCCGAAGCTGAGAGATCCGTTCCAGATAGTTCGCATCAGGGCTGTGGATAAGTCTAGTGGGACCGGCGAAATTCGCCGTCGAATGCCGCTTCCCTCCCTTTCCCGGGGCGAATCCACGCTCTAAGCTGAAGGCCTGAGCGAGACGACAGCAACCGCGCCGGCAGAGCCGAGTGCCAAGGCCGGCAGAGGGCGGACGATCGGGCGTCTGTGGCGCGAGGGGCTCGCGGCCGGGCGAACGAATCCCGCGTATCTCGTCGAAGGCCCGGACGGCTGGAGCGAGGTCTCGTGGCAGGAGGCCGCGGACACGGTGGACGAGCTCGCGAACGGCCTGCTCGCGCTCGGAGTCCGCAAGGGAGACTCGTTCGGGATCCTCGCCCAGACAAGCCTCGAGTGGTCGCTGTTCGACTACGCGCTCGGGCTGGTCGGCGCCGTCGGCGCGGCGATCTACGCGAACAGCTCGCCCAAGGACTGCCGCTACATCCTCGAGCACTCGGACGCAGTGGGGGTGCTGGTCGAGGACGAGGCGCAGCGGGAGAAGGTTTCCGACCTCGGCCTCACCCATGTGATCGCGTTCTCCGAGCTCGGCGCGTTGCGAGCTCGCGGCCGCGACTTCGCCGCCGAGCATCCGACGGCGCTGGCCGAGGCCGAGGCGGCCGTCGGCGAGGACGACCCCTTCACCTTCATCTACACCTCGGGCACGACCGGACCGCCGAAGGCCTGCACGATCAGGCACCGCAACTACTACGAGATGGCTACCGCCGTCGACGGGATCGAGGGGTTCGCCGTCTCCGACGACGTGATGCTTCTCTATCTGCCGCTGGCGCACAACTTCGGCCGGCTGATGCACCTGCTCGGAGCGCACACCGGGTACACGGTCGCCTTCTGCCCCGATCCGATACGGGTCATGGATGCGATGGCTGCGGTCCGGCCGACCCTGCTCCCGAGCGTCCCGCGGCTCTACGAGAAGGTGCACACGGGGGTGCAGGCACAATTCGACGAGGCACAGGGCGTCCGGCGACGGCTGCTCCACTGGGCTCTCGGCGTCGGCCGCCGGGCCAGTGAGCTCCGAACCCAGGGTCGCTCGCTGCCTGCGAGCCTCGCCCTCCAGCACCGGATCGCCGACCGGCTCGTCTACCGCAAGGTCAAGAACCGCCTGGGCGGCCGGATCCGCGTCGGAATCTCGGGAGGCGCTCCACTGGCCGCTGAGATCGGCGAGTTCTTCCACACGCTCGACATCCTGATCCTCGAGGGCTGGGGCCTGACCGAGTGCACGACGGCCGCGTCGGTGAACCGGCCCGACCGGTTCCGCTTCGGCACCGTCGGGCCCGCGCTACCCGGGTTCGAGGTGCGTCTCGACGACGACGGCGAGCTCCTCATCCGCAGTGAGACGGTCTTTGCCGGCTACTACAAGGACGAAGAGGCGACGCGACAGGTGCTCGACAGCGACGGCTGGCTGCGCTCCGGCGATCTCGGGACGATCGACGAGGACGGATTCATCCATATCACCGACCGCAAGAAGGACATCATCGTCACCGCCGGCGGCAAGAACGTCGCGCCGCAGAACCTCGAGAACGCGCTCAAGACGGCGCCGCTCGTCTCGCAGGCGCTCGTCGTCGGCGACTGCCGGCCCTGCGTGGCGGCACTGATCACGGTCGATCCGGCCGTGGCCCAGGGTCTGTCCCGGGACAGGTCCAGGAGCGCGTGCAGAAGGTCGTCGACGGCGTCAACGCCGAGCTCTCACGGTTCGAGCAGATCAAGCGCTTCGCCGTCCTCCCGCGCGACTTCAGCGCCGACGAGGGCGAGGTGACGCCGACCTTGAAGTTCGAAGCGCCGCGTGTGCGCCGAGCACTTCGCGCGCGAGATCGACGAGCTGTACGCCTCTTAGAGTCGACGGGCGCCGACGTACGAATCCGCGCTGAGGCTCGAGATCTTGACCACGTCGCCGGTGTGCGGGGCGTGGATGAAGCTGCCGCCGCCGATGTAGATCCCGACGTGGCCGAGGCCGTTGAAGAAGACCAGGTCGCCCGGTTGGAGCTGGCCGCGGGAGACCGGTGAGCCGTACCCGTACTGGGCGGCCGCATTGTGCGGCAGCGAGACCCCGACCTGCGCGTAGACGTACATCACGAGGCCCGAGCAGTCGAACCCGGCCGGCGACGCTCCACCCCAAACATACGGCGTCCCCAGATACCTCATCGCGATCCCGACCACGCCGCCGTACCGTGAGGGCGGCGCGCTCGCGCTCGGCGCCTCGCCGACAACCGGGGCAAGCGTCTGCTGGCTCGCGGAGACCTGCTGCGAGGAAAGCCGCTGCTGGAGCTGGCGCTGGAGCTCGGCCTGCCGCGCCTGTTCCTGGGCCTGGAGCCGAACGATCTCGCCGTGGATCGAGCTCAGCAGCGCGCGCCGCTGGCCGAGTTGGCTCTCGACCGACGCTTTCGCAGACGCCCGCTCCGCGACGATCTGCGACTGCTCCGCATGCGCGTGCTGCAGGCGACGCTGCCGTTGCTGGATCTCGCGACGCAGGGTCACCACCTGTCTTACGACCAGCGCGTCCTGCTGCGAGACGCGGTCGGCGGCGTCGATCCGGCTCAGCATGTCGTCGAGGCTCGACGACCCGAGCAGCACCGCCAGCGTCGAGTCCTGGCCTTCCGACGTGTACATGTCGACCAGCCGCGCCGAGAGCTGTCGCTGCGAGTTCTTCAGGCTCCGCTTCGCGCTGACGAGGTTCTGCGTGTTCGTCGACAGGTCGTGCCTGATGCGAGCGAGCTTGGTGTTCGCGAGGTCATAGGCCTCGACCGCTCGCTCGAGGCTCACGTCGAGCTGATTGATCTGGCCGAGGACGCTCTGGGCCTCTGCGCGCTTCGACGCCACCGAATCAGCGGAGGCGGAAACAGCGGTCGCGGCGAGAAACGCTACGAGCGCGATGACTAGTGCCGGCGCCTTTCGTCTCGTCGAGCGGAAGCCCACCAAGATGCTCGACAGGCGCCCTCCTGGGAGGGGCCGGTTCGTCACAAGCACGGCACCCTAACAAGCCCGCCGGACACCCGCAAATGGCTAGAAAGTGACAAAAGGCTCACACCTCCGGGGTTCGCGTGTCTCGCACAAAGTCCTGTGTTACGGTGCTGCGTCGTGCGGGGCGAGATACGCACGCAGCGGGTCTGGCCGGCTCTCGCTGCGCTCCTGGTGCTCTGTGCTCTCGTTCCGGCGAGAGTGGCAGCGGACTCCTCGACGACCCTTCAGGCACGTGCGTCACGGCTCCAGCAAGAGAACGTCCGGTTGTCCGCGCGCAGGCAGGACGCCGTCCTCGGCCTCTACGCGCTCGACTCGCAGCTCGCACGTGGCCACGCGTACGTCACGGCGCTGCAGATCCAGGTCGCGCAGGTGCGGGCCGCACGGGCCGACGCCGAGCGGCGGCTGGCAATCGCGCGTAGATCGCTTGCGTCCGCCCAGCGCTCGCTCTCGCTGCGGCTGCAGCAGCTCTACGAACAGGGCTCCACCGATTCGCTCGACGTGCTGCTCGGCGCGAGCTCCGTCGTCGAGGCCCTCAACAGCCTCGACACGCTCGACCGCGTCGCCGACGCGGACCGGCTCGTGATCGAGCAGACACGCAGCGCACGGAGCCGCTACCGGGCCGACGTGCGCGCCCTGACCTCCCGAGAGCACGCGCTGACCGCGCTCGCCGAGGACGCCGCGAGCACGGCGCGGGGGCTGGAGCAGGCGCGAGGCGAGCGGGCCTCGTACCTCGCGAGGCTCGCATCCGCGCACGGGCTCAACGCTGCCGCGATCTCGGCGCTCGAGCAACGGGCGCAGGCGATCGAGACGCGCGCGCGGCAGGTCTCCGCTGTCTCGACCGGGAACGGCGGCAACGGCTCGACCCGCGGCACGCTGACCGCGAGCGCGACCGGCTACGCGTTGGGCGGCCGCACGTCGACCGGAGCGCCGGTCGGCTGGGGCGTCGTCGCCGTCGATCCCCGTGTGATCCCGCTCGGCACGCGGATGACGATCCCCGGCTACGGCGAGGGCGTTGCCGCGGACACGGGCCCGTCGGTCGTCGGATCATCGATCGACCTCTGGTTCCCGACGCTGGCGAAAGCGCGAGCCTGGGGACGCCGCACCGTCACGATCAGTTTGCACGGCTAGACTCTGCCTCCGAAAGGGGGTCGATGAGCGAGATCGCAGAGTCCAGGGCCGAGGAAGCCGCACGCGCGCGTGTGCTTCTCGTCGACGACCACGACCTGTTCCGGACAGGTCTTCGCAACCTGCTCGAGGAGCGGGGCGTGCAGGTGGCCGGCGAGGCAGCAGCGGGCGAAGAGGCCGTTCGGCTCGTGCGGGAACTGGCCCCGGACGTGGTCGTCATGGACCTGCACATGCCGGGCATATCCGGGATCGACGCGATCAAGCAGATCGCGGCGACCGCGCCGCTCACGCGCGTGCTCGTACTGACGATCTCCGACCAGGACGAGGACGTCCTCCACGCGATCCTGGCCGGCGCGTGTGGCTACCTGCTCAAGGACGCGTCCGTGGACGAGCTGATCCGCGGCATCGAGGCCGCGGCGGTCGGCGAGTCGCTCGTCTCACCGGCGATCGCCGGAAAGGTGCTCCAACAGGTGCGCGCGACAGCGGCCTCGCCGGAAGCGGCGGAGACAATCCACGCAGAGCTCTCTCAGCGCGAGCTCGACGTGCTGAAGCTGATCGCGAACGGGAACGACAACGCGATGATCGCCGCGGAGCTGCACATCAGCCCGAAGACGGTCAAGAACCACATCTCGAACATCCTGATGAAGCTCCAGATCGAGAACCGCATCCAGGCCGCCGTCTATGCGGTCAGGAGCGGGATCGTCTAGTCGCGCGAGCGAACGTGCGTCGCTCGAGCCCGGAGCCGCGAGAGCGTGCCGCGCAGACGCTCGAGCTCGGCGCGCGCGCGGGAGATGCGACGCGAGACCTGAACCAGCTCCTCGGCCTTCTGCTCCTGGTTGCCCTCGTTGAGCTCGCCCGCAAGCTCCGACATCCGCCGTTGCAGCCGAATGTGTTCCGCCTCGAGCGACAGGGCATGCGCGTAGCCGTCCGTGAGCGTCCGCTCGAGCCGCGCAAGGCCTGCGGGCTCGGACTCGTCCTCAGAGGACGGCGAGGCGAGCAGCTCGTCGATCTGCTCGAGGTACGCCGGAATCATTTCGTGTGCCACAGAACCTCCGTGGCGGATTATTTGCAGGGAGCGCGCCGCTCTTCAAGGGCCGCACGGCCTATAGCAGTAGGCGATCAGGCCGACGCTTGACGTCCGGGTCGATGCTCCGAACAATGCAGCGGGTGGGACGCCGCCGTCTCCTCATCGTCCTTCTCGCTGGGCTGCTGCTCGCCGCGCCCGCGGGCGCAGACACCTCGCCGCTGGCGAAGCGCCTGGCCGGAGCGCTGGCCGTCCCGCACGTCTCACAGGCGCGAACGGCCGCGCTCGTGTTCGACCTCCAGACGGGCGCGACGGTTTTCTCGAGACACGATGCGCTCTCGCTCGCCCCGGCCTCGAACGAGAAGGTGGCGGTCACCTACGCAGCGCTCGTCGGGCTCGGGCCTGAGTTCCGGATCGAGACCGATGTCGTCGGACGCGGCGAGCAGGACGGCAACGTCTGGCGAGGCAGCCTCCTGCTCGTAGGTCACGGCGATCCGACTCTTTCGGGGAAGGGCCTGACCTCCCTCGCCAGACAGGTGCGCGCGGCGGGAATCGTGCGCGTCACCGGCGCCATCTTCGGCGACGAGTCGTTCTTCGACGCGCGGCGCACAGCCCCCGGGTGGAAGTCATGGTTCACGATCAACGAGTCGCCGCCGCTCTCGGCCCTGACCGTCGACCGGGCCGTCTACCGCGGGCGGACCTCCCGCAACCCCGTGCTGTCGGCGGCGCTTGTCTTCCGTGACGCTCTGCGCCGGGCCGGTGTCGCCGTCGTGGGTGGCGCCGGAATCGGCGTCGACCGGGGCGACGGGCTGCCGCTGGCGTCGATCGAGTCCGCATCGCTCGCAGCGATCCTGCGCACGATGGACCGCGAGAGCGACAACTTCACCGCCGAGCTGCTGCTGAAACAGCTCGGGACGCTCGTCGGCAACCCGGGGACGACCGCCGCCGGGGCCGCCTACGTTTCCAGCACCCTTGCGGATGCGGGTGTGCCTCTCGCCGGGGTACGGATCGTCGACGGCTCGGGCCTCTCGCTGCTCGACCGCGTGACCGCACGAGAGGTCGGAGCCATCCTGCGCGCCGCGTGGAGCGATCCCGACGTGCGGCAGTCCTTCATCGCAGCGCTTCCGGTCGCAGGCGTGAACGGGACGCTCTCGAAACGGATGCGCCGCCCACCGGCGCGGGGCCACGTTCTGGCCAAGACCGGCACGACCGAGAATGCATCGGCGCTGTCTGGCTACGTGAGGGGGCGCTACGTCTTCTCGGTGCTGCAGAACGGGAACCCGGTCTCGGCGGTCTGGAGCCGGCGCGCGCAGGACCGCTTCGCGACCGTGCTAGCCGCGCAGTAGCTTCTTCAGCGCTGCTTCGTCCAGCACCGGGACGCCGAGCTGCTCGGCCTTGGCGAGCTTGGAGCCGGGGCTCTCGCCGGCGACCACGCCGGTCGTCTTTTTCGAGACCGAGTCGCCCACCTTGGCGCCTCTCTCCTCCAGCGCCTTGCGCGCCTCGTCCCGGCTGAAGCCGTCAAGCGTTCCCGTGATCACGTAGGTGGAGCCGCTCAGCGGTCCTTCGATCGGCCGCTCCTCGGGGCCTGCCTCGAAGCGCAGCCCGAGCCTTTTCAGCTCCTCGACGAGCGCGAGGTTCTCGTTCTCGGCGAACCACTCGGCGATCGCCTCGGCGCGCTCGGGCCCGATCCCCTCCACCTCCTGGATCTCCTCCTGCGAGGCCTCGGCCAGCAGCTCGACGCCGCCGAAGTGGCGCGTGAGGTTCTGCGCCGTGACCCAGCCGACGTCGGGGATGTTGAGCCCGAACAGCACCCGGCTGAACGGCACCTGCTTCGACGCCTCGATCGCCGCCACGACGTTGGACGCACTCTTCTCCTGGAACCCGTCGAGCTCGAGGAGCTGCTCCTTCGTGAGTCGGTAGAGATCCGGCAGCGAGCGGACGAGCCCGAGATCCCAGAGCCGCCGCACGAGCTGCTCGCCGACGCCGTCGATATCCGCAGCGGCCATCACCCAGTTGTTGAGCGTCTCGAGGCCGCGCGAGGGGCAGGCCCGGTTCGGGCAGCGGTGCATCGCCTCGCCCTCGGGCTTGACGACGTTTGCGCCGCAAAGCGGACACTTTTTTGGCATCCGGAACGGCTTCGTACCCTTCGCGTGAGGCCCGGCCGGACCCACGATCTGCGGGATCACGTCGCCGGCACGCTGGACGATCACACGGTCGCCTTCGCGGATGTCCTTGCGGTTGATGTCCTCCTCGTTGTGGAGCGTCGCGCGCGAAACGGTGACGCCACCGACCTCGACCGGCTCGAGCATCGCCCACGGGTTGAGCGCGCCGGTCCGCCCTACGCGGATCGCGATCTTGAGCAGCTTCGTCTGCGCCGTCATCGGCGCCCACTTGAAGGCGCGCGCCCACCGCGGCCGCTGGTGGAGCGCGCCGAGGATCGCCTGCTGCTCGAGCGAGTCGACCTTGATCACGATCCCGTCGATCTCGTAGTCGAGCTCTGCCCGGCGCCGCTCCCACTCGGTGCACCGCCTCGCCACCTCCTCGATCGTCTCGAGCCGCTCGGAGAAGGGGTTGGTGCGGAAGCCGTGCTCGCGCAGCCACTCGAGCGTCCCGGAGTGCGAGCCGAGCTGCAGGCCCTCGGCGGCGCCGAGGCCGTAGACCCAGACCGCGAGCGGGCGCGACGCTGTGATCGACGAGTCCTTCTGGCGAAGCGAGCCCGCGGCCGCGTTGCGCGGATTCGGGGCGATCTTCTGCCCCAGCTCGGCAATGCGCTCGTTCAGCTCGCGAAAGCCCGACAGCGGCAGGTAGACCTCGCCGCGCACCTCGGCGACGGAGGGCAGTGAATCGCCGCGCATCTTCAACGGCACGGACGGGATCGTCCGCAGGTTCACGGTGACGTCCTCGCCCTGCACCCCGTCGCCCCGGGTCGCGCCGCGCGCGAGGAGCCCGTGCTCGTAGGTGAGGTTGATCGCGAGCCCGTCGATCTTCGGCTCGATCACGTACGCGACAGGCTCGTCGGAGTCGAGCCGCTTGCGCACGTCCTCGGCCCACTTGAACAGGCTCTCGTCGTCGGTCACCTTCTCCAGCGAGCCCATCGGCGTCAGGTGCCGGACCTTCTGAAAGCGCTCGCTAGGAGGCGCACCGACGCGTTGCGTCGGAGACTCGGGGGTGATCAGGTCGGGGTGCTCGTCCTCGAGGGCCGTGAGCTCGTCGAAGAGGCGGTCGAACTCGGCGTCGGAGACCTCCGGCTCGTCGAGCACGTGGTACTGGTAGAGGTGGTGCTCGACCTGCGCGCGCAGCTCGTCGAGCCGTTTCTGGACGCTCTTCTGCGTGCGCGTGGCCACGGTCTCGATCCTAGTCGTAGCGCACCGAGACGAGGTACAGGCCCCAGGGCGGCGCCGTCTTGCCGGCCTCGCTCCGAGGCGCGCCTTCCAGCAGGGCCGCCAGCTCGGCCGGAGAGCGCTCGAGCATCGTCCCGACGAGCGTGCGCGCCATGTGGCGCAGGAACGAGTCCGCGGTGATCTCGAACTCGAGCGCATCTCCGCGCCGGTACCAGGCCGCCGACTCGACAACGCGCACGAAAACGCGGTGGTGCGTCCCGGTCGGCGTGAAGGCACGGAAGTCGTGCTCGCCGAGCAGGAGGTCGGCCGATTCGGCCAGGCGCTCCTCGGCCAGGGCATGTGGATACCACCAGGCGCGGTGCGTCTCGGAGGGCGAGCGCGCCTCCCGACGGTAGATGCGGTAGCGGTAGCTCCGCGCGACGGCGGAGTGACGCGCGTGGAAATCGGCCGGCGCGGCGTCGGCCACGAGCACGACGACGTCGGCCGGGAGCTCCGCGTTCAGCGCCTCGCGGGCTCGCTCGGTGGGCGGCCCGCCCTCGACCTCCACCGACGCAACGTTCGCCAGGGCATGCACGCCAGTATCGGTTCGCCCCGCGATCGAGAGATCCGACCAGTTCTCGAAGACGCCGTCGAGCGCCTCTTTCAACGCGCCCTCGACGGTGCGCAGCCCCGGCTGGGCAGCCCAGCCCCGGAAGGCGGTGCCGTCGTACTCGAGCGTTAGCCTCAGCCGCACGTCAGGAGCCCCTGGCACAGTTTGTAAGGTGTTCCTTATGCTCTACAAGTTTGCGCCTTGACTGATACACTCTACTTGTGACCACGAACCAGCAGTTCCTCCTCCAGCGCGTCCAGCCCGCCCTCACGGGGCTGATCGACGGCTCGCTCTCGACGATTGCTCCGATCTTCGCAGTCGCGATCTACACGCACGAGCCGCACGTCGCGTTCATCGCCGGCACCGCAACCGCGATCGCCGCCGGAATCAGCATGGCGTACTCCGAGGGGCTCTCGGACACCGGCGAGCTGACCGGGCGCGGAAACCCCGTAGCCCGCGGCGCGATCACAGGCGCGTGCACGTTCCTCGGCGGAATCCTGCACACGCTGCCCTTCCTGATCCCGAACTACCACGTAGCGCTGGTGCTCGCGACGGCCGTCGTTGCCTCCGAGCTCGTAGTCCTCGCGTGGCTGCGGTGGCGGTTCTTCAGAACGAGCTTCGTCGGCTCGCTCGGCTACGTGACCCTAGCAGGCCTGGTGATCGTGGCAGTCTCCGCCGCTCTCGGCGTCAGCGGCTAGCTGTCGGCGGGCTCGGGCTCGACTTCGGCCCCGGCCTCCGGCTCGAGCTCCTGCTCGGCCTCGGGCTCCTCTTCACGCTGCTCCTCGACCCGGCGGGGCGGCGGTGCGGTGACCTCTGGCGCGACGTAGTCGACGAGCTCGAGGTAGACCATCTCGGCCGCGTCACCCTGGCGCGGGCCGATCCGGATGATGCGCGAGTAGCCGCCCGGACGGTCGACGAAGCGCGGGCCGACGTCGCTGAACAGCTTGTGCACGACGTCCTGCGAGCGCAGGAACTTGAGCGCCTGCCGACGGGCGGGCACGCCGCCCTTGCGGCCGAGCGTGATCATCTGCTCGGCGACAGGCTTGACCTCCTTCGCCTTCGCCGCAGTCGTCTTGATGCGACCGTGCTCGATCAGCGCCCCGGTCAGGTTCGAGTAGAGCGCCTTGCGGTGCGAGGCGTCGCGGCCGAGCTTGCGTCCCGACCGCCCGTGTCTCACGCCGAGGGGCCCTCTTCGCCGCGCAGCGTCAGCCCGTGCGTGGCGAGCGTCTCCTTGACCTCTTCGATCGACTTCTTGCCGAAGTTCGGGATCGCAGCGAGCTCGTTCTCGGTCTTCGTGACCAGATCGCCGATCGTCTCGATCCCCACGCGCTTGAGACAGTTGTACGAGCGGACGCCGAGCTCGAGCTCTTCGATCGGATAGTTCTCCATGCCGTGAGCCAGCGCCGGCTCGGCCTGCGCCTCGGTGGCCGCACCCGCCTCGCCAAACCCTTCCCAGCGGTCGGAGTCGGTGAAGATCGCGAGTTGCCGCATCAGGATCTCGGCCGCCTGGCCGATCGACTCGCGCGGGTCGATCGAGCCGTCGGTCGTTACCTCGATCCGGAGCTTGTCGTAGTCGGTCCGCTGGCCGACGCGCGCGGCCTCGACGTCGTACGAGACGCGCCTGACCGGCGAGAAGATCGAGTCGATCGGAATCACGCCGATCGTGTGCTCGGGCCCGCGGTTCAGCTCGGCCGGGACGTAGCCACGGCCGCGGCCGATCGTGAGCGTGATCTCGAGCTTGCCCTTGTCGGACAGGTGGGCGATCTCGAGGTCCGGGTTGAGGATCTCCAGCTCGGCCGGCGCCTCGATGTCCGCGGCCTTGACCGCGCCCGCGCCCCTCTTGGACAGGCGCACTTCGATCTCGGGGGAGTCGCCGTGCAGCCTGCAGATCAGGTTCTTGAAGGTGAGCAGGATGTCGGTCACGTCCTCGCGGACGCCCGTCAGCGTCGTGAACTCGTGCGCGACACCCTCGATCTTGACCGAGGTGACAGCGGCGCCCTCGAGCGACGAGAGCAGCACGCGGCGGAGAGAGTTCCCGAACGTGTAACCGAAGCCGCGATCGAGCGGCTCGATCACGAAGACCCCACGGTTCTCGTCGACCTCTTCGTGGACGATCCGGGGGATCTGAAACTCCATCAAGCTTGTTCTGACTGCCATTCGTTCCTTTCCTTATTTGCTGTAGAGCTCGACGATTAGCGATTCCTGGACCGGGGTGTCGATCTCCTCGCGCTCCGGCCACTTGAGTACCTTGCCCGTAAGGCCGTCGTGGTCGGCCTGCAACCAGGGCGTGACAGAGGCGGTCAGGTCGGTCGCGTCCCGCACCACCTGCTCGGCGGGGCTTCCCGACCGCAACGTGATGATGTCGTCGGGTCGCACCTGGTAGCTCGGAATGTTTACGCGGCGACCATTCACCTGGAAATGGCCGTGGCGGACGAACTGCCGGGCCTGCGCTCGCGAAACCGCGAAGCCGAGCCGGTAGACGACGTTGTCGAGGCGCATCTCCAGCAGCCGCAGCAGGGCCTCGCCGGTGATCCCCGAAGCCTTGTCTGCCTTCGCGTAGTACGTGCGGAACTGCTTCTCGAGCAGGCCGTAGTAACGGCGCGCCTTCTGCTTCTCGCGCAACTGGACGAGGTACTCCGACTGCTTGATGCGGCCGCGGCCGTGCTCGCCCGGCGGGTAGCTGCGGCGCTCGATCGCGCACTTCTCGGTCAGGCAGCGCTCGCCCTTGAGAAAGAGCTTCATGCCCTCGCGGCGGCACTGCTTGCACTTCGGCGAGCGATCTCTAGCCACTAGACCCTCCGCCTCTTCTTGGGCCGCACGCCATTGTGAGCCTGGGGTGTGACGTCCTTGACGCCGAGGATCTCGAGGCCGGCCGCCTGGAGCGAGCGAATCGCCGTCTCACGGCCGGCGCCGGGGCCTTTGACGAAGACCTCGACCTTCTGCAGCCCGTGCTCCATCCCCTTGCGGGCGCAGGCGTCGGCCGTTACCTGGGCGGCGAAAGGCGTGGACTTGCGCGAGCCCTTGAAGCCGGCCGAGCCCGCCGACTCCCACGCGATCACGTTGCCCTCGTTGTCGGTCAGGGAGACGATCGTGTTGTTGAACGATGTCTTGATGTGCGCCTGGCCGATCGCGATGTTCTTTTTCACGCGGCGACGCGCGCGACCACGGGTCGCTTGTCTACGGGGCGGCGCCATTAGGTCTTCTGAGCCGCCTTCTTGCCCCTGCCGACCGTCTTCTTCGGTCCCTTGCGCGTCCGCCCGTTCGTCTTCGTGCGCTGCCCGTTGACGGGCAGGCCGCGCCGGTGGCGGATGCCGCGATACGCGCCGATCTCCTGCAGGCGCTTGATCGCCTGCGTTCGCTCGCGCCTGAGATCGCCCTCGACCTGGAGGTTGCCGTCGATGAACTCGCGCAGCTTCGTGACCTCTTCGTCGGTCAGGTCCTTGACCTTCTCGTCCGCCGAGAGGCCCGTCTCGGCGCAGATCCTCTTCGCCGTCGACTGGCCGATCCCGTAGATGTAGGTCAGCCCGATCTCGAGCCGCTTCTGGTTCGGGATGTTCACTCCTGCGATGCGCGCCATGCCGCTCCTAGCCCTGCCGCTGCTTGTGTCGCGGGTTGGTGCAGATGACCATGGTCCTGCCGTGCCGCTTGATCACGCGGCAGCGCTCGCACATGGGCTTGACTGAGGCTCTGACTTTCATCGGTGTCGGTACGTGATCCTTCCGCGCGTGAGGTCGTAGGGAGACAGCTCGACCTTCACTCTGTCGCCGGGGAGGATGCGGATGTAGTGCTTGCGCATCTTCCCGGAGATCGTGGCGAGCACGTTCGTGTCCAGGTCGTCGATATGCACCCGGAACATCGTGCTCGGGAGCGCCTCGACGATCTCGCCTTCGACCTCGATTTTCTCTTCTTTTTCGGCCATCTACCTCATAGAAACCGCGCTCGCCGAGCGCGGTTGGGACACGGAAAAGCACGGCTCTCGCCGCGCCGTGAAATGGTAGCAAACCGCCTGAGATCGACGCTTTCGGCGACGCGGGCTAGAGCAGCCAGCGCCCGTCTTCCTGGACGGGCTCGCCGTCCAGCTCGATCCTGCTGCCGTCGTCGCGCATGTCCTTGACGATGTCCCAGTGGATCTGGCTCACGTTCGTGCCGCCCACGTCCGGGCAGCCCGTTGCCGAGCGCGAGGTGGACCGTCCCGTCGATCTTCTCGTCGAACAGCGTGTTCTTCATGTGGTTCGTGATGCGCGGATTGCAGCCGATCCCGAGCTCGCCGAGCCGCCTCGCGCCCTCGTCGCGGTCGAGTGTCTCGATCAGGTACTCCTCGTTCCGATCGGCGGAGGCGTCGACGACGAGGCCGTCCTCGAAGCGAAGCCTGATTCCGGTCACCTCCCGGCCGCCGTAGACCGCCGGGAACTCGGTGAACGCGATCGTCCCCGAGGCCGAGTCCTCGACCGGCGAGTAGAAGAACTCGCCGCCGGGCATGTTCGCCCCGCCCGCGTCGACCATCGCCCTTGCGTCCGGCGACGCTCAGCGTGATGTCCGTCTCGTTCCCGACGATCCGCACCTCCTCGGCCGCGTCGAAGCGCTCGGCGTAGCGGCTCATCCGCTCCTTCTCCGCCGACCAGTCGAGCAGGCACGCGCCGAAGAGAAAGTCCTCGAACTCGGTGACGGACATGCCCGCGTCCTGCGCGAGCGCCGCGGTCGGATACTGGCAGCCGACCCACTTCAGCTCGAACGTGAACGCCCGCTCGATGTGAGGTCGAATCCCGGCCTGCAGACGGCCGAAGCGCTCCGGCGCAAGGCCGGCGAGCTCGCGTGTGTTCTCGGGGGCCTCGATCCCGATCCAGCCGTCGGCTTCGTGGAAGGCATGCACGTCGATCGGCGCCGGGTTGTCGAGCAGCTTCTCCGGTGCCTTTTGGGCCCACGGCAGGTTGAATCCCGAGCCCGTGAAGCTGAGCCGCTGGATCGCATAGGCGCCGCGGCCCGCGACCTGCCCGGCAAACGTCCTCGACCAGCGGCCGACCGAGCATGCCGCCCGAAACCACGACCTGCCAGCCGGACTGCACGTCGAGGCACTCCTCGACGAGGAGCCTCGCGTACGCCTCGATCCGCGGGTCGCCGTTCACACGCCAGCCTCCTCACGCCCTACGGCCGTTCGCGCTGCGGTCAGGATCCGAGGGCCGTCCTCCATGATCGCGACCGTGTGCTCGAAGTGCGCCGACAGCGAGCCGTCGGCGGTCGAGATCGACCAGTCGTCGTCGTGGACGACCACCTCGTCGCCGCCGGCGGTGATCATGGGCTCGATCGCGAACGTCATGCCGGGCGACAGTAACGGGCCGCGGCCGGGCTCACCGTAGTTCGGGATCTGCGGCTCCTCGTGCATCGAGCGGCCGACGCCGTGCCCGACGAGGCTGCGGACGACCGAGAAGCCGCTGCGACTCGGTGGCGGTCTGAATCGCGTTCGAGATGTCCGAGAGACGGTTGTCCGGGCGGCACTGCTCGATCCCGGCGGCGAGCGCCGCCGGCACGCCTCGATCAGGCGCTCCGCCTCGGGTGAGACCTCGCCGATCGCGAACGTGTACGCGGAGTCGGCGACGAAGCCGTCGAGCGTGACGCCGACGTCGACGGAGAGGATGTCGCCCTCGTCGAGCGTGTACGGGCCCGGGATCCCGTGGACGACCATGGCGTTCGGCGACGTGCAGATCGCCGCCGGGTAGCCGCGGTAGCCCTTGAAGGTCGGGACGCCGTCGTGCGCGCGGATGAACTCGTCGGCCACCGTGTCGAGCTCCTCGGTGGTCACGCCGGGGCGAGCCCGCTCGCCCAGGAGCGCGAGCACGTCCGCGACGACGACTCCGGCGCGGGCCATGCGCTCGATCTCCTCCGCGGACTTGCGGATGATCACCGAACCGCCACCTGCTCGAGCGCGCGCTGGATCTCGGCGAAGACCTCCTCCACCGGGCGGTCGGCGCGGACGCCGATGAGGTTGCCGCGGACGCGGTAGTACTCGACCAGCGGCTCGGTCTGCTCGTGGTAGAGCCTGAGCCGCGTGCGGATCGCCTCCGGCGTGTCGTCGGCGCGGCCCTCCTCTTCGGCGCGGCGCTGCAGCCGCTCGATGCAGACCTCCTCCGGGAGCTGGAACTCGAACACGACGCTGAGCGGACGGTCGATCTCGTCGAGCATCGCGTCGAGCGCCTCGGCCTGGACGGTCGTGCGCGGGAAGCCGTCGAGCACGAAGCCGTCCGAGCGTGTCCTCCGCGTCGAGCCGCTCGCGGATGAGCCCGATCATGATCTCGTCCGGGACGAGCTGGCCCGAGTTCAGGAGCGGCTCGGCCCGGCGCCCGAGCTCGGTGCCCTCGGCAATGGCCGCGCGCAGCATGTCGCCGGTCGCGATGTGAGGAACGCCGTACTCCGAGGCGAGCAGCTTGCCCTGCGTGCCCTTGCCGGCTCCCTGCGGTCCGAGCAGCAGGATGTTCAGGCCCGGCCGCGCGGCCGCCCCCGAGAAGCCCGAGGACACGGCTATTTCAGGAAGCCTTCGTAGGAGCGCATCATCATCTGCGACTCCATCTGGCGCATCGTGTCGAGCGCGACGCCGACGACGATCAGCACCGAGGTGCCGCCGAGTGCGCGCGAGTTCGCCTGCGAGAAGCCGCCGTAGCGGATGAAGATGCTCGGGAGGATCGCCACGGTCGCGAGGTAGATCGAGCCGGGCAGCGTCAGGCGCGTCAGCACCCGGTCGAAGTACTGCGCGGTCGGCGGGCCGGGCCGGATCCCGGGAACGTAGCCGCCGTACTTGCGCAGGTTGTCGGCCTGGTCGACCGGGTTGAACTGGACCGCCGTGTAGAAGTACGTGAAGATGATGATCAGCGACGCTTCCAGCAGGAGGTAGGTCAGGCTCGACGGCTGGAAGTGCTTGTTGACGAAGCCCTGCGTCTGCGGGAAGTACTGGCCGATCGTGGGCGGGAACGCCATCACGGCGGCCGCGAAGATGATCGGGATCACGCCGGCCATGTTCACGCGCAGCGGCATGTAGGTCGTGCCGCCGGAGGTCATCTTCCGGCCCACCATCCGCTTCGCGTACTGGATCGGGATCCGCCGCTGGCCCTCCTGCATGAACACGACCGCGACGACGATCCCGATCGCGATCAGCGGGAAGAACAGCTTCTCCATCGGGCCGCCGTTGTACCAGGCGGCCACGCCCGCGGGAGCCGACGTGAGGATCGACGCGAAGATCAGCAGCGAGATGCCGTTCCCGACCCCGCGCTTGGTGATCAGCTCGCCCATGTACATGAGCAGCGTCGTGCCTGCCGTGAGCGTGACGACGATCAGCACGAGCCGGCCCGAGTTGCTCGTGAGCGCGCCCTGGCGCTGGAAGAGATACGCGTAGCCCGTGGCCTGCGCCGCGGCGAGCGCGACGGTCAGGTAGCGCGTGTACTGGTTGATCTTGGCGTAGCCGGCCTCGCCTTCCTTCTGCAGCTGCTCCAGGCTCGGGATGACCACGGTCAGGAGCTGGAGGATGATCGAGGCGGTGACGTAGGGCATGATCCCGAGCGCGAACAGCGAGAACTGCGAGAGCGCGCCGCCCGAGAAGATGTTGAGCAGGCCGAGGATCGTGCCGCCCTGGCCGCTGAAGTAGTTCTTGATCGACTCCGAGTCGACGCCCGGCGCCGGGATCCAGGCGCCGAAGCGGTAGAGCGCGAGGATCAGCGCGGTGAAGAGGACGCGCTTGCGGAGCTCCGGGACCCGCCAGGCGTTGCCGAGCCACGAGAACATCTAGCCCTCGTCCTCCTCGGGTGCCTCCTCGGCCTCGGCCGGCGCGTCGGGCGCCTCGGGCTCGGGCGTCCTCGTCCTCGACGACGTCCTCGGGCTCGGGCTCGGCGGGCCTCGCCGGAGCGGGCCTGCGCTTCGGGAGGCGCACCTTCGGCTCGCGCAGCAGCGTGATCGTGCCGCCCGCGGCCTCGATCTTCTCCCGCGCGCCCGCGGAGACGGCGTGCGCGGTGATGCTCAGCTTCTTGGTCAGCTCGCCCTTGCCGAGGATCTTGACGTCGGTCTTCGTGTTCTTGAGCACGCCTTTCTCGACGAGCGCCTCGGGCGTGACCTCCGCGCCGGCGTCGAAGCGCGCCTCGAGCGTCGAGACGTTCACGGGCGCCGTCGACGTGCGGTGCGGGCCCATCGGCATCGCGTCCTTCGAGTACGGGCCGCGCTGCTTGCCGAGGCGCATGTAGATCGGGTTCTGGCCGCCCTCGAAGCCCGGCCGCATCTTGTGCGAGCCGGAGCGCGACTTCTGGCCCTTGATCCCGCGGCCGGAGTAGCGGCCCTTGCCCGAGCCGAGGCCGCGCCCCACGCGCTTGCGCGGGCGCTTCGGGTCGGCCGGCTGAAGGTTGGAGAGGTTGAGGTCGTCCAAAGCTACGCTTCCTAGGATCCCGAGCCGTCAACCCGCACGAGGTGGCTGACCTTCCTGAGCATACCGGCGAGCTGTGGGCTCTCCGCGTGCTCCGCGGTGCGGCCGATCTTGCCGAGGCCGAGCGCGCGGAGCGTGCCGCGGTGCCGCTTGCTCTGGCCGATCGCGCTACGCGTCTGCGTGATCTTCAGCTTCGCCATCGTTCTCCTGTGCCTCCGCCGCGACCGCGGCCGGCGGCTCCTCGGTTGGCTTCCTCGGCCGCCTTCTTGCTCACCGGCAGGACCTGGCTGATCGTCAGCCCGCGCGCCGCGGCCACCTCGTCGGGGCGGCGCAGCCGCTGCAGGCCGTTCACGGTCGCCTTCAGCATGTTGATCGGGTTCGTCGTCCCGAGGCTCTTCGCGAGGATGTCGCGAACGCCTGCGAGCTCGAGCACGGCGCGGATGCCGCCGCCGGCGATCACGCCGGTTCCCTCGCTCGCGGGGCGCAGCAACACGCGCGCAGCGCCGAACTCGCCGAGGATCTCGTGCGTGATCGTGGTGCCGTGGCGCGGGACGCTGAAGAGGTTCTTCTTCGCGTCGTCGACGGCCTTCGAGATCGCGAGCGGAACCTCGCGCGCCTTCCCGTAGCCGAGCCCGACGCGATCGACCTCGTCGCCGATCACGACGAGCGCCGTGAACGAGAACCGCCGGCCGCCCTTGACCACCTTGGCGACGCGGTTGATCTCGACCACGCGCTCCTTGAGCTCCCTGGTCTCCTGCTGGTCAACTGCCATCTAGAACTCGAGTCCTCCTTCGCGTGCCGCATCGGCCAGGGCCTTGACCCGGCCGTGGTACAGGTATCCGCCGCGGTCGAAGACGGCGGTCTCGACCCCGGCGTCCTTCGCCCGCTGCGCGAGCAGCTTGCCGACCTCGGCCGCCTGGTCGCTCTTCGAGCCCTTGAAGCTCTTGAGCTGCAGCCAGCTCGCAGCGGCGATCGTCTTGCCCTCGAGGTCGTCGACGAGCTGCGCCTCGATCCCGCGGTTGGAGCGGAACACGACCAGGCGCGGCCGCTCGGCCGTCCCCGAGAGCTTGCTGCGCACGCGCCCGTGCCGGCGCTTCCGCGCTTCTCTGACGGTCAGAGTGCTCACAGGCGGCCTCCTCACGAGCCGCGTGTCGACCGGTCATTGCAGACGGCTGCACGGGCAAAGCCCGTCCAGCCTGAAGGAGACATCGCAAGCGACGTCTCATGCCCGTTTCCCGACCTTCCGGCGGACGTACTCGCCCTCGTAGCGGATGCCCTTGCCCTTGTACGGCTCGGGCGGGCGCACCTTGCGCACCTCGGCCGCGGTCTGCCCGACCTGCTGCTTGTCGATCCCCTTGACGATCACCTCGGTCTGGGTCGGCACCTCGAACGTGATCCCGGCAGGCGCCTTCACGAGCACCGGGTGCGAGTAGCCCACGTTCAGCTCGAGGTCGGCGCCCTGCAACGAGGCGCGGTACCCGACGCCCTGGATCTCGAGCCGCTTCTGGAAGCCGCTGGTGACGCCCTCGACCATGTTCGCGATCAGCGTCCGCGTGAGGCCGTGCAGCGCGCGGTCCTCGCCGCGCTCGCTCGGGCGCGTCACGACGACCGAGCCGTCCTCCTGCTCGACGTTCATGCGCGCGGGCACGTGCTGGCTCAGCTCGCCGAGCGGGCCGTTGACCATCACGCGGCCAGGCGAGATCGAGACCGAGACGCCGGCCGGAAGCTCGATGGGTTTTCTACCGATTCGACTCATGGCTCACCAGACGAAGCAGACGACCTCTCCGCCGACCCCTCGCTCAGCCGCCGTGCGGCTCGTGATCAGGCCGCCCGACGTCGACAGGATTGCAGTTCCCATGCCGCCGAGGACGCGCGGAAGCCGGTCCTTGCGCGCGTAGACGCGGCGGCCCGGCTTCGAGACGCGCTTGAGGTCGGTGATCACGCGCTCGCGGTTGCGCCCGAACTTGAGCTCGACGATCAGCGTGTCGTACGGCGTGTTCTCGCGACGCTCGACCTGGTAGTCGCGGATGTAGCCCTCCTCCTTGAGCAGGCGGGCGATCTCCGCCTTCAGGCGCGAGCTCGGCATCTCCGCGCTCTCCTGGAGCGCGCGGTTCGCGTTCCGGATTCTCGTGAGCATGTCTGCGATCGGATCAGTCTGCATCTCGTCTCACCAACTCGACTTCGTCATGCCCGGGATCACGCCCTCGTGGGCGAGGTCGCGCAGGCAGATTCGGCAGAGGCCGAACTTCTTGTAGACCGCGCGCGGGCGGCCGCAGCGGTTGCAGCGCGTGTACGCGCGCGTCTTGAACCGCTGCTCCCTGCGCGACTTCTCGATCAACGCCTTCTTTGCCATGCCTTTATGCCTCTCCTTCGACGCGTTCCTGTGCGAACGGCATGCCGAGACCCCGCAGGAGCGCGAGGCCCTGCTCGTCGTTCGGCGCCGTGGTCGTGATCGTCACGTCCAGCCCGCGGATGCTCTGGATCTGGTCGTAGTCGATCTCGGGGAAGATGATCTGCTCGCGAATCCCGAGCGAGAAGTTGCCGCGCCCGTCGAACGAGCCCGGGTTCAGCCCGCGGAAGTCGCGGATGCGCGGGAGCGCGATCGACACGAGCCGGTCGAGGAAGTCCCACATGCGGGCTCCGCGCAGCGTCACGCGCGCGCCGACGGGCATCCCCTCGCGCACCTTGAAGCTGGCGATCGACTTGCGGGCCTTGCGCACGTGCGCGCGCTGGCCGGCGATCGTCGTCAGCTCCTCGATCGCGCTGTCGAGCGCCTTGGCCTCGGTCTTCGCCTCGCCGACGCCCATGTTCAGCGTGATCTTCTGCACGCGCGGGACCTGCATCAGGCTGCTCAGGCCGAGCTCCTCCTTGAGGCGCTCGCGCAGCTCGCTGTCGTACGCGACCTTCATCCGCGGCTCGTAGCCGTTCTCCGTCGCCTGATGCGCATCGCCGGCTCACTTGTCGATCTCCTGGAGGCAGTCGAACCGCTTGCAGATGCGCACGTGCACCTCGCGGCCCTTGACCTCCCTCGTGGTCATCCCGATCCGGGTCGGGCGGTTGCAGGTCGGGCAGACGAGCATCACGTTCGAGACCGGCACCGGAGACGCCTTCGAGATCACGCCGCCGGGCGTCATCTGCGCGCCGCCCATGCGGCTCGCGTCGGCGAGCGGCTTGGGGCGCGTGTGGCGCTTGACGAGGTTCAGGTTCTCGACGATCACCCGTCGCTCGCGCGGGCGCGACTCGATCACGCGGCCCTGCTTGCCGCGGTCCTTGCCCGCCAGCATCTGGACGAGGTCGCCCTTCTTGACTCTCATTTTGGTCGCCATCTAGAGCACCTCCGGGGCGAGACTGACGATCTTCATGAAGTTCTTCTCGCGCAGCTCGCGGGCGACCGGCCCGAAGATGCGCGTGCCGCGCGGGTTGCGGGCGGCGTCGATCAGCACGGCGGCGTTCTCGTCGAACGCGATCGACGTGCCGTCGTTGCGGCCGAACGGCTTGCGGGTGCGCACGACGACGGCCTGCACGACCTCGCCCTTCTTCACCGCGCCCTGCGGGCTCGCGGTCTTGACCGTGGCCATGATCACGTCGCCCACGCGCGCGTAGCGGCGGTGAGAGCCGCCCTTGACGCGGATGCAGAGGATCTCGCGCGCGCCGGTGTTGTCGGCGACGCGCAGCCGTGACTCCTGCTGGATCACTTGGCTTCCTCCAGAACTTCGGCCAGGCGCCAGTTCTTCGACTTGGAGATCGGCCGCGTCTCGACGATGCGCACGAGGTCGCCGACGTTCGCCGTGTTCTGCTCGTCGTGGGCGTGGAACTTGGTCGAGCGGCGGACGACCTTCTTGTACTTCCGGTGCGCCTTCACCGTGTCGACCTTGACCACGATCGTCTTGTCCATCGCGCTCGAGACGACGATCCCGCGGCGCTCCTGGCGGCGGCCGCGCTCGTGCTCGGGCTTCGGCAGGCGGACGATCGCGCTGCGCTCGGCCGGCCGCTCGCGCTTCGGCTTCGAGTGCTTGTGGCGCTCCGAGCGGGGCAGGCGCTTGCGCTTCGGCTTGCGCGCAGGCTGCGCGGGCGCCTCCTCGGCTTCCGCTTCTGCCGCGGGCGCGGCCTCGGCGGCAGGCTCCTCGGCAGGAGGCCTCCTCTGCAGCAGGCTCGGGCGCAGCCTCCTCCGCCGGGGCCTCTTCGGCCTCGGGCTCGGGTGCGGCTTCTGCCTCGGCCTCGGGCTCTGCCTCGGCGACGGGCTCGGTCTCCTCGACCGCCGTCTCCTCGGCGACTGCCTCTTCGTCCTTGTTCTTCTCTTCGTCAGCCATGTGTCTCTCTCGTCAGCCGTCCTTCACGGTCGTTGCGGATGGTCAGGATGCGCGCGATCTCGCGCTTGGCGAGCTTCAGGCGCGCGCGTGTTCTCGAGTGCCCCCGTCGCGCCCTGGAAGCGCAGGTTGAAGAGCTCCTGGCGCGTCTCGGCCAGCTTGTGCTCCAGCTCCTCGTCGGTCAGCTCGCGTAGCTCTCTAGCTCGCAAAGAGATCAGCCTCCCGCTTCACGATCCTCGTCTTGATCGGCAGCTTCCGCCCCGCGAGGCGGAGCGCCTCCTTGGCCAGCGGCTCGTCGACGCCCGCCAGCTCGAACATGACCCGCCCGGGCTTGACGACGGAGACCCAGTGCTCGGGCGCGCCCTTGCCGGAGCCCATGCGCGTCTCGGCGGGCTTCTGCGTGACCGGCTTGTCCGGGAAGACGTTCACCCAGACCTTGCCGCCTCGGCGGATCTTGCGGGTCATCGCGATACGGGCCGCCTCGATCTGGCGGTTCGTGATCCAGCCGGACTCCAGGGCCTTGAGGCCGTAGTCGCCCGACTGGACCAAGGTCTGGCCCTTCGAGAGCCCTCGCCGGCGGCCGCGCTGGTACTTGCGGTACTTGGTCTTCTTCGGGAGCAGCATCTACGAGCGCTTCTTCCTGGTCGTCTTCGGCTTCGGCTTCTCGGTGGTCTCCTCGGCCGCGGCCTCGGGTGCGGGCTGCTCTGCGGGCGGAGCCGTCTCGGTCGGAGCCGTCTCGGCCGGCACGTCAGGCGTCTGCTTCGCCTCGACCTCGGCCGGGGTCTCCGCGGGCGGAGCCTCGGCCTCGGCACGGCCACGGCCACGGCCGCCGCCGGGTCGCCGCGGGCCGCCCTGGCCGCGCCGCCGCTTGACGGGCCCGAGGCCCTCGCGGTCGGGCCCGCGGCCCCGGCCGCCCTCGCGCGAGGCGCCGAGCCCCTCGGTGGCGCCGCCTCGGCGACGAGCCTGATCCTGGTCGCCGAGCCGCGAGTCGCGCTGCCCGACGCCCTCGTAGCCCTCGGGCATGATCTCGCCCTTGTTGATCCAGACCTTGACGCCGATCCGGCCGGAGGTCGTCTTCGCCTCGGCGAAGCCGTAGTCGATGTCCGCGCGGATCGTGTGCAGCGGCACACGGCCCTCCGAGTACATCTCGGAGCGGCTCATCTCGCCGCCGCCGAGCCGCCCGCCGCAGACCACCTTGACGCCCTGGGCGCCGGAGCGGATCGCCGACGCGAGCGAGCGCTTCATCGCGCGCCGGAAGCTGACGCGGTTCTCGAGCTGCTCCGCGATCGACTGGGCGACGAGCTTCGCGTCGAGCTCGGGCCGCTTGATCTCGTTGATGTTGATGTGCACGGCCTTGTTGGTCATGCCGTGGATCTCCTTGCGGAGCGCGTCCACCTCCACGCCCGACTTGCCGATCACGATCCCGGGCCGCGCGGTGTAGATGTCGATCGTGATCCGCTGGGCGTCCTTGCGGATCAGGATGTCCGACAGCCCCGCGTGCGAGAGCTTGCCGTGGATGTGCTCGCGGATCTTGATGTCCTCGAGCAGGTACGCGGCGAACTCCTTCGTCCCCGTGTACCAGTTGGACTTCCAGTCGTGGATGACGCCGACGCGCATCCCGCCGGGATGAACCTTCTGACCCATCTAGCTCTTCCTCCCTGCTGCCTTGGCCTTCGGCTTGGGCTTGGCGGCCGCCTTCTTCGCCCTCGGCTTGCGCTTGGGCTTCTCCTCGGCCTTGGGCTCTTCCTGCGGCAGCTCCTCCTCGACCGGCTCGGCGGGCGCGGGCGGCTCGGCCTGAACCGGCGCCTCGAGCTGCGCGAGCGTCAACGTGATGTGGCAGGTCGGCTTGCGGATCCGGACCGCGCGGCCGCGCGCGCGGGCGCGCCAGCGCTTCAGCACCGGGCCCACGTCCACGGTCGCGGCCGCGACCACGAGGTCGTCGCCGACGAGGTTGTGGTTCGCCTCCGCGTTCGCAACGGCCGAGCGCAGCACCTTCTCGAGCTCGCGGGCCGCCGCCCGCGGCGTGAACGCGAGCACCGTGCGCGCCTCGGGGACGGTCCGGCCGCGGATGTGCTCGGCGACCAGCCGTGCCTTGCGCGGCGACATCCGGACCCACTTGGCCACGGCTCGCACCTCCTGCTGCTCGGCGGTCGCCATCAGGTCCGCTTCACCTCGGTCTTGCGGTCGCCGGAGTGCGCCCGGAAGGTCCGCGTCGGCGCGAACTCGCCGAGCTTGTGCCCGACCATCTGCTCGGTCACGAAGACCGGGACGTGCTTGCGCCCGTCGTGGACCGCGATCGTGTGGCCGACCATCTCCGGGAAGACGGTCGAGCTCCGCGACCAGGTGCGGATCATCTGCTTGCTCCCGGACTCGTTCATCGACTGGATCCGGCTCAGCAGCCGCTCCTCGACGAACGGGCCCTTCTTGCTCGACCTTGACACTTAGCGCTTCTCCTTCCCGCGGCGACGGCCGCGGACGATCAACTTGTCGGACTCCTTGTGCTTCTTGCGCGTGCGCTTCCCGAGCGTCGGCACGCCCCACGGGGTGACCGGGTGGCGGCCGCCCTTCGACTTGCCCTCGCCGCCGCCGTGCGGGTGGTCGACGGGGTTCATCGCGGAGCCGCGCACGGTCGGGCGCTTGCCGCGCCAGCGGCTGCGGCCCGCCTTGCCGCCGGTGATGTTCTCGTGGTCGACGTTGCCGACCTGGCCGATCGTCGCCCGGCACGTGAGCGGGACGCGGCGCAGCTCACCGGACGGGAGCCGCAGCACGCCCAGTCCCTCGTCCTTCGCGACGAGCTGGATGCCCGAGCCGGCGCTGCGCGCGAGCTGGCCGCCCCTGCCCGGCTTGAGCTCGACGTTGTGGACGAGCGTGCCGGTCGGGATGTTCGCGAGCGGAAGCGCGTTGCCGGGCTTGATGTCCGCCTCGGGCCCCGACTCGACCATCGCGCCGACCTGGAGCCGCGCGGGAGCGAGGATGTAGGCCTTCGCGCCGTCGACGTAGTGCAGCAGCGCGATCCGGGCCGACCGGTTCGGGTCGTACTCGATCGCGGCCACCTTCGCGGGAACGCCGTCCTTGAGGCGCTTGAAGTCGATCTTGCGGTAGCGGCGCTTGTGGCCGCCGCCCTGGTGGCGCGTGGTGATCCGGCCGTACTTGTTGCGCCCGCCGGTCTTCTTGAGCGGCTCGAGCAGGCTCTTCTCGGGCTCGGTCTTCGTCACCTCGTCGAAGGCGGACACCGACATGAAGCGGCGGCCCGGCGTGCTTGCGAGAGCCATCAGTGCTCTCCCGGTGACGGTTTCGCGCTCTGGGGTGCGAGCTGCAAGCAGCGCAAGGACGCAGGGAGCGCCCATGCCTTGCGCATGGGCGCGACTGAGGACGCGGCGCTGCGCCGCAGATCGCGCGCCAGAGGCCTAACTGTTGCCGGAGAGCCACTGCTGGCCCCCTCGAAGATCTCGATCGACTCGCCCTTGCGGACCTGGACGATCGCCTTCTTCCAGCCCGGCTTCTTGCCGCGCACGAGGCCGCGGCGCTTCGGCTTGGGCTGCACCTTGACGATGTTCACGCGCTCGACGTGGACGTCGAAGAGCTCCTCGACGGCCTGCCGGATCTGCGTCTTGTGCGCGTCGGGATGGACGCGGAACGAGTACTTGCTCTGGTCGATCAGCTCGTAGCCCTTCTCGGTCACGACCGGGGCGAGGAGCACCTGGTTCGGATGGAGGCTCACGAGGCCCTCCCCTGCACGTCCTCGAGCGCGGCCTCGCTGATCAGCAGCGAGCGCGCCCAGACGACCTGCCTCACCTCGAGGTCGCTCGGCGCCGTCACGACGACGCGGTCGAGGTTGCGGAACGACTTGATCAGGCCCTCGTCCTCCGGCTTCGCGACGAGGAGGAGCGGCAGCTCCTTCGCCCAGGCGCCGAGGAAGGTCGCGGCCGCCTTCGTGGACGGCTCCTCGAACCCGCCCGGGTCGACGACGCCGAGCGTCCCGGCCTGGGCGTGCGCGGACAGCGCGCCGCGCAGCGCGGCTCGCCGGGCCTTGCGGTTCACCTTCACCTCGAAGTTGCGCCCGGTCGGCGGGAAGGCCATGCCTCCTCCGGTCCAGTGCGGCGCGCGGATCGAGCCCGCGCGCGCGCGGCCCGGTGCCCTTCTGGCGCCACGGCTTCGAGCGGCCGCCCGCGACGAGCCCGCGGCTCTTGCCGCCGCGCGTCGCCGAGCGGGCGGAGTTCTGCTCCGCGCGCACGGTCTCGTGCACGAGGTGCGGCTTCACCTCGGCGCCGAAGACGTCGGCCTCGAGCGTGAGGCTCTTGGCCGACTTCCCGGCCTTGTCGAGCACTGGGGCCTTAGGCGCCACGGTTCTTGTCCTCTCGCACCTCGACGACCCCGTTCTTGGGGCCGGGCACCGCGCCCTTGACCAGCAGCAGGTTCCGCTCCGGGTCGATCTCGTGCACCGTCAGCCCGACCTGCGTGACCCGCTTTCCGCCCAGGCGCCCGGGCATCTTCTGACCCTTCAAGACCCGCGCCGGCGTCGCCGAGGCGCCGATCGAGCCCGGCTGGCGGATGTTGTGCGAGCCGTGCGACTTCGGCCCGCGGTGGAACCGGTGGCGCTTGATCGTGCCCGCGAAGCCCTTGCCGATCCCGATCCCGGAGACCTTCACGCTCTCGCCGGGCTCGAAGGCCTCGACGGTCACGGACTCGCCCTCGACGAGCTCGCTCGGGCCGCGGAACTCGACGAGCTTCGAGTGCGCGCCGGCCTTGCCGAGCTGGCCGAGCCGCGCCTTCGTCACCTTCCGCTCGGCCACGGGACCGAACGCGAGCTGGACAGCCTCGTAGCCGTCCGACTCGACGGTCTTCACGCGGACGACCGGGCACGGGCCGGCCTCGATCACGGTCACGGGCGTCACCTCGCCCGTCTCGGGATCGAAGAGCTGGGTCATGCCCAGCTTCTTGCCGAGGATGCCCTTCACAGCTTGATCTCGATGTCGACTCCGGCCGGGAGGTCGAGCCGCATCAGCGAATCGACCGTCTTCGGCGTCGGCGAGTGGATGTCGATCAGCCGCTTGTGCGTGCGCACCTCGAAGTGCTCGCGCGAGTCCTTGTCCTTGAACGGGCTGCGGATCACGCAGTAGACGTTCTTCTCGGTGGGCAGGGGCACTGGGCCCGTGATGGTCGCGCCGGAACGGGTCGCGTTCTCGACGATCGACGCGGCCGCCTTGTCCAGGGTCTGGTGGTCGTACCCCTTGAGGCGGATGCGGATCTTCTGTTGAGCCATTCCGGCGCGCCCTCTCTCTCGTCCCGTTAGGTGGTGATCGCCGTCACCACGCCGGCGCCGACCGTGCGGCCGCCCTCGCGAATCGCGAAGCGCAGCCCCTGGTCCATGGCGATCGGCTGGATCAGCTCGATGTCCATGTTCGTGTTGTCTCCCGGCATGACCATCTCCTGGCCGTCCGGGAGCTTGATCGAGCCCGTCACGTCCGTCGTGCGGAAGTAGAACTGCGGCCGATAGCCGTCGAAGAACGGCGTGTGGCGGCCGCCCTCGTCCTTCGAGAGCACGTAGACCTCGGCCTTGAACACGGTGTGCGGCGTGATCGAGCCCGGCTTGGCGAGCACCTGCCCGCGCTCGACCTCCTCGCGCTTGGTGCCGCGCAGGAGCGCGCCCGCGTTGTCGCCGGCCTGGGCGTAGTCGAGCGTCTTGTTGAACATCTCGAGCCCGGTGACGACCGTCTTCTCGATCTCCGGATGGATGCCGACGATCTCGACGTCGTTGCCCGACTCGATCTTGCCCTGCTCGATCCGGCCGGTCACGACCGTGCCGCGGCCGGTGATCGTGAAGACGTCCTCGATCGGCATCAGGAACGGCTTGTCGATGTCGCGCTGCGGCTCGGGGATGTAGTCGTCCACGGCCTGCATCAGCTCGAGGATCTTCTGCGCCTGCTCCTCGTCGCCCTCGAGCGCCTTCAGCGCCGAGCCCGTCACGATCGGGATGTCGTCGCCCGGGAACTCGTACTTGGAGAGCAGCTCGCGCACCTCCATCTCGACGAGCTCGAGCAGCTCCGGATCGTCGACCATGTCGGCCTTGTTCAGGAAGACGACGATGTACGGGACCTCGACCTGCCGTGCGAGCAGGATGTGCTCGCGGGTCTGCGGCATCGGGCCGTCGGCGGCCGACACGACCAGGATCGCGCCGTCCATCTGGGCGGCGCCCGTGATCATGTTCTTGATGTAGTCGGCGTGGCCCGGGCAGTCGACGTGCGCGTAGTGACGGTTCGCCGTCTCGTACTCGACGTGCGACGTGTTGATCGTGATGCCGCGCTGCCGCTCCTCGGGCGCGTTGTCGATCGAATCGAAATCGCGCGCGGCCGTGTTCGTCCCCTGCTCCGAGAGCACCTTCGTGATCGCGGCGGTCAGGGTCGTCTTGCCGTGGTCGATGTGACCGATCGTCCCGACGTTGAGATGCGGCTTGTCCCGCTCGAACTTCTGCTTACCCATGCTGCTTCTCCTTGCACGTTGTGGGTGACATAGGCGTTAGCCGTGCGAGTCGACTAGCTCGCCAGCGATTGACTGCGGCACTTCTTCGTACCGGTCGAACTGCATCGTGAACGTGGCCCGGCCCTGCGTCGTCGAGCGCAGGTCGGTCGCGTACCCAAACATGGTTGCCAGCGGCACGTGGGCCCGAATCGCCTGGGCGTTGCCACGCGGCTCGAGGCCCTCCACGCGCCCGCGGCGCGAGTTGAGGTCGCCCATGACGTCGCCGAGGTACTCCTCGGGCGTGACGACCTCGACGGCCATGACCGGCTCGAGCAGCTTCGGCTTCGAGCGCTTCATGGCCTCCTTGAACGCCATCGAGCCGGCGACCTTGAAGGCCATCTCGCTCGAGTCGACGTCGTGGAACGTGCCGTCGACGAGCTCGATCCGGACGTCGACGACGGGGTAGCCGGCGAGGATGCCCGACTCCATCGCCTCCTGGATGCCCAGGTCGACGGCGGGGATGTACTCGCGCGGGATCTTGCCGCCGACGATCCTGTCGACGAACTCGTAGCCGTCGCCCGGATCGGTCGGCTCGGCGTTGATCACCGCATGGCCGTACTGGCCTCGGCCGCCGGTCTGGCGGACGAACTTGCCCTGGATCTTCTCGACCGGCTTGCCGAACGTCTCGCGGTAGGCGACCTGCGGCCGCCCCACGTTGGCGTCGACCGAGAACTCGCGCAGGAGGCGGTCGACGATGATCTCGAGGTGGAGCTCGCCCATGCCCGAGATCAGGGTCTGCCCGGTCTCGTCGTCCGTGCGGACGCGGAAGGTCGGATCCTCCTCCGAGAGGCGAAGGAGCCCGCCCGAGAGCTTGTCCTGGTCGGCCTTCGTCTTCGGCTCGATCGCGACCGCGATCACCGGATCCGGGAAGTCCATCGACTCGAGCTGGATCGGCGCCGTGTCGACGGCGAGGGTCTCGCCGGTCGTCGAGGCCTTGAGCCCGACGGCCGCGGCGATCTCGCCCGCGCCGATCGCGTCGC
This sequence comes from uncultured Actinomycetes bacterium, assembly GCA_963746635.1. GTDB lineage: Bacteria > Actinomycetota > Thermoleophilia > Gaiellales > Gaiellaceae > AC-32. Next base: position 50,046 of record CAVVBZ010000023.1, on the reverse strand, counting down.
GCTCCTCGCGGTGGTTGGCGTGCATCTGGAGGATGCGGCCGATGCGCTCGGTCTTGCCGGTGGTCGTGTTGAGCACGCGGTCGCCGGCCTTGACCTGGCCCGAGTAGACGCGGAAGTACGTGAGCTTGCCGACGTACGGGTCGGACATGACCTTGAAGACGAGCGCCGAGAACGGCTCGTCGAGAGCCGGGCGGCGTGAGAGCTCGTGCTCGGTGCGCGGGTCGATCCCGTGCACGGGCGGCACGTCGAGCGGGCTCGGCAGGTAGTCGACGACCGCGTCGAGCAGCGGCTGGACGCCCTTGTTCTTGAACGCGGAGCCGGCGAGGACCGGGGTCACGGTGATGTCGAGCGTCGCAGCGCGAAGGGCGCGCTTCAGCATCTCGGGCGTGACCGACTCCTCGTCGAGGAGGTACGTCTCCATCAGCTCGTCGTCGTGGTCGGCGACCGAGTCGATCAGCTGGTGGTGGTACTCGTGGGCCTGCTCGACGAGCTCGGACGGGATCTCGCCGATCTCCATCTTCGTGCCGAGGTCGTCCTCCCAGATGATCGCGCGCATCTCGACGAGGTCGACGACGCCGCGGAAGTGCTCCTCCTGCCCGACCGGCAGCTGCACGGGCACGGGCCGCGCGCCGAGCCGGTCGACCATCGACTGCACGGAGGCGAAGAAGTCCGCGCCGGTGCGGTCCATCTTGTTGATGAAGGCGATGCGCGGAACGCGGTAGCGGTCCGCCTGCCGCCAGACCGTCTCGGACTGCGGCTCGACGCCTGCGACCGAGTCGAAGACGGCGATCGCGCCGTCGAGCACGCGCAGGCTGCGCTCGACCTCGACCGTAAAGTCCACGTGACCGGGCGTATCGATAATGTTGATACGAAAATCGCGCCACGAGGCTGTCGTCGCAGCAGAGGTGATCGTGATGCCGCGCTCCTGCTCCTGCGCCATCCAGTCCATGACCGCGGCGCCCTCGTGCACCTCGCCCATCTTGTGGGTGCGACCGGTGTAGTAGAGGATCCGCTCGGTCGTCGTGGTCTTGCCCGCGTCGATGTGGGCCATGATCCCGATGTTGCGGACGTTCTCGAGCGCGACCGCGCCCTGCGTCTTCTCATTCACGGTCGACACGGTCACCACCTGTAGTGCGCAAAGGCCTTGTTGGCCTGCGCCATCCGGTAGAGGTCGTCCTTGCGCTTGAAGGCCCCGCCCTGCTGGTTGAGGGCGTCGAGGATCTCGCCGGCGAGCTTCTCGTCCATGTGCTTCTCGCGCCGCTCGCGGGCGAACTGGACGATCCAGCGCACGGCGAGCGTCCGCGCACGCCGCTGCGGCACCTCGACCGGCACCTGGTAGTTCGCGCCGCCCACGCGCCGGGGGCGAACCTCCAGCACGGGCGTCACGGTCTTGATCGCCTGCTCGAGCACCTCGACGGGCGGCTTGCCCGTCTGCTCGCCGATCCGGTCCAGCGCGCTGTAGACGATCGCCTCCGCGGTCGACTTCTTGCCGCGCGTCATCACCTTGTTGATCACCTGCGTGACCAGGCGGGACGCATGGACTGAATCCGGCTCGAGCTGCCGGGGCTGAACGCTTGCGCGCCGCGGCATTACGTGCCTCGCTTCGCGCCGTACTTGGAGCGCGCCTGGCGCCGGTCGCCGACGCCCGCGGTGTCGAGCCCGCCGCGAATCACCTTGTAGCGGTAGCCCGGCAGGTCCTTGACGCGGCCGCCGCGGATCAGGACGACCGAGTGCTCCTGGAGGTTGTGCCCCTCGCCCGGGATGTAGGCGCCGACCTCCATGCCGTTCGTCAGCCGTACGCGGGCAACCTTGCGGAGAGCCGAGTTCGGCTTCTTCGGCGTCTGCGTCATCACGCGCGTGCAGACGCCCCGCTTCTGCGGCGCGCCGCGAAGGGCAGGGGTCTTGACCTTGGCCTTGGAAGCGACCCTGCCTTTCCGGACCAGCTGATTGACGGTCGGCATCTACTCCATTCGTCTGGGCTTTTACACAGCAAAGGCTGGCTGGGGGCTGGGCCCCTGCCAACCAGATGTCGATGGTAGCGAACGCCCGCGCGACCGTCAAACGCGGAAAGGCGCATGGCTGCACGGAATCCCGGCTCTCGGAGGCCGTCCGGCTCGCCCGCCGGGCCGCCGCGAATTAGTGTCTTCAAGCCATAGCCTGCGCGCCCCAACCGAACTAGAGTGAGATCGTCGGCATCGCGCCGCAGATGCCGGGTTCCGGGCGGAGACGAGGGAGACGATGGATGAGGCGGCGCTTGACGACGACAACCGTCCTCGTCGCGGTCGGCGCGGCGCTGCTCGTGCTCGTCCTCGTCGCGATCGTCCTGCTCGTGCGCGTTCGCCGCTCCGCCCGCGCGAACGAGGCCCGCCTCCTCGAGCTCACCGCCGAGATGAACGCGCGGATGAAGGAGATGATCGCCGAGCTCACCGAGTCGCTCGAGCACGCCAAGGAGGAGGGCCGTCGGAGCCGCCACCTCGCCGAGATCGCGGGCTCGATCGACCTCGACGAGGTGCTCTCGCGCACGCTCGCGGCGAGCGGCGCAGTCCCGGGAGTCGACGCCGCCCTGATCTCCGTCGCGGGAGAAGGCGAGAAGCCGGTCGTCGTGACGCTCGGGCTCGCTGACGACGAGGCGCAGCGCCAGGTGGTCTCCGGCCCGCCCGGCGGCCACGAGGCGCGCGCGATCTCCCTCGCCTACCGCTATTCGCCCGAGCTCGAAGGAGCCGCGGGGCTCATCCACTCGGGCCTGGCCGTCCCGGTCCCGACGCGAGACGGAGCCGATCGGATTCCTGGCCGTGTACAGCCGCTCGCCCGACCACCGCTTCGAGGAGAAGGCGATCCGCGAGCTCGAGGAGCTCGCCCACCGCGCGGGGCCCGCGATCGAGAACGCCCGCCGCTTCCGCGAGGCGCGCCAGCTGGCCGACCTCGACGCGCTCACGGGCCTGCACAACCGCCGCTACTTCTACGAGACGCTCGCGCGCGAAGTCGCACGCGCCCGCCGCTACGGGCGCCGGCTCGCGCTGATCGTCTTCGACCTCGACGACTTCAAGGCGATCAACGACCGGATCGGCCATCTCGCCGGCGACGCCGTCCTCGCCGAGACCGCAGAGCGCGTGCGCGACGTCGTCCGGAGCGCCGACATCGCCTGCCGGGTGGGCGGCGATGAGTTCGCGGTCATCCTGCCCGAGTCGTCGACCGCGGATGCCGACCAGCTCTACCACCGGCTGCTCGGCGTGATCTCGTCTCGCCCGGTCGGCCACGCGGGCCGGTTGTCGGTCTCCGCAGGAATCGCAGAGCTGCGCGAGGACGAGGCGCCGACGACCTTCTTCGAGCGAGCAGACGAGGCGCTCTACCGCGCCAAGGAGCACGGCAAGGCCCAGGTCGTCACGTACGGCGCGCTTACGAGCGCCCCGTAGGACGTCAGTCGGCGGCCAGGAAGGGCAGGTAGTCGGTGAGCGGGACGACGCTCGGAGTCGGCTGCGCGTCGCGGCGGCAGATCGTGATCACGTTGTACCCGCGCTCGCGTGCGAGAAGCCAGCGCTCGTAGCTCCGGTCGCGCGCGAGCGCCTTGAGGGCTCCGACCACTGCGGGCCGCGCGAGCCCGAGCGGGATGCCGCCGAGCGGGAGGGCCGGTTGGAGCGCCCGCACCTCGACCGGCCCGAGCATCGTCCGGATCGTGACCCAGCCGCTCGAGCGCAGCCGGAAGAGCTGGGCGGGAGCGTTCGACGCGAGGGCGAAGCCGCGCGTGCGGTTCCCGAGCCACGAGACGCGCGTCCTCGTCTCGACGAGGCGGACTTCGGTGTCCGCATAGGTCTCGTAGTAGCCGCGCACATCCGCCCCGGTCGGCTGCGACGCAGGCATGCGCCGCGCGATGAGCGCGCGACGAAGCTCGTCGGCGATCACGCCGCGCGCAACCGTGGGAGTAGCGTGCGCACGGGCGAGCGCGGCCCGGTAGGCGCCGCGGCTGCCGAAGCGCGAGGCGACGACGGCTCTCTCGGCCTGGGCGACCTGGCTCGCCGTGAGCTTCTGGTAGAAGCTCGCGATCACTCGCGCGTAGGCCGCCGTGTAGGCGACGTCGGCGTCACCCGTGACCGGCGTCAGGCCGCGGATCACCTTCGACTCGACGCTCTTGCCGTTCACCTTGCAGCGGGCGCCCGGCGGGAAGACGAGCTGGCCTTCCGTGCGCGACGTGTCGAACTTCGGCCCGGCAACCTTCGGCCCGTTGCAGAGCTTGGGGTTGCGGGTCCAGAGGTAGACGCAGGCGGCGAGCGGCTTCTGAGGGTCGTCCTCCGGAGAGTTCTTGCCGAAGACCGCCCACCCCCACGACCAGACCGACCGCAGCCCGAGCTCCTTGGCGACCTGCTTGGCCGCGAGCGCCTGCAGCTTCGTCACCTCGAGCCACGCGCCGAGCTTGGCGTGCTCGCGGCCGCCCGAGCCGGGCGTCGTGTGGAAGCCGAGCATGATCCCGAGCTGGCGCGTCGGGATGCCGAGCGCCGTGTACGGCGCGATCCGCTTCCGGAACAGCGCCCGCAGGGTCCGGCTGCCCTGGAGCGGGCCTTCCCTCGCAAGCCTGGGAGCGGCGAAGTAGGACTCGCTGACGATGTCTGCGTACGCGGCAACCTGCTTCCACCAGTCGGCCGCGACGTCGCCCATGTAGGGCGCGCTCGGCACGAGCAGAACCGGCCGCGCGCCACGGGCGGCGAGGGTCTGGAGGTAGATCAGCACGTTCCGCCTGTACTGCGCGTTCGTCGCGCTCCAAGGGGTGATCAGGTTGGCCCCGTTGAGCTCGTTCTCGACGAGCATCGGCTTCGAGCAGCCGAGTGACATGGAGGCGATGTCGTACATCCGGTTTGCCCGGTCGATGACGACCGCGGGGTCGAACGGCTCGAGCGGCGTGCCCACGCGGCGGATGAAGTGCATGTCCCAGTAGACCGTCTTCGCGCCGTAGCTCCGGAGGAGCTGCGGGTAGATGAAGTTCGACGCCGCGCCGATGACCCCGGGCCGCGCGAACACCTCCCAGAACGGGACCGAGCCGTCGGCGAAGTCGACCCAGAGCGTGCCCTTGTCGGGGATTCCGCAGGTCTCTGAGGCCGCCGCCCTGTGGGGCGCGAACCCGAACGCCGCGCACGCGACGAGTGCGATGAGAACCAGGCGCTTCAACCCCGCCCAATGTGTAGCAGCTTCGACCTACGGCAGCCAGCCCGGCGGGAGCGCTCCCGCCGGGCCACCTGCGTCATTCGTCGAGCGGAGTGTCGACCTCGGGGACCTCGTCCGCCTCGGTGGTCGGGCGCTTGGGCTCGCCGTTCGTCTCGCCGCCGTCACCGTCGCCGAAGTCGAGGCCGAGGCTCGCGAGGTCGAGGCCCTCGCCGCCGTCGCTGTCGATCTCCTGCAGCGCGGCGAGCAGCGCCTCGTGCTCGTACGTCTCCTTCGGCACCTTCTCGGACGGGCCGATCTCGATCGTGCGGTAGCGCTTGAGCCCGGTCGCGGCCGGGATCAGCTTGCCGATGATCACGTTCTCCTTCAGCCCGAGGAGCCGGTCGATCTTGCCCTCGATCGAGGCGTCGGTCAGCACCTTCGTCGTCTCCTGGAAGGAGGCGGCCGAGAGGAACGACTCCGTCGCGAGCGATGCCTTCGTGATCCCGAGGATCAGCGGCTCGAACGTCGCCTGCTCCTTCTTCTTGCCCTTCTCCTTCTTCACGCGCACGTTCTCGCGCTCGAGCACGACGCGGTCGACGAGCTGGCCGGGAAGCAGGTCGGTGTCGCCCGCGTTCTCGACGCGCACCTTCTTCAGCATCTGGCGCACGATCAGCTCGATGTGCTTGTCGTGGATCTCGACGCCCTGTGACTTGTAGACGCGCTGGACCTCGGCGACGAGGTACAGCTCCGTCGACGTCGAGCCCTTGAGGCGCAGCAGGTCGGCCGGGTTGAGCGAGCCCTCGTGGAGGGCGTCGCCCGGCTCGATCACCTGGCCGTCGGCGACCAGCACGCGGGTGCGCCGCGGCAGCTGGTAGGCGATCGGCTCGAGCACCTCGCCGTTCTCGTCCACTTCCTCGGTGAGGATCGTCAGCTTCGGCCCGCGGTCGGTGTCCTCGACGTGCACGGTGCCGCCGACCTCGGCCAGCTTCGCCGCGCCCTTCGGGTTCCGCGCCTCGAAGATCTCGACGACGCGCGGAAGGCCGTGCGTGATGTCCGCGCCGGCGACTCCGCCCGTGTGGAAGGTCCGCATCGTCAGCTGGGTGCCGGGCTCGCCGATCGACTGCGCGGCGATGATCCCGACCGCGTCGCCGATCTCGCAGATCCCGCCGGTGGCGAGGAACGTGCCGTAGCACGCCCGGCACACGCCGAACTCGCTGCGGCACTTGAGGACGGAGCGGACCGGAGATCGTCGGCTCCTCCTCGAACTCGACCTCGGCGAAGGCTCCCTCGATCTCGGCGAGGAGCTGGTTCGTCACGGTCTCGCCCTTCTCGCCGACGACGGTCTTGCCCGGCTTCCCGCTCGAGAGCGGCCGGTGCACGTCGTCGGTCAGCACGCGTCCGAGAATGCTCTTGTTGACGCCCTCGGGGACGTGCAGCGGGAGGTCGATGCCGTCCTTCGTCTTGCAGTCCTCCTCGCGGATGATCACGTCCTGCGAGACGTCGACCAGGCGCCGTGTGAGGTAGCCCGAGTCGGCCGTTCGCAGGGCGGTGTCGGCGAGGCCCTTGCGGGCGCCGTGCGTCGAGATGAAGTACTCGAGCACCGAGAGGCCCTCCATGAAGTTGGCCTTGATCGGGCGCTCGATGATCTCGCCCTTCGGGTTCGCCATCAGGCCGCGCATCCCGGCGAGCTGGCGGATCTGCTTGAAGGATCCGCGTGCTCCCGAGTTGGCCATCATGAAGATCGGGTTCAGCTCGAGCAGGTTCTTCTCCATCGCCTCGGCGACGTCCTCGGTGGCCTCCGTCCAGAGGTTGACGATCTGCTCGTGGCGCTCCTCCTCGGTGATGAGGCCGCGCTCGTAGAGCCCTTCGACGTTGGTCACCTTCTCCTCGTAGCCCGCGAGGAGCTTGTCCTTCTCCTGCGGGATGACGATGTCGTTCTTCGAGATCGTGATCCCGGCCTTGGTCGCGTAGTGGAAGCCGAGGCTCTTGATCTTGTCGAGCACGCCCGCGATCACGTGCGCCCCGTACCGCTCGGCGAGGTCGGAGATGAAGATGTCCATCTCCTTCTTCGAGAGCGTCCGGTTGTGGAACGGCAGGTCGGACAGGTCCTCGGTCGACTCGTGGAGCGAGCGCTCGACCTCCTCGTTGAAGATCACGCGGCCCGGGCGTCGTCAGGATCAGCTCCTCGCCGCGGCGGTACTCGATCGGCTGCTGGATCCCGACCTGGCCGTCCTCGACGGCGAGCTCGACGTCATCCTCGGTCGCGAAGCGCTTCGGCCGCGGATCGAGCTCCTCGGATGTCGTGGCCGCGAGGTCGATCTCGGAGTACGTCATGTAGTAGCCGCCCAGGACCATGTCCTGCGTCGGCGTCGCGAGCGGCCGGCCGTTGGCCGGCGAGAGGATGTTGTTCGACGACAGCATCAGGATGCGCGCCTCGGCCTGCGCCTCCGCGGAGAGCGGCAGGTGGACGGCCATCTGGTCGCCGTCGAAGTCGGCGTTGAACGCGTGGCAGACGAGCGGGTGGACCTGGATCGCCTTGCCCTCGACGAGCACCGGCTCGAACGCCTGGATGCCGAGGCGGTGCAGGGTCGGCGCGCGGTTGAGCAGCACCGGGTGCTCCGCGATGACCTCCTCGAGCACGTCCCAGACCTCCGGGACCATCGAGTCGACGTGCTTCTTGGCCGCCTTGATGTTCTGGACGGCCTTGCGCTCGACGAGCCGGCTCATGATGAACGGCTTGAAGAGCTCGAGCGCCATCAGCTTCGGCAGGCCGCACTGGTGCAGCCTCAGGTTCGGCCCGGCGACGATCACCGAGCGGCCCGAGTAGTCCACGCGCTTGCCGAGCAGGTTCTGGCGGAACCGGCCCTGCTTGCCCTTGAGCATGTCGGAGAGCGACTTCAGCGCCCGGTTGCCCGGGCCCGTCACCGCGCGGCCGCGGCGGCCGTTGTCGAACAGCGCGTCGACGGCCTCCTGCAGCATCCGCTTCTCGTTGTTGACGATGATCTCGGGAGCGCCGAGGTCGAGCAGCCGCTTCAGGCGGTTGTTCCGGTTGATCACGCGCCGGTAGAGGTCGTTCAGGTCCGACGTCGCGAAGCGGCCGCCGTCGAGCTGGACCATCGGGCGCAGCTCGGGCGGGATGACCGGGATCGCCTCGAGGATCATCCACTCGGGCTTGTTCTCCGAGGTGATGAACGCGTTGACGACCTTCAGGCGCTTGATGGCGCGCTGCTGCTTCTGGCCCTTGGAGTTGCGGATCGTCTCGCGGAGCGACTTGGCCTCGGCCTTGAGGTCGAGGTCCTTCAGCAGCTCGCGGATCGACTCCGCGCCCATGCCGCCCTGGAAGTAGACGCCGAAGCCGTACGGCGAGCCGAACCGGTCCTTCAGCTCCCGGAAGATCTGCTCGTCGTTGACGATCTTCTGCGGCTCGAGCTCCTTGAAGAGCACCCAGGTCTCCTCGAGCCTGCGGATCGAGTCGACGGCCGCCTCCTTGGCGTCCTCCTTGCGGGTCTCGATGTCCTGGTAGGCCTCGCGCACCTTCACGAGCCACTGGACGATCGAGTCGAGGTCCTCCTTGGAGATCTTGCCGTCGGTCCGGAGGCAGAGGTCGTTCGTCAGCTCGCGGATCTCCTCCGCGCCCGCGCCGGGGTCGGCCTGCTCGAGCACCTCGCGCAGCAGCCCCTTGCCGAGGTCGCGTGCCTTCTCGAGCTGCTTCTCGTCGACGCCGGTGACGAGCTCTGCGTCCTCGTCGGCGAGCTTCCCCTTCTTGGTGAGGAGCCCGTCGAGGATCCGGTTGATGTGCTTCGTGACCGCGCCCTTCTTCGAGCCGGTCGCCTTCGCGAGCTGCTTCGTCAGCGGGGCGATCGCCTCGCGGATCTGGATCGCGACGTTGGCAACCGTCTCGAGCTCCTTCGGCGCGAGCCGGCGGTCGTCGCGGATCGCCGAGTTGCGGACGAGCTCGCGGATCTTCTTCGAGTCTTCGGTCGTGATCTGCGGGGCGACCTCGACGAACATGCCGCCGACGAGCCCGCGCACCTCCTCGAGCGTCGGGACGGCCTGCTCCTCGGCCCAGTTCGAGAGCCCGCGGGCCCAGAAGTCGTCGTCCTCGTCGAAGTTGCGCTCCGCGCCCTTCGTGAAGTAGTTGCGCCGCCGCTTGAGCCGGTCCTCGAGCGCGGCGAGGTTCTCGTCGCGGTCGACGTAGATCTGCTCGGACTCGGCCTTGACCTTGTCCTCGAGGTCGTTCAGGTCCTTCTGCCGCGCCTCGACGTCCACCGAGGTGACGATCGAAGCCGCGAAGTAGAGGACCTTCTCGAGCTCGCGCGGGCGCGATGTCGAGCAGGTAGCCGATGCGGCTCGGGACGCCCTTGAAGAACCAGATGTGCGAGACGGGCGCGGCCAGGTCGATGTGGCCCATGCGCTCGCGGCGAACCTTCTGCCGCGTCACCTCGACGCCGCAGCGCTCGCAGATGATGCCCTTGTAGCGGACGCGCTTGTACTTGCCGCAGTAGCACTCCCAGTCCTTGGTCGGACCGAAGATGCGCTCGCAGAAGAGCCCGTCACGCTCGGGCTTGAGCGTCCGGTAGTTGATCGTCTCGGGCTTCGTTACCTCGCCCGACGACCAGTCGCGAATCTGCTTGGACGACGCCAGTCCAATCCGGATGGCATCGAACTCATTGATGTCGATCAAAGCTCTCCTTCGCCCTCGTTACTCGTCCACTTCAACGTCTGCCAGGTCGTCCGCGAGCGGACCGGCCTGGGCCTCTGCCTCTTCCTTCGCCTCCTCCTCCGGCGCGACCTCGGCGCCGGCCACGTCGCCGAGCGTCTCGTCCGCGGGGAGGTTCACCTCCTGCCCGGTCTCGTCCACGCGTTCCTGGCCTTCCTCGGCCTCCTCGGCCGTCGGCGGCCGCGCGGCGGCGCGCAGCGAGCCCGGCGAGAGGTCGATGCCGAGCTCCTCGGCGGCCCGCAGCAGCTCGTCGTCCTCCTCGCGCACCTCGACCTTCTCGCCCTCGTCCGAGAGGACGTGCACGTCGAGCGCGAGCGACTGCATCTCCTTCAGCAGCACCTTGAACGACTCGGGGATCGAGGGCTCCGCGATGTTCTCGCCCTTGACGATCGCCTCGTAGGCCTTGACGCGGCCCGACGGTGTCGTCGGACTTGATCGTGAGCATCTCCTGGAGCGTGTACGCGGCGCCGTAGGCCTCGAGCGCCCAGACCTCCATCTCGCCGAACCGCTGGCCGCCGAACTGGGCCTTGCCGCCCAGCGGCTGCTGCGTCACGAGCGAGTAGGGCCCCGTCGAGCGCGCGTGGATCTTGTCGTCGACGAGGTGGAGCAGCTTCAGGATGTACATGTAGCCGACGGTGACCTTCTGCTCGAAGGCGCCTCCGGTCCGGCCGTCGAAGAGCCGCACCTTGCCGGAGCAGCGCCGGCCCTCGGGCCGCTTCGGGTCGACCAGGAACGTGATCGGCGAATCGGGGTTCTGCTTCGTCCAATCGATCAGCGCCTCGTCGACGTCCGCCTCGCTGGCGCCGTCGAAGACAGGCGTTGCGATCGGCGACGGCTCGCCGTTGGCGGCGTCGCCGTTCTCGTGGAACACGCCGTGCGCCGCGGCCCACCCGAGATGGGTCTCGAGGATCTGGCCGATGTTCATCCGGCTCGGCACGCCGAGCGGGTTGAGCACGACGTCGACCGGCCGGCCGTCCTCCAGGAACGGCATGTCCTCCTCGGGCACGATCTTCGCGATCACGCCCTTGTTGCCGTGCCGGCCGGCGAGCTTGTCGCCCTCGGCGATCTTGCGCTTCTTCGCCACGTACACGCGCACGAGCTCGTTCACGCCCGGCGAGAGATCGTCACCCGCGTCGCGGGAGAACGTCTTCACGTCGATGACCTTGCCGCCCTCGCCGTGCGGGACCTTGAGCGAGGTGTCGCGCACCTCGCGCGCCTTCTCCTTGAAGATCGCGCGGATCAGCTTCTCCTCGGCCGTCAGCTCGGTCTCGCCCTTCGGCGTCACCTTGCCGACCAGCAGGTCGCCCGAGCCGACCTCGGCGCCGATGCGGACGATGCCGCGCTCGTCGAGGTCCTTGAGCGACTCCTCGGAGCGGTTCGGGATGTCGCGCGTGATCTCCTCGTCGCCGAGCTTGGTCGCCCGCGCGTCGATCTCGTACTCGTGGATGTGGATGGACGAGAGGACGTCCTCCTTCACGAGCCGCTCGGAGATGACGATCGCGTCCTCGAAGTTGTAGCCCTCCCACGGCATGAACGCGACGAGCATGTTGGCGCCGAGCGCGAGCTCGCCCATGTCGGTCGAGCTGCCGTCGGCGAGCACCTGGCCGGTACGGACGCGCTCGTTGAGGCCGACGATCGGCTTCTGGTGGATCAGCGTGCCCTGGTTCGACCGCATGAACTTCGTCATCGGGTACTCGTGCTTGCCGTCCTTCGTGTCGAGCACGATCCGCTCCGCGTCCACGTCGACGACCGTCCCGCCTTCCTCGGCGAGCACGACGTCGCCCGTGTCGGTCGCAGCCCGGAACTCGAGGCCCGTGCCGACGAGCGGCGACTGCGTGATCATCAGCGGCACCGCCTGGCGCTGCATGTTCGCGCCCATCAGCGCGCGGTTCGCGTCGTTGTGCTCGAGGAACGGGATCAGCGCCGTCGCGACCGAGACGATCTGCGCCGGAGCGACGTCCATGAATTCGACGTCCTTCGGGCGCGCGGTGACCGCCTCGCCCTCGCGCGACCGACACAGCACCTGGTCGTCGAGGAAGCGGCCGGTCTTCTCGTCCACCGGAGCGCTCGCCTGCGCGATCGTGTACTGCGCCTCCTCGGCAGCGTCCAGGTAGACGATCTCGTCGGTCACCTTGCCGTTCGTGACCTTGCGGTACGGCGTCTGCACGAAGCCGAACTCCGAGACGGTCGCGAACGACGCGAGCGACCCGATCAGGCCGATGTTCGGTCCCTCCGGGGTCTCGATCGGGCACATCCGCCCGTAGTGGGTCGGGTGCACGTCGCGCACCTCGATCGGCGCGCGCTCGCGGGTCAGGCCGCCGGCGCCGAGCGCCGAGAGCCGCCGCCGGTGCGTGAGCCCGGCGAGCGAGTTCGTCTGGTCCATGAACTGCGAGAGCTGCGAGGAGCCGAAGAACTCCTTCAGCGCCGCGACCACGGGCCGGATGTTGATGATCGTCTGCGGCGTGATCGTGTCGACGTCCTCGGTGGTCATCCGCTCGCGGACGACGCGCTCCATGCGGTAGAGGCCGACCCGGAACGCCTCCTGGATCAGCTCTCCGACCGTGCGCAGGCGCCGGTTGCCGAAGTGCTCGTACTCGTCGAGCTCGCCGCGGATCGGGTCGCGCGAGAGCACGATCGCGTCCGCCGCGTAGTCCTTCGACTCGGGGTCGACGCCGAGCTGGTCCGGAAGGTCGACCAGCTTGCTGACGAGCGCGAGGATGTCCTGCGTCGTCAGCACGCGCACGCCGTCGGGCACGTCGATCCCGAGGCGCTGGTTCAGCTTGTAGCGGCCGACCTTCGTCAGGTCGTAGCGCTTGGGATCGAAGAAGAGCGCCCGCAGCAGGTTGCGCGCGTTGTCGAGCGTCGGCGGCTCACCCGGCCGCTGCTTCTTGAAGACCTCGATCAGGGCCTCGTCCTCGTTCGTGGACGGGTCCTTCTCGAGCGTGTTCACGATGTAGATCGAGTTCTTGAAGAGCTTGAGGATCGCCTCGTTCGTGCTCGTGTCGAGCTTGAAGCCGGTCGACGGGTCCTCCTCGGGGAGGGCGCGCAGGAGGGTCGTGATCGGGAGCTTGCGCTTCCGGTCGATGCGCGCGTAGACGACGCCCTTCTTGTCGATCTCGAGCTCGAGCCACGAGCCGCGAGAGGGCATCAGGTTCGCGGTGAAGACCTGCTTCGCGGGGTCCTTGGGCTCCATCAGGTAGGCGCCCGGGCTCCGCACGAGCTGCGTCACGATGACGCGCTCGGTGCCGTTGATGATGAATGTCCCCCACTCGGTCATCATCGGGAAGTCCCCCATGAAGACCGTCTGCTCGCGGATCTCCCCGGTCTCGGTGTTGACGAACCGGACCGTCATCGAGAGCGGTGCCTGGTACGTCAGATCCTTCTCACGACACTCCTGGATGGTGACCGGGGGGTCACCGAACTTGTACTCGCCGAACTCCACGGCAAGCGTGCCCGTGTAGTCCTCGATGGGGGAGATGTCGTCGATCGTCTCCCGGAGGCCCTCGTCCAGGAACCACTGGAACGAGGCCTTCTGGATGTCGATCAGGTTGGGAAGGTCGAGAACGTGCTTGAGGCGCGAGAAAGTTTTACGCACGCGTGGCGCAGCGACCTTGCTGGTCAAGTCTGGGTGCCTCCCTTAGCGGCTATGAGGTGAACGTGAAATGCGGACAGGCAGACGTCGGCGCGGAACCGATAAAGATACCTAAAGAGGTGGACGCTGCGCAAGGCCGGGCGACTGGGATCCCCGCCCGGCGGAACCTCACTATAGACGCTCTGTCGAGGGGCCGCCAGATCCTGTCCGAAAACGACGAAGACGCCCATTTCGAGCGCCTTCGCCGTCTCCGCTTCTAGCCGAGAGTTACTGCTGCTTGGCCTTCGCCGGGTGGGCGAGAACCCTGCGCGCCGTCAGATCGGGCATGGCGCCGTTCTTCAGATCCGCCCTGCAGACCTTGGCCGTGACGAGCAGCCGGTCGCTCGGGGCGAGCGCGCCCAGGTTGTGCGCGCCGAGTCGGTTGACCCGCGTCTTGGCGTCGACCACGAGCGTGGCCGAGCCGGCCTTCTTGTATGCGCGGCCGAACCGGTTCGAGTGCTTCACGAGCATCGTGAAGCGACGTGTCGCCGTCCGCAGGGTCGACGTCGGGGCCGAGGGATGCCCTTGAGCATGACCGCGACGCGCGCCTTGCACGCATGGCCGGCCTTCGGGCCTTTGCCGGGATGATCCTTCGCCACGGCCGCAGAGACGGCGACCAGCGAGGCGACCAGGGCGAGAATCAGGAACTTGAGACGCATTCGGAACCTCCGGGAAGAGAGAAACGTGTCGTACCTGGATTGTCGTCGCGAACTTCCCGTTTCCCGCCACGAATCCCTTGAATGCGTGAGAAATCCTTACGGTCCGATCAGGATCCTTACGTTCCCTTAACGTGATGGGGCCTCGCGTGGCCCCATCACGTGGTCGGATTCGAGGACTTCCCCTACTTCAGCTCGACCTCGGCGCCCGCCTCTTCCAGCTGCGCCTTGATCTGGTCGGCCTCCTCCTGCGCGACGCCCTCCTTGACGGGGTTGGGTGCGCCGTCGACGAGGTCCTTCGCCTCCTTGAGGCCGAGGCCGGTGACCGCGCGGACGACCTTGATCACCTGGATCTTCTTGTCGCCGGCGCCCGTCAGCACGACGTCGAACGCGCTCTTCTCCTCGGCGGCCGCGGCGCCGTCGCCGCCTGCGGCAACCGCGCCCGGTGCGGCAACCGCGACCGGCGCGGCGGCGGTCACGCCCCACTCCTCCTCGAGCTTGGTCTTGAGATCGACGAGCTCGAGGACGCTCATCGTCCCCAGCTGCTCGACGAGCTTGTCGGTATCAGTCTTCGCCACTGGTTTCCTCCTCTGGTTCGGCCGAAGCCTGCTCGGCTTCTGCCGACGGCTCTTCGGACTGCTCTTCTGACTCGGGTGCTTCCTCTTCTGCAGGCGCCTCGGCCTGCGGTTCCTCCTCGGGCGGCGCCTCCTCCGGCACGGCCTCGCCCTGCTCCTCGAGCTGGCGGATGCGCGCGTCGAGGACGCCGACGAGATCTCTCAGCGGGGCCGTGAAGAGCCCGACGACGGTCGTCAACGGCGCGACGAGGGCGCCCGCGAGCTGGGCTCGCAGGACGTCGGCGGACGGAAGCGTCGCCAGCTGCTTGATCTCGGCGTCGCCGACGACGATGCCGTCGAGCACGCCGCCGCGGAGCACGAGCACCTCGTGCGCCTTGGCGGTGTCGTTCAGCACCTTCGCGACCGCTGCGGGGTCGCCGTCCGCGTCGAGGAACGCGATCGCGGTCGGCCCGTCGATCAGCTCGAGCACCTGCTCCGTGCCGGCGGCCTCGGCCGCGAGCTTGGTCAGGGTGTTCTTGACGACCGTGAAGCGGGCGCCCGCCTCGAGCAGGCGTGCGCGCAGCTCCTCGATCTCGGGCATCGAGAGGCCGCGGTAGTCCGCGACCATGAGCGTGCTCGTGGAGCGCAGGCGCTCGGCCAGCTCCGCGACGACCCGTTCCTTGTCGGCTCTCAGCATCGAATCACTCTCCTCACGAAACGAGCCCGCGCGCAGGCGGGCTCGGAGAGGCATGCTGCCTTCCTTGCTCCGCCTCGGCTGGACCTCTGCCTCACGGCTGCCAGCTGTCTCGGGCGTCGCGTTCCTTACACCGCTGCTTCCGCTGGTGCTCCTTCCAGTTCCTCTGCGAGCCCGTGGGTCCTCGCCGGATCGACGTGGATGCCCGGGCCCATGGTGCTGGTCAGTGTAACCGTCTTGATGTAGCGGCCCTTCGCCGCGGCCGGCTTGGCGCGGAGAATCTCATCGATCAGCGCCGAGTAGTTCTCGAGCAGCTGGCGCTCGTCGAAGCTCTTCTTGCCGATCGCGACGTGCACGTTCGCGCCGCGGTCGGTGCGGTACTCGAGCTTGCCCGCCTTGGCCTCGCCGACGGCCTTGGCCACGTCCATCGTGACCGTGCCGGTCTTCGGGTTCGGCATCTTCCCGCGCGGGCCGAGGATGCGGCCGAGCTTGCCGACGACGCCCATCTGGTCAGGCGTCGCGATCGCGACGTCGAAGTCGTCGAACCCTTCCTCGATCTGCGTCGCGAGGTCGTTGGTGCCGACCACGTCCGCGCCGGCCTCTTCGGCCTCGCGCGCCTTCTCGCCCTCGGCGAAGACCGCCACGCGCGACTCGCGGCCGGTGCCGTGCGGGAGCATCAGCGTCCCGCGCAGCTGCTCCTCGGCGTGCCGGACGTTGAGGCCGAGGTTGAAATGCGCCTCGACCGTCTCGTCGAACTTGGCCTCGGGGAAGCCCTTCAGCATCCGGATCGCCTCGGCAGGCGAGTAGAGCTGCTCGCGGTCGATCTGCGAGCGGGAGTTGCGGTAGTTCTTGCCGTGCCCGCTCATAGGACTCCGTTCGACCTGCCGACGCATCGACCGGTCATTTCAGACAGACGCACGGGCAGAGCCCGCGCGTCCTGAGTGAGACATCGCAAGCGACGTCTCATAGATCCGTCTCGACTCCCATCGAGCGCGCGGTTCCGGCGACGACCTTCATCGCCTGCTCGATGTCCCTCGCGTTCAGGTCGGGCATCTTCGTCTCGGCGATCTGGCGCACCTGATCGCGCGTCAGGCGGCCGACCTTCTCGCGGTTCGGCTCGCCGGAGCCCTTCTCGAGCCGCAGCGTCTCCTTGATCAGGACGGCGGCCGGGGGCGTCTTCGTGATGAAGTCGAAGGAGCGGTCCTCGTAGACCGTGATCTCGACCGGCGTGATGCGGCCGTTCTCCTGCGCGGTCTGCGCGTTGAACGCCTTGCAGAACTCCATGATGTTCACCCCGTGCTGGCCGAGCGCAGGGCCGACCGGGGGCGCAGGGTTTGCCTGCCCGCCGGGGATCTGGAGCTTGATGAGCGTGAGAACCTTCTTTGCCATGGCTAGTCGATCTTCTTGACCTGGTCGAAGCCGAGCTCCACGGGAACCTGGCGCTCGAAGATGTCCACGAGCACCTTCAGCTTCTGCTGGTCGGGGTTGACGTCGACGATCTCGCCGTCGAAGTCGGACAGCGGGCCGGAGGTTACCTTCACGGACTCGCCGAGCGTGAACTCGACCTGGGCGCGCGGGCGCTCGCCCGTGGCCGCGCCGGTGCGGAGGATGCGGTCGACCTCGCCCTGCGAGAGCGGCACGGGCTTCGAGCCGGCACCGACGAACCCGGTCACGCCGGGAGTGTTCTTGACGACCATCCAGGCGTCGTCGTTCAGGTCCATGTTCACGAGCACGTAGCCCGGGAGGATCCGCTTCTCGGTCTGCACCTTCTGGCCGTCACGGGTCTCGACGACCTGCTCGGTCGGGACCACCACCCGGCGGAAGCGGAGCTGCTGGCTCATCGAGTCGATCCGGTGCTCGAGGTTGGCCTTCACCTTGTTCTCGTGGCCCGAGTACGTGTTGATTGCGTACCAGTGGAACATCAGTGAGGGAGGAGGACGTGTTGGACGAATCGCCGGAAGACCTCGTCGGCGAGGAACAGGTAGACGCCGACGACGAAGCAGGCGATGAGGACGACGGCGGTGCCCTGGATCAGCTGCTGCTGGCCGGGCCACTCGACCTTCTTGAGCTCGGCCCAGGACTCCCCGATGAACTGAATGATGCGGCCGAAGAAGCCGGGCTGCCGGGCCGCGACTTCCTGTGCGGCTGCGGGCTCGACGGCCGGGCGCATCTGCGGGCGCGGCGCGCGCTCGAGCGCTTCCTGGCTCTGGGCCTGGGCGGCGCGGCGGGCGCGGCGCTCGGAACGGGTCTGGCGGGCCATCGCTACCTGGTCTCCCGGTGCAGGGTATGGCGACCGCACCAGCGGCAGTACTTGCGGAACTCGATCCGGTCGGGCGAGTTTCGCTTCGACTTCTCCGTCTGGTAATTGCGCCGCTTGCACTCCGTGCAGGCGAGCGTTATCCCAACTCTGACTCCGGTTGCCATGTGTCCTGTTCTCTTGCTCCGAGTACGCGGAAGGTAGCGGCGGGAGGACTCGAACCTCCGACACGCGGATTATGATTCCGCTGCTCTAACCAACTGAGCTACGCCGCCCCGCGCGGGTGAGTGTAGCAATCAGTTTCTCCGTCGCTAGGCTCCAGCCGTGGCTGCGATCGAGGCAGAGGAGCTGCGACGGACCTACACGACGCACACCGGCACCCTTCGCCGGAAGACGAAGGAGATCGAGGCCGTGCGCGGAGTCAGCTTCTCGATCGAGCCCGGCGAGCTCTTCGGGCTGCTCGGGCCGAACGGGGCCGGGAAGACGACCACGATCAAGATGCTGATCACGCTGCTGATCCCGACCGCGGGCACCGGGCGCGTGCTCGGGATGGACGTCGTCAAGCAGGCGCGCGAGGTGCGGAAGCGCATCGGCTACGTGTTCGGCGGCGAGCGCGGCGTCTACGAGCGGCTCTCCGGCTACGACAACCTCCGCTACTTCGCCGAGCTGTACGGGGTTCCGCCCAAGGAGCAGAAACCGCGGATCGAGGAGCTGCTCGAGGTCGTCGGGCTCCAGGGCCGCGAGCACGAACGGGCGGAGGGCTACTCGCGCGGGATGAAGCAGCGGCTGCACGTCGCGCGCGGGCTCCTGCACGATCCCGAGGTGATCTTCCTCGACGAGCCGACGATCGGGCTCGACCCGGTCGGGGCGCGCGAGGTGCGCGCGATGATCGCCTCGCTCACGGCCGCCGGGAAGACCGTGCTGCTGACCACGCACTACATGTTCGAGGCCGACGCGCTCTGCGACCGCATCGCGGTCATCTCGCAGGGCCAGATCGTCGCCGAAGGGACCCGCAGGACCTCAAGCGCGGGGTCGCCGACAGCACCGTCGTCGAGGTCGAGGTCTTCGGGATCGCGGACGGCAGCCTCGCGCGTCTGCGCGAGCTCGCCGAGGTCGTCTCGGTCTCCGTCGAGGAGCGCGAGCAGGCGCAGGTGCTGGTCGTCCAGACCCAGCCCGAGGCCGAGGTGACGCACGCGATCCTCGCCTGCCTCGACGGCTCGGACGTCGGCCGCGTGTCGCGGCGGGAGCCGACGCTCGAGGACGCATACGTGGCGCTGGTAGCTGAGGAATGAGCACGCTCCGCCTGCTCGGGGTCAGCTGGCTCCTGAACTTCAAGATGATCGCCCGCTCGCCGTTCGAGGGGCTCGGCAACGTGCTCTACCCGCTCTTCTTCGCCACGGTCGCGTTCTTCGTCTTCGACGCCGGCCGCGGGCCGCGGTCGCTCCTCTACGCGTCGCTGGGCGCGGCCGTGATGGGGATGTGGTCGTCCGTCAGCACGACCGCGGGCGGCGCGATGCAGCGCGAGCGCTGGTGGGGGACGCTCGAGCTGCTGGTCGTGACGCCGCGCAACTTTGCGATCCTCCTGCTCCCCGTGACGCTCGCGATGGCGTCGATCGGGATCTACAGCATGGTGGCCACGCTCGCCTGGGGTCACTTCCTGTTCGGCGTCGACCTCTCGATCGAGCATCCGCTGGCGTTCGGGGTCTCGATCGTCGGGACCGTGCTCTCGTTCGGAGCGCTCGGCTTCCTGTTCGCGGTCTCGTTCGTGCGCTTTCGCGCGGCCTGGGTGCTCGGGAACCTGTTCGAGTACCCGGTCTGGCTGATCGGCGGCTTCCTCGTGCCCCTCTTCCTCCTCCCGGAGTGGGTGCGGCCGATCTCGTGGATCCTCGCGCCGACCTGGGGGATGCGGGCGATCCGCGAGTCGGCGATGGGCGGCGCCCCGCTCACCGCGCTCGCCGTCTGCCTCGCGCTCGGCGGTCTCTACCTGGCGTTCGGGGTGCTGGTCGCGGACCGGATGCTCCGCGCGGCCCGTGTCAGCGGCTCTCTCTCGCTGACGTGATCGTCTCCGCCCGCATCTTCTTCATCGGCGGGATGACGAGCTTCCGCGCGCTCTTCTACTGGCTGAACCCGGCGATCTACATCCCGAGCCTCCTGATCGCGCCGGTCTTCCAGATCCTGCTCTTCGCCTTCATCGGGCGCTCGGCCGGGCTCGCCTCCGACGAGTTCTACTTGATCGGTAACGCACTCCAGTACGCGGCCGTGCCGTGCCTCTTCGCGATGTCCCAGGCGATCGGCGGCGAGCGCTACCAGAACACGCTGAGCGCGATCCTCGTCAGTCCCGCAGGACGGATCCCGCTCTTCTTCGGGCGCTCGCTGCCGGTCGTCCTCAACGCGGCCTTCGTGGCGGCGTGCTCGCTCGTCGTCGGGAGCCTGATCCTCGGCGTGCACATTCCGTCCTCGGCGTACGCGCCCATCGCCCTCGTCGTGCTCGTCGCCGCGTTCTCGTGCACCGGGCTGGGACTGGTGAACGCGGCCGTGAGCCTGCGGGTCCGCGAGAACGCGGTGCTGTCGAACGTGATCTTCGGCTTCCTGCTGATCTTCACCGGGGCGAACGTCCCGCTCGACGACCTCCCGTCCTGGATGAGCACCGCCGCGCAGGGGATGCCGTTCACGCACGCGATCGAGGCGGCCCGCGACCTGGCCGCGGGTTCGACGCTCGGCGACGTCTCGGGACTGGTCGGGGCGGAAGTCCTGATCGGGGTGATCTACGGGATCGCCGGCTACGCCCTCCTGCGGTGGTTCGAGATCCAGAGCCGCCGGCATGCGACGCTTGACCGGTCCTAATGGAATCGACATGAGTCCAAACGAGTCGACCGGTCATTGCATACGGGCGTACGGCAAAGCCCGCACGCCCTGAAGGCGGCACCGCGAGCGGTGCCTTGATGACCTCGCGCGTGATCTCAACTGGATGCAGGTCGAGGAGTACCTGCAGCGCGACGACCGGGTCGTGCTCCCGATCGGGTCGACCGAGCAGCACGGCTACCTGTCGCTGGAGACGGACAACATCCTGGCCGGGCGCGTGTCGGCCGAGGCTGCGGAGCCGCTCGGCGTTCTCGTGCTGCCGGTCCTGCCCTACGGGCTGACGCCGTCGTTCGCGGCCTTCCCGGGGAGTCCATCGCTTCGGCTCGAGACGTTCGTGGCCGTGCTGCGCGACCTGCTCGACTCGCTGCACGGGCAGGGCTTCCGGCGCTTCCTGCTCGTGAACGGGCACGGTGGGAACCTTCCCGCGGGGGCGCTCGTGCGCGAGTGGACGACGGATCACCCCGACGCGCAGGCGATCTTCCACAGCTGGTGGTCGAGCGCGCGGGTGCAGGCTGCAGCGCGCGAGATCGACCCGGTGCCGAGCCACGCGAACTGGTTCGAGAACTTCCCCTGGACGCGGCTCGAGGGAGTCGAGCTCCCGGAGGGCGGAAAGCCGCCGCTCGACGAGGAGGCCTACCGCGCGGCCGGGCCGGCCGAGGTGCGCGAGCTGCTCGGGGACGGGGTCTTCGGCGGCGTGTACGCGCTTCCCGACGAGCGGGTCGAGGCCGTGTGGCGTGTCGGCGTCGAGGAGGTTCGGGATCTGCTGGAGAACGGCTGGCGGCGTTGACGGATCCGATCGCCGTCGCCAACGCGTGGCTGGAGGAGGCGCGCGAAGCGGGCGTCGTGGCGCCCGAGGCGATGACGCTCGCGACCGCGGACGCGGACGGCCGGCCCTCGGCGCGGATGGTGCTGCTCAAGGGCGCCGACGAGAGGGGGTTCACGTTCTTCACCGGCTACGAGAGCCGCAAGGGCCGCGAGCTCCTGGAGAACCCGCGCGCCGCGCTCGTCCTCTACTGGCAGCCGCTCGGCCGCCAGGTGCGCGTGGAGGGCTCGGTGCGGAAGCTCTCGCCCGAGGAGTCGAACGCCTACTGGGAGACCCGCCCCGCCCGCAGCCGGGCGGCGGCCGCGGCCTCGCGGCAGAGCGACCCGCTCGAGAGCCTCGAGGAGCTCGAGGCGGAGGCGGAACGCCTCCTCGCCGACCACGACGGCGAGGTCCCGCGCCCGGAGCGCTGGGGCGGGTACGTGCTCGAGCCCGACGCGATCGAGCTCTGGCAGCACCGCGACGACCGGCTGCACGATCGAGTCAGGTACACGCGCGCGCGCGAGGGCTGGTCCGCGCAGCGCCTGGCGCCCTGAGCCGCGTCTCTATCCTGACCGGCGAGACGCCGTGGTCACGATCGACGAGGTTCGCGAGTTCGCGCTCACGCTTCCTCGCACCAGCGAGGGCCTCGTGCGCGGCCAGGTGAAGTTCCGGATCGGGCGGATCGTCTACCTCGCGCTCTCGAAGGACGGCTCCAGGATGGGCTTCGCGTTCCCGAAGGACTGGCGCAACGCGCTGATCGAGTCCGAGCCCGAGAAGTTCTCGCTCCCGAGCCAGTCCGACCTCCGCTACCACTGGGTGCACGTCCGGCTCGACCGGATCGACGCCGACGAGATGCGCGAGCTCGTCGAGGACGCGTGGGCGTTCACCGTCCCGAAGAGCGTGGCCGAGGAGTACGCCGCCTCGCGCGGGTACGTGATCGCCGCGCTTCACGGGCGTAGAGTAGGCGGCCTTGTTCGCAACGAAGGAGGTTCGCTCGTGGCTGTCGGCATTCGCATCAAGCTTCCGGGAGTGACACAGGAGGAGTTCGACAACTCGCACGACCATGTGAACCCGGACCGCACCCCCCCGAAGGGGATGCTGTTCCATGCGTCCGGCCCGATCGACGGAGGCTGGGGCATCATCGACTTCTGGGAGTCACGAGCCGACTTCGACGCCTTCCAGCCCCAGATCGAGCAGGGCATGGCTTCGGCGGGCATGGAGATGCAGGGACCGCCTGACATCAAGGAGTTCCCCGTGCACGAGACATTCACCCGTAGCGGGCGAGCGGGCTATTTGACGAGGGTCAGCATCTTGAACATCGGGAGGTACATCGAGATGATGATCACGCCGACCATCATCCCGACGAGGATCATCATCAGCGGCTCGATGATGGCCGTCAGCGACTGGATTGCCGTGTCGACCTCGTCCTCGTAGAAGTCCGCGATCTTCGAGAGCATCTTCTCGAGCTCTCCGGTCTCCTCGCCGATCTTCACCATCTGGCTGACCATCGGCGGGAAGACGGGGTTCTCGATCAGCGGCTGGGCGATCGGAACGCCCTCGTGCACCTTCTGGCGCACGCCGGCGAGCGCCTCCTCGACGACCCAGTTGCCGGCGGTCTGGCCGGTGATCTCGAGTGCCTTGATGATGTCCACGCCCGCCGCGACGAGCGTCGAGAGCGTCCGCGAGAAGCGCGCCATCGTCACCTTCAGGACGACGTCGCCGATCTTCATCGGGATCTTCAGCTTCGTGCGATCCCAGAGCTGACGGCCGGGCTCGGTCCGCTTGGCGCGCCGAATCGCCCAGATCGAGAGGCCGAAGGCCGGGAAGATGATGAACCAGTGGTGGCGGAGCTGGTCGGACGCGGTGACCACGTACTGCGTCAGCGTCGGGAGCTGCCCGTTGAGCTGGGCGAAGATCTTCACGAAGACCGGAACGAGGAACATCAGGAGGCCGATCAGGACGAGGGTGGCGAAGATCAGCACCATCATCGGGTACATCATCGCGCCCTTCACGCGGCGCTTGATCTGCGTCTCCTTCTCGATCTGATAGGCGACGCGGTCGAGCACCGTGTCGAGGATTCCGGCCGCCTCGCCCGCCTCGACCATCGAGACGTACAGGCGGCTGAAGATCTTCGGGTGACGGCCGAGCGCCTGTGAGAGGAGGAGGCCGCCCTCGACGTCGCCGCGGATCTCTTGGATGATCTGCGCGAAGTACGGGTCGTCGGTCTGCTCCTCGAGGATGACGAGCGAGCTGACGACGTTCAGGCCCGCCTCGATCATCGTCGCGAACTGGCGCGAGAAGATCTGGAGCGTCTTCGGCTTGATCTTCTTGAAGACGGTCCGGACGCCTTCCTCCCCGCTCGCCGACATCTCCTCGATGCGGTCGGGAAGCAGGCCGCGAATACGCAGCTGCTCGCGTGCGGCTTCGACATCGGGCGCGTGAACCTCGCCCGAGAGCTCTCGGCCGTCCGCATTGATGGCGCTGTAGGCGTACGCCGCCATACCTCACGTGCGTATCGGCAGGGGGATGCGGCCGCTTGAGTGACCCGCGCGGCCTGCCGATAGGGGAAACGTGCGCCTGCGGCTTCGCAACGAGAGCGGCTTCGGCCTGGTCGAGCTACTGATGGCGATCGTGCTGCTGAACATCGGCATCCTCGCGATCGTCGCCGCGTTCAACGCCGGGATCGTGAGCCTGAACCGGGCCAGCCAGATCTCGACCGGCGCCTCGCTCGCGGACGCCCAGATGGAGCTCTACCGCGCGCTCACCTACGACGCGATCGCGCTCGACTCCTCGACGATCCCGGGCTCGTCGCCCTACACGACCGACACGGCCTACTCGGCCACCCAGGTCACGACGACCTGCAGCGGCTCCCCCAAGCCGAACCAGTGCAACGCGAGCCGCTCCGTCGTCGGGCCGGACCGCAAGAAGTACCGCGTCGACACCTACGTCGTGCTCTCGACGGCGTCGACCACCCCGCCGACGCCGACGGGCGGGCGTCAGGTGAAGATCGTGACCGTGGTCGTGCGCGACGGGAACAACCTCACGGCTCGCCCGTACGCGCGCGAGGCGTCGACGTTCGACCAGTCGACCGGCAGCGTCACGCTCAACCCGAACGGCTGACCTAGCCGGCGGCGATGGACGCAAGGGCGTCCGGTGAGACAACGTGAACGCCGATCGTGCGGCTGTCCAGCCGATGCGCCTTCAGCAGCCGGTGAATGCCGTCGAGGACGACCCATCTGCCATGGCGTCTGGTCACATGAACGGAACAGCCGAGATCGGCGCCGAGCGCGCGGTCGAGGTGTGGACCGTCATCGGCCACGGCCGCAGCTCTGCAGGAGCAAGTGCGATGACCTCGGCCCAGCTCTCCACCGCCCGATTCTCGGTTGCAGCGCGGACGGCTAGGTGACCGAGACCAGCCGCAGCACGTAGCGCGTGCCGTCGGCGGTGTTCATCAGGGTCAGCGGCTTGCCCTTCTTGAGCGTGACCGTCTGCTTCTGGCCTTCGAGGGAGCCGCCGGCGATTCCGACCTGAGCCGTCGTCTTCGTCAGCGAGACGAGCACGAACGTCGGGTTCGAGGACGGGAACTTGCCGCCGACCTTGACCTCCTCCGACGCCCCGTTGACGGAGATCACGGCCGTCGTCGCCGTCGCCGCGGACGGAGCGGGCGTGGTCGTCGTCCCGCCGCCGGTCGACCCGCCGCCCGAGGGCGGCGACGTCGATCCCGTCGAGGGCTTCGAGCCCGAGCCCGACTCGCAGGCGCTCGAAGTGCTCGAGTCGGAGCTGCCGGACGCGCAGGCCACGTTGATCTGCTGCGCGAAGGGATCCTTGGTGCGGAAACGGCTGAACGCGAGGAGCTGGCCGGAGTTGGCCGTCGAGACCTCGCTCGGGTCGCTCAGGCCGCCGGGCGCGACGCTCGTGGCGGACGCGGTTGCGTTGCCGCCGCTCAGCGAGGGCGCCGCGATCGGCCCCGACACGGTCACGGAGACCGTGCTCGACGACGAATCCGAGGCGCTCGCGCTCGACTGGTTCAGCATCTTCATCGTGCGCGGCACCTGGAAGGCCAGCAGGCCGAGCAGGAGCACGCCGCCGACCGCGGCGATGATCTTCTGCCGCTTGGCCTTGGCCTTGGGATCGAAGGACTTGGCCATCAGCCGCTCGCCCCCGGCATCGCCGAGCTCGCGCTCGCCGGCGGAGCGGCCGGCGTGGTCGTGGTGGTCGGCGTCGTGGTCGTCGTGGCCGGCGTCGCGCCGCTCGCTCCGGTCGCGCCGGTCGCGGGCGCCGGAACCGTCGGCACGCTGCCGGTGCCGAACACGAACGCGTCGATCGTGAGCTGGGCGCGGATCTGCGGAAAGCCCGGAGGCGGAGGCGCCTCGGCGAACGAGATCGAGTCGATCGCGAACAGCCGCCCGTTGGCGTCGAGCGCGCCGTGACGAACGTCCACGAGGTTGCGGAGCCGGTACAGGAAGTCGGCGAGCTCGTAGAAGTTGCCCTGGAACTCGACCGTGATCGGGATCGCGACGTACCCGCTGAGCGGGGTCGCGGTGGCGGAGGGCGTGATCTGCTCGAACGTGATGCCGCTCGCCTGCGCGACCTGGTTCAGCTCGAGGACGATGCCGGCCATGTCGGTCTGGTCGGGCATGGCCTTGGTCAGGCGGAAGACGTCGGCGATCCGGATCTGTCCGCCCTGCTTGGCCTGGAGGGTCAACGCGCGGGCCGAGGTGATGGCGTCGTTCGTGTCGGCGATCTGCTTGCCGATGTCGGCCGCCTTCGAGCGCTGCGGCCCGATCACGAGGAAGTAGCCGCCGGCCGCGGCGAGCACGAACCCGACCACGATCAGCACGATCACGACGGACTGCGGGACCTGGCGCTTCACGAGCTCGACCCCGGGCTGTGGACGTCGGCCGCGATCGTGAAGTGCACGACCTGCTGGTTGCCGACCTTGGACAGCTGGCTCTGCTGGAGCTGGACGTTTCCGATGTCGGGGATGACGGCAAGCCGGCTCAGCAGGCGGGCCACGGCCGCGTGGGAGTACGTGTAGCCGTCGAGCGTCAGCCCGGTCGCGGCCACGGTGCCGGCAGGCGCCGCGGGCGCGGCCGCCACCGACGAGGAGACGGGCGCCTTCGCCGAGACCGTCGTCAGCCAGACGTCGTTCGGCAGGACGAGCGAGAGCTCGCGGAGGACGCGGTCCCACGCCACGCGGTGCGAGAGCGCGGCGTTGAGCGCGGTCACGCGCGTCTGCTTCTCGGCCGCGAGGGCGTTCTGGCTCTGGACCTTGGAGACGTCGGGAGTCGGGATCGCGGCGAGCTCGGCCTTGAGCCCGGTCAGCTCGGCCTGCTTGGACTTGACCTTGCCGCTCGCGTTGAGGAAGGCCGCCGCGAGAGCGACGGTCAGCAGCAACGCGACCACCACCGGGATCGCGACGATCCACTGCTTCTTCTGCTGTTTGCCGCTTCGCCGGGCGTCGTCCTTGGGGAGGAGGTTGATCGCGCGCACGTGCTCAGTCCTCGATCGCCAGGCCGATTGCGACCGCGAGCGAGCCGAGCTGCTCGGTCTCGCGAACCTTCTTGCCGAGCCGCACGCGCGTGAGCGGGTCGCCCACGGTCACGCGGACGCCGATCAGCTTCTGCAGCTCCTCGGCGAGCCCGCCGAGGTGCGCCGTGCCGCCGGTGATGACGATCTCGCCGATGCCCAGAGATCCGGGCTGGTTCTGGTAGAACTGGAGCGAGGAGACGAGCTCGCGCGCGAAGGTCTGGAGCTGGCGTCTCACCCCCTCCCGAGCCGCCTGGGCCTGCTCGGCCGTGAGCCCCTCGGGGACGTTTTCGGTGATGAGGGAGATCTCTCGCTTGACCGGCTCGGCCTCGGACGGCGCCAGGTCGAGCTCGCGCGCGATCGCGACGTCGAGCGTGCCTCCGCCCCAGTCCAGCACGCGCGTGAACTCGCACACGCGGCCGTCGGAGACGGCGAACGTCGAGCGGTCGCGGCCGATCGCGACGACGACCACCGCGGCGTCCGCGGGACCCTCGTCGCCCCCGCGGGGCTCGGCCATCGCACGCAGGAGCGCGAACGCCTCGAGGTCGATGCCGACGAGCTTGATGCCGGCCTTCTTGCAGGCGCTGACGTAGCGGTCGATCAGCTCGCGGTAGGCCACCACGAGCAGAACGCGCACGATCGTCGTCCCGTCCTCGCCGACCCGCTCGCCCAGGACGTGGTAGTCGAGCACGGCCTCCTCGATCGGGATCGGGAGGACCTCCTGCGCGCGGAACCGGATCGCGTTCTCCAGCTGGCGCGGATCCTCGATCCCGGCGACCTCGAAGATCCGGACGCCGATGCGGTTGTTGGCGATGCCGAGGCGAACGCCCTGGCGAGGGAGGTTGTGCTTCTTGAAGAAGGTGCGCAGCGTGTCCGCGAGCAGCTCGGGCTCGCGCAGCTCGCCGCCGACGACGAACGGGTGGTCGATGTCCTCTCGCGCGACCTGGACGAGCTCGGGGACGCCGTTGTTGACGACCCGGGCCGCGGCGATCTGCGAGCCGCCGACCTTGAGGCCGACGAGCTTCTTGACGCGCTTCTTGTTCACGCTCGCCGCCTTGGAGCCGCGCTTGCGGCCGCGCTTCGACTCGCTCTCGTCGTCGAAGCCCTGGTCCTCCTCGACGAGCGGCTGCTTCTTCTCCTTGCGCTTGAAGGAGAACTCCTTCTTCAGGAGCGAGGTCTTCTGGGGCTTCGGGGCCTGCACGACCTGCGTCGCAGCGGCCGGCGCCGGGGTCGGGACCGCAGGCGCGGGCGCCGCCGGCTCGGGCTCCGGTGCAGCGGGAGCCTCCTCGGGCTCGGCCGCCGGGGCCTCGGCGACAGGCTCGGGCTCTGGCTCCGGTGCCGCCTCGGGCTCCTCTGCAACGACCTCGGTCTCGTCGAGCTCGGGCTCGGCGTCCGGGTCCTTGCGGCGCAGCGAGAACTTGAGCTCCTTGTTCCAGTCGACCACGCCTAGGCCTCCGCGATCCTCAGGCTCGGAGCGGCCGCCTCGCTCTGCTCGCCGACCGGGAAGCCGGCGCGCTCGAGGAGGCCGAGGAGCTGCTCGGGGCGGCTCGACCGCGAGAGGGCGACGTCGATCGTGATCACGCCGCGCTGGGTGAGCTCGGCGAGGGACTGCTCCATCGTCTGCATGCCCTTGGACGTTCCGGTCTGCATCACCGAGTAGACCTGCTCGACCTTGGCCTGGCGGATCAGGTTCCGGACGGCGTCGTCCGGGAAGAGGATCTCGAGCGCGGCGATCCGCCCGTTGCCGTCGGCGGTCGGCAGCAGCGCCTGCGTGACGATCCCTTCGAGCGTCGCCGCGAGCTGGATCCGCACCTGGTCCTGCTGCGCCGCCGGGAACGCGTCGATGACGCGGTCGATCGTGCCGGGCGCGCTCTGCGTGTGCAGCGTGGCGAAGACGAGGTGGCCCGTCTCGGCTGCCGTCAGCGCGGTCCCGATCGTCTCGAGGTCGCGCATCTCGCCGAGGAGGATCACGTCGGGGTCCTGGCGGAGAGCGGCGCGGAGCGCGCTCGCGAAGTCGGTGGCGTCGACGCCGATCTCGCGCTGGTTGACGACGCAGCGCTTGTGCCGGTGCACGAACTCGATCGGGTCCTCGATCGTGAGGATGTGCTCGGCGCGCTTGCGGTTGATCTCGTCGATGAGCGCGGCGAGCGTGGTCGACTTGCCGGAGCCGGTCGGGCCAGTCACGAGCACGAGGCCGCGCGGCTTGTCCGTGAACGCGTGGAGGCTCGCGGTGATCCCGAGCTCCTCGAGCGTCTTGATCTCGGTCGGAATCAGGCGGAAGGCCGCGCCGAGCGCCTCGCGCTGCCAGTACACGTTCACGCGGAAGCGCGCGAGGCCGGGGATGGCGTGCGCGAAGTCGATCTGCCGGTTGACCTCGAGGTTCTTCTGCTGCTCGGTCGAGAGGATCCGGTACAGGAGCTGCTGGGTCACGTCGGCCGTCAGCGGCTCGATGTCCTGCAGCGGCTCCAGGTGCCCGCGCACGCGGACCACCGGGTGCGCGCCGACGGTGACGTGCAGATCGGACGCATTTCGCGCCACCATCTGCTCGAGCAGATCGTCGATGGAGTACAGGTCCGCAGGCATAGCCCTCCGCGCGAGCTATCGGCACTGCCTACCCCATTCTTGAGAGGACGTTCCAAAGCGGGTTCGAGGCCGTTCGCTTCACCCCATCGAGGGAGAAGGCGTGCGCTCGGCCGGCCGATACCACCTCGCGAGCCATCTGCGCACCCCTATCAGGAGGACCACGCATGCTTTCCAGAATTACGAACCGGCTCGGTCAGACGCGGCGCGATGAGGGTTTCACCCTGATCGAGCTTCTGGTCGTGATCATCATCCTCGGGATCCTGCTTGCAATCGCGATCCCCTCGTACCTCAGCTTCCGCACCCGGGCCAACAAGTCGGCCGCGCAGGCGAACGTCCGCGCAGCCGTCCCCGGCATGGAGGCTTTCAACGCCGACCACGCCACCGGCTATGTGGGCGTCACGCTGACGAAGCTCCAGGGGTCGTATGACGCCGGGATCAAGAACATCAAGATCTCGGTCGCGACGCTCGGCGGCTACTGCATCCGGAACACCGTTCCGGGCACGGCGACGTACCACAAGTCCGGCCCGTCCGGCGACATCAAGACCGGCAACTGCTAGGCACCGTCCCTAGCACCACGGTAATGCGCAAGGGCGCGGGAAACCGCGCCCTTGTCCTTTCGGGGGTACTGGGACCGCCTCGTCCAACCGATAACGGGACCGCCACCGTCTTTCCAGAAGCCGAGAAGGAGCATCTTCCAATGACCAACCCGCGGCAACGCCTCAATCGCGACGAGCGCGGCTTCACGCTGATCGAGCTCCTCGTCGTCATCATCATCCTCGGGGTCCTGCTCGCGATTGCGATCCCCTCGTACCTCACGTTCCGTGACCGGGCCAACAACTCGGCAGCGAAGTCGAACGTCCGCGGGGCGGTCCCCGGCATGGAGGCGTACAACGTCGACCACAGCACGGGCTACGCCGGCGTGAACCTCGCGAAGCTCCAGGCCAGCTACGACGCCGGGATCAAGAACGTCACCGTCCGGGCGGCGACAGTCGGCGGCTACTGCATCCAGAACACGATTCCCGGGACGGTCACGTACCACAAGTCCGGCCCGTCGGGCGACATCAAGTCCGGCACCTGCTAGCACCCGTCGGGGGTCGGCGTCGAGGGATCGTAGGCCGATCTTCTTTGGAGCCACCGCAGTTTCCATCCGAAGGAGCGTCGCCATGAACCACAATCTGTGGCACCGGTTGCGGGAGCAGGATCGCGGCTTCACGCTGATCGAGCTCCTCGTCGTGATCATCATCCTCGGGATCCTGCTCGCAATCGCGATCCCGTCGTACCTCAGCTTCCGCAGCCGCGCCAACAACTCGGCCGCCCAGGCCAACGTCCGCGCCGCCGTGCCCGGCATGGAGGCGTTCAACGCCGACCATTCGACGGGCTACGTCGGCGTCACGCTGACGAAGCTCCAGGGGTCGTACGACGCCGGCATCAAGAACGTCAAGATCTCGGTCGCGACCCTCGGCGGCTATTGCATCCGCAACACCGTCCCGGGAACGGCCACGTACCACAAGTCCGGCCCGTCGGGCGACATCACAGCCGGCGGCTGCTAGCCAACGTCGACGAGGGCGCGGCCTCCGCGCCCTCGTCGTTTGCCGTCAAGCCCGGCGCGCGCAATGCCGATAGAAACAACGTGAGTCAGCGGGTTCGCATCATTGCCCTGTGCGCGCTCGTCGCGCTCGTCGCCGTCGGCGGAGGACTGTTCCTCATGAGCGGAGGCCAGAGCGCGCCGGACGCCGCGACGCAGATCAAGCCTCTGCATCCGGTCAAGCACCACGTTCGCTCGACGACGGCGAAGACGGTGAAGAAGTCGACCTAAGACCAAGAAGGCCGTCCGTGTCCACGTCAAGAAGAGGACGGCCACGCCGGCCGTGATCGACGGGATGCCGGGCTCGCTCGCGCTCGAGCTGCAGACGCACGAGGTCGTCGTCGTCGCGCTCTACGCGCCCAAGTCCTCGATCGACGCGCTGGTGCTCGGAGAGGCGCGGCAGGGAGCGGCCGCAGCCGGCGCAGGCTTCGTCGCGCTCAACGTCACGAACGAGAAGATCGCCGCTCCGCTGACCTCGCTGCTGACCACCGGCGCCTCCGCGGCCGACCGGGTCCTCGACGACCCGGCCGTGCTCGTCTTCCAGCGCCCGCGGATGCTCTTCGTGCGCCTCAGCGGCTACACGGACCGCGACACGGTCGCGCAGGCTGCCACGAACGCAGCGGCGGCCGCGGCAACCACCGCGCAGTCGTGAGCACGCCCGAGCCCCACGCGCGGGCACACGAGCTCTTCGTCCGCCACGCGCGCAAGGACGGCCGCTCGATCGCGGTCCTGCGGGCCATCGACTACGGCGACTCGTGCGTGGTCGAGGCCGAGGTCTTCCCGGTCGGCATCAACAACCCGGAGCCGGCGCGCCCGGGCCCCTACACGTTCGGGAACGCCCGCGAGGCCACGGCCTTCGTGACCGAGGCGGTCGAGGCACTCATGTACCTCGGCTGCGACATCCAGGCTGCCTGAATGAAACCCGCGCAGAGCACTCGGCCTTCGGCCGAGTCCTGCACGCTGACTTCGTTGCGTCTAGAGCTAAGTAGTAACGCGGGCTAGCTCTTCGACCGACGTGAGGCCGGCTGCGACCTTGCCGAGACCGTCGTCCCAGAGGGTTCTCATGCCCTCGCCGATCGCGGCGCGGTCGAGCTCCTCGCGGTTCGCGTTGTTCGCGGCGAGCGTCTCGAGGTTCTCGCTCATGACGAGGAGCTGGAAGATCCCGACCCGGCCCTTGTAGCCGGTCTGGCCGCAGCGAGGGCAGCCCTTCTTGCGGTAGAAGACGACGCCGTCCGCGGCGGCCGCCACCTCGGGCGAGACGCGGGCCGAGATCAGATCCTCGGTGGTCGGCGAGTACATCTCGCAGCAATGGGAGCAGAGCTTCCGCGCCAGGCGCTGGGCGAGCACGGCCGAGACCGCGGAGCCGGTCAGGAACGGCTCGACGCCCATCTCCGTGAGACGTGAGATCGCGCCAGGGGCGTCGTTGGTGTGCATCGTCGAGAGCACGAGGTGGCCCGTGAGGGCGGCCTCGATCGAGATCTTGGCCGTCTCGCTGTCGCGGATCTCGCCGACCATCACCACGTCGGGGTCGGAACGGAGGATCGACCGCAGCGCGGCGGCGAACGTCAGGCCGGCGCGCGGGTTGATCTGCACCTGGTTGACGCCTCCGAGCCGGTACTCGACCGGATCCTCGACGGTGATGATGTTGATCTCGGGCCGGTTGATCTCGGTCAGCGCCGCGTACAGCGTCGTCGACTTACCGGAGCCGGTCGGCCCCGTGACGAGGATCGCGCCCGTCGGGCGGCGGATGATCTTCTCGAGCTTCTCGCGCATGTCCTCGGAGAGGCCGAGGTCGGTGAGGGTCGGCGCCTGCTTGGACTTGTCGAGCAGACGCATGACGACCGACTCGCCCTCGACCGTCGGCAGGGTCGCGACGCGGATGTCGAGCATCCGGCCGGCCGCGGCCGTGTTCAGCGAGATGCGGCCGTCCTGCGGCTTTCGGCGCTCGGCGATGTCGAGCTTCGCGAGCACCTTCAGGCGCGTCGTGACACCGGCCATCATCCGCTTCGGGATCCGCTGCACCTCGTGCAGCACGCCGTCGATGCGCAGGCGCACGGCGAGCGTGTCCTCCTGCGGCTCGAAGTGGATGTCGCTGGCCCCGTCCTCGGCGGCCTGGAAGATGATCGAGTTGACGAGGCGGACGAGCGGCGCGTCGGAGATGCCGTCGTCGACCTCGAGGTCGGACTCGTCCTCCTTCTCCTCCTCGAGGAGCGCGTCTTCCGCGTCGACGATCGCGCGCGCGCCGAAGGCCTCGGACGCGCGGCCCAGTCGGCGGAGCTCGGTGGCGATCTCCTCGCGCGAGGCGACTGCGAGCTCGACCTGGAACTTCGTCCCCAGGCGGAGCTCGTCGATCGCCTGGACGTTGCTCGGGTCGGCGACCGCGACGCGGAGGATGTTCCCTTCCAGCGCGTACGGGACGGCGCTCACGCGCTCGAGCACGTGCAGCGGGAGCTGCTGGACGCTGTTGGCGTCGACGCCGACGACCGGGAGCTCGACGAAGGGCAGGTGGAAGCGGCTGGCGAGCGTGCGGGCGATGCCGTCAGGAGACGCGACGTTCTCGTCGAGCACCCCCTGGGCGAACGAGCCGCCCTGCTTGACCCGGCCGCGGATGAGGGCGAGCTTGTCGGCCGGGATCAGGCCGGTCGTCTCGATCAGGTCGGCGACGAGCTCGGCGAGCTCGTTGACCTGAAACGCGGGCAGGCCGGCTGCACCGGCAGCCTCTGCCGGTCCGGCCTGGCCAGATGTGCGCAACTTGGGGAGATCCATACCTCGAACGAGGTATCGGCAAAACGCCTCTTAAAGCTGAGTCAGCAGGCGCTAGAAAGCGCTTAGATAAGCGTCGAAGATCACCTGGCCGGCGAAGAGCGCGACGATCGCTCCGAAGGCCAGGAACGGGGCGAACGGGATGCCCATCTTGCGCGCGGCGGCACCGTGTCGCGCCAGCAGGTAGACGCTCGGGACCAGGGCGGCGACCATCCCGATCATCAGCCCGACCCCGACGAGATAGCCGAGCATCGCTCCGAGCAGCAGCGCGAGCTTGACGTCGCCCATGCCCATCCCGGCCGGGTAGGCGATCGCCGCGGCGAACAGGAAGCCCGAGGCGCCGAGCGCGCCGAGCAGCCATTCCGGGCTCGGGTCGAGGGCGGTCTGCGCCAGGAGCACGACCAGGGCCGCCGGCAGGACGATCCGGTTCGGGACGATCCGGTGCGTGAGGTCGGTGGCGGTGACGGCGACGAGCACCGCGCAGAAGAACGAGGCGACGACCGCCTCTCCCGTGAGGCCGAAGACGACGAAGCACGCGGCCACGAGCCCTGCGGTGGCGAGCTCGACGGCCGGGTAGAGCGGGCTGATCCGAACGCCGCACGAGCGGCAGCGCCCGTGCAGGGCGACCCACGAGATCACCGGGATGTTGTCGTACCAGGCCAGCTCGGTCGCGCAGCTCATGCAGGCCGAGCGCGGCCTTACGACCGAGCGGCGCTGGGGCACGCGGGCGGCGACCACGTTCACGAAGCTGCCGAGCGCGAGGGCGGGCCAGAACGCGAGCATTCCGAGAGCGACGTCCACGTGCGGCTTATCGGCTCACGGGCGGCGAGGGTTTACTGCCGGATGCTGTTGCGGAACACGACGTCGTCGATCAGCTCGTACGAGTTGACGGTCCGCGACGGCTTGATGTTGACCGGGAAGTCGACGTGCAGCTTCCCGAGCGAGGTGGCCGTGTAGTCCGTGTAGTTGAAGGCGCAGATGGCCGTCGGGCTGCCGCAGGTCGGCGCCGTGGAGCTCGAGACGAGGAAGTCGGCCCACTTGACGCCGCCCGTGCACGTCGACCCCACGACGCGGTAGAGGCCGTAGCGGTTCGTGGAGATGTTCCGCGTGCACCAGGTGATCGTCGTCCCGCTGGCCGTGCACCCCACCGGGAGCGTCAGCGTCACCGACGAGGAGGATCCGGTCGGCGTCGCCTCGCTCGCGCAGTGCGCCTCGCGCCTGATCTTGTCGAGCGCGAGCCTGGCCGTCAGCTGCGCCTGGAAGCGGTTGTTCATGTCGGTCTCGGAGTTGGACGCCGAGACGAAGACGGTGGTCAGGCTCGTGATGACGACGCCCAGCACGACCATGACGGTGAGCATCTCGACCAGCGTGTAGCCGCGCTCGCCGAGCAGCCGGCGGCGCTGCAGTCGCCGGGTCATTTCGATTCTCGCTCGACTCGCTTGAGCGCGGCGCGTGCGACGGCTTGGCTGCGGTGGCCGATCCCCCAGGTCTTCTGGAGCTTCTGGTCGACGGCGATCAGGGTCGTGAGCGCCTGCGCTCCGTGCCACCAGCCGAACTTGGCCCCGTCGACGATCCAGGCGTGCTGGTAGAGCCAGTGCTGGACGTTCTTCTTGCTGAGCTTCGGGTTCGTGGCGGCCCACGCCGCGAGCTGGTTCGCGCGGGCGGGGAGGCTGATCTCGTCGAGCGGCTCCTTCGGCGCGCCCGGGACGGTGAACGCGGGCGGCCTGGCCGCAGGCGCGGTCTTCTTGGCCGGCTTCTTGGCGACGGGCTTGGTCTTGGTGGCTGTTGGCTTCTTCTTCGGCTTCACGGCTGGACGCGCCGGCTTCGCCTTCGGCTTGGCGACCGGCGCCTGGTGAATCGCGGTCCCGGACGGGCCGGCGAGCACGATCCGCGTGCCCACGTAGCTGGCGGTGTCCTCGGGAGCGCCCTGCTGCTCGTACGGGCCCCTGGCCAGGTGCAGGACGACCGTCGGCGCCCCGGTGTTGATGACCTTCGTCCCCGCGGCCGGGGACTGCGAGGCGACGGTGTTACCGGCGTAGCCGTGGACGGAGCCGACGACCCGCCAGGCGAAGCCCGCGTCCTCGAGCATGCCCTTCGCGAACACGAAGGCCTGCCCGGTGACCGAGGGGACCTCGAGCGGCGGAGCCGGCGCGGGCTTGGTCGCGGTCGAGGCCGACGGGCCGATGATCTGCCGGTCGGCGGCCAGCGTGAAGGCTGCTGTCGCCAGCATCCACACGAGAACCACAACGACCGCACGAGGCAATAGCGCGGCAAGCCGGACCGCCATGCAAGTCCCTTCGGCACCCGCGCGGGCGCGAGTCATCCCCCTACCGGGTGATCTGCCGGTTACTGAGGGGTCTGGCCCTGCCGCGGAGGCCGCAGCACGCCTTGCAGCTGCTCGGCCTGCTGGCGGATCAGCGCGTCCGAATAGACGATCTGGTCCTGGCTCGGCGGCGGCGAGCCGAGCCGCAGCTTCCGGTCGGTCTCGAGGGTCGCCGCGAGCTCGTCGAGGCGCGCGCGGAGGCGGCCGGCCTCCATCCGGGAAGCGTCGTCCGGGGCGTGCGCCTCGAGCGCCTGCGCCTCGCCGGCGAGAGCCTGGACCCGCCCGGTCACGACCGAGCCCTGGGCCAGGACGTCGTCCAGGGTCAGCAGGCTGCGCCGCCTGAGGTCCGTGGACTGGTCCTCCCACGATTCCGCTCCGGCGCGGCGCCGCTGCCAGATCGCGAACGCGATCACGGCGATCGCCGCCAGCGCGAGCCCGAGCGCGATCCAGCCCCAGGGCGTGCTGCTCGACGAGGACGCGGGCTCCGTGGTCGCCGTGGTCGACTCCGTGCTCGTCGTGGCCGGGACCGTGGTGGTCGTCGTCTGCGTCTCGGTGACCGTCTCCGGTGCCGTCGTCGACTCGGACGTGGTCGTCTCGGTCGTCGTGGTGTCGGTCGATCCGGTCGTGGTCGCCGCCAGGGCGCGGGTCACCGACGGATGCGTCCCCAGCAGCAGCCCGGCGACCGCTGCAACCGCAAGAGCCGGCGCGAGCCGCGCGGTCCTGCCCAGCGTTTCTCGACGATCAGCGATGGCGCGAACTATGCCACCTCTTCGTCGCGCTACAGGCCCGGACGCGGCGACGCTGATCGCGCAGCCGAGCTGCCGGGAGATCGCGGTCTCCCTACCGTCGACGCGGATGGTGAGCGGCCCGCCGAGCGGAGCGGAGTGCACGAGCTCGACCTGCCGTCCCGGGACGAGCGCGAGACTCGTCAGGTAGCGCAGCAGCTCCCCGTCGCCGTCGGGGATCCGCTCGACGGTTGCCCGCTCGCCCGGTTCGAGATCCGCGAGCCGCCTCGCGTTCGAGGGCACGATCCTGAGCCTGCTGTCGGGGATCGGATCTCCGTGAGGGTCCTGCGTTGGCGATCCGAGCGCCTGGTCGATCCGCGTCTCGAGCGCCTCGGAGATCGCGTGCTCGAGCCGGTCCGCCTCGTCGTGAACCTCGTCGAGGCCGAGGTCGAGCGTCTCGGCCAGATAGAGCTCGAGCAGCCGGTGATGGCGGATCATCTCGAGCGCGATGCGCTCGCCGGCGGGCGTGAGGCGAACGCCGCGGTACGGCTCGTGGTCGGCAAGCCCGAGCGTGGCGAGCTTCTTCACCATGCCCGTGGCCGACGGCGCGGCGACGCCCATGCTTCGCGCGAGCGCCGACGTCTTGACCGGCGCTCCCTCGCCCTGGAGCTTGTAGATCTCCCGGAGATAGTCCTGGACCGCCGTGCTGAAGTCGCCGGGTGCGACCTGGTGACCTCGACGTCTCCGGCGCGCCGCCGGCTCCGACTCGCCTGTGGCGCTCATCCGACCAGCAGTCCCGTCACGTACATGATCAGGACTCCGGCGAGGTAGCCGCCGATGGCGTATCCCGACTGCAGGCCTCCGGGCGCACGGCGGGCGACGTAGCGCACGACCTCGACCACGACCTGAAGCGCCGCGCCGACCGCAACGGAGAAGAACAGGACGCCGAGGAAGTCGCTCGTGACGAAGCCGCCGAGCCACGCGCCGGCGATCGCAGGCCCGCCCGCAACGAGCGCGAGGAGCGCAAGCCTGGGGATCCCGACCCGCCGGCCACGCGCCATGGGAGTCGCGATAGCGAGCCCCTCGGTGATGTTGTGGACCATGAAGCCGACGATCAGGAACGTGCCCAGCGCCAGCTCCCCGAGCGCGATCGAGGAACCGATCGCCAGGCCTTCGCCGAGGTTGTGCAGCCCGATTCCGATCGCGACCAGCGTGGCGAGCGCCGCGCCCTCGAGCGGCGCACCCTCGACGCGCCGCTCCGGGCCGGACAGGCGTCGGGCCGCAAACGTGAGCCCGAGGTAGCTCGCCGAGACGCCGAGCAGGATCAACCCCGGCCCCTGGAGCCCGCTCGGAAGACGCGTCTGGAGGTCGAGAGCCTCCGCAAGCGCATCCAGGGCGAGGAAGCTCAGCAGGCCCGCGGTCAGGGCCATGAACGCGGCGAGCCAGTGGGCGCCGGCGCGCCTCAGCGACGGGAGCCAGGCGAGCCCGAGCGCGACGGGGACGATCCCGACGAGAAACCCGATCAGGGCGTAGCCGAGAACGCCGCGCGGCGAGGCGCCGCGCGTCTCGACTGCGACGGGCACGTCGAAGGTGGTCTGAATACCGCTCGAGCTCGTGACGCCCACGGTGTACGGGTCGCCCTCGACCCAGCTGAACGGGACGACGATCGTGCTCGAGCGCAGGCGGCCGAGCGTCTTCGGCCCGTCGACCTGGAACGGAACGATCGCGTCGTCGACGGTGACGGTCGCGATCGTCAGCTTCGGCCGTTGCGGGTTGGTCACGCGGATCCTGATCTCGCCGGGCTTGAACTCCACCCGCCGGATGTCGAACTCGTCCCGGGGAGCCGGCGTGTCGCCGACGAGGTGGAGCAGCGAGGTCGCCCTCGACGCGAACACCGCGACGACCACGGCGAGCACCAGAAGTGGAACCAGCGCCCACAGCCGATTTCCGGTCCCGGGCCGGTCGGCCGTCGTCGCTCGAGGCCACTAGTCGACGACCTCGAAGAACCCCATCCAGCCGAGCTCGGTGAACTCCGACTGGTGAGCGTGAAACATGAAGCGCCCCGTGTGCGCGAAGTCGATCTCGATGATCCCGCGCTGCCCCTGGCAGAGCATCACGGTGTCGGTGTACTCGAACGCGTCGCTCGACCCGGTCGGGTAGTAGCGGAAGAAGTCGCCGTGCAGGTGGAACGAGTTGATCAGGTCGAACTCGGTGAGATTGGCGATGTAGATCCGCACCGTCTGCGAGCGGCGGACCCGGATCGGGTACTTCGCGTAGTAGAAGGTCGGCCCGTTGACGGCGTAGAAGTTGTTCTCGCCGTCCCCGTCGGTGTCGAAGCCGTTGAGCACCATCACGAGCTCCTGCGCGGGCGGTCGCGGCTCGGGCGGGTCGATGATGAACGCGCCGTACAGCCCCTTGGCGATGTGCTTCTTCAGCGGCGTCGAGTGGCAGTGATAGAGCTGCATCCCGTGCGGGCGGGCCGGGAACTCGTAGGTGAACGTCCCACCCGGCTCCACGATCTCGAAGACCCCGTCCATGTTCGCGGGGTGGATCCCATGGAAGTGGATCGTGTGCGGGTGGGAGCCGGCATTCGTGAACCGCACCCGGAGCAGGTCGTCCTCGGTGGCGCGGATAACCGGCCCGGGAACCGTCCCGTTGTACGTCCAGGCGGAGAAGAAGACGCCCTTCGCGACCTCGATCTTCCGATCCAGGGCGACGAGCGAGTACTCCCGAACCCGGCCCGGCCGGTGGGGAAGCGCTCTGGGCGGGTACAGGAGGTCGTCGAGATCCCCTGCGCGCCCGGGAGCCTGGACCTCGCTCCCGATCATGGCCGCGTGGCTCATGCCGCCCATCTGCATGTGCTCCATCGCCGCGTGGTCCATCCCGGGCATCGGCTCCGGGGCGGCCTTGCCGGCCTCGGCAAGCACGAGCTTCGCGAGTGGCACCGCAGCCACCGCCGGCGCAGCGCCGACGAGAAGCTGTCGACGCGTCACCGGAAATTTAGGCATGACTAAAGACTAAGTTCTCTCACCCTTGAACGCAAACCGGGCACGCAGCGGCCGGCAAGCTCCTGTTCCGGCGCGCGGCCTAGCGGGTGAAGAGAACGACCGGGCCGCTCGGGACGACCGGCTGCGCCGGAACGACCGCGAACACCGGCGCCTGCGTCTCGGCGTCGGTCGCGCCCCCGTCCTGCCAGCGGAACGCGACGCCCGCGAAGCGCTCGAACCACGGCTGGTCCTGCGGGTAGCTGACCGTCGGGTCGAGCTGGAGGTGCAGGTGCGGGCCGGTCGCGTGGCCGGTCTGGCCGACGAGCCCGACCTGCGCGCCCGCCGAGAGGACGACGTCGGCCGTCACGGACGGGTCGAGGTACGACAGGTGGCAGTACGTCCAGGTCTGGCCGTCGGCCGTGCGCATCGTCAGGCCGATCCCGCAGCGCCCGTTCGGGTACTGCCAGGCGCGCAGGACGACGGCGTCGGCGAGCGCATAGACGGGCGAGCCGGTCGGGGCGTCGATGTCGGCCGCCGGGTAGTCGTGGTGGTGGTGCGAGACCGAGACGACCGAGGGGCCGCCGCCGACCGGGAAGACGTAGCTCCCGTCGTAGGACGGCGCGCCGAGCATCGTCCCCGCCGCGGGCATGAACGACGCGGCGAGCGAGCGGTCGTGCGCCGCGTCGAGCTCCTGCTGCGCCTGCAGAAGGCCGGAGCGGAGATCCGCCACCCGCGACTGGGCCGAGGCGTGCCGGACGCCCACCTGGGTCGCGAGGCGCTCGAGCGCGAGCTGGTCGGAGAGGACGCCGGCCGCCGAGGCCCGCTGCCTGAGCGCGCGCTCACGCGCCCAGAGGCGGCGCGCCTGGCGCTGCGCGACGACGAGCCGGTGGTTGGCCCGCACCACCGCTGCCCGCGCGTGGCCCAGCGAGACCTGGAGCCGGTCGAGGCTGAAGGTCGCGTCGACTCCACCGGAACGGAAGAGCTGCGCCATCTGCAGGACCTCGTCGACGTACCACTGGGCGTGGTTGTACGAGAAGACGGCCGATGCGATGTCGGTCTGCCCGCCGGTCGCCGCCAGATAGCGGGCCGCGGCGGTCACGGCGTCCTCGGCGTTCCACGGGTCGGCGACGCCGTCGCCGTTGGCGTCGACTCCCCACCGCTCCCAGGTCGAGGGCATGAACTGCATCCACCCGATCGCGCCGGCGGAGCTCGGCCCCATGTTCCGGCCGAAGTTCGACTCGACCTTGTTGATCGCCGCGAGCACCGGCCACGGGATCCCGTAGCTCGCGCCCGCGCGCTGCCACAGCGCGAGGAGCTGCGGGTAGGTCAGCGACTCGGCGAAGCGGGGCTTCGTGCGCGAGAACGAGATCGAGCCCGGAGCGTTCGGCTCGACCGCGCTCGGAAGCGAGCCGCTTCCTGCCGGCGCGTTCGGGACGATCCTGAAGACGTCTGCTCTCGCACCGCTCGCGAGGACGAGCGCGAGCGAGAAGGCCGCAGCAAGCCTTTTCATCCGTCCTGAGAGCCCGCGATCCGCAGCTCGGGCATGCGCACCTCTTCCTCGGGCTCTTCCTCCTCCTGCGCCAGCTCGGACAGCCGCTGGCCGTGCTTGATCCCTGCGGCCTGCCGCATCAGCGCCTGGTCGAGCTCGACGAGGAAGTCGTGGCGGTTCGTGGCCGCGTTCGCCGCCACCTCCTTGTCGATCTCGTCGTCGAGGACGAGCTTGATCAGCGCGTCGCTGAACGTCTGCATGTCGAAGAACTCGCCCTCGGAGATCGCGTCGTTGATCTCCTCGGCCTTCGCCTCGCGGACGAGGT
This sequence comes from uncultured Actinomycetes bacterium, assembly GCA_963746635.1. GTDB lineage: Bacteria > Actinomycetota > Thermoleophilia > Gaiellales > Gaiellaceae > AC-32. The sequence continues at coordinate 8,428 of CAVVBZ010000023.1, read as the reverse complement.
CCGAGATGCGCGAGTTCATGACCATCACCTCGACGGCCGCGACCCGGCCGCCGCCGCTCTTCGGGAGGAGCCGCTGGCTGACAACCCCACGCAGAACGCCGGCCAGGATCGAGCGGATCTGCTGGTGCTTGACCGCCGGGAAGAACTCGATCAGACGGTTGATCGTCTCGGGCGCGTCGATCGTGTGCATCGTCGAGAAGACGAGGTGGCCCGACTCGGCGGCCTTGAGCGCGGTCTCGGCCGTCTCGGCGTCGCGCAGCTCTCCGATCAGGATCACGTCGGGGTCCTGGCGCAGAACCCGGCGGACGGCGGCGAGGAACGACTCGGTGTCGAGGCCGATCTCGCGCTGGTTGACGATGCAGCCGCGGTCGGCGTGCATGATCTCGATCGGGTCCTCGATCGTGACGATGTGGAGCCGCCGCGTCCGGTTGATGTGGTCGAGGACGGCCGCCAGGGTCGTGGTCTTTCCCGAGCCGGTGGCGCCGGTGCACAGCACGAGCCCGCGCTGCTCCTCCGCGAGGCGGCGAACGCCCGGCGGAAGCCCGAGGACGTCGAAGCTCGGCACCTCCTTCGGAATGACTCGGAACGCGAACGAGATGGCGCCGCGCTGGCGGTAGACGTTGACGCGGAAGCGCGGCAGGCCGGTCGCGCGTGTACGCGATGTCGAGGTCGCCGGTCTCGTAGAACGACTGGAGCTTCGCCGGGGACATGTCGGCGATGACCTGAACGGCTGCGTCGAGCTGCGTGTCGGTCAGCGCCGCGTGATCGGGGAGCACGCCGAGCTCGCCGTCGCGCCGAAGCACCGGCGGCTGGCCGATCTTCAGGTGAATATCGCTCGCGCCAAGCTCGACGGCGCGCGCCAAGACCGCGTTCAGGTCCACGAAGGTGCTGATCGGCACCGGTTGCGCGGTGCTTGAGACGCGTGAACTAGCGGCCGAGCGTCTCCACGAGGCGCAGCGGAGCCCGCACGAGGCCCGTGGCTTCGCCCGGATGGGCGAGATCGCCGCGCAAGAAGGCGGCGGTGAAGCCCCAGACGAGCGGCATGCGGGCAACCTCGTAGACGAGGCGCGGGAAGCGCTCGAGCGCCAGCTTCGCCTTCCAGGAGGCGGCCAGCGTGCGGCCGAGCGCCGCGTCGAGCTTCGGCCCGTAGCCCTCGAGGTTCGCCGCCCGCCCGGCGAGCACGTCGAACGCGGTCTCGGAGGCCAGCCGGGCGCTGACGAACGCCTCGTACATCCCGTCCCCCGAGAGCGGATCGACCAGCCCGGCCGCGTCGCCGACGAGCAGCACCCGTCCGCCGACGGCCCGGTCGCCCGCGCGGCGCATCGGCAGCCGGTAGCCGCGCAGGTCGTCGAGCTCGCCGGCCGGAAGGCCGTACGCCGCACAGGCGCGCTCGAGATGCTCCCGCAGGCGCGGCCCTTCCGACTCCCAGCCGCCCACGCCGACGTTCACGTGGTCGCCCTTCGGAAACACCCAGGCGTAGCCGCCCGCGACGGCCCCGAGATCGACGACTGCGAGCCCTCGCCAGCGTTCTTCGCGCGCGTGTGCATAAGAGACGTTCCCCTCGAGAGCGACGCCGAATCGCTGCGCCGCGAGTCCCAGCGTCCGCGCGGTGACGCCGTTGACGCCGTCCGCGCCGATCACGACCGGCGCGCGGGCGGCGGTTCCGTCGAAGCGGACGATCCCGCCGTCATCCTCCTGCTCGAGCGCGGTCACCCGCTGCCCGTCGCGGAAGTCGGCCCCGGCGGCCGCCGCCTGCTCGGCCAGGTGCGCGTCGAGCCTCCGGCGCTGTGTCATCAGGACGAGCGGCCCCTGCCCGCTCCGCTCGAACCGCTTCCCGTAGCGGAGGCCGAGCTCGAAGCGGTCGACGACGTCCTCGACGACCGGGTCGACGGAGACGGGCAGCTGCCGCACGGCCCGGTAGGTCAGGCCGCCGCCGCACGGCTTGTCGCGCGGGAAGCGCTGGCGGTCGAGCAGCAGCACCTTCGCGCCCCCCTCGGCGAGACGGTAGGCGGCCGTCGAGCCGGCCGGGCCGGCCCCGACGACGATCGCGTCGAACCGTTCCACGGGTCAATCGTACGAGTCTTGAAGCGGCGCAGGGCCGGAAGTAGAGTCGCGCGACCAGTACGAGAGGAGCCTGATGTCTTCCGGCACCGACCTGAACCCCTCCGACATCGACAGCTTCGCCGCAGGCCTCCACGGCAGCCTGGTTCGTCCCGGCGACCCGGACTACGACGAGGCGCGGGCCCTGTTCAACGCGATGATCGACAAGCGCCCGGCGCTGATCGCGCGCTGCACGGACGTCGACGACGTCGTCTCGGCGGTCAACTTCGGCCGCGACCAGGGGCTCGACATCGCCATCCGCTGCGGCGGCCACAACGGCCCGGGCCTGGGCAGCGTCGACGACGGGCTGGTGATCGACCTCTCCGGGCTGAAGAGCATCGAGGTCGACCCTGAGGCACGAACCGCGAAGGTCGGCGGCGGGTCGCTGCTGAAGGACATCGACGCGGCGACACACGAGCACGGGCTCGCCGCGCCGGCCGGAATCATCTCCACAACAGGAGCGGGCGGCCTGATCCTCGGCGGGGGGATCGGCCACCTGGCGCGCAAGCACGGCCTGTCGATCGACAACGTGCTCGGCGCCGAGGTCGTGCTCGCCGACGGAAGCATCGTCACCGCCGACGAGACCACGAACGAGGATCTCTTCTGGGCGATCCGTGGCGGCGGCGGCAACTTCGGCGTCGTCACCTCCCTTACGCTCCGGTTGCACCCGGTCGGCACGGTGGTCGCGGGGCCGATGTTCTGGTCGCTCGAGAACGCCGCGGACGTTCTGTGCTGGTACCGCAGCTTCATCCTGAACGCGCCCGACGACCTCAACGGGTTCTTTGCGATCGCCGGAGTCGCTCCCTCGGAGCCGTTCCCGGAGGAGCTGCACGAGCAGACGGTCTGCGGCGTCGTCTGGTGCTGGACCGGCGACCCCGCGGGCGCCGACGCAGCGCTCGCCGAGGCACGCGCGCAGCCGGGCTTGCTGCTGGACGCCGTCCAGGAGATGCCGTTCCCGGTGCTGCAGAGCGTGTTCGACGAGCTCTACTACCCGCCGGGTGACCAGTGGTACTGGCGAGCCGACTTCGTCGAGGAGATCCCGGACGAGGCCGTCGAGCGGCACGTCGAGTTCGCCCGCACGCTGCCGACCTGGAAGTCGACCATGCACCTGTACCCGATCGACGGCGCGGTTCACCGGGTCGCGCCCGACGAGACTCCGTGGGCCTACCGGAACGCGAACTGGGGAATGGTTATGGTCGGCGTCGACAACGACCCGGCCAAGGGAGAGGAGATCAGCACCTGGGCCAAGGAGTACTGGGAGGCCCTGCACCCGTACTCGGCCGGCGGCGCCTACCTCAACATGATCATGGACGAGGGCCAGGAGCGCGTCCGCGCAGCCTACGGCGACAACTACGATCGGCTCGCCAGAATCAAATCCGAATACGACCCGAACAACGTTTTCCACGTAAACCAGAACATCAAGCCAGCAACCTGAGGAGGGTTCGTGCCCAGGTACCTGATAGTTCGCTCGTTCAACGTCGGTGAGAGCGACATGCCCGCAGTCGGGCGGCGCTCGCGCAAGGTGATCGAGGACCAGTATCCGCAGATCGTCTGGGAGCACAGCCACGTCGTCGTCGGCGACGACGGTCTCGTGAAGACGTACTGCGTGTACGAGGGGCCGAGCGAGGAGATCATCCGCGCGCATTCGCTGGACCTCGGCGAGCACACGATCGACGCCATCCACGAGATCGCGGGGGACGTCACTCCGGCGGACTTCCCCGGCTAGCCCTCCTGCATCAGGTACCGCGCGTCCGGGATGTGGACCGCGGCCGCGAGCGCCATCGCCAGCCTTCGCCGCACCTGGGCGAGCTGCTCGGCGTCCGTCTCGGGCACGAGCTCGAGCGCCTCGTTGTAGAGGACGGCCGCCTGGTCCTTGGCCCAGCCTCGCTCGGCCTGCTCGCCGGCCTGGACGAAGTAGGGGATCGCGCGCTCCGGGTGGCCGGCGTCGCGCCAGTGCCGTGCGAGCGCGGCCACGGCCTCGCCGACCTCTGCGGTCGAAGCCTCGAAGAACTCGGCGACCCGCTCGTGCCGCTCCTGGCGCCCGGCACGCGGGAGGAGCTCGTACGCGACCTCACGGATCAGCACGTGCTTGAAGGCGTACTGCTGCTCGCCCTCCATGATCGAGGCGGTGTCGCGCACGATCAGGTCGCGGCCCTCGAGCGCGCCGAGCCGCTCCGAGAGCCGGTCTCCCCCGTCATCGATTCTCTCGAGCGCGCCGCGCCAGAACGTCCGGCCGACGACCGCCGCGTCGAGGAGGAGCGAACGCTCCTCGGCCGGGAGCGCGTCGAGGCGAGCGGCGACGATCCCGCGGACCGTCGTCGGCAGCGAGCCGGATTGCGCGGACGCGGCCTCGGCGATCGTCGCGGCGAGCTGCTCGATGAAGAGCGGGTTCCCCTCGGCCGTCTGCGCGAGCCGAGTCATGTCCTCGGCCGAGAGGTTCGCCAGCCGGTGCTCCGCCAGCTCACGTGACTCCTCGGGGCTGAGCGGGGCGAGCGGCAGGGCCGAGTAGGCGGGGAGGCCGCCGCCCCAGGCCGGCCTCGAGTCGAGCAGCTCCGGCCTCGCGAGGGTCAGGATCAGGACTGGCAGGTTCCGAAGCCGCGCTGCCAGCAGCTCGATCAGGTCGAGGAGGCTGCGGTCGGCCCAGTGGATGTCCTCGAACACGAGCAGCGTGGGCTTGTCCGCGGCGACGGACTCGATGAACACGCGCACCGAGAAGAACAGCTCCTCGCGGTCCTCGACAGACCCCTCGCGGTCGAGGCCGAGCAGGATCGCGAGGTGCCTCGTCACCTTCTCGACGTCGGCCGCCGAGGAGACGTCGGCGACGCGTTCGTGGAGCTTTGCGAGCCCGACGTCCGACGGGTCGCTCTCGAAGATCCCGCAGAGCTGCTTGACCTGCATCGCGAAGCCGAAGTAGGCGCTGCTCTCGCGGTACGGCAGCGAGCGGCCGTGGACGCTGCGGCCGCCGAGACCCTCGACGGAGTTGCCGAACTCCTGTGCGAGCCGCGTCTTGCCGATCCCCGCGGGGCCGAGCACGGTCACCAGGTGCGGGACGCGCTCCGTCGCTACCCGCCCCCAGATCCCGCGCAGCATGTCGAGCTCGGGGGCGCGGCCGACGAGGACCCCCGAGAGCGTGCGCGTGCCCGCGGGAACCGTGGGCTCGATCGCGACCCAGACCTCGATCGGCTTCGACTTCCCCTTCGCCTCGACCGCGGGCGCAGGCTCGTAGCGAATCGCGTCGCGCGTCGCCGCGTACGTCTCGGCACCAACGATGACGCCGTTTAGCGGCGCCGCGTTCTGGAGGCGCGAGGCCGTGTTCACGACGTCGCCCGCGACCATCGCCTCTCCCAGCGCCGGGCGCGCGCCCAGCGAGACCAGCGCCTCGCCCGTGTTCACGGCGATCCGCAAGCTGCAGGTCGAGATGGAGGTCGCGCTCGTCCGCCTCCCGAACCGCGTCCCTCACCGCGATCGCCGCGCGGACCGCGCGCTCGGGGTCGTCGCCGTACGCGGTCGGCGCGCCGAAGACGGCCATGATCGCGTCGCCGATGAACTTCTCCACGACGCCGCCGAACGACTCGAGCTCGTTGCGGACGAGATCGTGGTACGGCGAGAGCACGGCCCGGACGTCCTCGGGGTCGAGCTTCTCGGCCCGGCCCGTGAACCCGACCAGGTCGACGAAGACCACGGAGACGATCCGCCGTTCGTCGCGTGAGCTCGCCGGCGCACCCTCGAGCGGCTGGCCGCACGCAAAGCAGAACCGGGCCTGCTCCGGGTTCTCCTGACCGCAGTTGGAGCACAGGATCACTCGGCTAAGCCTACGACTAGAATAGGCCGCCCCGGGGGTGTGCCCGAGTGGCCAAAGGGAACGGGCTGTAAACCCGTCGGCTCAGCCTACGGAGGTTCGAATCCTCCCGCCCCCATCGACGCAGGTCCCGGACTCGGCTCTTGAACGGGCTTTCGGGGAACTGCGACACACAAGGGCCATCCTCGGCGAGAAGACCGCGGGCGAACGTCTTCAAAGGCCCCACTCGACTGACGGCGGCCCAGCCGCGGTCGCGCTACTCTCCTCCGAAGCGCCCTCTTAGCTCAGTTGGTAGAGCACCTCCATGGTAAGGAGGGGGTCGACGGTTCGAGTCCGTCAGAGGGCTCTGCAAAAGCCCCGCAAACCGGGGCTTTATCTTTCGAGTTTGACTTGCACGCGCTCCAGTATGCGGTGGGTATGGAGCCGTTTATGGAGCTTTCAGGAACCAGAACTCCCTCTGGCAGCGAGGGGTAGAGGCCGTTAGAGGCGGCCGTATCCCGAGGGGCATCGAGGGGGACACCATCCGCGCTTCGGCGCATGGAGGCTCGTGGCCGCTGGCCGACCTCACCCGGCCCGTGATGATCCGGCAGCTCGCGTAAGTCGGCAGGTGGAGGGGTAAGCGGCGTGGCCGGCAGCGTTGGCATCGCTAGGTAGTCGCCAAGCGTCTCCTCAACCGGACGCGCGACGTGCCGAAGCTCACGGTCGATCAGAGCGACGTCGGGCTTGGGCAGGGCCAGCAGGGGCCGGCGCAGGCGGAACGACCAAGTCCGAGAATCGGGGAACACGTCGAGCTGATCGACGAGGTCGGCGATCACCACTCCCTCGCGGAACGGCGCGAGGGACTTCAGGTCGATCTGACAGTCGTGAGTGAATTCTTGATCGGCGATCGCCACAGGTTGCCGCAACGCAGACCGCTCGCCGCCTACTGTGCCGACGAGCTCGCGCAGTCGCGAGAGTGCTTCTTCGGCGCCGACCCAGCTACCACGAGGCCCGACGCAGCTTCGTCTACAAGCTCGGGAGCCCCTGCACGGTCGCGCCGCCGCCGCGCTGACCGAGCGGCAACGGTGACCCGGTGGGTACCGGGGGTCGGCCGCGCGCGAGCCGCGGGTCGTTCCGATCGCATCCCCCGAAGCCGGCCAGAGCGACCGACCGCCGGGGGCGCACGCTTGCCGGCTACACACCGAAAGCCACACGCCGACGTGTGCTAACCAGTCAGCGCTAAGGGAGCTCTGAGGGAACGCCAGCGTGGGTAACCGCGTCCACCCGCGGCTACTCGTCCTCGCTCGATTCCTTCGACTTACGGGATTTTCGTGCCCGCGGCTTCCCGTGCTTGCCCTCGCTTCCCGTGTTGTTGGTCGATGGTAAGGAATGCCATGAAGGAGGGTGGAGTTACCTCGGTTTGACGGACGGCTGATCGCTGGCCGGAAAGGAGTCGTCATGCCGAGAACGCGTCCTCCCTATCCGGCGGAGTTCCGTCGTGAGGCGGTGCACCTCTATGCGACTCGCGAACCCGCCCACCTGCGGTCGCGCCGACCCACGACCCTCGAGCCGGTACCGGTACGCCCAGCCTGCCGTGCCGTCCGCGCTCCTCGTTCTCAACTTGAACACCTGGCCCTGCTGCACCATCACCAACCTCCTCGATCGACAACCGGATCGAGGAATCACAACGCCAACACGCTCGAGATCGACCACCTCTCTCGAGAGGGGGTCGATCTCCTTAGACACGCCAAGACCTGCGAACCCCGAACCGCCTAGGCCTCCAGAATGCCTTAGCTGACGGACGCGCTCGCCTGGGCCAGTGATGCGGAATATCCCCCGAGGTCATGCCGGGGCGAGCATTGCGCCCGCGCCTGTAGGCGGCGGCCTTGCGCTTTATCGGGCGCGCCTCGAGGATTCGGTGATGGCCGGGATGCTGTACGACAACAAGGCAGCCGCGCAGCTCGAGCAGGCGTACGCGACGACCGACATGGTCGTTCAGCGCGAAGAGTTGCGACGGTCGCTTCGAGCATCAGCCGGCGAATCGATCCTGGACCTCGGTTCGGGCCCCGGGTTCCTCGCCTGTGAGCTCGCACAGGAGGTCGGTGCAACCGGCCGGATCGTCGCGGTGGACATCAGCTCTGACATGAACTCGATCGCCTCAAAGCGGATCGCGGCCGCCGGACTCGGCGACCGGGTCGACATCTTGGAGGGCGACGCGACCGCACTTGCGTTTGCAGACGCGGTCTTCGAGGCCGCTGTCTCGACGCAGGTCATTGAGTACCTCGCCGAGCCGGACGACGCGCTCCATCAACTAGTCCGCGTCCTGCGACCCGGCGGACGACTCGTGATCATCGACACCGACTGGGACTCTCTCGTCTGGGCAGCCACGGATCGCCGCCGCGCTGCTCGGATCGCGGCCGCGTGGAACGAGCACCTGCCAGACCCCTACCTTCCGCGCTCACTCGCGCCACGCCTCCGCGCGGCCGGATTCGAGGTCAGAGAAATCCGGATCGTCCCGATACTCAACACGGCGTACGACGCCACGACCTT
>CAVVBZ010000022.1:0-251722 GCA_963746635.1 uncultured Actinomycetes bacterium | reverse complement strand
CGCGAGGGGTTCGACTTCATCCGCCGACGCCTCTGGCTGTGGGGCACGCTTGTCGCCGCGGCCGCTGCGTACCTCGTCTTCCTCGGTCCGAGCGAGGTCCTGCTCCCGTACATGGTCAAGAACGAGCTGCACGCCTCGGCGCGGGACCTCGGTCTCGTCTTCGCGGCGGGGGGAGCCGGCGCGATCGGCGCCGCCGTGCTGATGGGCCAGCGCGGGCACCCGCGCCGCGACGTGACCGTCATGTACGCGACGTGGACGCTCGCAACCTTGGCGATCGCGGTCTACGGGCTCGCAACCGCGGCGTGGCAGCTGATGCTCGCGTGCCTGGTCTTCAACGCGCTCGAGACCGCCGGGACAATCGTGTGGGCGACGATCAAGCAGCGACACGTCCCGAGTAGGATGCTCGGCCGCGTCTCCAGCCTCGACTGGTTGATCTCGATCGGGCTGCTGCCGATCTCGTTCGCGCTCACCGCTCCCGTCGCGGCCGTGATCGGCGTGCGCGCGACGCTCGTGGGAGCCGGCCTCGTCGGCGGGGCGATCACGCTGGCGGCGCTGTTCCTGCCCGGGATGCGCGACATCGAGGAGACCGGCAGCCGCCCAGGAGGCGCTGTACGCCCGCTCGCCGAGTCCACTGCGCGCTAGGTCGCCGCACTTCCGCAGTTCGACCGCGGGCTAGGATCGCCCACGGTGTTCACCGTCGAACAGCGAGACGCGCTGCGTGAGCGGATGCTCGGTTCGCGGAGGACGACGCGCGCGTCGTTGCCGGACCCGCTGTAGGCTCGCTCGCGGTCGGTGTTCCTGCTGCCGGAGGCGCTGCAGGTCGACCTCCCGATGAGACCGACCATCGCCACCGATTGAGATCTTGCGCGGGCTCATTCCCGCCGCCTCCACCTTCAATCCAGCAGCGCGCAGGCTGCCGCGGTCGTCACGACCTCCGCGAACTCGTCCTGGAGGTTGATGCCGGTCATGCGCGCGATCTCAGCAGCCGGCACCACCTCGCCATCCGGCGCGGCGATGTCGAACGTGTGGGTCGCGTCGAGGACGAACCACACGTCGTACCCGAGGTCGGAGCCGATGCGAGCGGTCGTCTCACAGCAGAAGTTCGTCTGAATCCCGCACACCGCGATCGCGTCGATCTCGCGCTCGCGCAGCCATGCATCGAGATCGACATCTCCGTGAAACGACGAGTGCACTGTCTTGACAATGCGCAGATCGGGCTCGCCGGCGACGGCCTCTTTCAGCTCGAAGCCGGGCGTGCCGCGCTCGAGCGGTCCACCCTCCCAATCGTGCTGAACGACCACGATCGGGTCGCCGCGCCGGCGCCACGCGTCAATCAGCCTGGCGACGTTCTTCTCGGCATGGGGATTGTCGCGGGGTCCGAGCGCGGGATCCTCGAAGCCGCGCTGAACGTCGATCACCAGCAGCGCACGCTGCCCGGTCATGCGTCTGACTCTACCGAACCGGGTTTTTGGCTTGAACGCTGTAGAGTCGCCTCAGTCGACCAACGGAGGAGCGAAGTGGCGAGCATGTACGCAGTTGTCGACCCCGCGACAGGCGAAACGGTCAAGGAGTACCCGACGATCACCGACGACGAGCTGCGGGACGCGATCGCCCGCGCCGACCGGGCGCACCGGGAATGGTCGACTGCTGCGACCGTCGCCGATCGCGCCTCGCTTGTGCGGCGCGTCGGCGAGCTGCACTCGGAACGGCGAAAGGAACTCGCGGAGATCATCGTCGCCGAGATGGGCAAGCCGGTCGGTCAGGCGCGGGGTGAGGTCGACTTCTGCGCGTCGATCTACGAGTTCTACGCCGACAATGCGGAAGCCCTGATGGCGGACGAGCCGATCGAGCTCCTCGCGGGTGAGGGGTCGGCCGTCGTCCGCCGCAGCTCGCTAGGCGTGCTGCTGGGGATCATGCCGTGGAACTTCCCCTACTACCAGGTCGCACGCTTCGCGGGGCCGAACCTGATCATCGGCAATACGGTCCTGTTGAAGCACGCGCCCCAGTGCCCGCAGTCGGCCGAGGCGATGGCGCAGATGTTCCTCGACGCTGGCTTCCCCGACGGCGCCTACGTGAACATCTACGCCACGAACGAGCAGATCGAGTGGGTGATCGCCGACCCGCGCGTCCGCGGCGTCTCCGTCACCGGCTCCGAGCGCGCCGGCGCCGCCGTCGCGGAGATCGCCGGCCGGCATCTGAAGAAGGTCGTTCTCGAGATGGGCGGCTCCGACCCGTTCATCGTGCTCGGCACCGACAACCTCGACAAGGCGGTCGAGGACGCTGTCGCCGCGCGGATCGACAACGCTGGCCAGTCATGCAACGCCGCGAAACGCCTGATTGTGATCGACGAGCTCTACGAGCCGTTCCTCGAGAAGTTCACGGCCGCGCTCACCGCAGTGAAGCAGGGCGATCCGCGCGAGCGCGAGACGGAGTGCGGGCCGCTGTCCTCTGAGGTCGCGGCCGACCGCCTCGAGGATCAGGTCCGGCGCGCGGTCGAGCAGGGCGCAACGGTCGTCGCCGGCGGCAAGCGCAACGGGAACTACTTCGAGCCGACGGTGCTGACGGACGTCATGCCGGACAACGACATCTACCGCGAGGAGCTGTTCGGCCCCGTCGCTCAGGTCTATCGCGTGGGGTCGGAGGAGGAGGCGGTCGCGCTCGCAAACGACACGCCGTACGGACTCGGCTCGTACGTGATGACGAACGACCCAGAGCAGGCCGAGCGCGTTGCGGACCGGATCGACGCCGGCATGGTCTACGTGAACATCGTCGGCGCGGACGGAGCCGAGCTGCCGTTCGGCGGCACGAAACGCTCCGGCTTCGGACGCGAGCTCGGCCGCTACGGCGCCGACGAGTTCGTCAACAAGAAGCTGATCCGCATCGGTTGAGCAAGAGGATCGTCTTCCTCCCGAAGGCTCCCGGAATCGTGCAGGCGTGCTGACCCATCCGGCGTGTCGCTGTCCTCCACGGACTCGGTCTCGGCAGGCTCCCTGCGCGGTGGCCGGAACTAGCTCTTGTTCAGGGTCACGGCGGCGCGGACGAGAGTCTTCAGCGCCTCCTCGTCGATCTGCTCACCTTCGTGGAAGTCGATGGCACGCCTTGTGTTCCCCTCGAGACTCGAGTTGAAGAGGCCCGAGGGATCCTTCAGAGCCGCCCCTTTCGCGAAGGTCATCTTCACAACGTTCTTGTACGTCTCGCCTGTGCAGATCAATCCGTCGTGCGACCACACCGGAACTCGCCACTTCCACTCCTCGACGACTTCGGGATCGGCTTCCTTGACCAGGGCACGGAGCCGGCTGAGCAGCTCGCCTCGCCAGTCGCCTAGCTCCTCGATTCTCGCGTCTATCAGCTGAGAAGGAGACTCGCTCATGACCGTTTCTCTCCCTTGGTCGTGGGTTCAGTTCTCGGCGACGGTGAGGAAGCTCATCGCTGCGCCGGTCATCGTCTCGATCAGGACCGGCAGCGCTGCTTCGTCGATCACGAAGCGCGGATGATGGTGCGGATAGGCCCCCCTCGTGTCCGGCGCCGACAAAGAAGAAGCAACCGGGCGCGGCCCGCAGATACGCCGAAAAATCCTCGCCTGCCATCAGCGGCTCGAAGTCGACCAACCGGTCGGCGTCGGCGGCCTCTCTCACGATCGCCGCGATCTCGGGATCGTTGACGACGGGGTCGTAGCCCATCGTGTACTCGAACGTGTACGTCGCGCCGTGGGCTGCGGTGACGCCGGCAAGGACACGCTCGATTCCCGTCTGCGTCGACTCGCGCACCTCTTGCCGGTACGTGCGAACGGTGCCCCCGAGCTCGACCGTCTCGGGGATGATGTTGTCGGCGGTCCCACCGCTGATTCGCGTCACTGAAACAACGGCGTTGTCGAGCGGCGCCGTATTCCTCGACACGATGTGCTGCAGGTTCGAGATTGCCTGGGCAGCGATCGCGATCGGATCCACGCTCTCGTGGGGGTAGGCCGCGTGCCCGCCCCGGCCGTCGATCGTGGCGGCGAAGGTGTCGGCGGCAGCCGTGCACGGGCCGTCGATCACGCCGATCTTGCCCACGTCCAGCGTTGAGACGAGGTGCGCGCCGATGACGGCGTCGACCCCGTCGAGTGCTCCGGCGGCTACGAGTTCGGCCGCGCCGCCGGGCGGGAGCTCCTCCGCGTGCTGGAAGAGAAAGCGCGCTTCCCCGGCCAGGTCGGACCGTCGACTGACGAGTTCGCGCGCAACCGCGAGCAGCGCCGCCGTGTGTCCGTCGTGGCCGCAGGCGTGCATCACGCCGTCGGTGCCCGACGTGTACTCGACGCCGCTCTCCTCTTGGATCGGCAGTGCGTCGAGGTCGGCCCGGAGTGCCAGCGTGCGTCCGGGGCGTTCGCCCTGCAACCGCGCGACGACGCTCGTCGGCGTCGGTTGCTCGAGCTCGAGGCCGCCGAACGACTCGAGGGTCTCGCGCACGAACCGCGCCGTGTTGTGCTCATGAAAGGACAGCTCGGGGTTCGCGTGGAGGTGACGTCTCCAGGCGACGGCCTCCGCCGCAAGCGCCGTCACGTTCATCCGGACAGCCTATTCGGCGGCGTCGTACCGGGAAGGGCTCGCGCCCGATCCGCGTTGCAGCTAGCTAATGAAGGCCCCGGACACCTACGGACAGCTCCGCGAGGAGCGCGCATCGGCCCCGTCTCGACAGCGACTGCGAGTAGGAGTAGCCGCGTGGCTCCTGGCGGCCACGCTTCCGCTGGTTGGGCTTGTCTCGCTCCTGCTCCGTTCGCAACTCGACCCCCACCTCGAGAACTACCGGCTCCACTTCGTTCTCTTCGGGATCGTCGGCGCCGTGGCGTTAGCTCTCGGCTACGCGGCAGGTGAGGCAGCCAACCGCCGCGGGGATGCCCGCGTCCTGCTTCTTTCTCTCGCGTTCATGGCGACCGGCGGCTTCATGGCGCTTCACGCGCTCGGGACGCCCGGAATTCTGTTCTCGAGGGACTACGCCGGTTTCAAGGTCGCCATTCCGGTCGGGCTGCTGGTGAGCGCCGTCTTCGCGGCGGCTTCGGCGTTCGTCGACGTCCGTCCCGGGATCGCGCCGCTGGTAATTCGCCACCGAAGGCTGCTTCGGGTTGGAGTGCTGATCGGCATGGCGATGTGGCTCGTCTGGACAGTCGCGAACCTGCCACCTCTGAGCGGGGAGAACAGTGAAGCCGCCAGGGGCAGCCTGCTGGCCACCATGGCGATCGTGGGAACGATCGTGTACGCGGTCAGCGCAGCGCGGTACTGGAGCATCTTCCGCCACCGCTCGAAGTTACTTCCGGCTGCTGTCATCGCCTGTTTCGTGCTGCTCTCTGAGGCGCTGATCGGCGTCGCGGTCACAGGGGAACGCAAGTGGCACGCGAGCTGGTGGGAGTGGCATGGCCTGATCGTGGCGGGCTACCTGATCATCGGCTTCGCTGCCTATCGCGAATGGCGCGACGAGCGCTTCCGGCATCTCTACCTCTCGACGACGAGGGAGCGGCATCAGGACGTAAGCGTCCTCTTCAGCGACCTTGTCGGGTTCACCACCTTCTCCGAACGCTCGGCGCCTGCCGAGGTCGCGACAGTGCTCAAGAACTACTGGGGCATCGCAGCCCCGTTGATCACGCGTCGATTCGGCGGCGAGGTGGAGAAGTTCATCGGCGACGGCGTCGTGGCGATCTTCAACAACCGGGGCGACCAGCCCGACCACGCGCTTCGGGCCGCGTGTGCCGCCCTCGCACTCCAGCGCAGCTTTGCCGGTCTTCTCGAACAGCATCCTGATTGGCCGCGGATGCGGGTCGGGGTCAACAGCGGCGAAGCGATCGTTCGCGAGGTCGGCGGCGACGGCCACGTGGCGTACCCGATGGTGGGCGACACGATCAACACCGGCTCGCGCCTGGAAGGTCTCGCCCCTGTTGGCGGGGTGCTAATCGGAGCCGAGACATACGAGCGACTGCCGGCCGATGCGGTGGTCGAAGAGAGGGTCGGGTTGCGGCTCAAGGGCAAAGACGAGGTGGTCGACGCTTACGTCTTGCTCGCACTGCCCTAGTCGTCGTGTCGCACCTCAGCGCCTGACCCCGGGTCGCACCGTTGAGGTCGTATGTATTGCGGATAAGGTGACTGCCTTCCGTAGAGATAGGACATCGACAGGAGCACGAAGGGAGAACGGATGGACGAGATCGGACCCGTCGACTACGCGGTGATCGCGTTCCCGGGAAACCAGTTCAAAGGCGACATCGCGCCCGCCCTCGCCGACCTCGTCGAGGCCGGGACGATTCGCCTCATCGATGTGGCGTTCATCAGCAAGGACAAGAACGGCGACGTGTCCGCGTTCGAGCTCAGTGAGCTCGCTCCGGACGTGCAGGAGGCGCTCGACAAGCTGAACATCGAAGTGGAGGGGCTCTTCAACGACGAGGAGCTCCTAGCTGCCGGCGAGGAGCTCGAGCCGGACTCCTCGGCGGCGCTCCTGGTCTGGGAGAACGTGTGGGCCCGCAAGGTCGCCCAGGCGATGCGCGACGCGGGCGGAGTGCTGGTCGCGTTCGAGCGTGTCCCGCACGACGTCGTCCAGGCAGCGCGCGAGTGGGCGCTGGAAGAGGCCAAGGCCTAACACAGACAGGAGGCTCGAGATGAGAGGACGCAGAGGTCCCGGACTGATCGGGACGGCGGTAGTCGTCGGCGGAGCGGCTCACATGGGGGCGAAGAGTGCCCAGAAGAGTCAGCAGGAAGCCGACCAGAACGCGCAGATCGCGGAGCTCCAGGCTCAGCAGACCGCGGCAGCGGCCCCGCCGCCGCAGGCAGCTCCCGCAGAACCGGCCGCGCCGGCCGAGCCCGACCCCGCCGCGGAGATCCAGAAGTACGCGGCACTGAAGGAGCAAGGCCTGATCACCGAGGAGGAGTTCGCCGCCAAGAAGAAGGAGATCCTCGGCATCTAGCACCAGATGCAAGTGATCGGCGGGAACCATGCGCGTTCGGTTCCCGCCGTCTCCATTCGCGGCCTGGTGTCGACGCAGGCCAGCTAGGCTCACTCGGTGCAGTCGCGCGTCGTCGTCTTGGGTGCGGGCTTTGGCGGTCTCGAGCTCGCGACTGTCCTGTCCGAAGCGTTCGGAGACGACGCCGGCGTCACGCTGATCGACTCGGCCGAGGCATTCGTCTTCGGGTACTCGAAGCTCGACGTGATGTTCGGGCGGGCGACGCTCGAGGAGGTTCGCCTGCCGTACGCGGAGGTCGTCAAGCCGGGTGTCCGCTTCTTGCGGGAGACGGTCACCGCCATCGACCCGGAAGCGCGGCGGGTGACGACCGACGCCGGCGTGCACGAGGCCGACGTGCTCGTCGTGGCGCTCGGCGCCGACTACGACTTCGACGCGACGCCCGGGCTCGCGCAGGCGAACGAGTTCTACTCCGTGGCCGGGGCCGAGCAGCTGCGTGAGGTTCTGCCCACGTTCACGCGCGGCCGCGCGATCGTCGGCGTCTGCGGCGCGCCGTTCAAGTGCCCGCCGGCGCCGAGTGAGGCGGCACTGCTGCTGCACGACTACCTGACCGAGCGCGGCGTCCGCGACGACTGCGAGATCTCGCTCGTGATGCCGTTCGGGACGCCGGTTCCTCCGTCGCCGGACACCTCGGCCGCGCTGCTCGCGGCGTTCGCCGAGCGCGACATCGAGTTCGTCCCCAACGGCCGGGTGAGCTCGCTCGATCCGACACGCGGCGTCGTCGTGCTCGACGAGGGCAGAGAGCTGCCGTACGACCTCTTTCTCGGCGTCCCGAAGCACCGCGCGCCCGACGTCGTCCTCGAGAGCGGGATGGCGGAGGACGGCTACATCCCCGTCGACTCGCGCACGCTCGAGACGAGGTACCCGGGCGTGTACGCGATCGGCGACGTCGCGAGCGTCGGCGTGCCCGAAGGCGGGCGTGTTCTCGGAGGGCGCGGCACGCGTCGTCGGCGAGACGCTGATCGGGCAGACGGCCGCGTACGACGGGCGCGGCGCCTGCTACATCGAGTTCGGAGCGGGCCGCATCGGCCGTGTGGACGTCGACTTCCTGTCCGGGCCGTCGCCCACGGGCACGTTCGAAGAGCCGTCGATGGAACTCGTCGCCGAGAAGCAGCACTTCGGCGCGAGCCGCCGGGCCCGCTGGTTCAACCGCTGACCCGCGGCTAGTCGGTTCCGCGGGCACGAGCCCCGCCTCGGAAACCATCCGCGGGATCATGCTAGGGAGCCCGATCGCCGACTCCCTTCGTGTGACGACAAGCGCCGCCCGCTTCGGAAATCGAGGAGTCCGATGCGCGTCGAGCCCGCTCTCCGGCGGGCCCGTGGCGAAATCGGCTGCTCACATTGACTTTTTGAGATCGGCAAGCGCATACTCCGCGCGTTCTCAGGTGGTGGGCGAGGCAGAGGGAGAGGGATGAGGCGCTGGCGGGTCTCTTCGGTGTTGCTGCTACTGGTCGCGTTGGCGATCGCGGTCTCGGCGAGCTCTGCCGCACCCGGTCCGGACGTGGCGGCCGCCAACACGCCGCCGGTCGCGCCCGACGTGAACCTGAGCGTGAAGAAGAACACGCCTGCCACGGCCAGTCCGGCGATCTTCGACGCCGACGGCGACGTGATCTCGATCACGAGCGCCTCGCCGAGTGCGAGCCACGGGTCGGTCACGTGCGACCTCTACACCTGCACGTACACGCCTGACACCGACTACCTCGGCCCGGACTCGTTCCAGTACACGGTTAGCGACGGCACCGACACGTCCACAGGAACGGTGAGCGTCACCGTCCACCTGAACCAGCCTCCGGTCGCGCCCGACGCCTCGCTGACGACGAAGAAGAACACCGCGAACACGGTGTTCCCGCCCTTCTTCGACCCGGACGGCGACCAGGTCGAGATCACGAGTGCCGCGCCCCCGGCCGCGCACGGCACGGTCACGTGCGACACGTTCAGCTGCATGTACACGCCGGACACGGACTACCTCGGTGCGGATTCGTTCCAGTACACGGTCAGCGACGGCGCCGACACGGCCACGGGCACGGTCAGCGTCACCGTCAACCCGAATCAGCCCCCGGTCGCCTTCGATGCAAACTGGAAGACGAAGAAGAACACGCCCGTCACCGACTTCCCCGCCTGGAACGACCCGGACGGCGACCCGATTACGATCACGAGCGCAACGCCGAGCGCCGCTCACGGGACGGCGACCTGCAACCTCTTCAGCTGCACGTACACGCCGGCGACCGACTACCTGGGCGCGGACTCGTTCCAGTTCACGATCAGCGACGGCACCGACACGGCCACAGGGACGATCCACGTCACAGTCACGTCGAACAACCCGCCGCACGCGGACGACGCGACGCTGACGACGAGACGGAACAAGGGGGCCAGGGTCTCTCCGACGTTCTCGGATCCCGACGGCGACCCGGTCGCGATCACGAGCAGCGCACCCACGGCCGCGCACGGCACCGTCTTCTGCGACGACTCGAGCTGCATGTACACGCCCGAGGCCAACTACGTCGGAACGGATTCGTTCGACTACGTCGTCAGCGACGGCTTCGAGACGGACACCGGCACGGTGGCCGTGACGGTGACCGCAAACCACGCGCCTGTAGCCGTCGACGACTCGGCCACGACCGTGCGTGACGCGAAGGTCACCATCTCGGTAGCCGGGAACGACACCGACCCGGATCCTGCTGACAACGGGGGGCTCCTCGTCGCGGGTCACACCGACCCGGCGCACGGAACCGTCTCGTGCCTGAGCGTGACGTGCGAGTACACGCCGGCCGCGGGCTTCGTGGGTGCCGACGGCTTCGACTACACGGTCAGCGACGGCGATCTCACCGACGTGGGGCACGTGAACGTCACGGTGACGAGGCCGTGCGCCTCCGTTCCCGGCGCGTGCATCGACAACCATGTGATCCAGCTCGGTATCAACCCCGAAGGGGACCTGAACCTCGGCGGGGGCGCGCCGTCCGAAGGGGGCGTGACCGCGGTCGGCCTGCGCTACCTACCGACGAACGCCGAAGCGACCGCGCCCGGGTGTCTCTGCGAAGGCTGGGGCGCGGCCGACGCGACCACGGGCACGACCGGGTATGCCAACGTCGCAACGGACGGAGTGCAGAACCTGTCGCTGGTCTCGTTCGCGAGCACCGACGACACGGCGACCTCCGTCGTCGACATCAAGAACCCGGCCGGAACTCCCGTCCTTCGCGTCACCCACGACTACCACCCGTCGATCACGCCGAATCTCTACGACGCGACGGTCACGATCGAGAACACGAGCGCCGCTCCGGTCTCGCCTCGCTATCGCCGGGTCATGGACTGGGACATCGAGCCGACGGCGTTCAGCGAGTACGTGACGATCCAGGGGCGCAACGCGACGGCGCTCCTCTACTCGAACGACAACGGCTTCCAGACGGCGAACCCGCTCGGGACGCGGTCGCCGATCCTGTTCGAGGGCGACGCGATCGACAGCGGACCGGCCGACCACGGCGCGTTGTTCGACTTCGGCTTCCCGACTCTCGCTCCCGGGGCGAAACTCACGTTCCACATCTACTACGGCGCGGCCGCGACCGAGACGGGCGCGCTGACGGCGATCCACGACGTCGACGCCGAGGTCTACTCGCTCGGTCAGCCGAGCACGCCGGACGGGCCGACGCTCGGGACGCCGAACACGTTCGTCTTCGCGTTCAAGGGGGTCGGCGGGGCGCCGGTCAACAAGCCGCCCGTGGCCGTCGACGACACGAAGAGCGGGGCGGTAGAGGACACGCCGCTCTCCTTCCCGGCCTCGGACCTGACGGCCAACGACAGCGATCCTGACGGTGACACGCCGCTGACGGTGACCGCCGTCACCGCGACCGGCTCCACGCACGGGACCGTCTCGCTCGTCGCCGGCACGGTCACCTACACGCCGGCCGCGGACTACAACGGCCCGGCGAGCTTCGACTACACGCTCTCGGACGGTCACGAAGGGACCGACACGGGCACCGTCTCGACGACAGTTGCCCCGGTCAACGACGTCCCGCAGGCGCAGGACGGCACCGCGCAGGCGCAGGAGAACGGCCCCGGGGTACCGATCGACGTGGGCGCGCTCGTCTCCGACGTCGAGACCTCGGGCGCCAACCTCCACTACGAGATCGTCACGCAGCCGACGAAGGGC
Source organism: uncultured Actinomycetes bacterium (assembly GCA_963746635.1). Lineage (GTDB taxonomy): Bacteria > Actinomycetota > Thermoleophilia > Gaiellales > Gaiellaceae > AC-32. Next base: position 240,602 of record CAVVBZ010000022.1, on the reverse strand, counting down.
GTGCTGACCGGGACCGGCCCCGGCTTCACCTACACGCCGAGCCTCGGCACCGCCGGCCAGGACTCCTTCACCTACCGCGTGACCGACCGGGGCGACCCCGACAACTGCGGCCCGCCCGGGCCGGCCTGTGACGCCGCCAAGACGAGCGCGACGAAGACCGTGACGATCACGCTCGTCCACACCCCGGTCGCCGACCTGTCGCTCACGAAGGCGGACTCGCCCGACCCGGTGGTGGCGGGCCAGGAGCTGACCTACACGCTCTCCGTCCACAATGCCGGCGGCGACGCGGCCGACTCGGTCTCGGTGACGGACCCGCTTCCCGCAGGCGTCACCTTCGGCTCGGCGACGGCGAGCCAGGGGACCTGCACGCAGCTGCTCGGCACGGTCGGCTGCGACCTCGGCACGATTCTCGCCAACGGCGACGCGACCGTGACGATCAAGGTCACGCCGACCGGCGCCGGGACCCAGCACAACACGGCCTCGGTCTCGTCGCCGACGAGCGACCCCGACCTGACGAACAACAGCGACTCGGCGGACACGGTCGTCCAGCCGCAGCCCACGCTCAAGGTGATCAAGCACGTGGTCAACGACAACGGGGGCACGTCCGTCGCCGGCGACTACGTCCTGCACGTGAAGGTGAGCAACGTCGACGTCGCCGGAAGCCCGCAGCCGGGCGACGAGTCGGGCACGACGTACTCGCTCGCTCCGAACATCACCTACCGGGTCACCGAGGACCCGACCATCAATTACACGCGCAGCTTCACCGGGGACTGCGACACGAGCGGCAACGTCACGCTGCAGGCGGGCGACCACAAGACGTGCACGGTCACGAACGACGACGTGCCCGGTCCGCCCACGCTCAAGGTGATCAAGCACGTCGTCAACGACAACGGCGGCACCGCGCAGGCGGGCGACTTCAGCCTGCATGTGAAGACGGGCGGCACGGACGTGACCGGGAGCCCACAGCCCGGGCGCGAGCTTGGAGACATCTACACCCTCGTCGGAGGCACGACCTACACCGTCTCCGAGGACGCTCACGCGGGCTACACGCAGAGCTTCTCGGGAGACTGCGACTCGGGCGGCCAGATCACGCTGCAGGCGGGCGATCAGAAGGCCTGCACGCTCATCAACGACGATGTGGTGCCGCCTCCACCTCCGCCACCTCCGCCACCGCCGCCACCGCCCCTCCGCCTCCCCCCGCCTCCGCCTCCGCCTCCGACGCTGAAGGTGATCAAGCACGTCGTCGACGACAACGGCGGCACCAAGCTCGCGTCGGACTTCAGCCTGCACGTGAAGACGGGCGGCAATGACGTGACCGGGAGCCCGCAGCCCGGCGACGAGCTGGGTACCACCTACACGCTCGCCCCGGGCGGGACGTACACCGTCTCCGAGGACACCCTGCCCGGCTACACGCAGAGCTTCAGCGGCGACTGCGACTCGAGCGGCCAGATAACGCTGCAGGCCGGCGACGCCAAGACCTGCATGCTGACCAACGACGACGTCGCGGCTGCTGCGTCGGCCGACCTCTCGATCACGAAGGACGACTCACCCGACCCGGTTGTGATCGGGAACCCGCTGACCTACACGCTGACCGTCGAGAACATCGGGCCCGACCGGGCCGAAGGCGTCACCGTCACCGACCTGCTCCCGGCGGGAGTGACGTTCGACTCCGCCACGCCCGACCAGGGCACGTGCGACCAGAGCTCGGGCACGGTGACCTGCAACCTCGGCTCGCTCGAGAGCGGGGCGTTCGTGACCATCACGATCGTCGTCGAGCCGCAGGCGGGAGGGACGCTGAACAACACGGCCTCGGTCGCTTCCTCGACCTCCGACCCGAACGCGGCCAACAACTCGGCGCTCGCGACGACGAGCGTGCAGGACTGCCCCAAGCTCGGCGGCGCGATCGACGACGGTGGCATCGTCACCGGTGAGCGGTGGGTCATCTGCAGCTCGCCCACGGCCAACGGCGTCGTCGGCGCCCTGACCCCGGTGCTGCCTCCGAGCGGGACCCAGGAGGTGCTGATGACCTCCGGGGACGTCTCGATCGCCAATCCGCCGAACGACAACACCGGCGCGGGTCGCGACAACGGCACTGCGGCGCGAGGCGCGTTCGACGTCTCGATTCTCCGGCTCGATCTCTCGATTCCTGCGGGTGCGAACTGCCTTTCGTTCGACCTCGCGTTCCAGACCGAGGAGTACCCGGAGTTCGTCGGCAGCGCCTTCAACGACGGCTTCGTCGCCGAGCTGGACGTTTCCGACTGGGGCGTGACGGGCTCTACGATCTCGGCGCCGCACAACTTCGCCTTCGACGGCGGTGGGCACATCGTCAGCGTCAACAGCGCCTTCTTCGACGCGGGTCAGGTCGTGACCGCCACCGGCACGCAGTACGACGGCAGCACGCCGCTGCTCAAGGTGCAGACGCCGGTGACGCCGGGCACTCACAGCCTGTACCTGTCGATCTTCGACGCGAGCGACCACGTCCTCGACTCGGGCGCCTTCATCGACCGCCTGCAGGCGGGCCACGTCGTCACAGGATCGTGTGCACCGGGCGCGGGCGAGCGCGGCGAGCTGAAGGTGGTCAAGCACGTCGTCAACAACGACGGCGGCTCGAAGGCGGCCTCGGACTTCAACCTGCACGTGATGACGGGCGGAACCGACGTGACCGGGAGCCCGCAGCCCGGCGACGAGCAGGGGACGACCTACTCGCTCCCGGCGGGCGCGACCTACACCGTCTCCGAGGACGCGGACACCGGCTACAGCCAGAGCTTCTCCGGCGATTGCGACACCGACGGCAAGATCACCCTGGCGGCGGGCCAGTCGAGGACCTGCACGATCACGAACGACGACGTCCCGCCACCACCTCCACCTCCACCTCCACCTCCACCACCTCCGCCTCCGCCACCTCCGCCGCCGCCACCACCACCACCACCACCACCACCTCCGCCACCCCCGCCGCCACCACCGCCACCGCCTCCGCCTCCGCCTCCACCTCCACCTCCACCACCTCCGCCCCCGCCACCGCCTCCACCCCCACCGCCGCCACCCCCGCCACCTCCGCCTCCTCCGCCACCCCCACCCCCGCCTCCGCCTCCCTCAGCGGATGTTCGGATCCAGAAGGCGGTTTCCGACCCGACCCCGGCCCTCGGCGACCAGTTCGTCTACAAGCTCACGGTCACCAACGCAGGCGCTGGAACCGCGCAGAGCGTCATCGTCACGGACGACCTGGCGAGCCCGCTAGAGCTCGTCCACGCGCCTTCGATCTGCAAGGCCACTCCGCTCGAGGGCGGCGAGACTCATGTCGAGTGCGCGCTCGGCGACGTCGCTGCGAGCCCGGCCGCCGGAAGCTCTCGAACGATCGCGCTTCGCGTAAAGGCCCTCTTCTCGTGTGATTTCGTCGGTACCTCGGGCAACGACTCGGACAGCGACATCGGCAGCACGAGCGGCCCAGACGTCATCTGCGGCGGCGGTGGATCCGACACGTTCAGCGGCGGCGGCGGCAACGACTGGCTGTACGGGCTGGCGAACCCGGCCACCCTCGACGCCCTCCCGGCGACGATCCTGAACACCGCCCAGGTCAGCTCCACGACACCTGATCTCGCCCTCGCGAACAACACCGCCTCGATCTCCGTCAAGGTCAGTGCGGGCAGCGACGGTCGCGACACCATCTCGGGCAACGGAGGGAACGACTTCCTGGCGGGTCAGGCCGCCGCCGACAACCTGCGCGGCGGTGCCGGCGACGACACGATGGAAGGCGGCGCGGGCAACGATTCGATGTACGGCGACTCCGCCTCGTCCCGGAGCGGCGGGAGCGGCGCTGGAAACGACACGATGAACGGGAACGACGGCAACGACACGATGTACGGACAGGACGGCGCCGACCTGATGGAGGGGGCCGGCGGCAACGACATCCTCTACGGCGGCACCGGGCGCGACGAGCTCCACGGCGGGTCGCTCAACGGAGGATCGAAGCGGCACATCGTGCAGTGGCTCTACTGCGGAAGCGGGATCGACCGGTACTCGCTCGGTCCTCCCGGTGAGACGCAGATCGGCTGCGAGACCATCGTTCCGGGCTGAGCCTCGGCGCCCAGTTCCTCGTTTAGCCCGACCGGCTCTGAGCCGATACACAACCGATGGATCAGCTCGACTTCCCGTGGCGGCCGCTCGGGACGCTGTTGGTCGGTGAAGGTCTCGTCTCGGCCGCCGATCTCGAGACCGCGCTCGCGGAGCAACGGCGCACGGGCCGGGTGCTCGGCCAGATCCTGGTCGCAAGCGGCTGCGTCACCGGTGTGTCGCTCGCGCAGGCGCTCGCCAGGCAGCACGGAGTGGAGCTTCGTCCGGCGGGCGACGCCGACGCGGAGTGGGGCGCAGACGCGGCGGAGAGCCCGGCGCCGATCGAGCCGGAGGTGGTTCCACCGCAGAGTTGGCGGCCCCTCGGCCGGCTTCTCGTCGACAGCGGGTTCGTGACCTCGATCGCGCTTCGTCAGGCACTGGTCGAGCAGGACAAGCGACCCGATCGCCGCCTCGGCGAGATCCTCGTCGACCGCGGCCATCTTTCCGGGCAGGCGCTCGCGTTCGCGCTCGCCGAGCAGCACGGCGTCGACCTCGACGCCGGCGAGATGCTTGTTGCAGACGTCGAGACGGTCGTCGCGCCATCGACCCCGGGACAGCCCGTCTACCAGGTCTGGGATGTCGTCTACGAGCCGACGTACCAGCGGGTCTCGGTTCTCTACGAGACGACCAACTTCCTCGAGGCCGCCGACTACGCGTGTGACATCGTCGACCGACGGCAGCCGGACGGGATCGAGATCCAGCGCGTGGAGGGCGATGCGGAAGAGACCGTCTGGACGCACAGCGAGAAACGCGCCGAGGCAGCCGCCTCCTCGAGCAAGAGCCTGGTCGAGACGTTCGGCTTCGATCCCACCCGCTGGAACGCCAAGCTCTAGCGGCGCGTCCCGCTAGCCGAACTTCAAGAGCCCTGCAGGTCCTTGCAGGCGCTGGCGTTCTGGAAGCCCGACTTCAGCTCGCTCGACGTCTCCTTGGCCGAGTTGAGGGCCGTCTTGGTCTGGGCCGAGAAGGTCGAGATCTGGCCTGCGGCCGCCGTCAGCACCGAGGCCGCCTGGGTCAGGCTGCTGCTCGACGAGAGCGAGCTCGCGCTGCTCTGCAGCGAGGTGACGGTCTTGTTCACCTGAGAGGCGTAGGTGGTGAGCGAGTCCTTGGCCGTCTGGCCGTCCTGCCCCGGTGCGGGAGGCAGGTTCTTGAGATTCGTCTCGAGATCCTTGGTCGCGTTGACGGCGTCCTGGGCGTCGGTCTTCAACGAGTCGATCGACTGCGACGACGGCGACGAGATCACGCTCTTCGCGCTGTCCGCGAGCTGCTTCATCTGCTTCTGCCAGTTCACGAACTGCGTGCAGACGTCGTTGGCCCACTTCTCCTGCGCCGACTGGCTGCTTCCCCCGCAGCCGGCCGCGGCGAACGCGAGTAGCCCGGCGAGCATCGAGAACGCAACCAGTTTGCAGAGCGTCACGCTTAGCACGGGCGGAGCTTACTCGACCCTAGAGCGGAAGCGTTCCTCCCACCGGGAGGACTCGGATCTCGACCTCTGGTGCGAGCTCGGCGGCGGCGTTCGTGAACGCTTCGGCCGGCGCCGTGAGGAAGGCCGGTTGCGAGCGCAGCGCCCACGTCAGGGAGTAGTAGGTGCCCCAGTGGATCGGGACGGCACGAGCCGGGCGGATCAGGCGTAGGGCCTCGGCTCCGGTGTGCGGGTCGAGGTGGCCGGGGCCGAGGGTCGGGCCCCAGCCCCAGATCGGAATCAGTGCGACGTCGACGGGAGCGAGGTCGGCCATTCCGGGGAAGAGGGCGGTGTCGCCGGGAAAGTAGATCCGCTTGCTCCCGGCGATGAGATAGCCGAGCGCCTCGGTCCTCATGCCGAAGATGCGCCGGGAGGCGTGCTCGGCGGGAACCGCGTGCACGACGAGCTTTCCCAGCGCGATCTGCTCTCCCGCTGTCAGCTCTGCGACCGACGTGAAGCCTCGCCGCGCGAGGAGCCGTCCCGCCCCGCGCGGCGCCACGATCGTCGTCTCGCGTGGCAGCCGGCGAAGCGACGGGAGGTCGAGGTGGTCGTAGTGGACGTGCGAGACGAGCACGCCGTCGAGCGCTTCGAGGTCCTCCGGCTCGACCGACGAGGCGCGCCGCAGGTGGAACACGTGGCGCCGGAGCAGCGGATCGGTCAGGAGCCGGGTGCCGTCGAGCTCGACGAAGACGGTCGAATGCCCGAGCCAGCGCAGCCGGTCGGCCACGTCAGCCGCCTCAGAGCGCGTCGATCGGATTCACGCTCACGAGCTCGTAGCCGAGATTCGTGAGCATGCTCAGGGCTCCCTGGAGCTGAGCCTGGTCGACGAGGTCCCCGGTGAGCAGCGAGTCGCCGTCCACGAGCTCGACCCTCATCTCCTCGAGCGGCCCCGCGAGCGGCTCGCCGATCTCACCCCGGACGACGATCCGGTACTGGACACGAGCCCGGCCGGTGTGGCCGGCGAACGGCTTCGACATGGGCAGAGTGTCGGCGGTCGACGACCCACCCGTCACCCCTTACCGGCGCGTTCACCCGGGTGAAACCGCGACCGGCCGTCGTCTACGAGGATGGACGCGGGGCGCTGCCGCCGCCGCTTCCGAGCTCGCCCACGGTGACGCGACGGAAGGCCTCGAAGCCGATCGCCACGAGCCCGGCGAGGATGAGCACGCCGAGCCAGGTACGGAGCGCGGGCGTCGGGCCCCAGAGCACGAGGATCAGGAAGGCGCCCGCGAGGACCGCCCAGGCCGTTCCCGGGTGGTCTCGCAGCAGCGGCGCGAGCCACGCGCGGAAGCGTGTCGCCCATCCGGACGGACCGGCGAGAACGACGCCGATCAGCGCGATCACGCCGTAGATGATCAGGCCCCACGCGACCTTCGCGAGCAGGCTCGTGCCGATCAGCCACGTCGCGTCTGCCGCGTCGCGAAGCGACACGCCGCTCGTGAGGGCGTTGACGATGTACGACTCGGCGACCCGGCGAATGACGAGCAGGAGGATCCCGACGAAGATGAATGCGCACGCGATGATCCGCAGCGTCTCGCGGCGGCGGCCCTTCGCGAGCCAGATCGCGCCCGCGTAGGCGGCGAGCGCGGCGAAGATGAGAATCCAGCTCAGCGCCTTGAGCACCTTCAGCGACTTCTGTGCGGCGTCGAGCTGGCTGGACTTCATGATGGTGATGTGGCCGGCGTCGGGGGGCAGTCGCGCCTCGAGCCCGGCCGGGACCCCGAGCTGTGTCGCCACGTTGACGATGAACGTGCGCAGGTCGAGCGTGACCTCCCCGCCAGAGGTCGAAACGGCACCCTTGGACTTGCCCTCCAGGATCGCGAGCAGCTGCTTGTGGGCCACGCGGTTGGCGTTCTTCCAGGCCTGCTGGACCCGCGGGCGTTGGAGGAACCTGTTGACGGCCGATTGCAGGGGCTCCCGTAGCGCGCCCGCGATCGGGCCGGCCAGGCCGCTGAGGTTCGGCGGTAGCCGATCCTGGAGCCGCGCCTCCACGGCCCCGTTCTGGTAGAGCTGATCGACGATGTAGACCGACAGGGCCTGTCTCACGTCGTTGTTCTGGAGGAGCTGCCCGCTGGTGTCGGTCCAGGCATTGGTGTCGAGCGCCTGCCGTTTCACCCAGACCGTCAGCGAGCCGACGAGCAGGATCAGGGTGCCCACGACGATCAGCACCCACATGAGGATGCTGCGAGTCCTCTTGCTCATTCCGCCTCGCTCTGGCACTGGGCAGCCATCTGACCGACGATCATCGCCGCCCACGGCCGTTCAGTCAATCGCCCGCGGCGCGCCTCACCCGGGTGAAGAGCCGTCAGAGCGCCCCGAGCTCCCGCGCCCGGGTGACGGCGTCCTCGCGTGAGGACACTCTGAGCTTCTGGTAGATCGACCTCGTGTGGGAGTGGATCGTGTTGAACGACAGGAAGAGCGCGTTGCCGATTTCCCGCTTGGAAAGACCCTCCTCGAGATACCGCAGCACGTCGAGCTCGCGCTCCGTGAGCTCGCTGTCGGTGGAGACGCGCCGGTGCGCAGGGGTCAACGCGTGTGCAACCTCCTCGAGCCGCTGACGGAGCATCCCAGGATCCGGGCACCGCTCGACGAGCGCCCTCGCCTCGTCGAGTGTCGCGCGCGCCTCCTCGGAGGCCCCGAGGTCGCGGTACACGGGCGCGAGGACTAGGAGCGCGTCACCGAGGTGCAGCTCTTCGCCTCTGACGCGAAGTTTCGCCAGTCCGCGCTCGAGCAGCTCCGCGGCCTTGTCCGGCTCGTCCAGGCGGGCGGCGACCGCTCCGAGCGCCACGTCGACGAGCCCGGCCGAAGGGCGGGCGGCGAGCCCCTCGGCCTCCAGGATCTCCGCGGCCTCTCGCACGAGAGCCTCGGCGCCTGCCGGCTCGTCGGCGGCCAGACAGATCCGGGCCAGCAGCGCCTTGCCGATCGCGACCGCGAGCCAGTGTTCCTCCCGGGCGGCCAGGAGGACAGCCTGTTCGACGGCCGGGCGCGCCGGCTCGGGCTCGCCCGCGAACCAGCGACCCCAACCGAGGGCGAGCAGCGTCACGGGCCGCCACTCGGACGGATACGCGTCGCTCAGCTCGTCTAATCGGCGCGCGGCAGAGAGCATGCGGCCGGAATCTCCCCACGGAAAGCACGCGAGCACCATGGCCGTTCCGACTTCGATCATGCCTTCGTCGGCGAGCTCGAGCCCGGCCGCCCGCATGCTCTCGAGCGCCAGGCGGGCCTCCTCGCGCCGGTTCAGCATGCGCAACGCCCACGTCTCGATCATGCCGAGGCGCGCATCCCCGCGCACCGTCCCCGGCGGCAGAGCGCCGAGGCAGAGCAACGTGGCCTCCGCGCGCGTCCGGGCGAACGCGGGTCGCCACCGCTCGAGCAAGAGACCGGCCGCCGTCTCGGTCTCGCCGGCGGCCACGGCGTGGCGGATCGCGTCGTAGGTGAAGCCCTCGGCCGCGAGCCAGTCGAAGGCCCGGCGGTGCAGTTCGTCCGCGAGCTCGGCGTGGCTCCGGAGAAGCTCGTTCCGCAGCACCTCGGCGAAGAGCTGCTGGTAGCGGTACCACTCTCGCCGGTCGTCCAGCGGGATCACGAAGAGATTGGCTCGCTCGGCCTGCGCGGAGTAACTCGTCCGAGTCGCCTCTCGACGTGACCGTGTCGCAGAGCGGGCCGGACAACGAGTCCAGGATGGACGTCTCGAGCAGGAAGCGCCGGAGTTCCGGGTCGAGCGCGTCGAGGACGACCTCCGTCAGGTAGTCGACGACGTGCCTGCTCGACCCGCCGAACTGCTCGAGGAACGCGGCGGGGTCGTCGCACTCCGGCGAGAGACAACGCCGCGAGCTGGACGCCCGCGGGCCAGCCTTCCGTGCGTTCGTGCAGCCGGGCCAGGCTCTCCGGCGGCAGCTCGAGCTGCAGCGCCTCGTTCACGAAGGCGGCCTCCTCGACGGCGGTGAAGCCGAGGTGGGTGGCGCGCAGCTCGAGGAGCTCGTCGAGGACCCGCAGCCTCCCGAGCGGGATCGGCGGATCGGCGCGGGTCGAGACCGCCACCGTGAGTGTGGGAGGGGCGCTCTCGAGGAAGAGGGAGAGCGAGTCGTGGCAGGCGCGGTTCTGGACGGCCTGGTAGTCGTCGAGCACGAGGACGACCTCGTCCGCTAAGCAGCTCGAGCTCGTCCAGGAGCACCGGGACGGCGGCGTCGTGGGCCGCGGGGCCCGGCGCGTGCAGCGCTGCTCGGGTGACCTCACCGAAGTCGGGCGCGACCCGGCCGATTGTCTCCACGACGGAGCTCCAGAACACACCCGGGTCGTTCTCGCCCGAGGCGAGCGAGACGTATGCGAACGCGCGGTTGTCCAGCTCGCTCCACTGGGCGAGCAGCGTGGTCTTGCCGAAGCCCAGGAGGCGCCGCGAGCAGCACGAGCGTCGGTGAGGCACCGTCGAGGAGACCGGTCAGGCGTGGCCGGTCGACGGCGTTGCGAGGGGCATGGACCCGTTGGAACCGTCCCGGAAAGAGGAATTCACGGCGCGCGGAGGCGCGGGCGGCTGGTGGAGCGGAGGTCGAAACCACGGGCGAGACCGGATCTTTCCACAGGCGGTGGGAGAAACATCGGGGAAACCCCGCAGCTTCCTGTGGAAAAGCCGGAGCCCCGGCGGGCTGTGAGAGGCTAGCTGCGGGCCATGAACGAGGTGACGCAGGTGCTGCTCTACGCCCTCGTCGCAGGGTTCAGCCCGCTCGCGCTTCTTTCGATCCTGGCCGTCCTCAGCAGCGGTCGCGGACGAGCGAACGGGAGCGCCTTCGGGATCGGCTTCCTGCTCGGCCAGTCGCTGATGTTGAGCGCGGCGTTGGCGCTCGGGTCGGTCGCGGTTCCGAACCCAGACCGCGGCCATCCAACCCTGACGGCTAGCCTCGAGCTCCTGCTGGGATTGGCGATGCTGGTCTTCGCGTGGCAGGGACGACGACCCCGCGATCCCGTCGAGTTGTCGAGCGAGTCGAGGACCTCGGCGCTGCTCGAGCGGCTGCGGGACATCAGACCGCGGACGGCCTTCTCGATCGGGCTGATCCTGGGAATCGGAGGGATCAAGCGCCTGACGCTTACCCTCTTGGCCGGAACGACGATCGCGGTCAGCGGATTTACCCGGGGCGAGGAGTTGGGGCTCTGCGCGATCTACGTCCTGATCGCGACGCTGCTCGTCTGGGCTCCGGCCTGCATCTACCTCGTCGCCGGCGCGCGGGCCGATGACTGGATGGCGAGCACGCAGGCCTGGCTCAGCGCCAACCAGCGGCGGGCGACCGTGATCTCGACGCTCGTCTTCGGCGTGATCCTCACCGTTCACGGGCTCCTCTCACTGCTCACCAACTGAGCAGGGCTTTCACCCGGGTGAATCTGGAGATCGGGTGAGGTTGCCCGGCGCGCCCGACCGGAGAATGGAGGCAACGCCTAGCGAAGGGAGATTCCATGTCCGAGCAAGCTAGTGAGACCCCCGTCCTCGATCTTCTCGCGAAGATGACCGCCGACTCGATCGAGGCCTCCGATCTCGATCAGCAGACGCTGATGATGGTGCGCATCGCCGCGCTTGTTGCGGTCGACGCGCCGCCCGTGTCCTACATGCTGAACCTCGGCGCAGCCGGCGACGTCGGCATCGACGAGGAGAAGATCCGCGGCGTGTTCGCGGCCATCGCCCCGATCGTGGGCACCGCAAAGATCGCCTCGGCGACGGGCAAGATCGTCCGGGCGCTCGGGCTCGCGATGGAAATGGCCGAGCTCGAGGAGGAGACGGCATAGCCCGCCTCACGTGACCACGGGGGACCACAGCGCGGCGGCGAGCGCCGCGGAGCCCTCGACCACGCCGAAGCGCGCCGGGATCGTTCTCGCCTCTCTGATCGCGGTCGCGGCGGTCGCAAATCTCGGCCTCGCCGTCGCGAACGTCGCGCTGCCCTCGATCGGCGCGGCGTTCGACGCCTCGCAGACGGCTCTCGACCTCGTTGCGGTCGGCTACTCGCTCGGACTGGCGGCATCTGTCCTCTACTTCGGTGCGATCGGCGACCGGTACGGGCGCAAGCGGCTGCTCGTCATCGGCATGGTGATGACGGTGCCGGCGGACTGCCTGGCGGCCTGGGCGCCGTCGATCGGGTTCCTGTTCGGCGCGCGGGTGCTCGGCGGGCTCGCGGCCGGCATGGCGTACCCGACCACGCTCGCCCTGATCACCGCCCTCTGGTCAGGCCCCGCACGCACGAAGGCGATCGCCCTGTGGGCGGCCACGGGTGGCGCGATCAGCGCGCTCGGGCCCCTTTGCTCCGGGATCCTGCTCGACCACTTCTGGTGGGGATCCGTCTTCCTGCTCACGCTTCCGCTTGCCGTCATCGCGCTCGTGATGGCGCTCAGGTTCGTGCCGGCCCACGTGAACGAGGCCACCGAGCCGGTCGACAACCTGGGCGGGGTCCTCTCGATCATCCTCGTCGGCGCGCTCATCCTGGGGATCAACTTCGCCCCGGTGCCGAACGAGACCGCGCTCACGCTCGGCCTATTCGCGATCGCGGCCGCGGCAACGGTCGCCTTCTTCGTCAGGCAGCGCCGGGCGGCGAACCCGTTGTACGACCTGCACGCGGCGGCCCGCCCGACCTTCTGGGTGGCGGCGTGCGCGGGGCTGATCGTCTTCGGCTCGCTGATGGGCGCGATGTTCATCGGCCAGCAGTTCCTGCAGAACGTGCTCGACTACTCGACGGTCGAGGCCGGGGCCGCGATCCTGCCCGCGGCCGCGTTCATGGTCGTCGTGGCGCCACGCTCCGCCAAGCTCGTCGAGGCCCGCGGCGCGCGGTTCACCCTGCTCTTCGGCTACGTCTTCGTCCTGCTCGGCTTCCTCACGATGCTGCTCCTCTGGAAGGAGGACATCGCCTACTGGAAGGTCGCGCTCGGCTACTCGTTCGTCGGCATCGGCGTTGGCCTCGCCGGGACGCCCGCCTCCCATTCGCTCACGGGCTCGGTCCCGGTCAAGCGAGTCGGGATGGCCTCGGGCACCGCCGATCTGCAGCGCGACCTCGGCGGGGCGATCATGCAGTCGATCTTCGGTGCCCTCCTGACGGCGGGCTACGCCGCGGCTGCCGGGGCGATGATCTCCTCCTCCGGCAAGGACATCACGAGCAGCACCCAGTCCGAGCTGACGAAATCGTTCTCCAGCGCGGCCGACACGGCGTCGCGGTACCCGGCGCACGTCCAGGACAACATCATCGCCGGGGCCAAGACGGCGTTCCTCCAGGGCGACCAGTGGGCCTACCTGGCGGGGATCATCGCCGTCCTGCTCGGCGCCGCGCTCGTCTTCTTCAAGTTCCCGAAGCGCGACGACGAGAAGCGGCTGCTCGCCTCGTACGCGGCCGAGGACTCCGATCTCCCGGGAGCGACAGCGTGAGCATCCTCGCCTCTGGAGCCGTCCACTTCGGCGGGCTTCAGCTGGGGCGGGAACTTCACGCCCATCGACCTGATTGCCGCTTCGACGAATGCCTTGAACGGCGCGCTCCTCGCGCGACGGCCCGACCACTACAAGCAGTTCACGATCGTCGGGATCCTCCTGATGGCCCTGCTCGGCGGCCTCGGCGGCGGCATCACCCGCGACGTCCTCGTCGCCCAGGTGCCCTCTGCGCTCACGAACCCCGCCTACATCACGCTCGCCCTCGTGTTCGGCGCGGTTGGTTACTTCCTCGCCTACGCCTCCGGCCAGCTCTTCCGGGAAGGCGTCTTCCAGTTCATGACGGCTTTCGCGCTCCCGTGGTACGCGATCGTGGGCGCGCAGAAGGGCGTGTCCGTGGGCCTGCCCGTTCTCGGGTGCCTGTTCCTCGGGGTCATCGGCCCGACTGCCGGTCGCTTCTACATCGATGTGGCGAGCGATGTGCCTCCGAAGCACTTCATCCGCGGCGAGTGGTTCGTCGGCACCGCGGTTCTGACAGCCTCGGTCTGGATCCTCGTCTACTGGGCCGGCGGAAACACCTGGTGGGCGATGGGACTCGCGTTCGCCGTTGGCTTCACGTTCCGCGTCTTCGCCCTGTACCGGGGCTGGGAAGAGCCACTCCCGAGAGGCCCGAAGGGCGTCGTGTTGCACCCGGACAAGCGACCGCTTCTCGGCCGGAAGCTCGCGGGGAAGTCACAACAGGAGCTGCGCGACCTCGGCCTCGTAGCCGAGGACGAGTCATGACCCGAAGAGGAGAGCTAGGCTCGCCCCTCAGATCGAGAGACAGCGGGAGGGAAGACAGATGAGTGATCAGAAGATCGATCGGACGAAGCTGCCGATCCGGCGGCCGCCCTTCAGCGGAGTCGCGAACAAGACGCTCGAAGGATCGGAGCCGGACTGGGCCCAGATGGGTCACATCGAACCCCCGGAGGGCGCGCCGAACGTGCTCCTCGTGCTGATCGACGACGCGGGCTTCGGCCAGCCGAGCTCGTTCGGGGGTGCGATCTCGACACCGAACTTCGACCGCATGGGCGAGGGCGGCCTCAAGTACAACCGCTTCCACGTGACGGCGCTCTGCTCGCCGACGCGGGCCGCGCTGCTCACCGGGCGCAACCACCACTCGGTCGGCTTCGGCTCCGTCGGGGAGTTCTCGAGCGGCTTCCCGGCGTACACGGGGTTCCTGCCCAAGGATTGCGCTCCGTTCCCGAAGATCCTGCAGGAGAACGGCTATTCGACCGCCGATCTTCGGCAAGTGGCACCTGACCCCGGACAACCAGCAGGGACCGGGCGGCCCGTTCGATCGGTGGCCGAACGCCTGGGGGTTCGACCACTTCTGGGGCTTCCTCGGAGGCGAGTCCGGCCAGTGGGACCCGGTGATCTCGGTCGACAACACGACCGTCGGCGTCCCGGAAAGCGAGGGCGAGGAGCCGTACTACCTGCCGGACGACATGGCCGACAAGACGATCGAATGGCTGCACGGAGTTCACGCGCAGGATCCTGAGAAGCCGTGGTTCGCCTACTTCACGACCGGCTGCAGCCACGCGCCGCACCACGTGCCGAAGGAGTGGGCCGACAAGTACGCGGGCAAGTTCGACATGGGCTACGACGCCTACCGCGATCAGACCTTCGAGCGGCAGAAGGAGCTCGGCGTGATCCCGCCGGACGCGGAGCTCACGCCGCGACCCGACGCGATGCCCGCCTGGGACACGCTCGACGAGAACCACAGGCGCCTGTACGCCCGCCAGATGGAGGTGTTCGCCGGGTACTGCGAGAACGCCGACTGGAACGTCGGCCGCGTCCTGGCGGCGATCGAGGAGATGGGCGATCTCGAGAACACGCTCGTCATCTGGATCTGGGGCGACAACGGAGCCAGCATGGAGGGGACGCTGAGCGGCACCTTCAACGAGCTCACGACGCTGAACGGCATTCCGCTCACCGCCGAGCAGCAACTCCAGCTCCTGCTGAAGTGGGGCGGCCTCTCGGTGTGGGGCGGCGAGCTGCTTGCGCCGCACTACTCCGCTGCCTGGGCATGGGCAGGCAACTGCCCTTTCCAGTGGGGCAAGCAGGTCGCCTCGCACCTCGGCGGCACGCGCAACCCGATGGTCGTCCACTGGCCGAAGAAGGTGAGCGAGGCGGGTGAGATTCGCTCGCACTTCACGCACGTGATCGATGTCGGCCCGACCATTCTCGAGGTCACCGGCATTCCGGAGCCGACGCACGTGGACGGCATCGAGCAGGAGCCGATGCACGGCGTCACCTTCGCCGACTCGATCTCTGACGCCAATGCGCCCGAGCGGCACACGCAGCAGTACTTCGAGATTCTCGGCAACCGGGCGATGTACAAGGACGGCTGGTGGCTGTCGATGCGGATGCCGCGAATCCCTTGGCAGATGGACCCGGAGGCGATGAAGAAGTTCGCGCCCGGCGTCTGGAAGCCCGACGAGGATCCGGTCGAGCTCTACTACCTACCGGACGACTTCACGCAGTCGAAGGACCTGTCGGCGGAGCACCCCGAGAAGGTCAAGGAGCTGCACGACCTCTTCTGGGAGGAGGCCGAGCGGTACAAGGTCCTGCCGTTGCTCGGAGGGATGGCCTTCTTCTTCGGCGTCGTGCCGCCGATGCCGACGCAGACCACGTTCACGTACTACGGCGACGTCCAGAACGTGGCCTCCGGGATGATCCCCCGGATCTACAACCACTCCTACACGATCAGCGCTGATCTCGAGGTCCCGGAGGGCGGCGCCGAGGGCGTCATCGTCGCGGAGGCCGACCACCTGGGCGGATTCGCGCTCTTCGTGGAGGACGGCAAGCTCAAGCACACGTACAGCTTCATGGGCGTGATGGAGTTCCGGCAGGAGTCGGACGAGCCGCTGCCGACCGGCGACGTCAACGTCCAGCTGGTCTTCGCCGCCGACGAGGCGAAGCCGGCGACGGGCGGCGAGGTGACGCTGCTCGTCAACGACAAGGCTGTCGGCTCGGGGCGGATGGAGCACACCGTGCCGTTCCGGTTCTCGGGGTACGGCGGCATGGACATCGGCCGGGACAACGGCGGCGTCGTCGACCGGAGCTACGCAGACAAGGCGCCGTTCGCCTTCAACGGCGTGGTCAAGAAGGTCGTCTTCGACGTCGCGCCGCACATGAGCGAGGAGGAGACGAAAGCGCTCCACGAGGAGGCCCATAGGGCACTGGCCGCCCACGCGGCCGGCCAATAGAGGCAAGAGAGGAGCGACGATGAGCAAGGACAAGCAGATGGACGTGCTGATCGCGGCGTACCTGTTCGACGATCTCGGCAAGAAGGACTACGACGCGGTCATGGACCTGGTCGAGGCGAAGACGATCTCGGTCCAGGGCGTCGTGCTCGCCAGCAAGGACGAGAACGGCGAGATGCAGGTGATCGAGGCCGGCGACCACGCCGTCCGCAAGGGCGCGACGATGGTCGGCGGCGCAGGTCTCGTCGTCGGCCTGTTCGCTCCGCCGCTGCTGGCGGCCACCGCCGTCGGGGCGGGGTCGGCGCGGTGGCCGGCAAGTTCGCCAAGCACCGCGTCGACGAGCGGGATCGGCGAGAAGCTCGACGACACCTCTCGGCGAGGGCTCAGCCGCGCTGATCGCGATCTACGAGTCGGAAGGCGCCGATGCGGTCGCGGGTGCGATTCCGAACGCGATCAAGACGTCCGTGGCCCACATCGACGGAGCGAGCGCGAAGGAGCTCAAGGCCGGCCTCGAGGAGGCCTCTGCAGGCATGGGCGGCGGCTGATGGCGACGAAGAGCCGCGGGACCGTCGTCGTCAGCGGGAACCTCCACGGGCATCGGCGAGGCGACCGCAGATCCACCTCGCGGAGCAGGGGTTCCGGGTCTTCGCAGGCGTCCGGCGCGAGGCCGACGGCGACGGCCTCCAGGAGAAGGCCGACCTGACGCCGCTGATCGTCGACATCACGGACGAGCTGTCGGTGCTTGCGGCGGGAGAGATCGTCGCGAGGGCCGTTGGCAACCGGGGGCTCGCGGGCCTCGTCAACAACGCGGGGGTCGCGATCCCGGCGCCGATCGAGTTCCAGCCGCTCGCCGACTTCCGGAGGCAGCTCGAGGTCAACCTGATCGGGCACGTGGCGATGACCCAGGCGTTCCTGCCGCTGATCAGGCGGGGCAAGGGCCGCATCGTCAACATCGGGTCCGTCGGCGGGCTCCTCGTGCTGCCCCTGAACGGCGCCTACAGCGCGTCGAAGTTCGGGATGGAGGCGCTCAGCGATGCCCTGCGCCTCGAGCTGCGACAGTGGGGAATCCGCGTCTCGCATGTGGACGTCGGGCCGGTTCACTCGGCGATCTTCGGGAAGACGTATGCCCAGCTGGACGGGCTCAAGACGACGCTCGGCGATCGCGGCCACCGCCTGTACAAAGGTCAGATCGCGGCCGTGCGCTCCGCCACCGAGAAGGCCGAGGCTTCGGCCGATCCGCCGAAGGTGATCGCAAAGGCGGTCTTCCAGGCGCTTACGGCGGACAGTCCCAAGACCCGGTATCTGGCCGGTCACGGCGTGAAGGGGATCGCCACTGCGGCGAAGCTCCCCGACCGCGCGAAGGACCGCGCGCTGGCCAAGGAGCTCGGGTTGCCGGCGCCGGGCTAATCGACCCTCTCGGTGCGTGCACCTCTTCGACCTCCTGGCTCAGGAGGCTGGGAGGTTCTTCTGAGCGGTGGTGGCTGCGCCGCGGCGTTGCTTCTCGGTCTTGCGCCAGGTGGCCCAGACGGGCGAGAAGACCGCACAGACCAGCGACATCGTGATCATGATGAAGACGTAGCCGATCATCGTGACCACGACGCCGAACGAGCCGAAGGCCTTTCCGTTCGCGTTCAACGGAGCAGCGACAAAGAACGGCGCGGTCGCGGTTGCCCCACCGAGGACAATGGTGGCGAGCAGCGCGCCGGGTAGCAGGGCGCGCAAGCTGATCTTTCGGTGCAGGAGAAAGCGCGGCACCCAGAGCCAGAAGACCGTCGACCCGACGAGCCAGACGGGCAGGACAACGAACCAGCCGGTATTGCGGAGCTGCGCTGCGGAGAGGACTGCGAGAGCGATGGCGCCGGTGAGGACGAAGAAGAAGATCGCGAACAGCCCCTGGTCGGCTGCCGATCCGACCTTGATCCGCCAGGCGCGGGCGTAGACGCCCTGGTAGATCTGGCCGATTCCGATGCCCCAGATGAGGAAGCTGATGACGACCGTGATGCGTCGCCGCGAGAGCGTTCGATGATGCGCTGCCGAACGTGTCCTGGACGAGGCTGGCGGTTGACCCGTTCAGCTTCAGGTGGGTGGTCAGACGCTCGGCGAACGCGTTCGTGTCGCTTCCCGACGAGTGGAAGTACGAGACGGCCACAAGCGCGGCCGGCAAGACCGACAGCGACGAATAGACGGTCGCCGCACAACCCGAGTTGCGGCTCGCCTCGAAGTAGGCGCGGAACCACTGCAGCGCGAGCCGACCCACGCGTGTATCGGCGCGGCGGCTGAGCCAGTCCTGCACCGCCTTGATCCGGCCGCTGGGCGCCGTTGCTCTCGGCGTTGGCTCATGCCGCTCCACCCTAAACCCCTGGAACGCAAGCAACCATCGGTGATTAGCCGCCCAGTGAATCCGTCACTTCGCCCGTCAGCCCCATCCGGGGCGGAGGTCTACCGTCTTGATGTGGCCCGGCCCAAGGGTGCTCGAACGTCGGATGACGAGGTTCCTCCGCGAGCCCGTGTCCGTCCGCAACGCGGCCAACGTGATCGTCACGGCGACTGCAACCGTCGTTGTCGCGAGCGGGGTCCTGATGAGGGTGCTCGACCACAAGGAGTACCCGAACATCTGGCGGGGGATGTGGTGGGCGCTGCAGACGGTTACGACCGTCGGCTACGGAGACGTGACGCCAACGCGCGCCTCCGGTCGGATCGTTGCAGCGTTCGTGATGCTCGAGGGCATCGCCTTCCTCGCGATCCTCGTCGCCGCGATCACGTCGGCCTTCGTCGCGCGTTCAGAGCGCGAGCTCGAACAAGCCGAAGCCGAGCGAGAAGAGAGTGCCGAGGCGCGAATCGACGCTCGCTTCGATGATCTCGCCGCGCGGCTGGATCGGCTCGAGGGGATGCTCACGCGCCTAACCGGTCCCTAAGGCTCCGGGCTCTTCTTGCCACCAGCTTCTGAGTAGGCCCCCCGGTCGAGCCGGGAAAAGAGGCAAGGCTCTGTCGCGTCGAGCGCCTAACGACGTGGTCCAGGCCGTCCCGGTCCGGGCCGTCCTGGTCCCACCGGTCCCGGTCCCACAGGTCCCGGTCCGACTGGTCCGGGTCGCGGTCGTGGTCGCAGTGGCATGTTCTCATCTCCTCTTTCTGATGCTTGTTGGGTAGTGCCGCGTCACCCGGAGTGGCCCCGACCTGAACGGGACCACTCGGTTGACCGTTGCTTCCTAGGCGTGCGCTGCCGTCGTCGTCTCCGGCTTCATGAAGGCGCCGAAGATCCAGAGGATCGGGAAGAAGATCCCGATGAAGAACATCCAGCCGTGTCCGTTTCGCAGGGTCATAACGCCGAGCGTGACCGCCACGATCAGGTACAGGATGATGCCGCCGATTCCAACTGCCCACCACATGATTACCTCCTCTCCGAGTAGTGGGACGAGACCCGCTTGGTCTCGCTTTCGGAAAGCAGCGTCCCACCTGGGATCCAGCGTTCCATCAGGCTGCTCCCCGTTACGGTGCTGTGGAGAACTACCGACGAGCTAGAGGCGTGTTTGCTCATGCCGGCCCTTTAGCCGAGATCAGAACGGCCGGCAGTAGTTCCTACCCAGCGGGCTGCGGAGTTCCCGGATTCGCGCGACCGGGGCTGGTGAAAGACTCGGGGACCGAGCCGGGGCAACGACCCTCGCCTCTTCGGAGGGCGCAGGCTAGGCCGCCGATGACGCCTGGCCCCGGCTCGCAAATATCAGTCCGCGTTGCGGCTCGCCGCCTGCGCTCTACGTCAATTAGCGCGCGAGTCGACGCTCGGTGCCGGCTGGCCGAGCGTCTTGTTTGTCACGTCGGTGACGAACTTCCGGGCCTGCTCCTCGTAGTCCGGCTTGAGATTGGGCGGGGGCATCTTCAGCCCCATGACGCGCTCCTGCGGCTCGCCGTGCTTCATGTAGCCCAGCCACGAGAGCATCGACTTGACCTGGCCCCCGGCGACGACGAAGTGCGTCTTGCCGACCCACCGCCCGCCGTTCTTCTCGCCGAGCTTCTTCTGCTGCCCGAGGTTGATGCTGTAGTAGCGGCGCGAGATCGACGCGCACGCGAACGGCTTGCCGTTCAGGATCGTCCGCGCGGCGGGTGACTCGAGGTAGGACCGGATCGGCATGCTCGTCTGGAACCACCAGGTGGGCGAGGCGAGGAACACGAGGTCGTAGTCGCCCGTCTGCGCCTCGGGCGGAATGCGGATCTCGCCGGTCTTGTGGCGGAGCTGCGCCGGGAGAATCGAGCGCGAGCTGGCGGATCGGGCGCTTCATCGGGAACTGCGAGAGGTGCGGCACCCACCGTTCGTCGGTGAACTCGATCGAGCGCCTTCGTCACGTCGCAGCCTCGTGCTTCGAGTGCGTTGCGACATCGCGTCGATCGACTCTCCCGGTCTGCTTGGTGAGCGTGAAGTAGACGATCAGAACCTTCGGCTTGCTCTCCTCGTTCACTCCGCTTCTCCCTTCGATCACGGCTTCGCAACCCTATCGCCCGACGCTATGCGACTCGGCTTGTAGGCTCGCCGGGATGGCCTCGCCGGACCGCCGCGACGAGCGTGAGCCGCTCGACCTGCCGCCGCCGAAGCGGACCTTTCTCCAGCGGTTCGCACTCTGGGTCGAGCGCGGGCGTGCCCTGCGCGGGCGCGTCGAGCAGGCGCGCGGGCGCTCGGCACTGCTCGACGCCACGCTCGAGACGATCGAGCGCGACTCGGACATCGGCGGCGGGATCCTCGCGGGCGCCCTCGCCTACCGGCTCTTCCTGTTCGCGCTTCCGCTCTCGTTCTTCCTCGTCTCGGTCCTCGGGCTGGCCTCGGATGCGGCCAACGAGAGCCCCAAGCAGATCGCGAAATCGGTCGGCATGCTCGGCCTCGTCACGAGTCAGGTCGCGAGCGCCTCGAAGGGCTCGTCGGGGGCCTGGGTGGCGCTGACCTCGTTCGTCGTGCTCGTGTACATAACCAGAGTTCTGCTCCGGGCCGTGTCGATCGTCCACGCGCTCGCGTGGGAGCGCTCGGGCAGGGCGGTCAAGGTGCCGCCCCGCTCGCTCGGCGTCTTCGCCGTTGGGATCGTCGGCATGTTCCTCGTCGTCGTGGGTGCTGGCGCCGTTCGCCACGAAGGGTCCGTGGAAGGGCTCCTCGTGACGATCGCCTCT
Source organism: uncultured Actinomycetes bacterium (assembly GCA_963746635.1). Taxonomy (GTDB): domain Bacteria; phylum Actinomycetota; class Thermoleophilia; order Gaiellales; family Gaiellaceae; genus AC-32. Next base: position 219,250 of record CAVVBZ010000022.1, on the reverse strand, counting down.
GGTCTCGCGTTTGGCGCGATCTGGCTCTGGATCTCCTTGTCCTTGCCCCATGCAGGCGCGCGCTGGTTCGACCTGATCCCGGGCTCGCTGCTCTTCGGGGTCGGCATCCTCTGCGTGCAGGTCTTCAACGTCTACTTCCTCACCAGGCTGCTGCAGGACAAGGCACAGACCTACGGGGCACTCGGCGCTGCCGCGGCTGTCCTGCTCGGGTTGTTCATCATCGGGCGCGTGATCGTTCTCTCGGCGTCGCTGAACGCGACCCTCTTCGAGCGGCGCACTCGCGACCGGGCGGCAGCGTAAGGTCTCCCACCGTGAGTGGCGCCGACACCGAGTTCCTCCTCGCGTGCCTGGCCGCGATGCTCTTGCCCACCACGGTGACGTTTTGCGTGCTCGTTCTCGTCGTCAGCGACCGGCCGCTCGTGACCGGAGTCTGGTTCTACCTCGGGGCGCTGAGCGCGATGCTCGCGATCGGCGTCGCCGCCGCCTTTGTGCTGGGCAACACCGCGGCCTCGCCCACATCGACTCCGAAGACATGGGTCTCCTGGTTCGACGTCGTCGCCGGAGCGTTCCTGGTCGTCCTCGCCATACGCATCTTCCGGCGACCGCCGGACCCCGACCGCGCTGCCAGCACGATCGCGCAGATAGAGAAGGTCGTCGCCAGCCGAAACCTTGCCGTGTTCGCGGGCGGTGCTCTGCTCGCGAACGCGGGCGCGGTCATCCCGATTGCGCTGAAGGCGATCTCCCAGACCGACCCCTCGACGACGCAGTACATCGTGGATTGGGTCTTCTTCTCGCTCGTGTCGCTGCTGCCTCTGGCGACGGCCCTGGTGTTGCTGGTCGTGGCGCCCGACTTCGCCGAGCGGATGCTGGGGTCGGCCAGGAGCTGGCTCGAGCGGAACGCCAAGAACGTCGGCGCCGTGATCATCCTCGTGCTCGCCGTGTCGCTGCTCTACAACGGGATCACCGCGCTGACGTGAGCGACGACCGCGAAGCGCACGCCCGTAGAGCGTCCCCGACGCCAGAAGAGCCGGTCCAGCTCGAGCCCCGCTGGCCGATCGCGCTGGTGCTTGCTCTCCTTCATCGCGATCACGATCGCGCTGCGCGTGGTCGAGCCCCACCGGGAGTCGCTCGGTTCGCCCTGGGTCGTTCCGAGCATCGAGATCGCCTTGCTGCTCGTTCTGCTCGCGGCGGATCCGGCTCGCGTCACCGGCCACAGACGATGGTTGCGCCGGCTCTCGATCGCGCTCGTGCTCGCGCTCGTGGTCGCGGCCCTCGTGTCGCGCGTCGGTGCTGATCGTCGAGCTGATCAGAGGAGGCAAGGTGACCAACTCCGCAGGCTCGCTGCTGGCCTCGGGCGCCCTGATCTGGCTCGGCAACGTCCTCGTCTTCAGCCTCCTGTACTGGATGCTCGACAGCGGCGGCCCGCTCGCGCGGTACCGCGGTGAGCGCGAGTTTCCCGACTTCGCTTTCACGCATCAGATGAGCCCGGAGCTCGCGCCGCCTGGCTGGCGGCCGCAGTACGTCGACTACCTGATCCTCGGCCTCACCACGAGCACCGCCTTCAGCCCGACCGACGTCATGCCCATGGCCCGCTGGGCGAAGCTGACCATGGCCCTCCAGTCGCTGCTCTCGCTGATCGTGGTCGGGCTCGTGATCGCCAGGGCCGTCAACGTCTTCACCTGCCGAGATGGACGCCATAGCCAGGAGAGAGCACCGCGTCGAGCTCCTCGCCACGGTCCTGCTCGCGGTCGCGGCAGTCGCGACCGCCTGGAGCACGTACCAGTCGCACGCGGTGGAGGGGGGAGCAGGCCGCCGACTACAGCAAGGCGACCGCGGCCCGCATCCAGTCGTCCGAGGCCTCGACCCGCGCGGGGCAGCTCACCCAGGTCGACATCGCCACCTTCATCCAGTGGGTCAACGCCAACGTGGCGGGTAACGAGAAGCTGGCGCAGTTCTACCGCAGGCGCTTCCGCCTCGAGTTCAGGCCCGCCTTCGCGGCCTGGCTCGCGACGCGCCCGCGCACGAATCCGAGGGCGCCGCTGAGCCCGTTCGCAATGCCGCAGTACCGCGTTGTCGAGGCGGTGAAGAGCGAACGGTTGAACGCGGCGGCCGGCGTGCACTCGAATGCGGCGGGTTCGGCGAACCAGCGTGCCGACAACTACGTGCTGGCCGTCGTCCTCTTCGCTGCCTCACTCTTCTTCGCGGGCATCTCCACCAAACTCCGCTCGGTCGCGCCAGCGGGAGCTGCTGCTCGGTCTCGGCTGGGTGATCTTCGTCGCTGACGGCCGTCTGGATCGCGACCTTCCCGGTCACGTTCTCGGTCTAGGCGCTGGGCGTCCAAATCACAGAGGTGAACCGTCTGCAGGAGTGCCGACGCGTGGTTAGGCTTGTCGGGACACCAGAAGGAGGTTGAGATGTTTCGACGACGACCGCTCGCTAGGGCCGCCGTAGTTGGCGGAGCCGCGTACTACGGTGGCAAGAGGCACGCCGAGGGCCAGGCACGCGAGGCCGATCAGCAGGCCCGCCTCGACGATCTCGAGCAACAGCAGTATCAACAGGCCCCGCCACCGGCGCGGCGGCCCCGCAGGAGGACCCGATGGAGAAGCTCAAGGAGCTCGGAGCGCTCCACGACCAGGGCATCCTCACCGACACCGAGTTCGAGATCCAGAAGCAGAAGATCCTGCAGGCGATGTAGGTCCCAACCACCGAGAAAAGGAGACACATGAGCATCGGTCCAGTGCAGATGCTGATCCTGGGTTTCGATGACCCCAAGTTCACCGGCGAGGGTCTCAAGGAGCTCGACCGGCTGCGCGACGCGGACATCGTCCGGCTCGTCGATCTGCTGGCGGTCTACAAGGACGCCGAGGGCGACGTCAGCGTCCTCCAGGAGACGCAGCTCAGCGAGGACGAGGCGAAGGAGTTCGGCGCGGTTGTGGGCGGGCTGATCGGTCTCGGCATGGCCGGGGAGGAAGGGCTCGAAGCCGGCGCAGAGGCCGGAGCGGAGGCGCTCGAGGATCAGCACGTCCTCGATGCGGACAACGTCTGGTACGCCACGGACGCGATCCCGAACAACACCGCCGCTGTGATCGCGCTGCTCGAGCACCGCTGGGCGATTCCGCTGCGCGGCATCATCGCGGAGGCCGGCGGTTTCGTGCTCGCCGACGAATGGATCCACGCCAAGGATCTCGTGGCCGTGGGGCTCGCCGCCGCCGACAAGGCGGCGCTCAGAGCTAGCGAGCCTGTGTCGAGCGGCCCGTCCGCGCGCGGCCGCTCTAACGGCCCTGTCTCCAATCCTTTCTTCCATGTGATCCCGCTCGCGTCGCCGGTCGTTGCGGCTGCGGCTGTGCCGCCGCCGACCTGGGCTCGCATCGTCCTCGTCCTGCTGGCGGCGACGCTCGGCGCGCTCCTGTCGCAGGTTCCACCGCCGGGTCGTGCTGCCCACGGTCGTGATCGAGATCCTGCTCGGCATCCTGATCGGGCCGCAGGTGCTCGACATCGCGAAGGTCGATCCGTACCTCAACTTCCTCTCCAACCTCGGCCTCGCGTTCCTGTTCTTCCTCGCCGGGCTGGAGGTGATCGACAAGAAGGTGCCTCGGCGCGCGCTCCGCATCGGCAGCGATCGGCTGGGCGATCTCGCTCGCGCTCGGGCTCGCCGTCGGCCTCGGGCTGCAGCAGGCAGGGGTCGACGCGCGGTGGTGGCTGCTGGGCGTCGCGCTCGCGACGACGGCGCTCGGGACGCTCGTTCCGATCGTCGTCGACGCGGGCCTGCTCACCGACGCGGTTCGGGCACGGCGGTGCTCGGCACGGGCGTCGCCGGCGAGTTCTGGCCGATCGTGTTCATCTCGATCTTCCTCACGGGCGTCTACGGCGCGCTCGGCCGAGATCCTGCTCCTGATCGCCTTCTGCGCGGTCGTCGCCTTCGCCGCGGTCGTGATGATGCGCGCCCGGCCGCCACGCGTGGTCAGGGCGATCCAGGCGACCGTCCACACCACCGGACAGGCCGCGGTGCGCGGCGCGATCCTCATCCTGGCCGCGCTCGTCTATCTCGCCGTCCGGTCCGGCTTCGACTTCGTGCTCGGCGCGTTCGCCGCGGGGCTCGTCGTCGGGCTCGCGCTCGACTCGCCCGAAGGCGAAGGCGTGAGGATCCGGCTCGAGGGCATCGCGCTTCGGGGTCTTCATCCCGATCTACTTCGTCGTCACGGGGATGACGTTCGACCTCGACAGCCTGCTGACGCGCGGCGGGCTTGCGCTCGCGGCGCTCTTCCTCGGCCTCTTCATGCTCACGCGCGGCTCGTCGGCGCTCCTCTGGCGGCGTGAGCTCGGCGACCAGCGGACTGCGGGCCTCGCCTTCTTCGCCGCGACCGGGCTCCCGCTGATCGTCGCGATCGTCAGCATCGGCGAGGAGCGGGGCGCGATCGATCCCGGCGTCGGCGCCTCGCTGGTCGGCGCGGGCATGCTCTCCGTCCTCATCTACCCGCTGGTGGCGATCCGGATCGTCGGTCGGCGCGAGCCCGCGAGCGCCGAGGGGGAGGAGCTCGGCGACTTCGCCAAGGAGTTCCTAGGCTGAGGTCTCCGCCCGGGCCGCGGCGGCCGACTCCGGGAGCATGAGCACCGAGCCGACGAGGAAGCAGAGCCCGCCGAACGCGGTGAAGGCGTTGTCGGCCGCGAGGTCGACGACGCTGCCCTGCGAGGGCACCCAGTACGAGGCGATCGCCGCGATGCCGAACGCCACGCAGCCGACGAGGTTCCAGGCCGCGATCTTCCAGTCGAGGTCGCGCCTCCTCGTCCAGAAGGCGGCCCCGCAGACCTCGGCGTAGGCGAGGTACCCGGACACGAGGAAGCAGATGCAGCCGAGCGGCATCCGGTCTCCAGACGAGCTTGTCGTACGAGTTGGCGTCGAGCCCGGACTGCAGCGCCTGGAAGGTGGTCACGTTGAAGAACAGCGTCCCGACGAGCAGCACGCCGCAGACCCACCAGTCGATCCGGTGCGGCTCGAACGAGACGACCCGGAAGCGGCGCTTCGCCCCGTCCGGGTCCGGCGCGGTGTTGATCGTCTCGAGCCACTGGAGCAACGCGGCCGACGTGAAGAAGATCGAGCCGACGAAGAAGACGACCCCGTCCACGGCCGAGCCGACCCATTCGACGAACCCCGGGAACGGTGCGACGAGGAAGCACGTGGCGCCGATCGCGAACAGAACCGCGATCCACCACGAGGCCCGGCGCGGCGCCCACCAGACGCCCCCGGACCGGCGCGACAGCCTCGAGCGGCCCTTCCGGTGCCGCCTCGAGGACCACTCCGCAAGCCGTCCGTCGGCCAACCGCCACGTGACGTGCGTCGTGAACGGCCCGACCGACTTGCGGTCGGCGACCTCCCACCCGGGCGGGGTGGCCGGATACGAGCGCGCGGCTACGACGGAGGCTGCGGCTTGAACGGGTGCATCTCGTCCTGGCCCTCCTGGACGATGCCGTAGCTCGACTCGGGGACCTCGTTCCACGCCCCGGGCAGGTCACGGAGCGGCTCCGAGACGATGAGGCGCGTCTCGTCGGAGACCTCGTGGAGGACCGGGACGTCCGGGTGCAGCTCGCGCAGGAGATCGATCCTCGTCGAATAGAAGAGCGAGCGCGACTTGCCCATGCTCGAGTAGCGGAACGCCCACAGCTTCTCGCCGTCGCTCGTCGCCACCGTCATCTGGATCGGGTGCTCGATGCCGTGCTTCTTGCCGACGTCCTCGATGTAGCCCACTGCGCGCTCCACCGCGGTCGGCGGGTCGTCCTCGAGGCCGAAAGTGAGCGCGAGGAAGAAGAACGTCTCCGTGTCGGTCGAGCCCTCGATGTCGGGGAAGAGCGAGGGGTCGATCGCGAGCATGAGGTCGCGCTTCACCTGGTGGAACTCCGCGATCCCGCCGTTGTGCATCCAGAGCCAGTTGCGCCAGCGGAACGGGTGGCAGTTCGTCTGCTGGATCGGGGTACCGGTCGAGGCCCGGACGTGGCAGAACACGAGCCCGGAGCGGACGCTGTGGCAGAGCTCGCGGAGGTTCCGGTCGTTCCAGGCCGGCTCGACGCTCTTGAAGAGCGCCGGCATCCGTTCCTCCTCGGTGTACCAGCCGACGCCGAAGCCGTCCCCGTTCGTCGTCTCGGCGCCGAGACGCGAGTGGAGGCTCTGGTCGATCAGGGAGTGCTGGGGCTTGATGAGCAGCGCCTCGAGCAGGAGAGGCGTTCCCGAGTAGGCCATCCAGCGGCACATGTCTTCCTCCTTACGTGTCGGTCAGTGGGCGAATGCGCTTCCGGTCTCGGCGTTCTCCACCGGCTCGGGCAGCTTCTGGAGCTTCGGCAGCTGCCGCTCCAGGTCGGCGACGAGCATGTCGGCCAGGTCGTGCGTGAACCCGCGCCGGACGACCACGCGCAGCGCCGCGAGGTCGGTCCGGTTCTCGGGGAACGTGTAGGCGGGCAGCTGCCAGCCCCGCTCGCGCATGGCGCCGGACACGTCGAACACCGTGTAGTTGGTGATCTCGTCCTTGAGCTTGAACGCGAAGACCGGGAGCTCGTCGCCGTGGGTCAACAGCTCGAACGGGCCGAGCTCCGCGATCTGGGCCGAGAGCCGTGTGGCGACGTCGCGCGCGTAGCTCTGGACCCGGCGGTAGCCCTCGAAGCCGAGGCGGAGGAAGTTGTAGTACTGCGCGACGACCTGCGAGCCCGGGCGCGAGAAGTTGAGCGCGAAGGTCGGCATGTTGTCGCCGAGGTAGTTGACCCAGAAGATCAGATCCTCGGGGAGCGCGTCGGCGTCGCGCCACACGACCCAGCCGACGCCCGGGTACACGAGCCCGTACTTGTGGCCCGACATGTTGATCGAGGCCACGCGCGGGAGCTGGAAGTCCCAGACGAGGTCGGGATCGAGGAACGGGGCGATCATCGCCCCGGAGGCGCCGTCCACGTGGACCTTGATGTCGAGCCCGGTCTCCCGCTCGAACGCGTCGAGCGCGTCGCAGATCTCCTCGACCGGCTCGAACGCAGCCGTCGAACGTCGAGCCGAGGATCGCGACGACTCCGATCGTGTTCTCGTCGCAGAGCTTCACGGCCTCCTCGGCCGAGAGGCTGAAGCGGTCGCCCTCCATCGGGACGAGGCGCATCTCGACGTCCCAGTAGTTCGCGAACTTCTCCCAGCAGACCTGGACGTTGATCCCCATGACGAGGTTCGGCTTGTCGGCCGGCTTGCCCTCGGCCGCGCGCTGCTTCTGCCAGCGGCGCTTGAGCGCGAGGCCGCCGAGCATCGCCGCCTCGCTCGAGCCGGTGGTCGAGCAGCCGCGTCGCCTGGTCCGCGTCGGGCGCGTGCCAGAGGTTGCTGAGGATGTTGACGCAGCGCGCCTCGAGCTCGGCCGTCTGCGGGTACTCGTCCTTGTCGATCATGTTCTTGTCGAAGCACTCGGCCATCAGCTTCTCGGCCTGCGGCTCCATCCAGGTCGAGACGAACGTCGCCACGTTGAGGCGCGCGTTCCCGTCGAGCATCAGCTCGTCGTGGATGATCTGGTACGCGACGTCGGGCGGCATCTCGCCCTCCGGCAGCTCGTGCCGGGGAATCGTCCCGGTCTCGAGGCTGAAGATCGCGCCCATGGCGTGATCCACATGTCGTTCTCTGAGGGCCTTCGGGTGCTTGAGCGTCACGTTCTCCCCTTTCGTCGTTCCGTGGGCGAGCGGTGAGTATCTCACGCGCGTCCCGCCGCTCCGGTCCTCGGCAGGCTGCTCGACGTACTGGAAGACGAGGACGGCGACGCAGACGCCGAGCGTGAGCGCCTGCTCGGCGAGCATCAGGAGCGCCGCGATCTGCGCCGGTCGGCCTCGGGGCCGATCCCGAGCAGCCGGTCGGGCTGGTCGGCGTAGAGCGGGTAGGTGAAGGCCCCGTTGAGGATCGCCGCCATCACGAAGTCGCCGAGCATGAAGACGGCGAACGCGAGCGCGATCCGGCCGGGCACGGTGAGGCGCCCGGTTCGCGCCGGGTCGATCAGGAGGTTCCAGACGAGGACGCCGCCGAGGAAGAAGGTGAGGTGCTCGAGCTCGTGCACGACCTGATGCGCCGCCGCGTAGTCGTAGAAGCGCGGGATGTGCCAGATCCACATCGAGGCCGTCCAGACGGCGAGCGCGACCCAGGGGCCGGTCAGCCAGCGCAGAAATGCCCGCAGGCGCGGGGAGCGGGCGAGCGGCGTCAGGACCGGGGGAGGGAGGAGGAAGAACACGAGCGGGCCTCTGACCGCCAGCATCGCGAGCGCGATCGCGAGGTCGCCGAGCAGCAGGTGCTCGAGCATGTGCGCCGAGAGCAGGTCATTCTCGGCGGCGACGGCGAGCGGCGAGGCGAGCGCGAGGTACGTCGAGCGCCACCGCGGCCACGAACAGCGCGGCCCGGCCCCAGCCCGCGTGATCGGTTCGTCCGCGCCGCCGGAGCCGGAAGAACCCCTGGAAGAAGAGGGCCAGCGCGAGCAGCGCAGCCCGCGAGGACGAGCGGCTCGAACGGCCACTCGGCTGCAAGCGACGCCTCCACGGCGCGAGGTTACCCCGGCCGCGCCGGCGTGCCGAACGCGTCCGGCGGTGCCGTGAGAATCACCGGCGTGAAGATCCCAGTCCGCGATTGGTTCTCGCAGGCGGCGCGAGCAGCCCGAGGACGACGAGCCGACGGTCGTCCAGATCGACGCGACCTCGCTGTCCCGCGTGTTCTCGGCGCCGATGTGGCTCCGCGACCTCGGTCTCCTCGCCTGGTTCCTCGTCGGCGTCTCCATTCTCCTCGTCGGGGCTGACGTGGCTCGTCGGCCTCACCGCGACGATCACGATGCCGGTCATCGTCGGCCTGATCCTGGCGACCGTCGCGAGCCCGCTCGTCGCGCGGATGGAGCACACGGGGCTTTCCCGCGCGCGGCCGGTGCCGCGGTCGTCCTGCTCGGGCTGCTCGCGCTCGGCGTCCTGATCTTCCTGCTCGTCGTGGGCGGGATCGTCGAGCAGGGGGACAGCATCAAGTCCGCGGCCAACGAGGCTGCCGACAAGCTTCAGGGCTGGGCGAAGGACCTCGGCGTGAACGGCAGCTCGGGTGTCAAGGAGAACGCCAAGAGCGGCGCTGCGACGAGCGGCAAGACACTCGTGCAGGGCGTGATCGACGGGATTCAGGGGCTGACCTCGCTGGTCTTCTTCCTGACCTTCACCATGTTCGCGACGTTCTTCCTGCTCAAAGACGGGCCGACGGTGCGCCGCTTCATCGACCGCAACCTCGGCGTCCCGTCCGAGGTCGCGCGGACGATCACCGGCAACGTGATCCTCTCGCTGCGCCGGTACTTCCTCGGGGTCACGATCGTGGCCGCGTTCAACGCGATCGTCGTCGGGCTCGGCGCCGTGATCCTCGGCGTGCCGCTCGCGGGGACGATCGCCGTCGTGGTGTTCGTGACGGCGTACGTCCCGTTCATCGGCGCGTTCGTCTCGGGAGCGTTCGCCGTGATCCTGACCCTCGCCTCTCAGGGCACGACGGACGCGGTGATCATGCTCGTGATCGTGATCCTGGCCAATGGGCTGCTGCAGAACATCGTCCAGCCGCTGGCGTTCGGGGCGACGCTCGACCTCAACCCGCTGGTCGTCCTGATCGTGACTATCGGATTCGGCTGCATCTTCGGGATGGTCGGGATGATCCTGGCCGCGCCGCTCACCTCTGCCGCGCTCCACGTGAGCCAGGAGCTGGGGCGGGCGAAGTCGCTCGAGACCGCCGAAGAGGCGGAGCGCGGGCCGCCTCCGGACCCAGAGCCCGCTACCTCCTAGACTCGCTACGTGTCGTCGCTGCTCGCGCTCGTCGCCGCGTTTCTCTTCGCGGTCGCTGCCACGTTCCAGCAGAGAGGGGCACTGGATCTCGGGCTCTCGAGTGAGAGCCTCGGCTCCTTCGTCAGGCTTGCGCGAAGCATGTGGTGGCTGGGCGGCACGGCTGTGCTGCTCGCCGGGTACGCGGCGCAGGCGATCGCCCTCGACCACGGGCGGATCTCGATTGTCCAGCCGCTGCTCGTGACGACGGTCGTCTTCGCGCTTCCCCTCGGGATCGTCGTCACCGCGCAACAGGTCGGCCGGCGCGAGGTCGTCGGCGCGATCGTGGTCGTCCTTGGACTGGCGTTGTACGCGGTCTTCGGCGACCCGGCGAGTGGCAAGGACAATGCGCTGAACGGCGAGTGGGCGGTCGCGCTCATCCTGGTCGCCGTGACGAGCGGCGTGTTGCTGCTCCTCGGCCGAAACACGCAGAGGGCGCGCAGGGCCGCGCTCTTCGGGGTCGTCTCCGGGATCCTGTACGGCACCTCGGCATGTCTCGCCAAGCCGACGCTCGAGCAGCTGGACCAGGGTGTCGCGTCGGTGCTCTCGAGCTGGGAGTTCTACGCGATGGTGCTCGCCGCCGTCGCCGCGGTCGTCCTGCAGCAGATCTCGCTCAGCGAGGGCTTCCTCGCCACGTCGGTCGCCACCGTCTCGGTCTTCAACCCGATCGTCTCGGTGCTCATCGGGATCCTGCTCTTCGACGAGCGTCTCAGCGACCCGAGGTGGCACAAGGTCGTCGCCTTTGCGGGGATGGGGCTGGCGATGGGCGGCGCGATCGCAATCTCGAAGGCTCGAGAAGGTGCGCCCGCGCAGGCAGACCCCGAGTGGCGACTGGCCTAGACTCCTCGCCGCGAGACGCGTCGATGACAGAAGCCCACGCCGAGAAGCCTTCCGCAGTTCTGCCGTTCGGAGACCCCTCCCGGAGGAGGAGGCTGGTCAAGGTGGCCGTCTGGCTCGCCGTGGTCGCGCTGCTGGTCGTCCTCCTTCGCCTCCTCGGTGTCGACGTCTGGGGCTGGATCACGAGCGTCTGGGACACCCTCACCGAGATCTCGGCCAAGTACCTGGTGGCCGGCTACGCGTTGCAGACGGTGCAGACGACCCTGACCGCGCTCGCGTGGTACTTCATCCTGCGCGCGGGCTTCCCCAGGGCGCCGTTCACGTACCTCGAAATTCTCGCGGCCTACGCGGCGGGCGTAGCGCTGAACGGCTTCCTGCCGGCGAACCTCGGCACGCTCGTGATGATGCTGATGTTCGTCGCGATCATCCAGGGCTCGACGTTCGCGGGAGTCCTGGGCGGGATGGTCGTCCAGAAGATCTTCTTCACCGTCATCGGGGTAGCGGTGTACCTCTACCTCTTCCTGTCCGTGCCCGGGACGTACAACCTCCAGTTGAACATCCTGCACGACTACCCCCTGCTAACCGTGTCCGCGATCGTCGGCAGCGTGCTCCTCGTCGTGATTCTGCTCAGGGTCTTCTGGCCGAAGGTGAAGGGGTTCTGGGAGAAGGCGAAGCACGGCGGGGCGATCCTCGCGCGCCCTCGCGACTATTGCCTGAAGGTGCTGCTGCCGTCGGTTGGCGCCTGGCTTGCGAAGCTCGGCGTGATCGCGGTCTTCCTCGCCGCGTACGCGATCCCGGTGACGTTCCACACGGTGATGTCGATCGTCGGCGGCAACTCGCTCGCGAACACCGTCTCGGCGACGCCGGGCGGCATCGGCGTGAACCAGGCCGTGAACACCGCCTCGCTTGCCCACGTCACCAGCCCTGCCAACGCGACCGCGTACTCCCTCGGCCAACAGCTCGCCGTGACCGCGTGGAACATCGCCTTCGCGATCGTGGTCGTCGTCTGGGCGTTCGGCTGGTCGGGCGGCAGGAAGCTCGTGACGGAGTCCTACACGGACGCCAAGGAGCAGGTCGCGGAGCAGAAGGCGCAGCGCGAGGTGAAGAAGGAGGAGAAGCGCGCGATACGTGAGCAAGAGAAGGAAGCGGGAGTAGGTTTCCTGGACAGGATCAGGGACCGCGACGACGACTCGAACGGCAACGACGAAGGAGGAGCCCAGTGACGAATACCACTCCGGCGGCACCCTATTCCGAGGCTGTCTCGTGGCAGCCGGAGCGGCCACGCTTTCACCCCGTGCGTCTCGTGGTGTCCTGGGCCACGTCGGCGGCGGCGCTACTGATCGCGGCCGCGCTCATCCCGGGTGTCTCGATCGACAATTTCGGAGGCGCGCTCGCCGTTGCGCTCTTCATCGCCGCGCTAAACGCGGTGCTGCCGCCCATAGTCGCGGCGCTGCGGCTTCCGTTCATGATCGTCCTCGGCTTCCTGATCGTGCTGTTCCTCGATGCGGCGATGCTCAAGCTCGCGTCCGACGTCCTCTCGAGCGCGATCACCGTCGACACGTTCGGCTGGGCCCTGCTGACGGCGCTCGTTGCGGCCGCGGTCGTCGTGGTCATCGATGTCGTAACCGGAGCGAACGACGACGACACGTACACGCTGAAGGTGATCCGGCGGATCGCCGGCCGGTCGGGCGAGCGCGTCGAGACCGACGTGCCGGGAATCATCTTCCTCGAGATCGACGGCCTCGCGCTTGCCGGTCGTGCAGCGCGCGATGCGTGACGGTAACGCGCCGACGATGGCCCGCTGGCTCGCCGAGGACACGCATCGCCTGGCCGAGTGGGAGCCCGACCTCTCGTCGCAGACCGGCGCCAGCCAGGCGGGGATCCTGCTCGGCTCGAACGAGGACATCCCCGCGTTCCGCTGGGTGGACAAGGAGACGAAGACCGTCTGGGCCTGCTCTGCCCCCGGCGACTGCGCCGAGATCGAGCGGCACGCACTCGAGCGGGCGCGGCCTGCTCAGGAACGGCGGTGCGAGCCGCGGCAACCTACTTTCGGGTGAGGCCGACCACGTGATCCTGACGGTAAGCCGGATGGAGGCGGAGAAGAAGGCGAACCCCGGCTATCGCGCGTTCCTCGCGAACGGCTTCAACGTGACGCGCGTGCTCGTCCTCTTCACCTGGGAGGTGATCCTCGAGTGGTCCGCTGCCCTTCGCGCAGCCCGCCGGGACGTGCAGCCGCGCGGCCACCGCGGTGGCCTCTACCCGTTCATGCGCGCCGCGATGTGCATCTTCGTGCGCGACCTGATCGTCTACGGCGTGCTCACCGACATGATGAAGGGCCGGCCCGCCGTGTACGCGACCTTCTCGAGCTACGACGAGGTCGCCCACCACTCCGGCCTCGAGCGTGCCGACACGCTGGAGGCGCTGCGCAAGCTCGACCAGCAGTTCGGCCGGATCGACCGCGCGCGCCGCTACGCGTCCCGGCCGTACGAGATCGTCGTCCTCTCCGACCACGGGCAGACGCAGGGCGCGACGTTCAAGCAGCGCAACGGCTACAGCCTGGAGGAGCTCGTGCAGCGCTCGGGCGACTTCGAGTGCGCTCGGTAGCTGGGCGGGCGGCGACGAGCAGAACGCCATGGTCGGCCTCGCCTTCAACGAGGCGACCGGAGGGGACACCAAGAAGAAGCGTCCCAAGAACGACGTCAGCGACAAGCACCTCGTCGTCCTCGGCTCTGGCAACCTCGGGCTCGTCTACCTGATGGAAGAGCCGCGCCGGCTCACGCTCGAGGAGATCGAGCAGCGGCATCCCGAGCTGCTGACGGCCCTGCGCGAGCATCCGCACATCGGTTGGCTGCTCGTCCGCTCGGAGCAGCACGGAGCCGTGGCGCTCGGTCCGAACGGCACGCGCTACCTCGCCGAGGACCGCGTCGAAGGCGACGACCCGCTCGCGCACTTCTCGCCCACCGCGGCGCAGCACCTGCTTCGCACGGACGGCTTCCCGCACGTGGCCGACATCATGATCGGGAGCTTCTACGACCCCGAGCTCGAGGAGGGCTGCGCGTTCGAGGAGCTGATCTCGTTCCACGGGGGCCTCGGCGGCCCCCAGACGCGGCCGTTCGTCCTCTACCCGGACCGGCTTCCGCTCCCGGACGAGCCGCTCGTCGGCGCCGCGAGCGTCCACGGCCTGCTCGAGCGCTGGCGGGAGCTGCTGAACGGCGCGCAGCCCGCGCCAGTGGCCGCGGAGCCTGCCTAGGGGCGCTGCCTACGCGCTCGCCTCGAAGGTCCACTGGTCGACGTCGGTGACCGGCCGGTAGCCGATGCGCTGGTAGATCGAGTTCGAGGTCGGGTTGGCGAGATCGGTGAACAGGAAGCAGAAGCGGCGGCCGCCTTCGAGCAGCATGCGCGTCATCTCTGCGGTGAGAGCGCTCGCGTAGCCGCGGCGCCGCAACTCGGGAGGCGTGTAGATCGGGCCGACCCTGATCCCGTTCGGCGTCACGCCGCCGAAGCTCCCGAACGAGACGGCCTCACCGCCGTCCTCCCAGATCATCACCCCGGCCTCGGGCTCGGCGAGACGGCGCTCGAGCCAGCCCGACGAGTCCTCGGGCGGAGCCGACGGCAGCGCCTCGGCGACGAACGCGTCCATCCAGGCGAGGACGAGCTCCGCGGTCGCTCTCGCGGTACGGCCTCAACTCGCCCGACACGCCCTCCGGGATTTGCGCTTCGTCCGCCTGGTAGCTCCGCTGGCGGATCGCGATCCAGGCCTCGGCTCCCGTGCGCGCCTGCCAGATCGCGGCGAAGCGCTCGACCGCGGCAGACTGGGCCGACCGCTCCGGGCAGGCTCTCGTAGACCGAGCCCACGTCGTCGGCGAGCGGCTCGAGCGTCGAGGGCGTCGTCCATCTCCGAGAGGATCAGGTTGTGCGGCGGCGTGCGGAGCGCGGCGGCGACCACCCGGTCGTTCTCCAGCAGCACCGCGAGGTACGGCGCCTCCCCGTACATGCGCGGAGTCGTGCGCAGCCGGCTCGCCGAGCCCGATCATCAGGTTGTGCTCGGCCTCGCGCTCGAGCAGGAACTCGCCCGCGCGCGCGAGGAACGAGTCCGCGTCGGCGTGCCGCTCGACGTGCACGCCTACGACGGTCGCGGTGATCGTGATCCCGCCGCGGGCCTTCTGCTCGAGCGTCACCCGCACTCTCGTCGGCGGGAAGCTCGAGCGCGGCTGCGACGTCGTCGCGGATCCGGACGGCGAGCGCCTCGCAGAAGTGGCCCTCGTTGCGGAAGGACGCGAGGTAGAGCTTGAGCGACTTCGACTCGAGGCAGAGAGCCTTTCGGCTCGAACTCGATCGTGGCCACGTAGAGGTCGGGCTGGCTCGTGACGGGGCAGATCGCGGCCAGCTCGTCGCTCTGCATCTCCACGACGGAGACGCCCGGGTTGGGGAACGTCTCGAGGCCTGCGTAGTGCTCGGAGCCGGCGTGGCCGAGCGCGACGAACCCGGTCGAGGGCGACTCCATGCCGCGTACTGTACGCGCGTGCTGCGGGTCTACCTCGCGGGGCCTCCCTTCGCCGACGACTACCGGCGCCGGGCGACGCGACTGCTGCAGGAGCTCGGCCACGAGCCGGTCGACCCGATGCGGCGCGACTTCCGCGGGCGCACCGAGGGGCACGAGCAGGAGATCGTCGAGGGCGACCTCGTCGACATCCAGTCGTGCGACGCAGTCCTCGCCGATTTCAGCGAGCCCGACGAGGGCACCGCGATGGAGGCCTGGTACGCGCACGGCCTCGGCGTAGCGGGTCGTCGTGTACACGGCCGGCAGTACGCCGCACCCGTGGACGGTGTACGTGGCCGACGCCGTCCATCGCGGAGCTCGAGGATGCCGTCCGCGCTCTCGGCTGAGAAACGATTCAATACGACTCCGTGAGCAGCGCTCCCGCAACGACCTTGCCCGCCGGGACGTCTCTGCTGCCGCTCGAGGCGCACGATGACGAGCGCGGCGTCGTTCGTCGAGCTCTACCGCCTGGAGTGGGAGACAGGAATCGTCCCGGTGCAGTGGAACGCCGTCCGCTCCGAGGCCGGCGTTCTCCGCGGCGTCCACGTTCATGTCCGGCACGACGACTACCTGACGGTGCCGTACGGAAGCGCGGCGGTCGGTCTGCGCGATCTGCGCCGCGACTCGCCCACGAAAGGGCTGGCCACGGTCGTGGAGCTCGACGGCGAGCACCCCGCCGCACTCGCGATCCCTCACGGTGTCGCGCACGGCTTCTACTTCCAGGAGCCCTCCCTGCACGTGTACGCGGTCAGCGAGTACTGGGATCCCGAGGACGAGCTCGGCTGTCACTGGGCCGATCCAGAGCTGGAGATCCCGTGGCCGTGTCGCTCGGCTCAGGTGTCGGAGCGGGACGCTCAGAGCCCGCCGCTCCAGGCGCTGCTCGACCGGCTAGCGCCCTCGCAGCCGCTCTGAGCGGCGCGCTCAGGCCCGGCATGGCGAGCAGTCGGCGCGCGCAGCCGCCAGGTGACCGACGACGAGAGCTGCCGGAGGTCGTCTTCCAGCCCGGTCGCCCAGGCCGCCAGGTGGTGGTACTCCGCCTCCGTCCTGGTCAGCTGATCGGCTAGGGCGGACGTCTCGCGCCTTGACCCGTCCGGTCTCCACCTCGAGAGCCGCGGCATCGACGGCTCGTGGCCGCGAGCACGCGCTCGGTGAGCTCCGCGCGGAAGCCAGACTCCTCGAGTCGCGCCGCCCAGCGGTCGAGCTCGGCGAGCCGCTCCTCCGAGCTCCAGCCGATCCGCTCGGGGCTCGGAAAGTGGAGCACGGTCGGTGCGGAGTCGCCCGCGACGCGGCAGCCCGGGACGGAGAGGATCTGCTGCCACATGTAGAGGTCGGTGAACGTGCCCGTCGGGCGTGGTGCGCCAGCCGGCCGGCAGCCGCCGGTAGAGGTCGAGCGTGTGTGCTCCGCACGAGAGCGGGATCCGGTTCTCTCCGGCCGCGAAGAGCTCGCGGAAGTACGGCAGGCGCAGGTCGACCCGGTAGCAGCGGATCTCGCCCTGCGGGTCGATCCAGAACGGGCACGCGTAGGCGAAGTCGTGCCCGTCGAGGAGCGCCCGCATCCGCTCGACGTGGTCCGGGAGCCAGAGGTCGTCGTCGCAGAGGTAGCAGACGATCTCGCCTCGGGCCTCCTGGAGCGCGGCGTGGCGGTGGAGCTCGCCGTGGCGCGGGCCTTTCGGGTTGTCGAACCAGCGCACGCGCGGGTCGGCCGCGACCAGCTCCGCCATCAGCTCGCGCGTGACGTCGGGCGCGCCGTCGCCGACGACGAAGACCTCGAGCTCCTCGACGGTCTGCGCGAGCGCGCTCCGGACCGAGCGCGAATCAGCGTCGGCCCGTGGTCGTGCGTCGGGACGAGGACGGTCGCGGCGAGCGTCACGACGGCAACCCCGCGAGCAGGCGCAGCTCGGAGATCGCCTGCACGATCGCGGCTCCCTCGGCGGCGCTGCTGCGAGGCGGAGGGCCGCCGCCGAGGTGCTCGACGAACGCGCGCAGCTCGCGGAGCAGCGGCAGCTCGGCCGAGACCGGGCGCAGCTCGTCGTCGGAGCCGTCGGCCCGGACGATCCGCACCGCGTCGCTGTAGCTCTCGGGGAGCACGGCCAGCCCGCCTCGCAGGCGAGGACGACCTCGCGCCGACGCTCGTCCGCGCGGCCGGAGACCTCGAGCACGTGCCACGGGCTCTCGCCGAGCAGGCCGAAGAGGCCGAAGGCGCGACCGTCGACCGAGTCGGCCGCCGCGCTGCGCGGCGCAGGGACCTCGCCGAGGATCTCGAGCGCGATCGAAAGGTCGTGCGGCGCGAGCACCCACACCGCGTCGACGTCGCGCAGCCGCTCCCGGCCGATGCGTGTGGTGCGAAGCCCGATCACGCGGCCGAGCTCCCCCGACCGTGCGATCGCGCCGAGCTCGCTCGACTCCCGGGTGGTAACGCCACTTGTCCATCACGAACAGGCGCCCGTCGTGCGCGGCGCGAGCCGCTCCGCGGCGTCGGGGTCGTCGGTGAGCGGCTTCTCGACGAAGACCGGCACGCCGCGCGCGAGCGCCTCCTCGACAACGGCCGCATGCGTCGCGACCGGCGTCGCGACGACGATCCCGTCGACCTCGGGCAGCTCCGGCCGCGACCGACGACTCGCTGCCGCGCCGCCCTCCGCCGCCGCCGCGCGGCCGGCTTCCGAGCGCGGCGACCACCGTCACCTCGCAACCGAGCGCACGCAGGTCGCGCAGGATCAGCGAGCCCCAGCGCCCGCAGCCGACCAGCCCGATCCGCGTCCCCTCGCTGCAACGGGCGGATGATCGCAGGAGATGCCCGGCGACAGGGCCGCCGAAAGCGCTTAACTACGTGGGATGAAGCCGGTCGTCGGAATCACGACCTACGTCACCGACGCGCAGCTTCGGCGCCTGGCACGTCGAGTCGGCGCTCGTGCCGACCGCGTACGTGAGCGCCGTCGAGCGAGCCGGTGGGCGCCCGCTGCTCGTGCCGCCGAGCGAGGACGGCGTGGAGGAGACCCTCGATGCCGTCCACGGCCTGATCTTCTCGGGCGGCCCCGATCTCGATCCGGGCACCTACGGGCAGGAGGCGCATCCGGAGACGGACGGCGGACACGCCCGAGCGCGACCGCTCGGAGCTCGCGCTGCTCGGCGCCGCGCTCGCGCGTGACCTGCCGGTGCTCGCCGTCTGCCGGGGCAGCCAGATCCTGAACGTCGCGCTCGGGGGCGACCTCCTCCAACATCTTCCGGAGGTGGTCGGCGACGAAAAGCACAAGCATTGACCGCCGGGACGTTCTCCGACCACGACGTCTCGGTCGCGCCCGGGACGCAGCTCGCCGGGCTGCTCGGCGAGCACACGCCGGTCAAGTCGCACCATCACCAGGGGTTCGGCCGGCTCGGCGAGGGCCTCCGCGAGTCGGCGTGGGCCGAAGACGGGACACTCGAGGCCGTCGAGGATCCCAGCAAGCCGTTTGCGCTCGGCGTGCTCTGGCACCCCGAGGAGGGGGACGACCAGCGTCTGTTCGAGGCGCTGGTCGACGGCCGCCGGCGACTACCGGCGCGGTTAGGCTTCGGCGCCGTTGGCAGCGCCCTCGGGAAACCTGCGTCTCTACGGCGGCGCCGTCGCACGCGTGCTGGCGCGTGCCCGTCGCCGCAGCGACGACGACCTCGACGCCGTCGCGGAGCGGCCCGTGTTCGTGCTCGGCTCGCCGCGCTCGGGCACGAGCTTCGTCGCGCGCTCGATCGGCCGCGTGCCCGGGTTCGCCGACCTCGGTGAGCTCGCTCCCTGGAAGGCGGCCATTCCCGGGCTCGCCTCGCGGCCCGAGGAGCAGGCCTCGGCCGAGCTCCGCGAGATGCTCGAGACGATCAGGCGATACGGGCTCGTCCGTCACCTGCGCGCGGTCGAGCAGTCGCCGGAGACCGCCTTCGTGCTCCCGGCCGTCGTGCGCGCCTACCCGCAGGCGGCGGTCGTGCACATGGTCCGCGACCCGCGCGACGTGGCGGCCTCGCTCCTCCAGAAGGGCTGGCTCAAGAGCGAGCGCTCCGGTCACGACGACGTGGGCGCGCCCTACGGGGGCCACGCCCGTTTCTGGGTCGAGCCGGAACGGCTCGCCGAGTTCGACGCCGCGAGCGAGGCCAGGCGTGCCGGCTGGGCCTGGCGCAGCTACGTGACCGCGGCCCGGGCCGCTGCCCGGGAACACGGTCCTGTCAGGTACGAGGAGCTCGCCGCGGATCCCGGAGCGGCCGCGGCGCCGCTCGCCGCGCACATCGGCGCCGACCCGGTCCTGCTCGCGGGCGCCCTCTCCGACATGCACGCCGAGTCGGTCGGCCGCTGGCGAGCGCAACCTCACGCCCGAGCAGGTCGCCGAGATCGAGGCCGAGGCGGGCGACCTGATGACGACCCTCCGCTACTCCTAGCGTGCGTCTGCCCGCTGAGAAGATCCCGACGATCCCCGAGCCCGTGCGCGCGGTGCTGCGCAACGCGGTCTGGACGCTACGGCAAGGCCACGGCCGCGATCCGGCCGCTGCCGGACTTCCTCATCATCGGCGCGCAGAAGGCCGGCACGACCGCGCTCTACGCCTACCTGCGCCAGCACCCGGGCATCACCGGCCCGTCCTGGAAAGAGGTCAGCTACTTCGACCGGCACTACGCGCGCGGCGAGGCCTGGTACCGCGGCAACTTCCCGAACACGCTCAGGGCGCGCGGTCTCGTCGGCGAGGCGAGCCCGAGCTACCTCTTCCATCCGCAGGCGCCCGGAGCGGGTCGCCGCGCTCGTGCCGGACGCGAAGCTGATCGCGCTCGTCCGCAACCCGGTCGACCGCGCCTTCTCCCACTACCAGCACGAGGTCGCGCTCGGACGAGAAGCGCTCTCGTTCGAGGATGCGCTCGCGGCCGAGGACGAGCGCCTGCGCGGCGAGGAGGAGCGGATGCTCGCCGACCCCGCCTACTTCAGCCACGCCTGGTGGAACTACACCTACGCCGCGCGCGGCCGCTACGCCGAGCAGCTGGAGCGCTGGCTCGCCGCCTTCCCGTCCGAGCAGCTGCTGATCGTGCCGAGCGAGGACCTGCTCGACGAGCCGGAGCAGGCGCACGCGCGCGTGCTCGAGTTCCTCGGCGCCGCGCCGCAGCCGCTCGATTCGTACCCGCGGGTCTTCGAGCGGCAGTACGAGCCGATGCGGCCCGAGACTCGGGCGCGCCTCGCGGAGGAGTTCGCCGAGCCGAACCGGCGTCTCTACGCGCTGCTCGGTCGCGACCTCGCCTGGGCGTAGAACGGCCGGATCGCCGCCAGTGTCCCGAGACAGATCGCCGCGAGCAGGACGTAGGGGAGCCAGTCGCCGGCCAGCTGGGCGAGCCCGCCGCCGAGAGCGGGTGCGACCAGGGCGCCGGCCGCCCAGGCGCCGTTCATCGCGCCGAATGCGAGGCCCTGGGCGATCCCGATCTGCTCGGCGGTGTCCGAGAAGAGGGCCATTCCGGGCGTGTAGAAGGCGCCGTACGCCATCGCGGACGCGAACACGAGAGCGGCGACCAGAGGTCCCGCCTTGGCCCAGGCGAGCGCGAGCGAAAGCGCAATCGAGCCGACGAGCGCCAGCCGCACGGGCAGGATCCGGCCGTGCCGGTCGGTGAAGCGGCCGAGCAGCGGGTTGAGCACGGTCTCGGCGGCCGCCGTCGCAAAGAAGAGCGCGCCGATCGCGACTCCGCCCCAGCCGTCGGCGTGCAGCGTCAGAGGCGCAAGGACGTCGAGGACGCCGAAGAGCAGCGACGGCAGGACGATCAGCCAGAGCGCGGCGAGCAAGCGTCTGTCGGCGCGGCGCAGGGCCGAGAGCGGCTGCGGCTGCGCGGCCACGCCCGGCGTCGCGGCGACCCACGCGCAGATGACGAATCCAGCCGTGCTGACGCCGATGAAGGTCGGTCGAACGCCGGCGACGGTCGCCACGGCTCCCAGCGTCGGCCCGAGCAATGCGCCGAAGACGGCGGCGCCCATCGCCGTCCCGATCAGCGTTCCCCGCCGCCCGGGCGGCGCGACCGCCATCAGCCAGGCGAGGGCGCCCGCCCACGAGAACGCGCTCCCGACGCCCTGGGCGAAGCGCGCCACGCCGAGCGTCCAGACGCTGTCGGCAAGGCCGAAACCCAGGGTCGCAACCGCGGTCAGCGCCAGTCCGAGCACGACGGCCCGCTTCGGGCCGAGACGCGAGGCCGCGAGGCCGCCCGGGACCGCAGCTGCCAGCACCCCCGCGCCGTAGACGGCGAAGAGAACGCCCGCGCCACCCTTCGTCAGGCCGTAGCGGGTGGTGAAGTGGGGGAGGAGCGGCGCGAGCGCCGTGAAGAACATCGTGTCCACGGCGACGACGGCGCTCAGCAGGATCAGGAGACGGCGCACGGTTCGACGCTACCAAGCGGATTTGCGCGCCACTTCGTGCATCAGCGCACGAAGTCCTGCTAACTCCGCGCCGAGTTCGCCGTCTTATCCCCCTCGAGAGGGTCAGTCCCGAACTCGGCTCCCGAAGCATGGATCCGCGCCGTCCCGCGACATGCTCACGAGCGAGCCTTCCAGGAGGTCGCATCACCCGTGGACAACAACCATGTCAAACGAATACTCGCGCTCGTAACCGTCGCCACGGCAGCGGTCGCACTGGGCGCGACAGCCTCGAGCCTCTGGGCAGCGACGGCCAAGCTGAGAGCGACTCCGAAGGGGACGCCGCTGAAGGCCGTCGCGACGAAGCGTGTCGATCCCAGGCTCGTGCGGAATCTGCGCTCGACCACCTGGCGCTGGGAGTCGCTCGTCGGCGTGCATCGCTCGCATTCAGCGGCGCCGTTGCGCTCCGAGCGTGCGCTGCGCTACTGGCAGGCGCGCGCCCGGCGTGTGCGCAGGCTCGCCGCTCACCCGCCGCACCGACGCGCCTGGCTCTGCATCCACCGCTTCGAAGGAAGCTGGGGGGACTCGGGCGACCCGTACTGGGGCGGGCTCCAGATGGACCGTGGCTTCATGCGCTCGTACGCGACGCGCCAACTCTGCTCCGCCGCGGCTGGGCGAACCGCTGGACGCCGCTCGAGCAGATGTGGGTGGCGGAGCGTGCGCACCGCAGCGGGCGGGGTTTCTACCCCTGGCCGAACACGGCGCGCTACTGCAGCCTGATCTAACCTTCGCTCATGTACGGCGCCGTCCGGAGACGAGGGCGTGACCGACCTCCAGGAGCACGTCGCGGCGCTGATCGCCGAGGGGGAGCAGGACGGCTGCCTCTGCCTGTCGCGCGTGAACGAGTTCGTCACCGAGCACGAGATCGACGACGAGGAGGTTCGCCAGCTCTACGAGCAACTCGACGAGCTCGGGATCGAGGTCACCGACGACTGCGCGCGCGCGAGCGACGAGAGCACCTACGTCAACGGCAAGCTCGCCGTCGCGACCACGGACGCGCTGCAGCTCTTTCTCAACGAGGCCGGCCGCTGGCCGCTGCTGACCGCCGAGGAGGAGGTCGAGCTCGCGAAGCTGATCGAGCGCGGCGACAAGGAGGCCAAGGACCGGATGATCAACTCCAACCTGCGCCTCGTCGTCTCGATCGCGAAGCGCTATCAGGGCCTGGGGCTCTCGCTGCTCGACCTGATCCAGGAAGGGATCATCGGGCTCATCCGCGCGGTCGAGAAGTTCGACTGGCGGCGCGGTTTCAAGTTCTCGACCTACGCGACCTGGTGGATCCGCCAGGCGGTGCAGCGGGGGATCGCGAACAAGTCGCACACGATCCGGATCCCCGTGCACATCGTCGAGCGCGAGCGCCGGATCGCGCGGGCGGAGCGCGAGCTCGCCGCGAAGCTCGGGCGCGAGCCGACCGAGGCCGAGATCGCCAGCGAGCGCGAAGCTGTCGGCGAAGGAGCTGCGCGAGGTGCGCGAGGTCGCCCGCTCGGTCACGAGCCTCGACCGGCCGATCGGCGCGGAGAACGAGGGCGCGCTCGGCGAGCTGATCGCGTCCGACGCGACGCCGCCGGAGGAGGAGATCACGGTCAGCCTCGAGCAGGACGTGCTTCGGCGCGCGGTGGCGCAACTGCCCGAGCGCGAGCGCGAGGTTCTGAAGCTCCGCTACGGCCTGAACGGCGACCGCGAGCCGGTCTCGCTCGAGGCGATCGGCAGGCAGCTCGGCATCACGCGCGAGCGAGTACGCCAGATCGAGGCCGCGGCCCTCGAGCAGCTCGCGGTCAACCGCGAGGTCGAAGCGCTCAACGTCGCGTAGCCCGTCGCGCGGCACTCTTCATGTTCACGCGCGCGCCCCTGGGATGGGTGGGGGTTTGGGACGGTACCGGGCGGGTCGCGCGACCGTGTGCCGAATCTGTGCCACGCCTGGCCAATAGCGTCACGACCGTCTCGGCCGTCCGATCGGATGCCGTCGGCTAGTACGTCCGCCACAATCAGGCCATGGCGTCCACAGTCGCACCGGCCGAGGTCGAGGCTCGAGCAGCCGCGCGGCGTGGACGACTTCGAGCTCGACCGCCCCTGGATCGTGATCGTCTGGAACGACCCGATCAACCTGATGTCGTACGTCACGCTCGTCTTCCAGAAGCTGTTCGGCTACAGCAAGGCGAAGGCGACGCAGCTGATGCTGCAGGTGCACAACGAAGGGAAGGCGGTCGTCTCGAGCGGCACCCGCGAGAAGGCCGAGCACGACGTCTCGCGCCTGCACGCCCACGGCCTGTGGGCGACGATGCGGCAGGACTAGTGGAGCAGCGGCGAATCGAGCGGGCGGCGGAGCGGCGAGGTCGCGCTGCGGCTGCCGCGCCGAGGAGCAGACGCTCCTGCTCGGCCTGGCGCACGAGCTCCGCTCCGGTCTCGACGCCGGCTCCGGACGACCCGTCGCTCCGGCGGCTCTTCCCGCCGGCCTACGACGACGAGCGGGACGAGCAGGCCTACCGCGAGCTCGCGGCCGGGGAGCTGCTCGACGGACGCCGGCAGTCGCTGGACGTGCTGACCGAGACGGTCGGGCAAGACCGCCTCAGCGCCGAGCGAGGCCGACGCCTGGCTCCGCGCCCTGAACGACCTCCGCCTCGCGCTCGGCACTCGCCTCGACGTCCAGGAGGACTCACTGCTCGACGGGCTCGACCCGGACGACCCCGCGGCGTCCGGCCTCGCCGTGTACGCGTACCTCTCCTGGCTGCAGGAGCAGCTGGTCGAGGCGCTGTCTCCTGCCGACTAGGTCCGCAAAGGCCTGGCGGTCGTTTCGACCGACGCCGCCTTAGGTCCCGACGACCTGGACGATCCAGCGGCGGTCGCGCTCGCGGTCGAGCTCGAGGAAGAGGACGCGCTGCCAGGTGCCGAGGCACAGCTCGCCGTCGCGCACCGGGATCGACTCGCCGGCCGTCCCGAGCAGCATCGCCATGCAGTGCGAGTGGCCGTTGCCGAAGTCCATGTCCTCGGGGCAGATGTTCTCGGTGCGGCGGTCCCAGTCGTCGTGCGCGTAGTACGTCTCGCTCGGCACGAGCCGCTTGAGCAGATTGGCGAAGTCCTCCAGGAAGCCGTTCTCGAACTCGTTCACCCGCACGCAGCACGTCGTGTGGGGCGAGTAGACGCACGCGATGCCGTCGACGACGCCGCTTTCCCGCACGGCCTCGTTGACCTCGTCGGTGATGTCGCGGACGGAGAGGCCGCCTGTCGTTCGAAGCTGTCGTTCGTGCTGGAAGACCTTCACCGTTCGCTCACCCTCCTTTGTGGACGGCCGCTGGAGTGCGGGCAGCGCCTATTGTGCGGGTTTCGCGCGGCCGCGTCGAGGCCAACCGTCGCAGATGGGGCGCTACGCTTTCCCGCGCGGGCCCGTAGCTCAGCTGGTCAGAGCAGCGGACTCATAATCCGTTGGTCCCTGGTTCGAATCCAGGCGGGCCCATTCTGAAAGTCGGGGAGAAGCCCACGTATGAGCCGACCACGACAAATCGACGGCGTCGGGACGAGCACTGCGGGACTGGTTGGCCGCGCGACCCAGGGCCGGTCGACCAGGCCGAGCTGGTCACGAGCCTCGTCGACTACGAGAGGCTGTTCGGCGGTCCGGGGGCGGGACACGAGCTGTGGCTCGGCGTGAAGCAGTTCTTCGACAACGGTGGGCGCCGTGCCTGGGCGGTCAGGCTCGGCGGGCAGGGTCCAGCCGCGATCAGACGGGCGCTCTCGGCCCTCGACGGGGTCGATGACCTTGGGCTCCTGTGCCTCCCCGGCCTGTCGGCTCCCGGCGCGCTCGCTGCTGCCGCCGCGTACGCGCGCGCACGGCGCGCGTTCTACGTCGCCGAGGCCGCAGGCTCGAGATCGGCGACGCTCAACGCGGTCGGGGCGATCGCCGCCGCCGACCAGGGACACGTCGCGGTCTACCTCCCTCGGCTGGTGATCCGCGATCCGCTTCGCCCGCCCGCGACGATGCGCTTCGGCCCGTCCGCGGCGGTGGCGGGACTGCTCGCGCGCACGGACATCGAACGTGGCGTCTGGGCCTTCGCCACGGGGCGCATCTCCAGGGCGCCGTCGGGCTGGGCTCGGCGATCGACGCCCACGGCGCAGCGCTGCTACGGCGCTCCGGTGTGAACGCGCTGCGGGCGCTGCCCGGGCACGGCATCGTGCCGTGGGGTGCGCGTACCGTCGGCAGCGGGCGGGATCACGGCGAGGACTGGAAGTACGTGCCCGTCCGGCGTCTGGCGCTCTACCTCGAGGAGAGCATCGACCGCGGCCTCGGCTGGGCGGCCTTCGAGCCCAACGACGAGCCGACGTGGAGAACGATCCGCGGGCTCGTGGAGGCGTTCCTCGACGTGACGTTCCGCTCGGGCGGCTTCGCCGGCGAAAGCCCGGCCGAGGCCTACTTCGTGCGCTGCGGCTCGGACACGACGACGCAGCGCGACATCGAGCGCGGGATCGTGGTAATCGAAGTCGGCTTCGCGCCGCTGCGACCCGCGGAGTTCGTGATCTTCCGGCTCCGTCACACCTGGGACTAGCTGCCGGGTGTCCGCTGCGTCCGTAACGATCAAGACGTGAGCCCCAGCGAGCGTCCGCGCTACTTCGTCGGCCAGGTCATCGGTGTCGACGATCTCGAGCAGGAGCAGCTCTACCACCGTGAGAAGGCGCGCCGCCACAACCGTTTCCTTCACGGTTGGGGAATCGTCCGCGGCCTCGAGGTGCGTCCGAGCCCGCACGGAACCCGGGAATTGACGATCTCGCCCGGATACGCACTCGACGCGCGCGGGGAAGAGATCGTCGTCTCGCGAACCGTCGCCGTAGATCTGTCCGGACACGCGGCAGGAACCACGGTGTACGTGACGGTGCGCTTTGACGAGCGGCCGGAGCGCCCTGTCCCAGCGCTCCAGGGGCAGGAGTACTCGCGCATCCGCGAGACCTTTGCGGTGGAGGTCTTGACCGGGTTGCCCCGACAGAAGCTGGTCCTGGCCGAGGTCGAGCTTGGGCGAGGCGGCAAGATCGCGAACATCTGCACCACGCGTCGGCGATACGTCGGCGGCAGCTAGGAGAGGAGCCCGGCGACCTCGCGGCGGTACGGCTCGCTCTCGTAGCCGTGCATCGGGTGGGGCTCGAGCTGGCGCTCGGTGATCTCGCCGCCGCGGCGCAGGTAGAGCGTGGGGAGGATGCGGCCGGTCTCGTCGACCTCGACGCTGGCGGCGACGGCGTCGTGGTCGAGCGCGTCGAGGAAGTGCGCGAGCGGGAGGATGCCGTCGTCCACGAAGCCGCCCTCCTCGTCGGCGAGCACGCGGCAGAGGTAGCCCTTCTGCACCCACAGCTCGGGCGCCGCCGTGAGCTCGCGGAGGAGATAGGAGACCGGGTCGTCGACCCGCTCGCGCGGGCGCTCCCACCCGCTCAGCCGCGCGGCGAGGTGCTCGGCGAGGACGCGCGCGTTGTAGCGGAAGCCGTTCACCGAGGTCGAGCTCGCGCCGGCCCCGCGCTTGCCGATCCCCTTGGCGCCCGACGACGCGTTCCCCGCGAAGTACACGCCCGGCAGCGAGACGCTCTCCCAGAACGGAGTCAGCGCGGGGATGCGGCCGTCGTTGACGGTCACGAGCCCGAGCTCGGGCAGGTCGAGCAGCGGCGTCTCGAAGCCGGTCGCCGCGATCACGTCGTCGGCGCGGAACTCGAGCGTCCCGTCCCAGGTCGTCCCGTGCGTGACGACCCGGAAGCCGTCCGCGTCGCGCTCGATCCGCTCGATCGTCACGTCGAGGACGTACGTGCCCGGCCCGCCGCGCGCGTACTCGTCGTAGGGGTGCAGGTAGCGGACGCGCAGGGCCGAGAGCGCGAGCGCGTCCATCTGCACCGGCCGCGGCGAGCCGAGGACGATGCTGCGCGCCCACGGAAGCATGCCCTGAGCGACCTCGAAGCCGGAGTTCCGCTTGCCGACGACGAAGACCTCGCGGTCGGCGTAGCGCCTCCGGGCTCCCGGTGTCGACGTAGTGCGCCGCGTGCTCGAGCCCGGGGATCGCCGCCCGCCACGGCTTCGTCACGCCGATCGCGAACACGACCGCCCGGCAGCGGTACTCGCCGTCGCTCGTCACGAGCGTGATCCCGTCCTCCTCGTGGCGGGTCGACTCCCAGGTGCAGCCGTAGCGAACCTGCAGCGCTGCCTGGTCCGCGAACGCGGCGATCCCGGCCTCCATCTCGGCGCGCGACGGAAGGTCGTAGGCGCGGTCCATCAGCGCCGGCACGAGCGCCTTCAGCTCCGGCTCGTCGGCGAGGAGGCTGTTGTGGTCGTACCACTCGTACTCGCGCGACGTGCGCTCGACCGGCGCGTCCGGCTTCGTCCACGTGATCAGGCGCTGGAAGATCGGGAAGCGCTGGAACATCCCCGCCGGCCGGTCGTCGCGCGAGAGGACGGCGTGCTCGATCCCGAGGTGCCGGAGGCAGTAGCTCGTCTGCAGCCCTCCCGGGCCGCTCCCGACGACCACGACGTCGTACTCGCCGGGCGGGAACGGCCGCTCTACGGCCGCCAATTCACCGTGCCCTGCAGGCGGCGGGCCTCCATGCGCAGCAGCCTGAGCATGAACTGCGGCCGCTCGAGGAGCAGCTGCTCGAGCTGCGCGGCCGGGATGACCAGGCAGCGCAGGGTCGTCGCGGCGACGACGTCCGCGGCCGGCGGCTCGCCGGTCAGCGCGGAGATCTCGCCGAAGAACTCGCCGCGGCCGAGCCGGTTGCGCTCCTCGCCCTCGAACTCGACCGTCGCCTCTCCCTCGAGGATGACGTAGAAGTTCCCGCCGCTCAGGCCGCGACGCAGCACGCGCTCGCCCTCCGCGAAGACGTCCTCGTCGTGCGTGTGCGCGATCGCCTCGAGCTGCGACGGCGTCAGGTCGGCGAACAGGGCGAGCTGGCCCAGGCTCTCGGCGATGTCCACGGGAAGACTCTAGAACGCCGAGAGCCAGACCGCGGTGCCGTGCCCGTGGCGGCGCTGGTACGCGTCCTCGGCGGAGAAGCGGAGTCGCTTCGGCCCCGTCTCGTCGCCGTGCGAGACGAGCACCGGGTCGGCGCCGGGCGTGACGACGAGGCAGACGTGCTGGCCGGTGCTCGGCGGCGTCCACACGACGAGGTCGCCCGGCTGGGCTGCGCTCTTCGGGATCCGGCGGCAGTGGCCGAGCATCGAGCCGGTGTACGCGGGGCCGCGGGAGTCGTACGCGCCCGTCGCGTTCGGGTTCGGCGCTCCGGCCCAGCCGTAGCAGAGCGTCGCGAAGGCCGAGCAGTCGGTCGCGAGCGGCAGCGTGCCGCGCTTGGCGAGGCTCGCCGAGGCGGACGGCGCCGTCCTGCGAGTAGCCGATCCGGCCCGTGTTCTTGCAGCCCCAGAGCGCCCAGCCGACGATGCGCTTGCGGATCGCCTTCTCGGAGGTCGCCGCGCGGAGCCGCTTCGCGCGCCGCTGCTTGAACGCCGCCGTGAGCGGCTTCGTGCCGGCGAGAATCGCCTTCAGCTGCGGCCCGAAGGTGTCGTTGATCGCGTTCTGCGGGTAGCCGAGCTCCCACTTCGCCCGCTTGACCGCCCCCGACGTCAGGTCGCCGAACTCGCTGTCGGCGCCGCCGGCGTCGAACGTGCCGTACGGGTTCTTCCGGAGCAGGAGCTGCGCCTCCTTCACGTCGGGTCCGGTCAGGTGCGGGTTCGTGAGCTGGAGCACGCGCGGGCCGGTCGGGACCGCGGCCCCGCCCTGCTGCAGGCGTCTGAGCAGGACCGCGGCGCCGACCTGCTGTGACACCGCAGTCGGCGAGAACCTCCCGTCGGCGACGTACTTCCCGCGCGTGTAGTGGTTGGAGAAGCTCCACAGGTACGGCGACGGCACGCCCGGGTGGTGGTCGCGGTAGCCGAAGCCGTTGTAGCTCTCGAGCTTGTAGAGCGTCCCCGGGATGCTCCAGTCCTTCCACTTGCCGAAGCCCTGGTAGGTGAGCGCGTCGATCGCGCTCTGCTCCCACGTGAACGGCGGCTGGCCCGTCGGCGGGCGCCCGGCCGGGACGTGGGTCGTCCTTGCGCTGAGCGGGTCGCCGTTGTGGAGGTGCCGCGTGAAGTCCCCGCCCGCCTCGAGCCAGTGGATCACGGCGACGACCGACCACGGCATCTTCAGCGCCGTGGCGACCTTCTCGTAGCGGGCCGGGTTCGCGATCAGCCGCCGGGCGGTCTGGTCGACCGCCGCCTTCCGGGCCGGGCGGATCAGGCACGACCTGTAGAGGAGCGTGTACTCGCGGCGGAGCGCGTTCGTCAGCGTGGCCACGGCTACTGGGCAGTCAGGGGTGGCAGCACGTCCGAGACCTCGTCGGCCAGCTCGGGATCCTGCTGCTCCGGCTGAGCCGCCGTCTGAGGCTTGCCTCTGCCCGTGGCCGTCTCGGGCGCGTGGAGCAGCATGTCCCGGGCGAAGCGCTCGCTGAAGCCGGCCGCGAACGCGAAGAGGACGTAGAAGTACGTGCTCTTGTTGCCGTCGATGCACGTCGAGCGCGACCACGCCGCTCTTGAGCGCGAAGAAGGTCATCAGGCCGAAGACCCCGCCGACGAACGGCCGGAGCGCGCCGAGCGTGCGCAACGTGTCCTTGCCGAACTCCCAGTCCACGCGCACTCCGCCGGAGGTCATCCGCGACATGACGCTCATCAGCGCGCCGACGCTGCCCGCGGCGAAGCAGAGGAGCCCCACCCGGGCCGGCGAGGGCGAGGAGGCGAGCCTCAGCACGAGCGCGAGCACGAGCAGCAGCCCCACGGGGATCATCCCGAGCAGCATCCCGCCGACGTAGACGATCTGGCCCGAGCGCACCGCGGCCTCGCGGTAGTACTTCTCGATCTTCTTCAGCTGGTCGCGAGTCGTGCGGTCGATCTCGCCGACGGCCCGGTCGTCTGTGGGCCGCGGTCGGTCTCGACTGAAGGCGAGCAGGAAGCTGACAGCGTGAAGAGCGACTGCATCGCCAGCCGCTGGCTCGTGTCGCGCAGCACCTCGTGCACTCGCACCGAGAGGCTCTCGCACAGGTACAGCAGCGACATCAGCTTCGGCTTGTCCTTCGTCGACCAGTCCGTGGCCCAGTGCAGCTGGACGACGTCCGGCAGGAACAACGGGCGCGGCTTGATCGTCAGCGCGACACCCGGAGGCCTCGTCCGTGCACCAGTAGGCGTTGAGGATCTCGCCGTGCTCGGCCTCGAACCGCTCCTTGAACGTCGCGGTAGCGCTCCTCGGCCGGTCCCTCGTACGGCTTGTGGTGGTTGTTCTTCAGCTCCTTCTGGCGCAGCGAGTGCACCCAGACGAGCTCGGGAAACGACGCTCCTTCCGTGCTCCAGTCGACGGCGTACGAATTTCCGGAGGCCCCTGCTCGGGGTCCTCGACGGTCGCTCCCACCGAGTTCATTCAAGCCCTCCTCTCCCCAGAGGCTGGGCCGCACTGCCGAGCGTAGGCGCTTCTCGGCCGTTTGACAAGGGCTCGGAGAGTCGCAAGCGGCTAGACGCCGGTCGTCTTGCGCACGCGCTCGACGAGGCCCGACGCCAGCGGCACGGCCTGCTCGTCCTCCTCGAGGATGGCGCTGAACGCCTCGTTGCACCAGCGCTTCACGTCGGCCTCGTCTGCGCCGTCGAGCAGGATCCCGATGAACCGCTCCGCGCCGTCGAGGCGGCCCCAGAGGTAGTCCTGCTCGCGTCCCTGGCGGCTGAGGAACGCGCCGAAGTGGCCCTTCTCGGCGCCGACCAGCTTCTTGTGCTTCGCGTCGCCCGGCACCGGGATCCGGTGCGTGTCGCGCGGGCTGATCCGCACGACCTCGACCTGGTCGCGCTCGCCGACGTCGCTCAGCGCCTGGATCGGGTAGAGAAGAACGTCCCAGAACGGGAAGCCGAGGTAGCGGACGAGCAGGTCCCACCTGCACGCGTCGCTCCAGCCCTCGGTCAGCCTCGAGCAGGCCGCCGTAGAGCTTGGCCGTGAAGCCCGAGAGTGCTTTGCTTCAGGTAGCTCCTTGCAGCGCCGCCTCGAGCCCGTCGAGCTGCGCCGCGATGCTCGTCCACGTAGGCGTGGATGTCGAAGCCGGTGCGCTCCATGAACTCTCGCATCGGCCCGGCGGGGAAGCAGCTCTCGAACCGGCCGACTAGCGGCCCGTCGAAGCCCGTGCCGGACATCGCGTCGCGCAGCGTCACGACGGCATCCCAGAGCTGACCCTTGGCGCTGTCGATCTCCTCGCGCAGGGGATAGCCGGGCTGCCCCGCGGACTGATAGAGGTGGCTGAGCCCGTCGATCACGAAACGCAGCCGCCGCTCGCCGTAGCCGAGGTCGAACTCGAGCAGGAAGTCGAGCTGTTCCTTCGACGGCTCGACCAGCTGCTCGAACAGCTTCCGCTGCTCGGCCCAGCCGCGGAGGGAGCTGCGGGTCAGGAGGGCGTGCGTCGAGTCGTCGGGGAAGTTGCAGACGCCGCACGCGGTCTGCGCGTAGCGGTCGACGACACCGCTGATCTTGAGCCGGACGTAGGTCGCATAGCTGAAGCCGGCGCTGCGGCGCGCGTCCTCGGCGGTCTTCGTCCTGATCTCGGCCAGCTTCGGGTCGGCGGCGTTCTTCGGGATCGCGGGCAGGGGTCCGGCGATCTCGCGAACCCGCTCCTCGACCGTGTCCCAGCTCGTCTCGATGATGTCGCCGATCCGGCGCACGCGCTCGTTCAGCGCGCCGACCGCGACCAGGTCGTCGAGGATCGGCTCGGCTCTCGGCAGACCGGTCAGGCCGCCGAGCGCCGCAGTCAGGGTCGAAGGCGGCTCGCGGTGGGTCGGGCTCAGCCCCAGGCCCGGGTCGGGCTCGAGGTAGAGCAGGCGCCGGTCGACCTGGACGTCGGCGGGCCGCTCGCGGATCGCCTCGATCGCCGGGCCGAACGGCTTGTTGTCGAGCACGCCTCCGTCGACGAACCACGTCCAGGACGGCGGGAACTTCGCGAGCTCGTACTGCGGGAAGAACCGGTGCGCGAGCTCGTCGAAGTCGACGGGCCGCTCGGGGCCGAGCCAGCCCTGGAGCGCGTCGAAGCTCACTGGCGGGAACGCTCCGGGAATGCACGAGGTCGTCCGCGCTGCGAACGTGAGCGCGCCGTTCGACACGAGTTGAAGTCGTCGTGCTGGTCGTCGCCGCCGTAGCGGAACGTCAGCACGTGGCGATGGCGCGTGTCGTGGATCGGGTTCGGGTCCGCGTATGGCACCTGGCGGCCGTAGCCGTAGAAGTCCGTCGCCGTCACGAACAGCTCGAGCTTGTGGTCGTCGGGCATGAGCGTCGTCAGCGTTGCCGGCTTCGAGCCGGTCTCGTCCATCTGCTTGAAGGCGTCGTAGATCCAGCGGGCCATCAGGTCGCCCCTGAGCGGTGCGTGCTTCAGCGCCCGGGCGGCGACCCAGGCGAGCTTGAGCGTCCGCCCGGGCACCCAGCGTGGTGCGGCGAGCAGGCCGTTGATGTCGCCGTGCTCGAACCAGACGTCGCGAAAGCCGTCCTGCGAGAGGTTGTGCGCGAGCGCCTTGGCCAGGCAGACGCCGTTGATCCCGCCCGCGGAAGTCCCCGCGATGATGTCGACGACCACGCGCGTCCGCAGGTGCTCGGGGCTTTTCTGCGCCAGCTCCTCGAGCAGGCGTGCGTAGGTGCGCTCGCTCGGCGAGCCGTTGTCGCCGTTCCTCGCCTCGAGGGACGCCGAGGCCTTGACGAGCCGGTTCAGCTCCTTCGTGATCCCGTGCATGTAGACCGCGAGCGAGGAGCCTCCGTAGCAGACGAGCGCAAGGCGAAGCTCCTTCGTGGGGACGGCGGCCACGGGTTCCTAGGCTCTCACCGCGGCGTCAGATGTCAAGTACTCGCGACCGCAGCTGAGAAAGGTTCGGTTGGATCGACCCGTCGGTCCCGACGGACGCGCGGGCAAAGCCCGCACGTCCTGATTGCGGGCATCGCGAGCGACGCCCTTGGCGCGGCTAGAATCAGGCGATGGCCGAGACCGGAACGATGCGCGTCAAGTCGGGCCTCGCCGAGATGCTGAAGGGCGGGGTGATCATGGACGTGACGACCGCCGAGCAGGCCCTGATCGCCGAGGAGGCCGGCGCCGTCGCGGTGATGGCGCTCGAGCGCGTTCCCGGCCGACATCCGCGCCGAGGGCGGTGTCGCGCGCATGGCCGACCCGGACAAGATCCGCGAGATCCAGGAGGCCGTCACGATCCCGGTGATGGCGAAGTGCCGCATCGGCCACTTCGTCGAGGCGCAGATCCTGGAGGCGCTCGAGGTCGACTACATCGACGAGAGCGAGGTGCTGACGCCCGCCGACGTGCAGCACCACGTGGACAAGTGGACGTTCACCGTCCCGTTCGTCTGCGGCTGCACGAACCTCGGCGAGGCGCTGCGCCGGATCTCCGAGGGCGCGGCGATGATCCGCACGAAGGGCGAGGCCGGCACCGGCGACATCGTCAACGCGGTCACGCACATGCGCTCGGTCTTCGGCCACATCCGCAAGCTCGGCGCGCTGCGCGAGGAGGAGCTCTACGCCGAGGCGAAGGAGCTGCGCGCGCCGCTCGAGCTCGTCAAGTGGGTCGCCGAGCACGGCCGCCTGCCGGTCGTGACGTTCACGGCCGGGGGGATCGCCACTCCCGCCGACGCGGCGCTCTGCATGCAGCTCGGCGCCGACGGCGTCTTCGTCGGCTCGGGGATCTTCAAGTCGGAGGATCCGTCGACCCGCGCGAAGGCGATCGTCGAGGCGACCACGCACTTCGCGCGACCCGGAGATCCTCGGCCGTGTCTCGCGCGGCCTCGGCGACGCGATGTCGGCCTCTCGGCCGCCGCGCTCTCGCCCGACGAGCTGCTCGAGACGCGCGGCTGGTAGCCGACCCCGACTAGAATCGGCGCATGAGCGACGCGCCGAGAATCGGCATCCTCGCGGTGCAGGGGAACGTGCGCGAGCACGCCGCGATGCTGCGACGGCTCGGCGCCGAGCCGGTCGAGGTGCGCGAAGCCCGAGCAGCTCGCGGAGCTCGACGGGCTCGTCATTCCGGGCGGCGAGTCGACCGCGATCATGCGCCTCGTCCGGCTCTACGGGCTGGAGGACGCGATCCGCGGCTTCGAGCGCCCGCTCTTCGGCACCTGCGCCGGGATGATCCTGCTCGACCGGCGCCACCTCGGCGTGCTCGACCTCGAGGTCGACCGGAACGCCTACGGACGGCAGGTCGCGAGCTTCGAGGCCGACCTCGCGCTCGCCGGCGACGAGCGGCCGCTCCGCGGTGTCTTCATCCGCGCGCCGCGCGTGGTCGATGCGGGGCCCGAGGTCGAGGTGCTTGCCGAGCTCGACGGCGAGCCGGTGCTTCTTCGCCAGGGCCGGACGATCGTCGCCGCTTTCCATCCGGAGTTGACCGACGACACGCGCGTCCACGAGCGGTTCCTCGACCTCGTCCGGGAGGAAATGCATGTCAGGGCATAGCAAGTGGAGCTCGATCAAGCACAAGAAGGGCGCCGCAGACAAGAAGCGCGGCCAGCTCTTCTCGAAGCTCTCGCGCGCGCTGATCGTGGCCGCGCGCGAAGGAGGTCCCGACCCGGCCGCCAACCTCGCGCTCGCCAACGCGATCGAGAAGGCGCGCTCCTACTCGATGCCGAAGGACAACATCGAGCGTGCAATCGCACGCGGCTCGGGTGCGGACACGGATGCGGTCGAGCTTCGAGCAGATCGTGTACGAGGGCTACGGGCCGAGCGGCGTGGCGGTGCTCGTCGAGGCGCTGACCGACAACCGCAACCGCACGGCCGCCGAGGTGCGTGCCGCGTTCAGCAAGCACGACGGGAACCTGGGCAGCTCGGGCTCGGTCGCGTGGCTCTTCGAGCGGCGCGGCCTGGTCTTCGTCGAGGCCGAGGGCGTCGACGAGGACGAGCTGACGCTCGCGGCCGCGGACGGCGGAGCCGAGGACGTCGAGCTCGACGGCTCGAGCTTCCGCGTCACCGCCGCTCCCGAGGATCTCGCCTCGGTCCGGGACGCGATCCAGCGGGCGGGCATCGCGGTCGAGTCCTCGGAGCTGACGATGGTTCCCAAGACGACGGTCAACCTCGACGACGAGAGCGCGGCGAAGAAGACGCTGCACCTGATCGACGCACTCGAGGAGAGCGACGACGTCCAGGACGTCTTCGCCAACTTCGACATCTCCGAGCAGGTGATGGAGGCCGTCGTGTCGATTGTCCCTCGTTCGTCGATAATGCGTCCATGAAGCTCTGGGACACGTGGCGGAGCGCCGGCGCGCGCGCGTGAGAAGCACGAGCACGAGGTCGAGGAAGACCACGAGGCCTCGAACGGCGACGGGGTCAGCGACCCCGACGCGCACAAGCGCGACGTGCTCGAGAAGCAGCCCGAAGAGGGCTTCCCCTCCGCAGGCGCGGGCTACGTGTCCCGGCCGTAACCTGCCTCGGCGAGCGCAGTCTCAGCGAACGCGGTACGGGCGCACAGTTGCGCGCGTGGTTCCCGGCCCGGTCCCAGGCCTTCACGCAGAACAGGTAGCGACCCGGGCGGAGCTGGATCGGAAGGGGCTTGGCGCTCGAGAAGGCGAGCGGCTTGGCCCAGGCCGTGCGGACGAACGGGAACGATCGGGCAAGCACCGTGTAACCGCCGCGCCACAGGAGTGTCGCGCGGTAGCGGACCTCTCCCTGATCGTCGGCCGCGCGCACCGCGAAGTGCGCGC
Organism: uncultured Actinomycetes bacterium; assembly: GCA_963746635.1. Lineage (GTDB taxonomy): Bacteria > Actinomycetota > Thermoleophilia > Gaiellales > Gaiellaceae > AC-32. The sequence goes on along the minus strand of CAVVBZ010000022.1, from coordinate 182,981 downwards.
GCGTGCCGCGGCGGGCGTTACCGCTGATGGCGCGCACCCTCGGCTTGGTGTGATCGGGGATCTTGACGGTGAACGACCCGACGTCGCTGTAGACGTCGCCGAGCTTTACCCGCCAGTAGTACGTCTGTGCGCCGTAGGCTCGTGCCGGGGTTGCCGCCGTCCAGCAGTTGTAGTTCCGCGCCGGGCAGGTGTGGATTTCGGTGCCTGCGATCTGTCCGGTGCCGAAGCCCGGATCCGTCGAGAGCTGCCAGGAGACCGCAACCGTCCCCTTCCTCGGTGCGTCCGGCCAGACGGGCAGCCAGCGGTACGTGATGTACGCGCCGGGCTTGAGCGTGATCGTGGAGCCGCTCGCGGGCGTGAGGAGCGCCACTGTCGGCGCGGCCGTTGCCGACCCGGCGATGCAGAGAGTCAGCGCGACAGCTGAGGCGGCTGAAATGGCAAGACGGCTGGGCGGCATCCGAGGCTCCTCTGGGCGGACGAGCGGGTATCCGTTCATCGGCCAAACGGCGCCATCTTGCAACCCTAGGGTGAGGGCTTCGCGGTGAGGGAGGAACGTCCGGTCCCGTGCTTAAGGTGGCGTCGTGAAGGTCCTCGGCATCGATCCGGGCACTGCAGCGTGCGGTTACGGCATCGTCAACGAAGACGGCGGTCGCATCAAAGCCGTCCACCACGGCTGGTGGCAGACGCCTGCGGGACAACGCCCCGAGCTGCGGCTGAAGACGATCTTCGACGGGGTCATCGAGCTGCTCGAGGAGCACGAGCCGGGGGCCGTCGTGCTCGAGGAGTCGTTCGTCGGCGTCGACGCCCGTACCGCGCTCTCCGTCGGCCAGGCACGGGGCGCCGTGCTCGTCGCCGCCGCCTCGTTCGGCGTCGAGTGCGCTGAGTACGCGCCCGCGCGCGTGAAGCAGGCCGTCTGCGGCTACGGACGAGCCGAGAAGGCACAGGTGCAGCGGATGGTGATGGCGATCCTGGGGCTGCGCTCGCCCCCGAAGACCCACCACGCCTCGGATGCGCTTGCGGTCGCCATCTGCCACGCGCTCGCACCGCCCCTGCTGGAGATCGCCGGGTGATCGCGCGTCTGCGTGGGAAGCCGGTCGCGCGCGTGGGCGAGCGGCTCGTGCTCGAGGTCGGAGGCGTCGGCTACGCGCTGTCCGTGACGCCGACGGCGTCACGGCTCGCCGAGCGTGGGGAGGAGGTGACGCTCGAGACCTATCTGCACGTGCGCGAGGACGCGCTGCAGCTCTACGGGTTCGCCGAGCCGGCCGAGCGGGAGTTGTTCGAGCACCTGCTCGCCGTCTCTGGGGTTGGGCCGAAGGTGGCGCTCGCGATCGTCTCGGGCTCGCCGCCCGCTGACCTGCGCCGCGCGATCGCCCTCGACGACACCGCCCGCTTCGAGGCGATCCCCGGCATCGGCAAGAAGACCGCGCAGCGCGTCGTGCTCGAGCTGAAAGAGAAGCTCGGGTCGGCCGTCGCCGCGCCCGAGGCGGGCCACGTCGGCGCGCGCGACGCGCTCGTGGAGCTCGGGTTCTCCCCCGTGGAGGCCGAGCGCGCGCTGGCCAGGATCGACCCCGGCCTGCCGGTCGAGGAACAGGTGCGCCAGGCTCTACGGGAAGCGGCGTGACCGAGACCGAGACGCAGTTCCTCGCACCGGCGGTCGCTCCGGACGAGGACGAGCTCGACCGCTCGCTGCGACCTCGCCGGCTCGACGAGTTCGTCGGTCAGGAGCGCACCAAGGAGCAGCTCGCGATTGCCCTCGAGGCGACCCGAACGCGCGGAGAGGCTCTCGACCACGTCCTCCTGATCGGCCCGCCCGGTCTCGGCAAGACGAGCCTCGCCTTCATCGTGCGTGAGGAGCTCGGCGTCGGACTGCGCACGGCGGCGGGGCCGGCGCTCGAGCGCAAGGGCGACGTGGCCGCGATCCTGACCGCCCTCGGCGAGCGCGACATCCTCTTCATCGACGAGATCCACCGACTGAGCCGCGCGGTCGAGGAGATCCTCTACCCGGCGCTCGAGGACTTCCGCCTCGACATCGTCGTCGGTCAGGGCCCGGCCGCGCGGACGCTGACGCTCGACCTCCCTCCGTTCACGCTCGTCGGCGCGACGACGCGGACCGGCCTCCTGACGAGCCCGCTGCGCGACCGCTTCGGGATGACGTTCCGGCTCGAGCACTACGAGCCCGAGGAGCTCGCCCGGATCGTGCGTCGCTCGGCGCGCATCCTCGAGGTCGAGATCGACGACGAGGCATCCGACGAGATCTCGCGGCGCTCGCGTGGAACGCCGCGGATCGCCAACCGCATCCTGCGCCGGGTCCGCGACGTCGCGGAGGTCCGGCACGAGGGTGTGATCACGACCGCGATCGCGCGCGAGGCGCTCGAGTTGCTCGAGGTCGACGACCGCGGCCTGGAGCGCATCGATCGCGCGCTCCTGAGGACGGTCGTCGAGAAGTTCGAGGGCGGCCCTGTCGGCCTATCGACGCTCGCCGTGTCGCTCGGCGAAGAGACCGACACGATCGAGGACGTCTACGAGCCGTATCTGCTCCAGCTCGGGTTCCTGCAACGCACGCCTCGAGGTCGCATCGTCACGCGCCTCGGCCGTGAGCACATCGGTGCGCCCGGCGATGCCGACGTGAGCCTGTTCTAGTGTCCGAGCTCTGGCTACCCGGCGTCTCGGGCCCGCTGGACGCGCTCGTCTCTCGCATCCTCCTGCGCGTCGAGGCGTTCGTCGCCGAGCACGGAAAGCAACCACGCGTCGACATCGACTTGCGCGACGGGGCGACCGTGACCGTGCGCTCGATCTCCCCCGAGCCGGGCTTCGGCTTCGTCACGCTCTCTCCGCACATGGACGACGAGGAGAGCATCGAGGAGTGGATCGTGCCCGTGGGCCTGTTCTCGCGCATCACGCTCAGCATCGCCGAGGAGCACGAGCCGTTCGGCTTCTCCCTGCCCGAGCCCGACTGAGCCCGGACCCTCGCGTTGTCGAGCAGGCGGCCGTGCCGGCAAGCACGCGGCACGACCGCCCTCGAGTCGACGTTCCTCTAGCTCGACGCCGACTCTGCGTAGCCGGCGAGCACGGCCTGCCAGCCCTGGCTGTAGCCGGTCTTCGCCTCCGCGGCCTGGTCGCCGAGGCGCTCCCAGCCCCGGTGCTCGAGGTCGACGCGCGTCTTGCCGTCCTCGTCGGTGAAGGTGACCTCGATCTCCGTCCGCGGTCGGTCCTGGTCCCGGCTCGGGTTCCACGCGAGCACGAGCCGATGTGGCGGCTCGAAGGCCAGGACGCGCGCCCACTCGAGCTCCTCGCCCTTCGTCGTGCGCTCGTAGACGCGCCCGCCCGCGCCGTCGAACACGACCGTCTCGGGTGGCGAGCCCGTCTCGCCGCCCTCGATCGAGTAGTTGCTCAGCGGCCACCAGTCGTGGATCCGGTCGGTGAAGGTCGCAAAGGCGTGCTCCACCGAGCAATCGACCGAGACCGTCCGGTGGATTGCCTCCGTGCCTGCTGCCTGCGTGCTCATCCGTTCCTCCTCTCGCTCTCGGCCTCCGCCTTGAAGCTGGCGAGGGCCTGTGTCCAAAAGTCGTCGAAGTAGTCGCGCAGCTCTCCGAGCCCGTCGGGGTCGACCCGATAGAGCCTCCGTGTGCCGTCTCGCCGCTCCCGAACGAGTCCGGCCTCCTTCAACACGCGCAAGTGCTGTGAGACTGCGGGACGGCTTACGGGAAGCTCGTCCGCGATCTCGCCGACCGCGAGAGCGCCTCGGCGAAGTCGCTCGAAGATCGCCCGCCGCGTCGGGTCACCAAGCGCATCCATGGCGTTTCGGTAAGCCATGACTTACGTAAGTGTATGCTTACGTAAGTCGGGAGTCAAGCTCGCCGGAACTGGAGCTCGTGCCAGGACGGCGTGGGGGCGAGCTCGAGGAGTGCGCGCTCACCGCCGGGCTCGAGGTAGGCGAACTCTGAGGAGCCGTCGTCCCAAGTGACGTCGAGGCGGCCGTCCTTGACGCGGTGGTCGAGCCAGGCGCCACGGAAGACGAGCTTCCGCAGCCAGTAGACGAGCGATTCCCCGTCCACGAGCGAGAGTCGCTCCCAGTGTCGAACCAGGTAGCGGCCGAGGTCGCTGCGCGGCTCCTCGATCAGGCCGTCTGCGGTCAGCTCCACGAGGTCCTCGGTCTCCTCGGCGTCGAGCTCGTTGTCGTCGACGAGCCCGAGCCTGAAGGCCGCCGCCGAGACGCGCTGCGCGAAGTCCGCGGTGTTGAAGCTGAAGCGGAGACGGAGGAACTCGACCACGATGTCGTCGCCGGACGAGTAGTTCTCGACGTCCACAGATGGAGGATAGCCCGCTGACTAGACTGCCTCCGTGAGCCCGCGGGCGGCGCTGCTCTCCGGTCTGGCCACGGCGGCGCTCGTGCTGTTGGCCGTGTGGATCTTCGAGTTGCCGCTCGAGCGTGCGGCGGTCCTGGCGCCGGTGCTCGTGCTCGTGGCCGGCGCGGCAGCCGGGCTCGTCGTGCTCTGGACCCGGGTCGGCTGGGAGTCGATCCGGAAACGCGATCACCCGTGGCGGATCGTTGCGCTCGTGGTGGCCGTGCTCGTAGTGCTGGTCGTGCTCTCGGCGCTTGGTCTCCGGCTCCCGCGCGAGTAGGCCCGGGTCTTCAACGCTGTCCGGCGGCGTCCGTACCTTGAACTGCCCATGTCGGACCGTCCATGGCAGCTGCGCGGCCCCGCGCCGCACGAGCAGGTCGATGAGCTCGCCCGCGAGCTCGGCCTCGCCTCGACCACAGCAGCTGTGCTCATCCGTCGGGGCTACGGCGACCCTGAGGTCGCGCGGGCCTTTCTCGACGCGGAGCTCCCGCGGCACGATCCCTTCCTGCTCGGCGACATGGCCGCTGCCTGCGACGCGATCCGGGACGCGGTTGCCGCCGGCAAGCGGATCTGCGTCCACGGCGACTACGACGCGGACGGAATCTGTGCGACGGCGCTGGCAGTGCTCGTCCTCCGCGAGCTCGGCGCGGATGTCGCCTGGCACCTGCCCAGCCGCTTCGACGAGGGCTACGGCATCCACGCGGACACGCTCACGCGGCTCGCCGAGGAGGGCTGCGGGCTCGTCGTGACTGTGGACTGCGGCGTGACTGCGGTCGAGGAGGTCGCGCACGCGCGAGAGCTCGGGTTGGAGGTCGTCGTGACGGACCACCACCGGCCCGGAGACGAGCTGCCCGCCTGCCCGGTCGTCGGGCCGTACCGCGGCGACTATCCCTTCCGCGACCTCTGCGGCACCGGGGTCGTCTGGAAGCTCGGCCAGGCGCTGCTCGGGAGCGAGTCGGAGGCGCTGACCCGGCACCTCGACCTGGTCGCGGTCGCAACGGTCGCCGACGTCGTCCCGCTCGTGGACGAGAACCGCGGGCTCGCCGTCGCAGGGCTGCGCGCGCTCGCCCGGACCCAGACGCCCGGGCTGCGCGAGCTGATGCGCTCGGCTCGTGTCGACCCCGCGGCGGTCGACGCGGGTGCGATCGGCTTCCGCCTGGCTCCACGCCTCAATGCAGCGGGCAGGCTCGGCCGGCCGGAGGCTGCGCTCGAGCTCCTTCTCACCGAGGACCGGGACTCCGCGGTCAGGCTCGCGGCGCAACTGGAGCAGCTCAACCGCGACCGACAGGCCGTCGAGGAGCGGATTCTGCGCGAGGCGCTGGAAGCGATCGAGGAGTGGCCGGAGGCGCGCCGGCAGCATCGCGCGTACGTAGTCGCGGGCGAGGGCTGGCACGAGGGCGTGATCGGGATCGTCGCCTCACGCCTGGTCGAGCGCTACCACCGCCCGGTCGTTCTGATCGCCGGGAGGGACGGCGACTGGAAGGGCTCTGGCCGCTCGCTTCCGAGCTTCGACCTCCACGACGGGCTCGCCGCGTGCGCCGGGTACCTCGAGCGCTGGGGCGGTCATGCGGCCGCTGCCGGCCTCTCGATCCGCCCCGAGCAGATCGAGCCGTTCGCCGAGGCGTTCGCGGCGGTGGCCGACGCCGAGCTCGGCGACGACGACCTGCGGTCGGTCACGACGGTGGACGCGCTCGTCCACGGGCGGCGACCTCACCCTCGACCTCTGCGTGGAGCTCGCACAACTTGCGCCGTTCGGGCTCGGCAACCCGGGCGTGACTCTGCTGCTGGCCGGCTGTGAGCTCTCCGACCTCGGAGCGGTCGGCGAGGGCAAGCACCTCAAGTTCCGGGTCCGCGAGAACGGCCGCGACTCCGGCAGCGCGATCGCATTCCGCTTCGGGCCACAGCTCGACCGGCTGCGTCGGATCGGGCACTACGACGTCGCCTTCCGGCTGGAGGAGAACCGCTGGAACGGGACCGTCGCCCCGCAGCTGAACGTCCGGCAGGTCTTCGACGCCGACGAGCACTACCTCGAGCGGCGCGCGTGGCTCAAGGCCGAATGGCTCAAGGCGCCCGAGCAGCGTGATGCCGAGGCAGCCGTCATCTTCGAAGAGCTGGCGCTCGGCGAGGGCCGGACGAAGCGGCACCTGCTCGAGTCGGCGCGCTTCCTGGCGCTGCTCGACGAGCCCGCCCTCGCCAGGGCCGCCTGACGCGCGTACCATTCGGCTCATGCGACTCCTCGAGTCACTGAAGAGGTTCAAGCTGCGGGCGTTCGATCGCAGTGACCACCTCGAGGAAGGTGACCGCACTGTGGAGAACACGGAGGCCCTCGCAGCGACCGGCGGCCATGGCTCCGACCCCGGCAAGTCGGCCGGCCATCCGGGGTTCCCGCCGGACTACGTCAAGTCGTACGACGAAGACCGACCCCGGCACTGACGTGCACGTCCTCGAGAAGCTCAAGCAGCTTCTCAAACGCGGTCGGCGCGACGACGCCGAAGACGAACCGGCGGAACGCCCGGACTCGATGACCGTCGACAACGCCCCGTTCTGGGCTCCGACGGGCTACGTCAAGACGTACGACGAAGACCGACCCCGGCACTGACCGCGACCGGGTGAGCGCGGGGGCGGCGCCACGGTCGCACCTGGCGTGCCGAGTCGTCGAGTGTCAGAAGCACGCGGGCGAGTCGCGCGGCCTTGCGTTCCTGGCGGCGTTTGCCCATGGATCGGCGGTTTTCGCCGTCGGCCGGCGGGCTCCTCTTTCGCGTAAATCAGGTCCCGGAGGCCCCGGAGTACACTCCGTGTATGACCCTTCTCGAGGCCGGTGAACGACACCAGGAGCTGATCGACGAGCTCATTTCGGACGTCGCCGCCTACACCGAGAACGTCGACAGGGACCTCCTTCAGCGCGCGTTTCGCTTCGCGGCAATCGCACACGAAGGGCAGCAGCGCCGGTCCGGCGAGGACTTCATCAACCACCCGTGGGGCGCCGCGAAGATCTGTGCCGAGCTCCGCCTCGACGAGCAGACGATCGCGGCCGCGCTCCTCCACGACGTCGTGGAGGACACGGATACGGACATCGAGCAAGTCCGAGCGGAGTTCGGCGATGAGATCGCGCAACTCGTCGAGGGCGTCACCAAGCTGACGCGCATCCAGTTCCAGAGCCGCGAGCAGGCGGAGGCCGAGAACTACCGGAAGATGATCGTGGCGATGGCCCAGGACGTGCGCGTGATCCTGATCAAGCTCGCCGATCGCCTCCACAACATGCGCACGATCGAGTACCTCGGCAAGCAGAAGCAGATCCAGAAGGCCAAGGAGACGCTCGAGGTCTACGCGCCGCTCGCGCACCGTCTCGGCATCAACAAGATCAAGTGGGAGCTCGAGGACCTCGCCTTCATGACGCTGCACCCGCGCAAGTTCGAGGAGATCAAGGCGATGGTCAGCGAGCGCCGGACCGACCGCGAGGAGCACGTGCGCGAGGCGGCGATGGTGCTCCAGTCCGAGCTCGAGAAGGTGGACATCCCGGCCGAGATCTCCGGCCGCGCGAAGCACTTCTACTCGATCTACGACAAGATGACCAAGAAGGGCCGCGAGTTCAACGAGATCTACGACCTCACGGCCATGCGCGTGATCGTCGAGCGCGACGGGGACGAGGGGACGCGGGACTGCTACGGCGCGCTCGGCCTGATCCACTCGCTCTGGAAGCCGATGCCCGGCCGCTTCAAGGACTACGTGGCGATGCCGAAGCTGAACGGCTACCGCGCGCTGCACACGACCGTGATCGGGCCGGAGGGCCGGCCGCTCGAGATCCAGGTGCGCACGCGGGAGATGCACGAGACCGCCGAGCTCGGCGTCGCCGCCCACTGGCGCTTCGACAAGGGCGGGCGCAAGGTCGCCGACGACGAGTGGCTCGCCTGGGTGAAGCAGCTGATGGACTGGCAGGAGGAGGAGTCAGACCCGCGCGAGTTCTACAGGAGCTTCCGCGGTGACCTGTTCGACGAGGAGGTCTACGTCTTCACGCCCAAGGGCGAGATGAAGGTGCTGCCCGCGGGTTCGACGCCGATCGACTTCGCCTACGCCGTCCACACGGACGTGGGCCACCGTACGGTCGGAGCGAAGATCAACGGCCGGATCGTCCCGCTCCACTACCGGCTCAAGAACAGCGACTTCGTCGAGATCCTGACCACGAAGACCGGCCGCGGCCCTTCGCGGGACTGGATCTCGCTGGCGGCCTCCTCGCGCGCGAGAAACAAGATCCGCCAGTGGTTCTCCCGCGAGACGCGCGAGGAGACCGAGCAGAAGGGGCGCGACGCGCTCGAGGCCGCGCTCAAGAAGCAGAACCTCCCGTACAAGAAGCTGCAGGGCTCGGCGGTGCTAGCTCAAGTGATCCGAGAGAGCGGCTTCAAGAAGGCGGAGGACTTCTACCTCGCGCTCGGCTCGGGGAAGCTCCAGGCCGGCCAGATCGTCAACAAGGTGATCCAGCGCCTGAAGACGGAGCAGGCCGTCGAGGAGGAGACGATCCCGCTCAAGGCGCCGAAGGCGCGCCACGCGATCTCGAGCGACAACCTCGGGATCGAGGTGCGCGGCGTCGAGGACGTGCTCGTCCGGCTCGCCAGGTGCTGCACGCCGGTTCCGGGCGACAAGATCGTCGGCTACGTCTCGCTCGGCAAGGGGATCACGATCCACCGCGAGGACTGCTCGAACGTGAAGGCCCTGCGGCGAAACCCGGAGCGGTTCACGACGGTTTCCTGGGACGGCGGGGCCACCAGGACCAGCTTCCGCGTCCAGATCGCGGTCGACTCGTGGGACCGACCGCGGCTGCTGGAGGACGTCGCGCGAACGTTTGCCGAGCACGGGGCGAACATCGTCGAGTACGGGGGTCACGTCGAGGACCAGCTCGCCAAGAACTGGTACGTGGCGGAGGTCGGCGACGTCAAGGCGCTGCGCACGCTGCTGACCGCGCTCAGGAGCCTCGACGCGGTCTTCGACGCGTACCGCGTGACACCCAACTAGGCGTCGCCGGCGAATCCCTCGTTCGGGGGATCATCCCTCGAACGAGCGGGGTACCTCGAACGAGGGATGGCGCGCTCAGGCTGACCCGACTACAAAGAGAGATAAGGGGAGGGGGCTTCACCAGAGAGCTGCGGCGCCCGCTCGTTTCGAGGACGGCGGGCGGGCGCCCAGCCCTTTCCGATCCAAGTTTGTGGTTTAAGAAAGCCACGCCGGCGAAGCCGGCATCGCATCTGGACGGCATCGCAAGCGATGCCTCGGCGAGGACGGCGGGCGGGCGCCAAGCCCTTTCCTACGACGACACGAGCCGGCCGAGCGTCCGCAGGCCCTCGATCGAGTAGACCTGGGGGGCAGCCCTTTTGAGTTCGTGCCGCGGAACGAGCGCCCAGAAGCGCCCCTGCCCGGTCGGCACGACGGCGACGATCCGGCCCGCTGTCGCGATCGCGACGTCGTGGATGCCTGACGCGACGCGTCCGCTCACCTGCACCGGGTCGGTCGAGCTGTCGAGGTCGTCGAGCTCGACCTTCGGGCCGGAGTGGATGCTCAGACTGTCCAGGCGCTTGCCGAGGAGCGAGCGGTACGGCCCGATCGCGTACAGGCTCGCGGTAGGTTCGTCCGAGCCGAGGAGGGCAAGCTGGCGTCGCAGTGCGGCCTCGCGTCTGGCCGCGAGCTGGGCGGTTGGGACGACGAAGCGCTTACCGTGATCCTTTGCAACAGTGACGTGCCGCTCGCGGCGCTTCGGCGAAAGCACGTCCTGGCCGTCAACGTGCCACGGAATCTCGACGCCGAGCACAGCGGCGATCGTCGGGAGCACGTCGACCGACTGGGTCGGAGCGCGCACAATGCGACCGCGGCGCTGATGCGGCAGCTTGACGAAGAGCGGCACGTAGGCGATGTCCTGAAGGTTGGCTTCTGAAGCGGGCCGTCTCTTCTGGCCCGCGCGGAAGCTGAGACCCTCGTCGGCGGTGACGACGAGCAACGAGCGGTCGTAGAGCCCTGCTGCGCGGAGCTTTGCCATGAGTCTTTCCGAGCAGGCGATCGGCGTACGCCGAGCTGGAGTAGGTGACGCTGCCAGTACTGGTCGACCGCCGCTTGGTTGTCCGTCCAGACCTCGGCGGCGCTCCAGCCCGGCGAGGGCCGGAGCGTCGTAGCGTTTTCCGGAGGGCAGGAAGCGCCAAGGGCTGTGAGGGAGCAGGATGTGGAGGTACCAGAGCGCCGGCTTGCGGGTTGGCCGGATCGTTGGCAGGAAGCGCTCGAAGCGGCGTTCGGGATCGGCCCCTCCGAGGCCGTTTTGCCAGAAGTTGATCCAGCCGTTCGAGACCGACGGGACGCCGCTGGCGAGGTCGTTCGGCAGGAGGGTGTGCAGGTAGACGACGCTCGTGTCGGCATAGAGCGAGCCGAGCCGCCCGCCGAACGAGTCGCTCGACCCGTGACAGAGTCGCGGCGGGCAGAGGTGCGTCTCGGTCTCGACCACGTGGAGCTCGGCGCCGCCGCCAAGGAGCGTGAACAGATTCTGCGGGTGATCGTGGTAGACAGGAAGCTCGTCGGGGTGCGGGTAGCGGCCGGTCAGGAGCGACGGGACGCCATGCAGCGTCCCCTCCGAGACGACGCTCTCGTCGGCGAACCAGGTCGAGCTCTGCTGGAGCTCCGCGAAGTGCGGAAACCGGACGGGGTCGACGCGCCCGTGCCGGTCGAGCAGCGAGTTGGTCGGCAGCTCGTCGAAGACGACGACCACGGCGGGGGCGCGAGGGCGCTCGCCGGCTGCATAGGCGCTGGTCGTCCCGGAGAGCGTCAGCCTCGATGCATCGGAGTGGAACAGGAAGAGCCCGAGGAAGACCAATGGCACCGGTGCGAGCAGGGTCAGGGCGAACTGCGCGGAGGGCACGCGCGTGTAGAGCACGGCCGCGCCGACGCCCGTCGCGCCGGCGATCGCGGCGAGCAGCCAGCCCGGCGCGCCGATGGCGTGAATCGCCTGGAGCACGAACAGCCCCACGAGGCCGCCGACGAAGCATGCGTGGACCACGCCCCGCGCATGCCGCGGCGTCACGGCCTCGATCCCCAGCAACAGCGCCGGGGGAACGAGCAGGAGGGCCACCCCGAAGACGACGACGTCCCAGCGCGTGGAGCCGCGGGCTGCGAAGAACTCGCCGTTGCGGCCGAGCAGGTCGAACAGTGGTTGCGCGAGCGCGAACGAGGAGAGGACGAGCAGGTGCAGCCCCGCGATCCGAAGGGGAGGGGCGGCGGGCCTCGTCGTCAACCCCTCACGTCGCTCCAGGCGAGGCACTGCGGCGCGATCAGCTCGGCGACGCGCTCCAGGAAGACACGATCGCCCTCGGCAAAGGCGCCCTGGCGGTCGGAGTCGATGTCGATCTCGCCGACCACGCGACCCTCGTACGCGATCGGGACGACGATCTCCGAGCGCGTCGACGGGAAGCAGGCGAGGTAGCGGGGGTCGGCATTGACGTCGTCCACGATCTCCGCCTCGCCGCTGGCCGCGGCGGCGCCGCAGATCCCCTCGCCGACGGGGATGCGCACGTGCTCGGTCGCCTCGGGGCCCTTCCACGGCCCGAGCACGAGCTCGTCGCCCTCGAGGAGGTAGATGCCGACCCACGAGTAGTGCTCGACGCCGTCGTGGAGCGCGTCGACGACGTCACGGAGGACATGGTCGCCCCCGCCGCCGCGGGTGAGGATCCCGTCGATCGTCTCGAGCGCGGGCCCGTGATCAGCCATCGAAGTCGTCCCCCTCGAAGGCGCGGATCTTCGCGCGGTACCAGTCGGGCACCGGGCAGGCCTTGCGCTCGTCCAGGTCTACGAGAACCATGGTCTGCTGGGCCGTCACCATGAGGACGTCGTCCTCGATGCGGTAGGCCGCGCATTCGCATGTGACGCTCGTCCGGCCGATCCGCGCGATGCGGAAGAAGACCTCGAGCAGGTCATCGAACCGCGCCGGGGCGAAGTACTCGATCGTGTTCGCGCGCATCACGAACTCCTGGTCGCGCGCGTCGCGGTCGAGCATCTCGAGGTGGCGGTGGTACTCGACCCGGGCGCTGTCGAAGTACGGGAGATAGCGGCCGTAGTAGACGATGCCTTGCGCGTCGGTCTCCGAGAAGCCGACCCGGGTCAGAGCCGAGTACTTGAAAGGCGGCTTTCGGTCGGTTAGCCGCCCGAGCTCGAGCTCTGTCATCGCGAGCGACGGCTGAAATAGCGCGTCGGAAGCGGCGCGAGGCTCTTTCGGTGTGCGCGGGCCATGCGCCGGTCCCGGACCATGGACGTGACGATCCAGCCGGCCAGCGCGAGCAGGATGAGCCCGATGGCGGCGAACGGGATGAACACGTACGCGACGCTGATCTGGTGAGGCTTCCCGGAGCCTGCGGCGTCCTCGCTCTGTCCGGCGGGCATGAAGTCCCGTTGCGCCGTTACCTTCGGAGCCGAGCCCTCGGGCGCGAACGTGGCCGCGGGCTGGAAATCGTCGATCAGCCAGCGGCCGCCGAGCCGCTTGAGCGTGAGCGTGAACAGCAACTGACCGAGCGCGCTCTTGCGCGGAGGCTGGAGGATGAGCTCGAGCCCAAGCTCGTTGCCGCTCCGGTACTGGATCGTCCAGGGATGGTGCCGGCCGCGAGCCGGGTACGGATAGACGGGAAGCGATCCGCGCGACCACTGCTTGACCGTCATTCCGCCGCGCATCGCCGGGGTCACGACCCCGTACGACGCGGCGATGCCGGTTCGCCGGACCGCGTGGTTGACGAACGTGTCCACAGCCGCGCTGATCTGCTGGCGGTCGGCTGCGGTCAGTGGCGCAGTCGCGCCGGCCGGAGCGGCGAGCGCGAGGGAAGCCACGGAGGCGATCAGCGCAGCGAGAAGAGACGGCCGGACGATGGTCATCGCCTAGAGGGTAGCCGCGCGGATCACATCGAGCACCTCTTCGCGCTTCTGCTCCATCAGGTCGCGCGAGCGAGCCTCGAGGTTGAGGCGCAGGAGCGGCTCGGTGTTCGAGGGCCGAACGTTCATGTGCCAGTCCTCCGCCATGACCGAGACCCCGTCGAGGTGGCTGACCGTGCCTTCCCGGCTGAAACGCTCCTCGAGCTCCTGGAGCGTGAACGCCACGTCGGCCACGGGCGTGTTGAGCTCGCCCGTCAGGAAGTAGCGCTCGCGGTACGGAGCGAGGATCTCCGAGAGCTTCTTGCCCCTCCGCGAGACGAGGTCCAGCATGAGCAGGAACGGGATCACGCCCGAGTCGGCTTGCGTGAAGTCGCGGAAGTAGTAGTGGCCAGAAACCTCGCCTGCGAAGGCCGCGTCCTCCTCGCGCATGCGGTGCTTGATGAACGCGTGGCCGACCCGGTTGACGAGCGGGATTCCGCCTGCCCGCTCGATCGTCTCGGGGACGGCCCAGCTAGCCCGGACGTCGTAGATGATCCTCGCGCCCGGCTCCTTCTCGAGCACGGACTCGGCCAGGAGCGCGGTGACGAAGTCGCCGGGGACGAACTCACCGGAGTCGTCGACGAAGAAGCAGCGGTCGGCATCGCCGTCGAACGCGGCGCCGAGGGCCGCTCCGGACTCGAGCGTCTTCTGCACGATGAACTCGCGGTTCTCGGGCAGGAGCGGGTTCGGCTCGTGGTTCGGGAACGTGCCGTCGGGCTCGAAGAAGAAGCGTTGCGCGTCGATCTTCGGGAGCCGCTCGAGCACCGGCGGGAGCATGACGCCGCCCATCCCGTTCGCCGCGTCGATCACGACGTGGAGGGGCGACACCTCGTCGACGTCGATGAACGACAGGACACGGTCGATGTACGCGGGCCAGATGTCGTGGCTTCGGACAGGTCCCGGGGTCTGTCCCCCTGGCACGGCCGAAAGGGACAGGGCGCGGTCGCGGATCTCGAGCAGGCCGGAGTCGCCGCCGACCGGCAGCGCCCCGCGACGGACGATCTTCATGCCCGTGTACTCCTTGGGGTTGTGCGACGCGGTGACGGCGATCCCGCCGTCGAGCCCGAGCTCACCGACCGCGAGGTAGACCATCTCCGTCCCGACGAGACCGAGCTCGAGCACCTCGGCGCCCGCCTCGCTCGCTCCGCGGATCACGGCCTCGGCCATCGCCGGAGAGGAGACGCGCATGTCGTGCCCGATCGCGATCCGGCGCGGCTCGAACTGCTCCACGAACGCCCGCCCGACCGCATGCGCACCCTCCTCGTCGAGCTGTGACCCGTAGAGGCCGCGGACGTCGTAGGCCTTGAAAACAGCGGGATCGAGCACGCCTCGGATGCTACTCGCGGGGGAAGTCAGGGGCGCCTAGCGTCGTTCTACACTGGTGTAGGTGGAACGCAAGCTTGCGACGGTTCTGTTCGTCGATCTCGTGGATTCAACCGCGCTGGTAACGGGTGCGGATCCGGAGGTCGTGCGCCGCCGTGTTCAGACATTCTTCGACCGCGTCTCGCATTGCGTGATCACCCACGGCGGGATCGTCGAGAAGTTCGCCGGCGACGCGGTCATGGCTGCCTTCGGGATCCCGCAGGCCCACGAGGACGACGCCGAGCGCGCGATTCGCGCGGGGCTCGCGATCCTCGAGGCAGTCGACGAGCTGGAGCTCGAGGCGCGGGTCGGCATCGAGTCCGGCGAGGTCGTCGCCGAGGACGGAGAGGCGACGTTCGCCACCGGCGAGGCCGTCACGCTGGCCGCGCGGCTCGAGCAGGCGGCCGAGCCGGGCCAGCTGCTGCTCGGCCCGGGCGCGCACCGGCTGACGCTCGGGAGGGTCGAGGTCGAGGACGTCGGCCCGGTCGCGGTCAAGGGCCTGCCGGAGCCGATCTGGGCCTGGCGTGCGGTCGGCACGAACGGACGCGGCCGTAGCCGCCACACGGTGCAGGCGCCGCTCGTCGGGCGCGAGGCCGAGCTCGACCTGCTCAGGAACACCTACGACCGCGCCGTGCGCGACCGTCGGGCGCACCTGTTCACGATCTACGGCGAGCCCGGCGTCGGCAAGAGCCGGCTGACACACGAGTTCTCGGACTGCGCTCGAGGGCGCGACCGTGCTCTCCGGCCGCAGCCTCCCGTACGGCGAGGGCGTCACGTACTGGCCGCTCGCCGAGATGGTCAAGTGCGCGGCCGGGATCGCCGACGACGACCCGCTCGACGTCGCGATCGAGAAGCTCCGCGCGTTCTGCGAGGACGAGGCGGTCGCCGACCTGCTCGGGCTCGCCTCGGGGGTGCTCGAGGCGGTGCTGGCGATGCGGAGCCAGCAAGAAATTGCGTGGGCGGCGCGCGAGTGGGCGCAGCGGCTCGCCGAGGAGCAGCCGCTCGTGCTCGTCTTCGAGGACATCCACTGGGCGGAGGAGCCGCTGCTGGAGCTGATCGAGCACCTCGCCACCTGGGTGCGGGAGGCGCCGCTGCTGCTGGTCTCGCTGGCACGGCCGGAGCTGCTCGACATCCGCCCGGGCTGGGGCGGCGGACGGGTGCGCGCGACCGCGATCGAGCTCGAGGCGCTCCCACGAGAGGAGAGCGAGGAGCTCGTCGAGGCGCTGCTCGACGGCGCCGAGCTCTCCGAGCGGGCACGGCGCGAGCTGCTCGACAAGACCGAGGGAAACCCGCTCTACGTCGAGGAGACGATGCGGATGCTCGCCGAGGAGGGCGTCGGCTCCGTGGACCGGATCCCGGACACGCTGCAGGCGCTGATCGCTGCGCGCATCGACCGGCTCCCGGCGGAGGCCAAGACGACCCTGCAGCGGGCGGCCGTGATCGGCCGCGTGTTCTGGAGGGCCGCGGTCGAGCGGCTCTCGCCCGACCTCGAATCCGTCGACGAGCCGCTCGACGACCTGCTCCTACGTGACTTCATCCTCGACGAGCCGCGCTCCTCGATTCGCGGGGAGCCGGCGTACCGCTTCAAGCACGTGCTCATCCGCGAGGTCGCCCATTCCATGCTCTCGAAGTCCGACCGCGCCGAGCTGCACGCCGCCTTCGCGGCGTGGCTCAAGGAGCGCACCGGCGACGAGCTGCTCGAGATCCGCGCGTTCCATCTCGACCGCGCTGCCGCCCTGACCACGGAGCTCAACGGCTCCGCGCCGGTCGAGCTCGAGCGCGAGGCCGCCGAGGCGCTCGCCGAGGCAGGGTTGCGCGCGTTCGCCCGCGAGGCGAACCGGACGGCCAGGCAGCTGTTCGTCCGCTCCGTCGAGCTCGAGCCGACGCTCAGGCGCCGCTACCTCGCGGCGAGCGCCGCCCACAAGCTCAGCGACCTTCCTGCGGTCTCGCGCGAGCTCGAGCAGGTTCTCGAGGCGGCCGTCGAGGAAGGCGACCGCTGGACGCAGGGACGCGCGCTCGTGATGCTCGCGGAGACTGCCGTGCTGCGCGACGCGGACGTCGAGCACGCGGAAGAGCAGGTCGAGCAGGCGCTCGAAGTGCTCGAGCCCGACGATCTTGTCGGCCGCTTCCGCGCGCTCGAGGTGCAGGCGACGATCGCCTGGGCCCGCGGCGACCTGAGCAAGGAGGAGAAGGTCGTGCGCGAGGCGCTCGAGGTGGCGCGCCAGGCGGGGCGCAAGGACTTCGAGAGCCACGCCGCCGACACGCTCGCCAGCGTCTACATCGCCCGCCTCGAGCTCGACCGGGCCGCGCCGCTGATCGAGCAGGCGCTGCTCCTGGCGGAGGAGAGCGGCAGCGCCGAGGCGAGAGGCCAGGCGCTTCGCTACGCGGGCCAGCTCTACCTCCATCAGGGGGACCTGGACGCGGCCGAGGCCGCGCTCGAGGCAGCGCGCGAGTACCTCGCCGAGGCCGGCGCGGCCTGGTCGGTCGGACGCACGCTCATGTACGCAGGGTGGGTCGCGAGGCTCAAGGGCGACCTTGCCCGCGCCGAGCGTCTGCTCCGCGAGTCGATCCGCGTGCTTGCGCCGCTCGAGGACCGCGTGTCGCTCTGCGAGAGCCAGCGGATACTCGCCGAGGTGCTGGTCGACCAGGGCCGGATCGACGAGGCCGAGCGGTACGCGCTCGCGGCCCGGGAGACCGTCGGCCCGCAGGACGTGACCTCGCTCTCGACGACGACGATGGCCCTCGGCGTCGTCCGGGCGGCCCAGGGGCGGGACGACGAGGCCGAGGAGCTCCTGCGCGAGGCCTACAGGATCGCTTCGGCGACCGAGTTCCTCCGGCACCACGTCGAGGCGCTCGAGGCGCTCGTCGGCTTCCTGCGCGAGCGCGGCCGCGACGACGAGGCGGCCGAGCTCGAGGCGCGGCTCGCGGAGCTGCACGAGCCGAGCCGCCCGCCGCCGATCGCCTGAAGTAGCGTCTCCGCCTCACGCCGATGACCGACCCGCAGTTCGCCGTCCTGCAGGAGAAGCTCCGAACCCTGTGGCCGACCGTCACGCTGCGCTCGATCGGCGACGTCGAGCGAACGGTCGTCGTCGTCCACTCGGTCAGCCTCGACGTCCCCGACCAGCTCGTCCCGGTCTTCCCCGCGTACGAGGAGCGGTTCCTGTGCCTGGTGCTGAGCCTGCTGCGGGCGCCGCGGTCGAAGGTCGTCTACGTCGACCTCGCAGCCGATCCACCCGCGCCTGCTCGACTACTACTTCGGGCTCGTGCCCGGAGCTGGACACGCCGGACGCGAGAGAGCGGTTCCTCCCGGTCGCGCTCGTCGACGGCCGCAACGAGCCGCTCACGCGCAAGCTCCTGGCCCGCCCGGGCGCCCTGCGCGGGTTCGCGGCCTGATCGGGAACCCCGAGCTGGCGCTGATCCTCCCGTTCTGCATGACCGACGACGAGGCGCGGCTCGCGGTCGAGCTGGAGCTTCCGATCTTCGGCTCCGACCCGGCCCTCAACCGGTTCGGCACGAAGAAGGGAAGCCGTTCGATCTTCGAGGAAGAGGACGTCCCGCACCCGGTCGGCTTCGAGCTCGACGGGCCGAAGGACGTCGCCGGTGCGCTCCGAGAGCTTCGCAAGCGCCGCCCGGAGGCGCGCCGCGCGGTCCTGAAGCTCGACGACGGCGTCAGCGGGCTCGGGAACGCGATCGTCGACCTCTCCGCGGCCGACGGCGATCCGCTCGCGTCGCTCCAGCTCGAGGACGAGGAGATGAACGTCGAGGAGTACGTCGAGGCGCTCGCGGCCGAGGGCGGGATCGTCGAGGAGCGGATCGAGGGCGAACGCGTCCAGAGCCCGAGCGTCCAGCTCCGCATGAGCCCGGCCGGGCAGGTGGACGTCATGTCCACGCACGACCAGATCCTCGGCGGGCGCTACGGCCAGACGTACTTCGGGTGCCACTTTCCCGCCGACCCCGACTACGCGCAGCAGATCGCGGCCGAAGGGCTGAAGGTCGGCCAGCGGCTGGCGCGGGAGGGCGCGATCGGGCGGGCGTCGGTCGACTTCGTCGCGGTCCAGGGGACGGCCGCTGGCAGCCCTACGCGCTCGAGATCAACCTGCGCTGCGGCGGCACCACGCACCCGCTGTTCGCGCTCACCGACGCTCACGGACGGCGCCTACGACGCGCTCGCCGGCGAGTACCGGACGGGCTAGGGTGACGTGAAGCAGTACGCGGCGACCGACCACCTCGACTCGCCCGCGTACAGGTCGCTCACGCCCGACGACCTCCTCGACCTCGTCGCCGAGCGAGGCCTCGGCTGGGACGCCGAGCGGGAGACCGGCGTCGTCCTGCACATGGTCAGCGCGCTGGCGGTGGCCGGACGGATCGGCCTGACCGCGATCGGCGACACGCTCGAGGAGGCGCGGACGCACTACTACGACGTCAAGTCGGCCCTGGACGAGGCGACCGCCGGCGCGCCGTAACGAGCGCCGCCATCACCGCCTGATCCGACGCGGCGTCTGGCGACTCCGAGATCACCGTCGCCGGGCGCTTGAAGCGCCTGAGCGCCTTGCGCAGCGGATCCGCCCGCAGCGTCCCCTCGCCGTAGGGGAGGTGCTTCGTCTCGTTGCGATTGGCGAACTGGATGTCGCTGAAGTGGATGTGGAAGGGCGCCTTGGCCTCGAGCACGCCGTCGGCGGCTTCGAGCGCGGCAGCGAACGGCTCCACGTCGGTGAAGCCGCCGTCGCTCGTGGCGTGCATGTGCGCGAAGTCGAGCACGGGGCGGACCCAGCCGCATCGCGCGGAGATCTCGATCACGTCGTCGAGGCTGCCGAGGTCGCGCACGCGCCCCATCACCTCGACGCCGAACGGCACCGCGCGGTCCTTCCCCTCGAGGCGCTCCCGCAGCTCGGCGAGCTGCTCGCAGACGGAGTCGATCGCGGCCGGGCGCTCACGGCCGAGGAGGAACCCCGGATGGAAGACGACGAGCTCGGCACCCGCCGTCCTGGCGATGCCCGCGGAGTGGTCGAGCATCCCGACCGCCATCCGCTGCTTCTTGTCGCGCTCGACGTGGCCCATGAAGCCGGCGATCGGCGCGTGAACCGAGAGGGCGATCTTCGCTTCGCGCGCGAGCTCGCCGAAGCGCTCCGCCCACGGGTAGTCCATCCAGAACCCGCCCTCGAAGTCGATCTCGCACGCCGTGAAGCCCCGCTTCTGCAGCAACGCGACCGCCTTCTTGGGGCTCTCGCGCGAGGGAACGCGCGCAGGGCCGAAACGGAGTTTTGCCACGAAGTGCAGCCTATTCCGTCCGGTGGCGTGGCTACCGTCAGCGCATGGCCAAGCGTCCTTCACGAATCGACCTGCTCGAGCTCGATATCGACCTTCGACTGGCCGACCTCTGGCGGGAGGCGGCGGACATCGGGGAGTGGAACCTCGATGTGGTGGCCGCGTTCATGCGCGCGGCCTACGGCAAGGGCTACTGCGACGCGCTGACCGAGGACAACCCCGGCAGCCTGTGCGAGGAGCACGGCTACCGCATCCCCGCGCGCCGCACGGAGCCCGCCCGCGAGGTCTAGCAGCGTTCGTCTCAACTAACGCGTTTCGGGCTGGCGGCGCAGACGAACGCGCGGGCGAAGCCCACGCGTCCTGGAGTCGGCGCCGCCAAGCGGCGCCTCAGACCGCCGACTAGAATCCCTGCGTGGCCCGGAATTCCCGGAGCGTTCGGCTTGTCTTGGCGTTGTCGGTCGCGGGCGTGCTCGCGGTGTTCCTCGTGTACGTCTCGATCGCCGGCGGCCGGACGCCGCAGCTGAGCCCGAGCCAGCTCGGCGGACATCGTGGCAAGGTCTCGCTGGTCGGGAAGGTCGTCGGCCCGGTGCACGGGAGCGGATATTCGAGCGGCGGGCTCCGGTTCGCCGTCACCGACATCGGCGGCGCCGCGAGCACCGCGGTCCCGGTCGTCTACCACGGCAGCGTGCCCGACCTCTTCAAGGTCGGCCGCCACGTGGTCGTGGACGGCCGCTACCGCAACGGCGTCTTCGTCGCGAGACACGACACGCTCGTGACGAAGTGCCCGTCGAAGTACTCGCCCAAGAAGTCCTAGTGTTTCTCTGGCTTGCTCTCGGGGTCGTCCTCGTCGTCGCGTGCGTGCTCTTCGTCGCGCGGCCCTTCCTGCGTGAGCCGGCGCCGGCTGACGATCGGCTCGACGCGCCCCGGCCCGAAGAGGAGATCCGCGTGGCCCTGGCCGAGGAGCGCGACCGGTCGCTCGCGGCGCTGAAGGAGCTCGAGTTCGACCACCGCACGGGAAAGGTCTCGGACGAGGACTACCGGGCTTCCGTCGGTCCGCTGCGGCGCCAGGCGGGCGAGGCGCTGCGTGCTCTGGGAAGGGAGCCCGCCCTCGTCGAGATCCCGGAGCCGCCGGTCGAGCCCTACCCGCAGCCGGTCGAGCCGCTCACGCCCGTCATCGTTCCGGAGCCGATGCCGGAGCCTTCGGAGCCGCCAGGCCCGGTACGCGTGCCCGAGCCAGGGCCCGAGCCCGGCCCGCCGATCTAGCTGCCAGACGCGTCGATCTAGCCGACGAACGTCTGCCAGAGCAGGAAGACGTTCAGCGCCGAGATGATCCCGGCCACGACGGTTGCCGCGATCGTCGTGATCCGCCGGTTCACGAGCGCTCCCATCAGGTCGCGGCGGCTCGTGAACCAGACCAGCGGGATCAGCGCGAACGGGATCCCGAACGAGAGGACGACCTGGCTGATCACGAGCGTGCGCGACGGGTTGAGCCCGATCGCCGATCGACGATCAGAGCGCGGGAACATCGTCACGAGCCGGCGGACGAAGATCGGGATCTTCCGCTGGATGAAGCCCTGCATCACCACCTGGCCGGACAGCGTGCCGACGGTCGAGCTCGACAGCCCGGAGGCGAGCAGCGCGAGCGCGAAGAGCGTGCTCGAGGCGCCGCCGAGGATCGGCTGTCAGCGTCTTGTGCGCGGTCTCGAGCGAGTCCACGTGCAGGAGGCCCGACTTGTAGAAGACGCTCGCGGCCATCACCAGCATCGAGAGGTTGATCAGCCCTGCGATCGACATCGCGATCAGGACGTCGACCCTCGTGAAGCGGTACAGGCGCCTTGCCTCCTCGTCGTTCTGCGGGACGATCGCGGTTCTGCGTCAGCGCCGAGTGGAGGTAGATCACGTGCGGCATCACCGTCGCGCCGAGGATCCCGACCGCGAGCAGCAGCGACTCGCTGCCCGCCGAACTGCGGGGTGACCGAGTGCTGCGCGACCTGGCCGAGCGGCGGGTTGGCGAGGAAGAGCTCGGCCACGTAGCAGACGCCGATCACGCCGACGAATCGCCGTGATCACCGCCTCGAGCGGGCGGAAGCCGAAGCGCTGCAGGCGCGAGGATCGCGAAGGTCGACGATGCCGGTCAGGATCGCGGCGGGGAAGAGCGCGATCCCGAGCAGGAGCTGGAAGCCGAGCGCGGCGCCGAGGAACTCCGCGAGGTCGGTCGCCATCGCGATCAGCTCGGCCTGGATCCAGAGCCCGATCGTGACGTGCGGCGGGAGAAGCGCTCGCGGCAGACCTCCGGGCAGGTTCCGCCCCGTGGCGATGCCGAGCTTCGCCGAGAGCGTCTGGATCAGCATCGCCATCAGGTTCGAGGCGACGATCACCCAGCAGAGCGTGTAGCCGAACTGCGAGCCGGCGGCGATGTTCGTCGCGAAGTTGCCGGGGTCGATGTAGGCGACGCAGGCGATGAACGCCGGGCCGAGGAACGGCAGGACCCGGAACGATCTGCTTGCTCGGGACCTGCGAAGCGCCTGCTCGCCCGGCACCGAGGCGCTGCGCGTCGGCGACCGCCTCTGACCGTGTCGCCATCACGACCCCAGTCTAGCCGAAAAGTTAGGCTTGCCTAAACTGCTGGCCGCAGGCTGCCGGACGAGCTGCAGGTCGGGAGGTTGCGCCAGCGCTCGTCGAGGTCGAAGCCGTAGCCGACGAAGAACTCGTCCGGGACGGTGAAGCCGACGTAGCGACCGGGCAGGTCGTCGACGAGCCGGCGGTACGGGCGGTCGAGCAGCGTCGCGACCGCAGGCTCGCCGGGCTTGCGCAGCTCGAACGTCCGGCACAGGTAGTGGAGCGTCAGCCCGGTGTCGACGACGTCCTCGACGAGGAGCACGTCGCGGTCGTCGATGCCGGTCGTCGAGGTCCTTGCAGCAGCCGGACGCGCGAGTGGCCGCCCATCGGCGGCGCCGCCGTAGCCGGCGAGCTCGACGAAGTCGAGCTGGTGCAGGATCGGCATCGCGCGCGAGAGGTCGGCGAGGAAGACGAAGCTCGCCTTGAGCAGCCCGACCAGGAGCGGCTCGCGCCCGGCGTAGTCGGTCGCGATCTGGGCGCCGAGCTCGGCGACGCGGCGCGAGCTCCTCGGCGCCGAGAGATAGACCTCGCCGATCGCGGGGGTCGTCGCGTCGTGTGCCGGTCGATGCGGGCGCGGCTCCACGTTGCTACGAGGCGAGGTCGAGTCGGTATCGCTGGGCCAGCCGCTCGATGTCGCGCTTGTAGAAGAGCTTGACCTGGACGTCCGGGTAGCGCTCGCGGAGCTTGCGCAGCTTGCGGTTCTTGCGCGTGACGAGCGACTGCTTCATCACCGTGATCTCGAGGTAGAGATCCTGCTCCGGGAGGTAGAAGTCCGGCGTGAAGGCCTCGAGCACGCGCCCTTCCTCGTCCTGCTCGAGCACGAACGTGCGCGGCTCGTACTCCCACGGAACGCCGTAGAAGTCGAGGATCTTCGCGCACTCGAGCTCGGCCTCGTTGGCGAAGCGCGGCGGCTTCTCCTCCGCAATATGCCTGGAAATCGGCGATTTCCAGCCACCCCTCGCGCAAGGGTAGCAGTGGCTGCGGACGCGGCAGATGCGCGCGTCCGCAATTTCCGGCCGCGCTCTACACTTTGAGCGATGCCGGAAGGGCGAGACGGCCGTGCGATCACCATCGCGCACATCTCGGACATCCATTGCGGAGGTCCCGACTTCGTGCCGGACCTGCTCGAGCGCGCGATCAGCGAGATCAACGGGCTCGAGCCGGACATCGTCATCTGCTCGGGCGACTTGACGACCTTCGGGTTCAAGCACGAGTACGTCATGGCTCGGGGATACCTCGACCAGATCGTCTGCGACTCGTTCGTCGTCATCCCCGGGAACCACGACTCCCGCAACGTCGGCTACGTGCACTTCGAGGAGATGTTCGGCGACCGCAACTCGGTGCTCCGCCACGCGGGCGTGACGGTCGTCGCGGTCGACTCGACCGAGCCCGATCTCGACCACGGGCAGATCGGCCGCGGCCGCTATCGCTGGATCGAGGAGCAGTTCGCGGCGTCGGAGCCGGACGACCTGCGGATCTTCGTGCTCCACCACCACCTGCTGCCCGTTCCGGGGACCGGACGCGAGCGGAACGTCGTCTACGACGCGGGCGACTGCATCGAATGCCTGCAACGGGCCGGCGTCGACCTCGTCCTGTCGGGGCACAAGCACGTTCCGTACGCCTGGCGGCTGGAAAACCTCTTCGTCGTCAACGCGGGCACGGCCTCGTCGCGGCGTCTCCGCGGGAAGATCCGGCCCTGTTACAACGTGATCGAGGTCGCCGATCGGCACGTGGACGTGTGGCGCCGGTATCCGTTCCACGGAGGCGAGCGGATCATCCAGTTCTCGACCGAGACGCTCGCGTTCGAGAAGTACACGACCCGGATCGAGGACGAGGTGACGGCCCGCAGATGAGGGCTCTGGCGGTCATCGACGGGGAGCACTACGGGCCGGTGGTTCGGGACGCGCTCGCCGCGCTGCCGTACGAGATCGTGGCGGTCTGGCTCGCGGGCGGGACCGAGAAGCTCCTGGGCGGGGAGGACTACGGCGCACCGCTCGTGGCCGACCTCGAGGCGGGGATCGCCGAGCACGAGCCGGAGCTCGTCGATCGATCTCTCCGACGAACCGGTGCTGGGACCGCGCGAGCGCTTCCGGGTCGCGAGCCGCGTGCTCGCACTGGGGCTGCCGTACGTCGGCGCTGACTTCCGCTTCGATCCGCCCGAGCTGGCGCCGTATCCAGTCCCGTCGCTGGCCGTGATCGGCACGGGCAAGCGCGTCGGCAAGACCGCGGTCACCGGCCACGTCGCGCGGCTGCTCGCGCGCGACCGGGAGGTCGTCGTCGTTGCGATGGGCCGAGGCGGACCGCCCGAGCCCGAGCTCGCCGACGTGCGTCCGACGCCCGAGTTTCTGCTCCGTCTCTCGCGGGAGGGCCGCCACGCCGCCTCCGACTACCTCGAGACCGCCGCGCTCGCCGGCGTGGTCACCATCGGGTGCCGCCGCTGCGGGGGCGGGCTCGCAGGCTCGCCGGGAGAATCGAACGTGCTCGCCGGCGCGGCCCTGGCCGCCGAGCGCGACCCCGATCTCGTCATCTTCGACGGCAGCGGCGCGGCCGTTCCGCCGGTCGACGTCGCCGCGCGTGTGCTCGTGACGAGCGCCGCGCAGCCGGTCGAGGTCGTGACCGGGTACCTCAACGCGTTCCGGATCCTGATCTCCGATCTCGTCGTCGTCACGGGAGGCGCCGGCGAGCGCCTGCTCGAGGCGATCGCCGAGGTCAAGGACGTGCCGGTCGTCTCAGCCGAGCTACGGCCGCGCCCGGTCGAGCCGGTGGCCGGTCGCCGGGTCGCCTTCTTCTCGACCGCGCCGGCTTCGGCTCACGAGACCCTCGCGCGGCACCTCGAGGAGCACCACGGCGCCGAGGTGACCCACGTCTCCGGGAACCTCGCCCACCGCGAGGCTCTGCAGGCCGAGCTCGAGCAGGTCGACGCGGATGTCTACGTCGTCGAGATCAAGGCGGCCGCGATCGACGTCGTCGCCGAAGCTGCTCTCTCGCGAGGACGCGAGCTCGTGTTCGCGGACAACGAGCTCGTCACAGCCGCGGACCTCGACGCGCAGCTGCTCGCGCTCGCCGAGAAGGCGACGGCGAGAGAGGTGGTGACCCCATGACCGATCGGCGCTACCGCCAGCCGCTGCCGCTCGGGGGCGAGGACGGCCTGCCGTTCTCGAAGGGGCTGATGGCGCGGGCGCTGATCGCATCCGGGCTCTCGGCCGACCGCGCCTACGAGCTCGCGCTGGCGGTCGAAGCCGATCTGGCCGCGCGTGACTGCCCTGCGACGACGATCGAGCGACTCGAGGAGGTCGCGCTCGAGACGCTCGGGCCGGAGGTCGGCGCGGCCTCGATGCGCCAGCTGCGCCGCTACCGCGCGCTGTACGAGCTCGACCGGCCGATCATCCTGCTCGTCGGCGGGGCGACCGGCACCGGGAAGTCGACCGTCGCCACCGACGTCGCGTACCGCCTCGGGATCACGCGGGTCACGTCGACCGACTTCGTCCGCCAGACGATGCGGGCCTTTTTCTCGGAGGAGTTCATGCCGGCGATCCACCACTCGAGCTTCGACGCCGGACG
Source organism: uncultured Actinomycetes bacterium (assembly GCA_963746635.1). Taxonomy (GTDB): domain Bacteria; phylum Actinomycetota; class Thermoleophilia; order Gaiellales; family Gaiellaceae; genus AC-32. Next base: position 156,909 of record CAVVBZ010000022.1, on the reverse strand, counting down.
TGCGCTGGCCGGCTACGACGACGAGACCGTCGACGCCGTCCGCGACGGCTTCCTCGAGCAGACACGCGAGGTGCTCGTCGGCGTCCGTGCGGCGATCGACCGGGCGCTTGAGGAGGGCTGGTCCATCGTGCTCGAAGGCGTCCACCTCGTGCCGGGGATGCTGCCCAAGCAGATCGAGGGCGCGGTCGTCGTCGAGTGCGTGCTCGCGATCTCCGATCCGGAGGCGCACGCGAGCCACTTCTGGATCCGTGACAGTGACTCCTCGGGCCTGCGCCCCTACGAGAAGTATCTCGACTCTTTCGGCGACATCAGGCTGATCCAGGAGCAGATCCTCAGCCGGGCCCGCAAGCACGGCGTGCCCGTGATCGAGAACGGCGACATCGAGCGCGCGATCGGCGAGGTGATGGAGCTCGTGCTGACCGCGGCGCAGCCCGTGTCGGTGGTCCGGTGACGGAGACCGCGCCGGCGCAGCGGACCGACCCCATGGGCCAGGAGAACCGCTTCTGCCTCTGCGAGAGCTACGCGCGCGTGACCGAGCGAGCCGCGCTCGCCGGGGCGCGCTGGCTCGGGCGCGACGACCAGCAGGCCGCCGAGGACGATGCGGCGACTGCGATGCGCCTCGCGCTCGAGCAGCTGCCGATCGACGGACGCGTCGTAATCGGCGCCGGCGACGAGCGCGACCAGCTCGCACCCGGCGAGAAGCTCGGCGCCGGGGGCGTCGAGGTCGACCTGGCGCTCGACCCGCTGGAGGGACGGGGCGTCGTCGCGCGCGGCGGGCCCGGCGCGATGTCGATGGTCGCGGTCGGTGACACGGGCTCGTTCCAGACCTTTCCGGACATGTACATGCGCAAGATGGCCGTCGGCCCGAAGGCGCGCGGCGCGATCGACCTCGGCAAGCCGGTCGGCGACAACATTCGTGCGATCGCGGACGCCTTCGAGCGGATGGTCAACGACATCACCACGATCGTCCTCGACCGCCCGCGGCACCACGACCTGATCGAGGAGATCCGCGCGTCCGGCGCGCGAATCAAGTTGATCCAGGACGGCGACGTGACCGCGTCGATCTCGGCCGCTGTGCGCGGGACGAACGACCATCTGGCGATCGGGATCGGCGGCACCCGCCAGGCCGTGCTCTCCGCGGCGGCTCTGCGCTGTCTCGGCGGCGAGCTGCAGGCGCAGCTCTGGCCGACGTCTCGACCGGAAGTCGCCGCCGCCGCCGAGGCCGGCGTGGAGGACCTCGAGCGCGTGTTCGCGATCGAGGATCTCGCCGCGGGCGAGGTGATCGTCGTCGCAACCGGCGTCTCGAACGGCGACCTCCTGCGCGGCGTTCGCTTCCTGGCGGACAGCGCGCGGACCCACTCGCTCGTCATGTGCACGCGCTGCAACTGGGTGCGCTTCGTGGACGGCATCCACTTCTTCGCGCGCGACCGCCGCGAGGAAGTCCGGCTGCTCGGCTACTGAGCGGCGATGGCGGAGACCGAAGAACGTAGTAACAGACTGTTACTTGGAAGCTGCCTGCGGAGGCGCCCGGTTCGAAGTCGAGCTTCCACTTCGCCGGGCGAATCACTGCCCCGTGGGACAGGCTCCCCGAAGATGGGCTGCCGCGGTACGCTGGGCCTCATGCCGACGCGTGACGACGTCTTCGAGGCGCTTCGCTCCGTCGAGGATCCCGAGCTCGGGATGGACATTGTCGAGCTCGGCCTCGTCTACGACGTCGCCGTCGACGGGCCGCGGGTCCAGGTCCGCTACAGCCTGACGTCGATGGGTTGCCCGGCGGGTCCGCTGATCCAGCAGTCGGTCGAGGAGACCGTGCGGTCGATGTCCGGCGTCGAGGAGGTCGAGACCGAGTTGACCTGGGATCCGCCGTGGACGCCGGACAAGATGTCCGAAGACGCGAAGTTCATCCTCGGCTTCGGCTGAGAGACCGTGGGCGCGCTCCTGCGCGACGTGGTCGAGTCCGATCTCGACGCGTTCTACGAGCAACAGCTCGACCCCGAGGCGACGCGCATGGCGCTCTTCCCTGCGCGCGATCGGCCTGCCTTCGACCAGCACTGGCAAAAGGTTCTCGCGCGCGAGGACGCGGTGAAGAAGACGATCGTCTACGAGGGCGAGGTCGCCGGGAACGTCCTCTCCTGGGAGCACGGCGGCCGCCGGCTCGTCGGCTACTGGCTCGGGCGGGAGTTCTGGGGCAAGGGGCTGGCCACCCGGGCGCTCGGCGAGTTCCTCGACGTGGTTACGACGCGCCCGCTGTACGCGTGGGTGGCGACGAGCAACGTCGCCTCGGTCCGCGTGCTGGAGAAGTGCGGCTTCGTCGTGGCCGAGACGCGCGTCGAGCTGGACGAGCGGCTCGGTGAGGAGATCGAGGTGCACCTGTTCGAGCTGGCGTAAGGCGCTCGCTTGCGACGCCGACCCGAAAGGCCGTTCCGGCCTTGCCGGTGCGGCCGTTTAGTGCCGCGGGGTTCAAAGCGAGAGTCGAACGTGGTAGGACCCGCGCGATGGCGTTCTTCGCTCGGTTGTTCGGCTGGCTCAGGCGCAAGCCGCAGCAGCCGGTACTGGGCGAGCACGATGCTTACGAGCGCTGTCATGGAATCCGGGCGGGCGAAGTGCGGGTCGTCCCGATCCCGGTGCCGAAGCCGCGCCTGCTGCCGCGCCTGAGCGGCGATCATCTGCGCCGCTGCTTCCAGGAGCGCCTCGAGCGCCGGCGCGCGGCTCACCCCTAGGCGACGGTCTCGGCTTCCAGGGAGCGGTCCGAGTGCCCTGCCTCGCCGTGCGTCGGCTCGGGCCTGAGGATCAACGTCTCGCTCGGAGCGTTGGTCAGGATCCACTGCAGCTCTTTCGGCGTGAAGCCGTGGCCGCGGTTCGCTGGCGCGGGAGCGACGATTCTGCTGAAGCGCTCTCCCTCCCAGAGCCGCTGTAGCGCATGCGTCGCGCTGCGCCCGGTCTCGACGCGCGCGTCCACTGCTAGGCCCGCGCGCAGGCCCGCGTGCTCAACTGCCTCGAGCAGTGGCACGGCCTGTTCGATCTCGTGCTGCATCGGCGCATCCAAGTCGAGGCCGAGCGGGGTGACGATCAGGTATGCCGGCACGAGCGTCGCCTCCTCCGCAGTGGCGATCCGGATCGCCGCCTTGAGCACGACCGGGTCGAGCTCGCCGTTCGTGAAGGGGACGAGCACGCGGGAGCCGAGGGGCTCCACCGGCGCAGGGCGTCGCCGCCAGAACGCGAGCCGGCTCATCGTTGCTCGGTCTCCCTCTGGCTACGGTCGGCAACTACGCGGATGTCAAGGCCGGGCAACTCGCGCACCATCCGCGAGAGCAGCGAGCCTCTCAGGATCTCGACCCGGCGGCGCTCGTCGGGGGTGCCGACAAAGACGTAGGTAGAGCCGCGTTCGCCGGCGACGCGGCGGACGGCTTCGACGAGGTCGTCGGCGTCCTCCTCGAGAAAGTGGATCCCGAGGACGCTCGCGAGTCGCCTGAGCGCAGCCAGCTGAATTGTCTCCTCCTCGGTCGGCTCGTAGCCTGCGGGCCGCACCCAGAGCGAGTCGATCTCCGCTCCGAGTCGCTGCGCAGATCTCCAGGCTCGCCTGAGGATCCGCTGTGACTTCGGCTGCGGCTCGATCAGCGCCAGGATCCGCTCGGCGACCGCCTGCTTGCTGAGCGGCTCGAGGCCTGCCGGTTGCCTGCGCGCTTCGACGTCCTCGGCCACCTCGCGCAGGACGAGCTCGCGCAGAGCGGCGAGGTTCTCGTGCCGGAAGAAGTTCTCGAGGGCGACCGCCGCGCGCTCCTTGGAGTAGACCTTGCCTGCCCGCAGCCGGTCCTGCAGCTCTTCCGGTGAGAGGTCCACGAGCACCACCTCGTCGGCCTCGTCCAGGATTCGGTCGGGGAACGTCTCGCGGACGCGGACAGCCGTCAGCTCGAAGATGGCGTCGTTCAGGCTCTCGAGGTGCTGGACGTTGACCGTGGAGATGACGTCGATACCCCCGGCGAGAATCTCGTCGATGTCCTGGTAGCGCTTCTCGTTGCGCATGCCGGTGGCGTTCGTGTGCGCCAACTCGTCGACGAGGGCGAGCTCCGGCTTCCGCGCGATGACGGCGTCGACGTCCATCTCGTCGAGCGCGAGCTCGGCGCGCGCTGCACGCAGCCGCGGCACCGTCTCGAGCCCTTCGGCGAGCACGGCGGTCTCAGGTCGGTCGTGGGGCTCGAGGTAGCCGATCACGACGTCTCGCGCCGCGTCCTGCGCCTGCCTGCCCTCGAGGAGCATCCGGTAGGTCTTGCCCACTCCCGCTGCCATTCCGACCAGGATTCGGTAGTGACCGCGCACGCTGTCGCCACCCTAGTGGGACGCTCACGCGCCGAACAGGTTGTGGACGATCAGGTCGATCAGCTTGATCCCGATGAAGGGCAGGATCATGCCGCCGAGCCCGTAGATCAGCAGGTTGCGCCGCAGCAGCGCGGTCGCGCCGATCGCGCGGTACTTGACGCCTCTCAGCGCGAGCGGGATGAGCGCCGGGATGATCAGCGCGTTGAAGATGATCGCGGAGACGATCGCGCTCTTCGGCGTACCCAGGTGCATGATGTTGAGCGAGTCCAGCGGGCCGCGACCGCCAGGCTTCGTCGCGTAGGTGAAGGCGAACATCGCCGGCAGGATCGCGAAGTACTTGGCGACGTCGTTCGCGATCGAGAAGGTGGTCAGGGCGCCGCGCGTGATCAGCTGTTGCTTCGCGACCTCGACGACCTCGATCAGCTTCGTGGGGTTGTTGTCGAGGTCGACCATGTTGCCGGCTTCCTTGGCGGCGGAGGTGCCGGCGTTCATGGCAACGCCCACGTCCGACTGGGCGAGCGCCGGTGCGTCGTTCGTGCCGTCGCCGGTCATCGCGACCATCCGGCCCTTTGCCTGTTCCTCCTTGATCAGCGCCATCTTCGCCTCCGGGGTCGCCTCGGCGAGGAAGTCGTCGACGCCCTGCCTCCTCGGCGATCACGGCCGCGGTGACGCGGTTGTCGCCGGTGATCATCACCGTGCGGATGCCCATCCTGCGCAGCTCGTCGAAGCGTTCGTTCATGCCGCCCTTGACGATGTCCTTGAGATGGATGACGCCGAGCACGAAGTTGTCCTGCGCGACGACGAGCGGCGTTCCGCCTGCGCGGGCGATCTTGTCGACCTCCTCGTCGAGGCGCGCCGGCGCATGGCCGCCCTGCTCCTCGACGAAGCGCTTGACGGCGTCGGCCGCCCCCTTGCGCAGCTTCTTGCCGTCCATGTCGACGCCGCTCATCCGCGTCGTCGCGGAGAACGGGATGAACGTCGCCTCGTGCTCGCCGACCTCGCGGCCGCGCAGGCCGTACCGCTCCTTGGCGAGGACGACGATCGAGCGGCCTTCCGGGGTCTCGTCCGCCAGCGAGGAGAGCTGGGCCGCCTCGGCGAGCTCGGCTTCCGAGACGCCGTCGACGGTCACGAACTCCGCCGCCTGGCGGTTGCCGAGCGTGATCGTGCCGGTCTTGTCGAGCAGGAGCACGTCGACGTCTCCTGCCGCCTCGACCGCGCGACCGGACATCGCGAGCACGTTGCGCTGCACCATGCGGTCCATCCCGGCGATGCCGATCGCCGAGAGCAGCGCCCCGATCGTGGTCGGAATCAGGGCGACGAGCAGGGCGATCAGGACGGTCTGCGAGGTGGGGGTCCCCGCGTAGATCGCGTACGGCCGAAGGGTCGCGACCGCGGCGAGGAAGGTGATCGTCAGCGCGGAGAGGAGGATGTTCAGCGCGATCTCGTTCGGCGTCTTGCGTCGCTCAGCACCCTCGACGAGCGCGATCATCCGGTCGAGGAACGACTTGCCCGGCTCCTGCGGTGACGACGATCACGAGCTGGTCGGAGAGCAGCTTCGTGCCGCCGGTTACGGCGGACCGGTCGCCGCCCGACTCGCGGATCACCGGTGCCGATTCGCCGGTGATCGCCGACTCGTCGACCGAGCCGACGCCCTCGATGATCTCGCCGTCGGCCGGGATGATCTCTCCTGCCGAGACGACGACGACGTCGCCGCGTTGCAGCTCGGGAGCCGGCACGTCCTCGAGCGTGCCGCTCTCCAGCCGCCTGTGCGACCGTGGTCGTGCTGGTCGCGCGGAGCGCGTTCGCCTGTGCCTTACCGCGGCCTTCCGCGACCGCCTCCGCGAAGTTCGCGAACAGCACTGTGAGCCAGAGCCAGAAGGCGATCACGCCGACGAACCAGAGCTGCCCGTACTGACCGCGTGCGAGCTCGAGGAAGAAGATCGCGGTCGTGATCACGCTGCCGAGCTCGACGATGAACATCACCGGGTTCCTGAACTGGAGGCGGGGGTCGAGCTTCGGGAACGAGTCGCGGATCGCCGTCAGGACGATCTCGCGTGAGAAGACGCTCTTGCGCCTCGCGCTCGTGACCGGAGACGGCGCGGTCGGAATCGGTGCCACGGTCGTCGACATCTACGTGCCTCCCAGCTCGTCGAGCGCGAGGTTCAGCTCGAGGACGTTGACGCCCGGCTCGCCGAAGAAGCCCCACGAGCGGCCGGTGGTGTTCTGGTCGATCAGCTTCTGCACGGTCGCGAGCGGCACGTTTCGCTTGGCCGCGATCCGGCGGGCCTGGAGCTGCGCGTAGGCGGGTGTGATATGCGGGTCGATGCCAGAGGCCGAGGTCGTGACCGCATCCACCGGGATCTGACCGATCGTCAGACCCGGGTTGTACGGGCCCTCGAGCTTCAGGATCGCCTTCGCGGCCGCCTTCACGTTCTTGGCCAGGTCGGGATTCGTGGGCCCGAGGTTGGCGAAGGTCGTTGCGCCCGCGTTGTAGGCGGGGGCCGTCGCCGAGGGCCGCTCGTGGAAGTACCGCGGGCTCTTGAACTCCTGCGCCGCGAGCTTCGACCCGACGACCTTGCCGTTCCGCTCGATGAGGCTGCCGTTCGCCTGATGCTTGAACGCGACCTGTGCGAAACCGGTCATCACGAACGGGTAGACGAACCCGAAGAAGGCGGTGAGGAGCGCGATCGCGATCACGGAGCTGACGACGTTGCGCATCAGTGCATCAGCCCCTCGACGATGGGCCCGAGCGTCAGCGCCGGGAAGATCATCAGCCCTGCCGTCAGCGCTATCACGCCGACGACGAGCACGACGAAGGTCGGCCCATCGGTCCGGAAGGTTCCGGCAGAGACCGGTGTGATCTTCTTGCCCGCGAGCGCGCCGCCGAGGGCGAGCGCGGCGAACATCGGCACGAAGCGCCCGAGCAGCATGGCGATCGCGCCGAAGGAGGCGCTGAAGTTCGTCACGCCGAAGCCGGCGAAGGCACTGCCGTTGTTGTTTCCCTGTGAGTCGTAGGCGTAGAGCGTCTCGGTGAAGCCGTGTACGCCGCTGTTGTAGATCGACGCGAGGCCGCTCTTGGTCGCGATCGAGAGTGCCGGTCAGGACCAGGACCATCGTCGGCACGAACAGCGCACCGATCGCCGCGTACTTGATCTCGCGCGCCTCGATCTTCTTCCCGAGCCACTCCGGCGTACGGCCCACCATCAGGCCGGCCACGAAGACGGCGACGACGATGTAGAAGAACATCCCGTAGAGGCCCGAGCCGACGCCGCCGAAGATCACCTCGCCGAGGAAGAGATTGACGAGCGGGACCGCGCCGCCGGCAGCGGTCTGCGCGTCGAAGCCGTTGTTGACCGAGCCGTTCGAGGCGTCGCTCGTGGCGACCGTCCAGGTCGTGCTGTTGGCCAGGCCGAAGCGCACCTCCTTGTCGGACATGTTGCCCCCGCTCTGGCCGTGCCCCTGGGTGATGTTCACGCCCGAGCTACGCAGCACCTGCGAGCCGTGCTGCTCCGCGGGCAGGTTCACGCCGACGCCGATCCAGAACACGATGAACATGGCCGCGAACACCGCGATGCCGTGCCGGCGGTTGAAGACCATCCTCCCGAACATGAACACCTGCGCGGCCGGGATCAGCAGGATCGCGAGCATCTCGACGAAGTTGGAGAGCCCGGTCGGGTTCTCGAAGGGGACGGCCGAGTTCGAGTTGTAGAAGCCGCCGCCGTTCGTGCCGAGCTGCTTGATCGCGATCTGCGAGGCCGCGGGGCCGCGCGCGATCGTCTGCTGCGCCCCCTCCAGCGTCGTCGCGGTCGCATGGCCGTGGAAGGTCTGCGGCACGCCCTGCCAGATCAGGATCGCCGTCACGATCACGCCAGCGGCAGCAGGATGTAGACGAGCGAGCGGTAGAGGTCGACCCAGAAGTTGCCGAGCGTCCCCGACGAGCGACGCGCGATACCGCGCACGACGGCCACCAGTACCGCCATCCCGACCGCGGCCGAGACGAAGTTCTGCACCGCGAGCCCGGCCATCTGGGTCAGGTACGACATCGTGTACTCGCCGCCGTAGAACTGCCAGTTGGTGTTCGTGACGAAGCTCGCCGCCGTGTTCAGCGACACGTGCGCCGGCACGCCCTTCATGCCGTCCGGGTTCAGGAACAGGTGGCCCTGCGCGCGCTGGATCAGGTACAGCAGCCCCCAGAACAGCACGCTGAAGACGAGCACGGTGATGCCGTAGCTCTTCCAGTCCTGCTCGCGGTCCCGTTGCGTGCGGACGAGGCGGTAGAAGCCGCGCTCGATCCAGCCCGAGCCAGCCGAGCCAGCCGCGCGCCGCGAACGAGCCGTCCGCGTAGACCCGAGCCATGTAGAGGCCGAGCGGGTAGCCGAGCACCACCAGCGCGGCTGCGTAGACGAGGATCTGACCGATTCCCTGACCGCTCATCTAGAAGCGCTCCCCGCGGAAGAGGGCGTAGATCAGGTAGGCGAACACGAGCAACGTGACTGCGAGGCCGAAGATGTCGGCAGCCGACATCAGACCCGCTCCAGCACGTACAGAAGCAGGAAGACGAAGAGGAAGCACGCCGCGGCTATGGCGATGGCAGCGAGGTCGTACATCAATGCCTCCCGTTCCGTGTGACGTGCAGCTTGGCGTGTGCCTCGGACATCCGGCCGTTCGCTGAGGCCGGCGAGACCGCACGAACGGCCACGTGACCGCGCCCGTCGTCGAGGGTGGTCAGGCAGCGCCTGAGCGACGCGCCGATCTCACCGACTCGATTGCGGGCATACAGCGGTCCCCAGCCGTCGGTGAGGAGGTCCTCGACGAGGAGAAGGCCTCGGGCCGAGACCGGACGCTCCAGGTCGCCGACCCGGTCGGCGAGCGCCTGGATCAGGCCGGCGTGGGGCCGGGCCCCGGATCTGTTCAGGGGCGACGCACCGGGTAGCCGGCGCGCGTCGAGCTCCGAGACGACGCCGCGCAGCGCCTTGGCGAGTACGCGCCGGTTCCTCTCGGAGGTCAGCTCTCCGGTGCGCCAGACGACGAGCTCGGGTGACCGCGGCGCCGCGCTGCCGAGCAGCTGCCTGTCGGCCAGGCGACGGAGGCTCGAGAGCCGCCGGTACTCGATGACGGCGCGCAGCGCACCCGCGCCGGCGAACAGCGCGCCGAGGACGAATCCGTCGAGCTGGGGAATGAGGCCCGCGACTCCCGCGACGAGCGGGACCAGGCTCAGCACGAGGAACGGCCGAGCCGCCTTCAGCGGGCTCGGCACACGGTACTCCTCCGGCCCTGGATCGCCTGCCGCACGGATGAAGCTCATGTCGCCGAGGCTAGTGCGGCCCTGCTGAGGGCCGCCTGAAGGTTGCGACCCTCCCCCTGAAGAAACTCTGAGGAGCCCTACTCCCGCGTCGTGGGGTCGACGAGCCGGTATCCGGCGCCGGGCTCGGTCAGCAGGTAGCGCGGCCGGGTCGGATCCGGCTCGATCTTCCGCCGCAGCTGCGAGACGTGGACGTGGAGCAGGTTCGACTCCGTTCCGTAGCCCGGTCCCCAGACCTCTTGCAGGATCGCGCGATGCGTCATCAGCTTGCCCTCGTTGACCGCGAGGACCCGCAGCAGGTCGAACTGGTGCGGCGTCAGGTGAACCGGCGTGCCGGCGACGCGAACCTCGCGCTTCTCGAGGTCGACCTCGAGCTCCCCGATCGTGATCAGCGGCTCGCCCGACGGGGCGGCCCGGCGCAGGACGGCGCGCAGGCGGGCGATCAGCTCGTCGATCCCGACCGGCTTCGTCACGTAGTCGTCGGCTCCCGCGTCGAGCGCGGCGACCTTCTCGCGCTCGTCGCCGACCGCCGAGAGCACGATCACGGGCGCCGAGCTCCACGTGCGGAGCTCGCGCACGACGTCGGTCCCGGTTCCGTCCGGGAGGACGAGGTCGAGGATGACGGCCTCGGGCGGCCGCATCGCCGCCGCCGCCAGGGCATGCTCGGCGGTCTCGGCCGTCTCCACGTCGAACCCGGCCCCGCGCAGGCTCGTGCGCAGCGCTCGGAGGATCTGCTGCTCGTCGTCCACCACGAGGATGCGGGCTGCGCTCACGCTTCCACCGCGGTCTCCGGCGCCGGCAGCGCGAGCACGAACGTCGCGCCCTGACCCGGGCGGGACTCGGCCCAGACCTGCGCGCCGTTGGCTTCGGCGAACCCACGGGCGATCGCCAGCCCGAGCCCTGCGCCGCGCCCGTCGCCGGCGCCGCGCTGGAAGGGCTGGAAGATGCGCTCGCGATCGTCCGGAGAGATCCCCGGGCCCCGGTCGACGATCCGGATCAGGGCGCGAGTCGGGGTGTGCGTCACCTGCACGCGTACGGGCTCGGCCTCCGGGGAGTACTTGAGCGCGTTCTCGAGCAGGTTCACGAGCACGCGCTCGATCTGCACGGCGTCGACCCGGACGGCGATCGACTCCTCCGGAAGCTCGACGTCGATGCGCCGACCCGCCTCGCCCGTCTCGGTGAGCGCCTGCACGATCAGGTCGTCCACCGCCCAGACATCCGGTTCCGGCCGGAGTGCGCCGGCCTCCAGGCGGGACAGATCGAGCAGGTTGTCGATCAGCCGGGCGAGGCGCTGTCCCTCGCCGAGGATCGTCGCGGCGAGCTCCCTCTCGTCCTTCGGGTCGAACTCGAGATCGTCGCGCGCGAGCGCGCCCGCCGAAGTCAGGATGGCCATCAGTGGCGAGCGCAGGTCGTGGCTCACCGCTCGGAGCACGGCTGTCTTCATGGCATCGCTGCGGCGCAGAGCCTCGGCCTCGAGCGCTTCGCGCGCCAGGCGCTCCCGGTCGATCGCGACGCCGAGCAGCGAGGAGAGCGCGGGCAGGAGCCGCCGCCGGGCCGAAGCGCTTCCCTGGCGCGGGCCCTCGAGGTAGATCGTCCCGACCCGGCGGCCGCCGGCCAGGAGCGCATGGGAGTCGGCTCCGGCGGGAGGCGCGTCCTCGCCGGGGACGATCCGCACGTGATCGACCCGTAGCGCCCGGGCCGACTCGGCCGCGATCCGCTCGAGCTCCCCGCTCACCTCGCCGTGCTCGAGCAGCAGGCCCGCGATCTCGGCGAGCAGGGTCGACTCGATCGCGCGGCGGCGGGAGCGCGCAGCGAGATCGCTGACGACGATCGCCGTGATCAGGAAGACACCCAGCGCGAACCAGTAGCTCGAGTCCTGGAGCGTGAGCGTGTGCCGCGGCTCGAGGAAGAAGAAGTTGAACGAGAGCATGCTCGCGACGGAGACGAGAATCGCGAGCCCGAGGCCCCAGAAGATCGCGACCGGAAGGACGGCGAAGAGGTAGAGGACACTCAGCCCGAGCACCGGCACCTGCGTCTCGAGAAGAGCGATCGCGAGCGTGACGCCGGCGACCAGCCCGGCGCAGGCCAGGAGGCGGAGCCCGAGCTCCTTCAGGTCGAAATCGGCGCTGTGCAGGCGAAACGTCTGCGCGTCGAAGCGGTGAGCGCTCACCCTCGAATCATCGCAAGCGCCGTCTACTCCGGGATTCGCAGGACGATCTTCCCGAACTGCTCGCCCGCCTCGAGCCGCTCGTGCGCGGCTCGCGCCTCGGCGAGCGGGAAGACCGAGTCGACGACCGGCTTGGCGCGGCCGCTCGCGACCAGCTCGTAGGCGCCCTCGAAGTCCTGCCTTCGTGCCCATCGTCGAGCCGTAGATCGTCAGCTGCTTCCACCAGATCCGGTGCAGCGCCGCGGGCGGGTTCGGCCCGGTGGTCGCGCCGCAGACGACGATCCGGCCGCCTATCCGCGCCGCCTGGAGCGAGCTCTGCCAGGTCGCCTCGCCGACGTGCTCGAGGACGACGTCGACGCCTGCGCCGCCGGTCGCCTCCATCACCGCGGCGATCACGTCTCCCGTCGCGTGGTTGACCGTCGCGTCCGCGCCGAGCTCTCGCGCGCGATCGAGCTTCTCGTCGCTCGAAGACGTGACGAGCGCCTTCGCGCCGAGCGCCTTCGCGATCGCGAGCCCGGCCGACGCGACGCCGCTGCCGACTCCCCAGAGCAGCACCCACTCGCCCTCCTGCAGCCCGGCCTTCGTCACGAGCAGCCGGTAGGCGGTCTCGTAGACGAGCGGGAAGGCCGCGGCCTCCTCGAACGAGACGCCGTCCGGGAGCGGGTAGACGTTCGTCTCCGGGACGGCGACGAGCTCGGCGTGCGTGCCGTCCATGTGCTCGCCGATGACGGAGATCTTCTCGCCGTGCTCGATCCCCGGGTTGATGACGACCTCCTCGCCCGTGTCCTCGCGGATCCCGGCGCCGTCGGCTCCGAGGATCCGCGGCTTCGGCACCGAAGGAAGTCCCTTCCGAATCCAGAGGTCGAGATGGTTGAGCGACGCCGCACGCAGACGCACGAGCACCTCGCCGGGCGCCGGCTCCGGGTCGGGCGCGTCCTCGTAGCGCAGAACCTCCGGTCCACCGTCTTCATGGATGCGAACCGCCTTCATCAAGGCACAATCTCCCATATGCAGGCGGCAGAGGTCCACAGGCACGCCCAGGAGCTCGGTCTCGACGTCGTAGGCGCTGCGCCTGCGTCGGCGTACGATGAGACCGAGAGCCACATCCGCGAGCGCCGGGCCCGCGGCCTCTTCGCAGACATGCGCTTCACGATGGCCCAGCCGGAGATCTCCTGCCACCCCGAGACGCTCCTCGAAGGCGCGCGCACGGTCGTCTCCGCCGCGCTCTGCTACTGGAGCGAGGGCGAGGACGTCCCCGCGGGCCACGGGCGGCTGCCGCGCTACACGTGGTGGGACGCCTACGAGGCGCTGCGCGAGAAGCTGGACGCGCTCGGGAGGCGGCTCGGCGGCGAGTACCGCGTCTTCGTGGACGCGAACCAGCACGTCGACCGCGAGGCGGCCGTCCGCGCGGGGGTCGGCTTCTACGGCAAGAACACGATGCTGATCACGCGCCGCTTCGGCTCGTGGGTCGTCCTCGGCACGCTCGTCACCGACCGCGAGCTGGAGAGCACGCCGCCGCTCGAGCTCGACTGCGGCTCGTGCACGCTCTGCATCGAGGCCTGCCCGACGGACGCGCTCGACGAGCCCGGCGTGCTCGACGCCACGCGCTGTCTCTCGTACTGGACGCAGTCGTCCGAGCCCTTCCCGGCGGAGTACCGCGAGGCGCTCGGCGACCAGGTGTACGGTTGCGACATCTGCCAGGACGTCTGCCCCTGGAACCGCGGGATCGAGAAACGCCGCGAGGGCGCCGAGCCGTCGGAGGGCGCCGAGCCGCACGTCTCGCTCGTGGACTGGCTCGAGGCGAGCGACGACGAGCTCGCCCGGCGCTACGACCGTCTGTTCGTCCCGCGCAACGACCCGCGCTACCTGCGCCGCAACGCGCTCATCGCGCTCGGCAACGGCCGCGATCGGGCGACGCGCAGCCTTGCGGAGCGCTACGCGGCGAGTGACGACCCGCTCCTGCGCGAGCACGCGGAGTGGGCGCTCGACCGGATCGAGCGCGCGTGACCGGCGAGCGCCGCCGTGCGTTCGAGAGCTGGATCGCCTGGGTCCGCCTCGGAGCGATCCCGTTCGCCGTCGTCCAGGTCGAGCTGAGCCGCAACTACCCGTCCGGGCGCCTGCTCGAAGGGCGGCTCGTCACCCTGGCGTTTCACCGTCGGCGCCGTGATCCTCTTCTGGCTGACCCGGCGCGAGTGGAGCGAGCGTGGGCAGGCGTGGCTCGGCCTCGCGGCGCTCTGTTTCGACTTCGCGATCGTCTCCGCGTACATCCTCGTCTTCAGCTACGAGCGCGGAACGCCTGTCCGCGAGATCATGCTCTTGCCGCTCGTCGAGGCGGCCCTGCGCTACGGCATCCGCGGGGCCGTGGCGCTCGTTGTCGCGAGCGTGCCGGTCCTGGTGGTCTTCGAGCGGCTCCGGGCGCATCACGACCCGCAGGTCAGCTACCACACCGACTTCGTCACCCTCCAGATCGGGATCGAGCTGCTGCTCGGGTTGATCGTCGGCTGGCTCGTCCTGCTCCTGTTGCGCCAGACGTCGATCGCGGAGACCAGAGCCGCCGAGGCCGAGCGGCTACGCGACGAGCTCGGCCGGCGCGCCGACGTGCTCGAGGCCGCGAATCGCTGTGCCCGCGCGCTCGGCTCCTCGCTCGAGCTCGAGCAGGCGTTCGCCGCCTTCATCAACGAGGTGCGCGTGCTCCTGCCCTTCGACCGGATCGCGATCGTGCTCAGCGACGACGGCACCGCCCATGTGATGGCCGTCAGCGGCGAGGGCGCCGGCAGCGTGCTCCCGCCCGGATCGTCGCAACCGATCAAGGGCGCAGTCCTCGAGGAGGTGCTTCGTACGAACGAGACCGTCTATCGCCGCGACATGAGCGGGGCCGAGTACAAGGGCGAGGACGGGCTCCTGGCCCTCGGGCTGCACAGCAGGCTGGGCGCGCCGCTCCTCCAGGGCGCTCAGTCGATCGGGATGCTGGCGATCTCCCGCCGCGAGCCGGATGCCTTCAGCTCCGAGGAGATCGAGCTCGCAGGGCTGCTCGGACGTCTCGTCGCGAGCGCCGTCCAGAACATCCGGGCCTACGAGGCCGAGCGCCGGACGGTCGAGGAGCTGCGGCGCCTCTCGGCTCTCCGCGCGGACTTCGTCTCCCTCGTCTCCCACGAGCTGCGGACGCCGATGGCGGCCGTGATCGGCTCGGCGCGAACGTTGCAGCAGCGCTGGCGAGAGCTGACGGCCGATCAGCGCGAGTCGTTCCTCGGCCTGATCGCCGACGAGACGGATCGGCTCGCGGCTCTGGTCAGCGACGTGCTCGACACCTCGCGGATCGACGCGGGCACGTTCAACATCCGCTTCGGCGAGGTCGATCTCGCGGAGCTCGTCCGCGACACGGTCGCGCTCGCCGAGCTCGGTTCAGACGAGGTCGGCCTACGGGCCGAGGTGCACGAGCCGCTCCCGCAGGTGCGGGGCGATGCCGAGCGGCTGAGGCAGGTGCTCGTGAACCTGATCGACAACGCGATCAAGTACTCCCCGGCCGGCGACGAGGTCGAGGTGCGGGCCTACAGCGAGGCCGACAGGGTCGTCGTGGACATCCGCGACCACGGGCCCGGGATCGCGCTCGAGGACCAGCGCCTGATCTTCGAGAAGTTCGGCCGCGTCACGAGCGGGAACACGCGCCCGGGCACGGGGCTCGGGCTCTTCATCGCACGCTCGATCGCCGAGGCGCACGGGGGCACCATCGACGTCTCGTCGACCCCGGCGCGCGGGGCGACGTTCACGCTCGACCTCCCGCGGCAGGGCTAGGTCAGCCGGACGCCGTCGTCCCGAGGCTCGCGCTGACGGATGCGATGGCGGCTTCCTCGGCCGGGCTGACCCTCTCGCCGTCCTCCTTGTGCGCAGCCGCGACGTTCTTCGCCACCTTGAGGGCGAAGGCCTTGTAGGAGACCGTTTCCTCAGGGGTCGCCTTGCTCTCGACCAGCTGGGTTGCCTGCTGGATGCGCTGCAGGCCCTGCTCGTGTAGCACCTCGGGCGTGGAGTAGCGCTTGCGGTCGAAATCCGGCTTCTCGGACACGATCTCGTCGAGGAGCTGGCTCTCGCCGTGCTGCTTACGGGCCTCGACGTACGTCTTGGCGAGCGCGTAGCTCTCCCGGAAGCTCCCGCCCTTCTGGGCGGTCGCGGCGATCATGCCTGCGACCGCGGGACCCTCGGAGACGAGCTCCCACTCCTCCTCGGTGAAATCGCTCTTCGCGGTCATCTCACTACCCCCTGGTCGTGTTCGTGGACGCTGCTCGCCGCAGCATTGCGGACCTCGGGTAGGTGGTGCGTCGTTAGAGCTTGACGCGCACCCGCGAGAGGCCGAGCTCGCGCTGCAGGTCGCGCGCTCGCAGGGCGATCGCCCGACGAAGCTCCGGCGGATCGAGGACGACCGCCTCGCCGCGGTAGGAGAGGATCTCGCCGACGAGCCACTCGGGGCTGCCGACCGGCCGCTCGGCGACCGCCGACCCGTCCCGCAGCAGCCTCGCGCCCTTCTCCAGCTCCCAGCGCGCGATCTCCTTCGAGTACCAGATGCGGGCGGGCCGGGCGTCGCGGAACTCGTGCGGGTCGAAGCCCTCGCGCGGCTCGAAGCGGCCGCGCTGGATGCGGGCGCTGCGCATCCGGTCGAGCCGGAACGAGCGCTCTCCCTCGCGCGTCCGGTCCCACGTGTGGACGTACCAGTAGGGCAGGCGGCGCTCGAGCGAGTAGGGCTCGACGACGTGCATCGAGATCTCCTCCTCGCCCTCCTTGAGGTAGTCGACCTGGACGAGTCGCCGCTCGCGCAACCCGCGGCTGAGCGTGCCGACGAGGTCCTCCTCGGCGCGCTTGACGTGAGGCTCGGGCGTCTGCGCGAGCTCGAACTCGCCGAACGTCTCCTCGAGCTTGGCCCGCACGCGCTCGAGCGGGCTGCGCGCGTCGGCGGCGATCATCGGGCCGACGAACTCGAGCGCGAGCCGGATCGCGCGCGCCTCGAGCGGCGTCAGGCGCGGCGGCGCGCGGAACGTGTCGCCGAAGAGCTCCTTGTCGACGCGGACCGTGTCGCCGTCGAGCTCGGCGTAGACCGCGTAGCAGCCGCCGCCGAAGTTGACGAGGTTGAGGAGCGACAGGTGCTCCTCCAGCTCCTCGGGCGGGATGCTGAAGCGCTCGACGAGGTCGGCGGCGGGAATCTCGGCCTCCGCGTCCTCGCCGCAGCGGTCGAGCAGATAGGCGAGCAGTGCCTGGAGGACGGCGAAGCGCTCGGGGTGCACCGGCGCGGCGGGCCGCTCGATGATCTCCTCGTCCTCGCCCTCTGACTCGGCGGCGAGCCGGGCCGGCGGCTTCTCGTGCCGGTCGCGGACGAGGCGCAGGGCCCGCGCGACCTCGCGGCGGAGCTCGTCCGGGGCCTGTGGCGCCGCGCGTCCGTCCTGGCGCAACAGCCAGGAGGCGAGCAGCGGCAGGCTCGAGTACTCGGTCACGAAGACGCCGTCCTCGACGCGGCCGCTGCCTCCGTACGTCCGCTGCACCCACCAGGCGGTGTCGCCGCCGACCTCGATGCGGGCCTCGCCGACGAGCTCGCCGATCTGCCAGGGCGGGCGGCCGCGGTAGCGGTCGACGTCGAACTCGGCCGGGAGCCGGAAGTCGCGCTCGCGGCGGGTCGCGAACCTGATCTCGCCGCGGATCCTGGAGACCCGGAACGTCCGCTCGTCCTCGGCCTCGAGATCCTGGCCGACGACGTACCAGGCGCCTGCGTCCTGGAAGAGCGCGTACGGGTTGATCGTCCGCTC
The DNA here is from genome assembly GCA_963746635.1 of uncultured Actinomycetes bacterium. Lineage (GTDB taxonomy): Bacteria > Actinomycetota > Thermoleophilia > Gaiellales > Gaiellaceae > AC-32. The sequence goes on along the minus strand of CAVVBZ010000022.1, from coordinate 139,337 downwards.
CCGCTCGTCGTCGCGCGAGATCGACCAGTACGGGAACTTGACCGTGCGCTGCTTCGAGATCGCCGCCTCGAGCTTGCTCAGCCGCCCCTGCATCTCGGTCGAGTACTCCGGGTCGAGCACCTCGACGCGCATCGCGGTGTCGGTCGGCGCCTCCGAGAAGCCGGGCCGGCCGAGCGCGAGGTTCTGGAGCGCGAGCCGGAGTGGCTCGGCGTAGGCGAACTTGCCCTCGAGCAGGTAGAGGCAGGTCTGGAGAGCCGCGAGCTCCTCGTCGGTCAGCTCGAGCGGCGGCAGGAAGTAGCGCTCGGAGCGCATCGTGTAGAGCTCCTCGCCCGTGTACTCGTCCCGCTGCGAGTGGAGCGGGACGCCGAGGGCCTGCAGCTCGGCGCGATCGGAGTAGAACCGGCGCGCGAAGGCCTCGTCCGACATCTCCTGGTAGCCCTCGACGCTGCTCTTGATCTCGCGCGCGGTGACCGGTCGCCGCTCCGCCATCAGGAACGCGACCAGCGAGAGCTGGCGGATCAGCTTGTCAGTGTCGTGACTCAAGCGCGCCGCGAGCCTACCCGCTCTGGGGCGCTTCGGCTACGCGGCGACCCGTGACCGCTCGAGATGCTGGTGCGACGGGCAGTAATCGCGGTCCGGCAGCGGTGTCCGCTGGCACGGCTTGCCCTTGCGGGTGGTCGCCCGGCAGCGGGCGACGCCGCCGTCGAACGCGCCTGCCTCGATCTGGCTCTCGATGAACGCGACCGCCGCGGCCACGCCCTCGCGCACGGCCCAGGCGACCTGCGCCTGGCACGTGATCGGGAAGTACCGGCGAAGATCCTGGAACAGCGCCCGGTCGGGCTTGGCGAAGTAGAGCGGATCCTTGGCGAGGCGCTCCATCGTCTGCTCGCACGCCTCGAGCACCTCGCGCCGGTACTGAGCGCGAGTCTCGGAGTCGACGTAAGGATCCACGAGATCCTTGATCGACCTGTAAATGGCACGTGAGTACTGATACATGCAGGCCTGGATCTGGAGGGCTCTCTCGTCCACCGTCAGTATCCTGGGCTCCTATTAATTTGGCGCAAAGCTTTGTTAACCAGCGGTTAAACCTGATCTGCGACTTGGGCCTGCAGGGCGAATATAACGAACTCGGGCCGTGTTACAAAGTCCGGCCCACGGTTTGCAGACTGGAAAACGAGACCGCTACGGAGTGATTCGACGGGGGTAGGCGCCGCCGAAGCCGTGGCGATGGGCGTCGATGATCGCGCTCTGCGCCTCTGCCTGGGATCCGTAGATCCCGGCGAACACGACGAGGTAGCCGGGGTGAAGGCTCGAGAACTGCGACGAGTCGAGCACGCCGATCCTCTTCATGCCGCTCCGCCGCGCGCGCTGCGCCTCCGCGGTCGCCGCGGCTCGTCCGCTCGGGCTCGGAAGCGAGTCGAGGACGATTGTCCAGCCGCTGCGGCCTGCCGGCCAGATGACCGGCGCGTTGACCGGGGGAGGCGGTGGTGGCGGCGCAGCGGTCGTGGTCGGCGTCGTCTGCGTCGGCTGCGTGTACGGTCGGCTCGGGCGCGGTCTGGGTCTGCTGGACGCTCGAGGCGCCGGGAGACGTGGCGACGAGGGTCTTGTCGCTCGCGCTGGAGCCGTCGGCGAGCCAGATCGCCGAGGCGGCGCCGGCCACGGCGGCGATCAGGAGCGCGAGCAGGGTCGGCCAGATCCAGTCGCCCGGATACCAGTCGAACCGGCGCCGCCAGGCCGAGCCGAGCCGGCCGACGACACCGCTCTGGGACGGTAGCCGCGCGCCGCATTCGAGGCAGTACTCCTGCCCTCCGCCATACGGGGTGTCGCAGCGCGGACAGCGCCCGTCCTGCTCGCCGCCCGCCATCTAGCGCTCCCAGGGATCCGCGCCGTTGTCCTCGGCGCCGGGCTGTTCCGACAGGTCGGGGCCGGAATCGCGACCGCAGCTGGCGCAGAACTTGGCGTCGGCGGGGAGGGGATGGCCGCAGTTCTTGCAGGCTACGACCGGCTCAGGCCCGACGGGCCGCCCGCAGTTTGCGCAGAAATGAGAGCCCCACGGTACGGGAGCGCCGCACTCGCAGGTCGCAGGCGCTCGGCGCGCGCTCGCGACGGAGGCGAGCATCGAGTCGAGCTCGTTGACGCGTTCCTCCAGCGCGACGATCTCGCGGCAGCGCTCGATCAGGAGGTCATCGCGGAACGACGAGCGGCGATACATCTCCAGCGTGAGGCCGCCGAGGTCGCGGATCTGCTCCTCGCGCGCCTTGAGAATCGCTCGCCGCTCCCGTCGCAGCGCACCGGGCGAGGGCGCCCGCCGAAGGGGCCGTGCCGGGACCGCTCCGGAGTCACCCTCGGGCTGCCGGCGAATGCGGTTTAGCAGGGAAAAACGCGCCACGGAGGCGCGAGTCTAGCAACGGCAAGTGACGCCTCAGCGCTGCGGTTTGGCCGCTCGGCGGCCGGATCCGACGAGGAGCGCAGCCAGGAGGAGGAGCCCGACGAGCCCGATGACGATCCCGACCCAGGGCCAGACGATTCCGAAGGCGATCCCGATCACGACGATCGCGATCGCGACCCCGATCACGCCGCTCCGCTCCTCAAAGCTGCAGGACGACGAGGCGCTCTTCGGTCAGCTCGCGCGACGGCGTAGGCCGGGCCCTCCCGCGTGTTGCCGGAGTCCTTCACGCCGCCGTAGGGCATCTGGTCGGTGCGGAAGGTCGGCGCCTCGTTCACGGTCACGCCGCCGAACTCGAGCTCCCGGGCAGCTCGCAGCGCCGTTCCGATCGCGTTCGTGTAGATGCCGGCCTGGAGCCCGAAGCGCGTGGAGTTTGCGAGCGCGATCGCCTCGTCGAGCGAGTCGACCGCGTTCACGGTGACGACCGGCCCGAAGACCTCATCGCAGCTCACTTTCAGCTCGGGGCCGCGCCTGCGATCACCGTCGGCTGGATCAGGCCGTCGCGCTCCTCGCCGCCGGCGAGCACCTCGGCGCCGCCCGAGCGGGCCTCGTCGATCCACTCCAGGATCCGGGTCTTCGCGTCCTCGTCGATCACCGGGCCGACGTCGGTCTCCTCGTCGGCGGGGTCGCCGACGCGGAGCGCCTCGACCTTCGGGACGAAGCGCTCGACGAACGCGTCGTAGGCGGGGCGCTCGACGTAGATGCGCTGCACCGAGATGCAGCTCTGGCCGGCGAAGGAGAAGCTGTGCGCGGCCATTGCCGTCGCGGCCGCGTCGATGTCTGCGTCGCGCAGCGACGATCACCGGGGTCGCGTTCCCGAGCTCGAGGTTGACCCGCTTCTTGGGCGCGCGCTCCTTGAGGCCCCAGCCGACCGGCCCCGAGCCGGTGAAGGAGATCGCCTTCACGCGTTCGTCCTCGACCAGCACGTCGCCGATCTCGGACGACGGTCCGACGATCACGTTCAGCCAGCCCGGCGGCAGGCCCGCTTCCTCCTCGAGCTCGGCCAGCAGCAAGGCGGAGAGCGGCGTGTGGCCCGCCGGCTTGAGCACGACGGCGCACCCGGCTGCGAACGCCGGCGCGAGCTTGTGGGCGACGAGGTTGAGCGGAAAGTTGAACGGAGAGATCGCGGCCACGATCCCGATCGGCTGCCGCAGCGTGAACGCGAGCTTGCCCTCGCCCGCCTGGGCTGCGTCCATCGGCACCATCTCGCCGGCGAGCTTGCGCGCCTCGACGGCGGCGAAGGTGTAGGTCGACATCGCGCGCTTCGCCTCGACGCGCGCGGCCTTCATCGGCTTGCCCGCCTCGTCCGAGATTATCCGGGCGATCTCGTCGTGTCTGCGCCCGAGCGCCATCACGACGCGGACCAGGATCTCCGCGCGCTTGTGCGCGGGCAGCGGCTCGCTCATGGCGCGCTCGGCGGCGTCTATCGCGCGCTTCGTCTCGGCAGCGCCGCCCTTGGCAACGCGTCCCACGACCTCGCCCGAATAGGGCGAGCGCACGTCGAGCCAGTCGCCGGTCTCGATCCACTCCCCGCCGACGAACAGCTTGCGCTCGCTGAGCGTTGTGGCCACCTGGTGAGTCTAGTGGGAGGATTCGTACGTGGAGATCCCCGACGTCCAGTACGCACGAAGCGGCGATGTCTCGATCGCCTACCAGGTCGTCGGCGAGGGGCCGACCGACATCGTCTTCGCGCGCGGGCTCTCCGGCGAGCTGCTCTCGATGTGGGAGCACCCGCTGCTCGAACGCCACGTGACGGGTCTCGCCGAGGCCGGCCGCGTGCTCATGCTCGACAAGCGCGGCACCGGGTTGTCCGATCGGATGCGCGAAGCGGCCACCCTGGAGGCGCGGATGGACGACCTCGGCGCGGTGATGGACGCGGCCGGGTCGCAGCGCGCCGTGTTCTGGGCCAGCCTCGAGAGCGCGAGGCTCGCGATTCTGTTCGCGGCGACCTACCCGGAGCGCACCAGCGGGCTCGTGCTCCTCGAGCCCTGGATCAGGGGCCGGCGAACGCCGGACTACCCATGGGCACCGAGCGACGAGGAGTGGAGGCGGCAGATCGCCGACGCGGGCGAGCGCTGGGGCCGGCGGGATTTCTTCGAAGAGCTGGTCCAGGAGTGGGCGCCGGACGCGGCCGACGACCCGGAGTTCGTCGACTGGTTCGTGATGCACATGCGGCGAGGGATGAGCCCAGGCGCCGCCGTCTCTCTCTTTCGGGCGATGCGCGACTCCGATGTCGCCGACGTCCTCGGGGCCGTTCGCGTGCCGACCATGGTGTTGTTCAAGCCGGAGGAGCGAGGCCCGGCGGAGTACGTGGCGGACCGCGTGCCGAAGTGCGAGCTCGTCGAGCTGCCGAGGATGCGCGGGATCTACACGTGGGTCGACGACGAGACCCACCTCGCCTCGATCGCTGCGATCAAGCGGTTCGTCGACCGCGTGGGGCGTGCGTCGGAGCCGGACCGGGTTCTGGCGACGATCCTGTTCACCGACATCGTCGGCTCGAGCGCGCGAGCGGCCGAGCTCGGCGACCGCGCCTGGCGCGATCTGCTGCGCACGCACCACACGCACGTGCGGCGTCGACTTGCCGAGTTCCGTGGAGAAGAGCTGGACGTCGCGGGCGACGGGTTTCTCGCCGCGTTCGACGGTCCCGGCCGGGCGATCCGCTGTGCCTGCACGATCCAGTCCGATCTCGCCGAGATCGAGCTCGAGCTCCGTGCCGGCGTTCACACGGGCGAATGCGAGCGGCTGGACGGAAAGCTGAGTGGAATCGCGGTGCACACCGGAGCGCGTATCGCCGAGGCCGCGCAGCCCGGGGAGGTGCTCGTCTCGTCCACGGTCAAGGACCTCGTTGCCGGCTCCGGTATCGAGTTCGAGGAGCGCGGCCAGCGCGAGCTGAAGGGCGTTCCTGGCGAATGGCGGCTATACGCTGTGGTCGATGGTTGATGCGCTGATCGTCGATGCGGTGCGGTCGCCGATCGGCAGGCGCAACGGGACGCTTGCGAGCCTGCGCGCGGACGAGCTCGCGGGGCAGGTGCTCACCGCGCTGGTCGCGCGGAACGGTCTCGATCCAGCGGAGGTCGAGGACGTGCAGATGGGTTGCGTCTCGCAGGTCGGGGAGCAGGGCTGGAACATCGGGCGAATGGCCCCGCTCGTCGCGGGCTGGCCGGACACGGTGCCGGGGACGACGGTCGACCGGCAGTGCGGCTCGTCGATGCAGTGCAACTTCAACGCGGCGGCGGCCGTCTGGTCGGGGCAGCTCGACGTCGTCGTCTCGGCAGGAGTCGAGTCGATGTCGCGAGTGCCGATGGGGTCGAGCGGGGGAGACCTCTCGGACAGGCTGCTCGAACGCTGGGAGATCGTCCCGCAGGGGATCTCGGCCGAGCTGATCGCCGAGCAGTGGGGCCTGTCCCGGGAAGAGCTCGATGCCTACTCCTATGAGTCGCACAGGCGGGCGCTGGCCGCTATCGACGAGGGCCGCTTCGAGAACGAGGTTGTTCCGGTGGAGGTCTCGAACCCGCACACGGGCACGCTCTTCGCAGTCGACGAGACTCCACGGGCCGATACGTCGCCGGAGGCGCTGGCCGCTCTGAAGCCCGCGTTTCTGCCCGAGGGGCGGGTGACGGCCGGGAGCTCGAGCCAGATCTGCGACGGGGCGGCGGCGGCGCTGGTCGCGAGCGAGGGTGCGTGCTCGCGGCTCGGTCTCGAGCCGCGCGCTCGGTTCGTGTCCTTCGGGCTGGCGGGTGTCGATCCGCGGCTGATGCTGCACGGGAACCCGCAGGCGTCCGAGCGCGCGCTGGCCCGTGCCGGGCTCGGGTGGGACGACGTCGCGGTGATCGAGGTGAACGAGGCCTTCGCGTCTGTCGCGCTGCAGTTCGTGCGGGATGCCGGCCTCGAGCAGCGGATGGACGATGTGAACCCGAACGGAGGCGGGATCTCGCTCGGCCACCCCCTGGGGGCGACCGGTGCGCGCATCACCGCGACGCTACTGAACGAGCTCGAGCGGCGCGAGGCGCGTTACGGGCTCGCGACGATGTGCATCGGGTTCGGCCAGGCAATCGCCGCTGTGATCGAGCGCGTCTAGGCGTTGCGCTGACGCCGCAGACCGACGAAAACGTCACACATCCGGCACACGCGCGTCACACACTCGTGACGATTTCACCGCTACGCTCAAAGCCGGGGGCAAGGGCCGAAGACCCCTGGGGGGAAAGGGTTCACGCATGCGCGTGAACCAGAAACCGTAGGATCGCGCGCCGTGGAGATCGCTCGCGTCGGCGTCGTGGGGCTGGGCACGATGGGCTCCGGGATCGCGCAGGTCTGCCTGCAGGCCGGGCTCGAGGTCATCGGCCGCGAGGTCGAGCCGGAGCTCGGCGAGGCGGCGCGCGCGCGGATCGACCACTACCTCTCGCGCGGGGTCGAGAAGGGCAGGCTCACGGCCGAGGAGAAGGACGCGGCGCTCGGGCGGTTTTGCCTCGTGACCGACCTCAACGAGCTCGCGTCGTGCGGGCTCGTGATCGAGGCCGCCTTCGAGGATCTGGAGGTCAAGCGAGCCCTCTTCGCGGAGCTCGACGCGATCGTCGCGCCCGACGCGATCCTGGCGACGAACACGTCGGCCCTCTCGGTCACGCAGATCGCCGACGCCGCGCAACACCAGGAGCGCGTCGTCGGGATGCACTTCTTCAACCCCGCGCCCGTGCTGCCGCTCGTCGAGGTCGTCCGGACCGCGCGCACGAGCGACGAGGCCTTCGACGCCGCCTACGCGTTCGCGCAGCGGATCGGCAAGGAGCCCGTCGCCTGCAACGACACGCCGGGCTTCATCGTCAACCGGATCCTGATCCCGCTCCTGAACGACTGCGTGCGCGTCCTCGACGAGTCGCGGGTTGCGCCAGAAGATGTCGACCGCGCGATGCGTTTCGGCGCGAACTGGCCGATCGGGCCATGTGCCCTGATCGACCTGATCGGCGTCGACGTTCACGTCCACGCCTCGGAGGCACTGCAGGCTGCGCTCGGGGAGGAACGGATGGGCCCGCCGCAACGGCTGATCGAGATGCGGGACGCGGGAGACCTCGGCCGCAAGACCGGCCGCGGCTTCTACGAGTACGACGCGCCAGCCTAAGGCGCAGACCCGGCCAGCCGCGCCCAGACGTTGTCCACGAGCTGGGCGACGGCCGGGAGGCCGATCGAGCCGGAGAAGTCGAGCGCGCCTGCCGCGAAGACGGTCGCGCCCCCCTTCGTCCGGTAGAGGGCCATCTCGGCGTCGTGGTCGCCGATCGCATGCGGGGCCACCGCGAGCACGACGACACCGGACGAGGGTGAGCTCGGCGTCCGTGCGTCGACCTCGATGCCGTAGCGCCCGAACTCCGACCCGTTCGCGAGCCCCGTCCCGGCGAAGATCCACGGCTCCTTGTCCGCGCCCTGGACGACGTACGACCGCTCGCTCTCCCCGTGGTTGCTCGCGACGTACTGGATCCCGATCAGGCCGGCCTCGGGGCGACCGAGCTTCCGCCACTGGTCGATCCGCCGCAGGTAGGCGCCCTCGCGCTCGACCTTCCAGAAGAAGTTGTTCGCGGACAGGAAGATCAGGTTTCCGCCGAGGTCCTGGAAGCGCTTGACCACGTCGTAGGCGTGCTCGGTCACGTACTCCTCGTGGCCGGGGAACACGACGAGGTCGTAGGCGTGGCGGAGGTCGTCGCCGCTGGCGACGCTCTCGAGGTCGTCGTCCGAGAGCCAGTCGACCTCCTTGCCGGTCTGCCTCAGCCACGAGAGGAAGCCGGCGTTCCATTCCCGGAATCGGTACGGCAGGCCCGAGTCGAGGTACGGCCGGCGCAGGTCGACTGCCGGCGCCGCTCCACCGATGTACCAGGAGTCGCCCCACCCGTCGCCGGTCGCGTCCCTGAAGTTGTACGCCTGCCACGTGTTCGTCGACAGGATCACGGCGACCCTGTGCTCTCCGATCGTCCGCGGCCGGAGGATGACCGGCGCGTAGCCGACCTGGTTGTCCGACGTCGTCACCCGCAGGAAGTAGAGGCCCCCGGGCCAGTCGCCCGACCGCGCCACCTGGAGGACGTGGGGCGCGTTGCGGTGCCCACGCCAGTCGAGGCGGACCGAGGGCGTGACCGGGACCGCGTTCGTGTTCGGGTCGCGGGTGCCCGCGAGCCCGCCGCTCGGGTAGGAGAAGAAGCGAATGCGCACGCTCGGGGCGTCGGTCGCGATCGAGACGGCGGCCTGCGCGCCCTGGACGTAGCTGCGCTTCACGAACGCGACCTCGACGCTCAGGACGCGGACCACGAGCCCGCTCGTCGGCCGTCGCGGCCGGGGCCGCTCGAAGCCGTAGACGCGCCTGGCGCCGTGGGTGCCGGTGACGATGAAACGGAGCAGGTACGTGCGGCTCGGCGTCCCTTTCCTCGGTTTCCAGGTCATGGCGTGCGGCCCGGCGGCGAGCTTCCGCCGCGTCTGCCAGATCGTCTTGACCGGGCGACGCACCTCGTCGGTCGCGACCACCTGGAGCAGAACGCGGGCGGCGCGGTCGAGCCGGAACCGGACGATTGCGCGGTCGCGGTACCCGTCGCCGTTCGGGCTGACCGTCGTGAACTGCCTCGTGTCGCCGAGGAACGGCCGGCCGCCGTTCGAGATGCCGAGGCCGAGCAGGCGCGGTGGCCCGACGGCGGCCGGCGCGACTCCGGCCGTGACGACGAGGACGAGGAGGAACGGGACGCAGGCCAGGGTCGCGCGCACTCCCTCATTGTTCCTGGCTTTACGTTTTCCTAACAGGTCGCTCATTGCGCACTCACCCACTGGGCAGATACTCCAATCCATGGGGTGGAAACTTCTAGCTGTGCTAGTCGGAATCTCGCTCGTGCTTCCCGCGGCTGCGCCGGCGGGCAAAGGCGCCGACGGAACGCTCTCGATCCAGCGCGGCCGGGGCCAGCTCACGCTCAAGTTCAAGGGCACGGCGGTCGGCCGCGCCGCCAGCGGCAAGGTCCGCATCAAGGGCCAGACGCCGCGCGACTCCCAGGTGCCCACGTTCCGCCACTGCAAGGTGCTCAAGCGCGTCAACCGCACGACCATGCTCTGCACGGGGAAGAAGATCTCGTTCCGGGCGCTCGACGGCCGCTACACGATCATGGTCCAGGGCAGCGGCATCTTCCTGTCAGCGGTCGGCCGTGGCACCGTGACTGTGGACGGTGCGGGTGAGGACGGGCGCCCCGACGGCGTGATGTCCATGGACAATGGCCCCTACGAGCCGCTGCCCGTCGCCCTGAGCGTCTACCCGCTCGGAACGACGAACGTCGTGCCCTGACGGCCGTCTCTGGCATCCTGAGGCCATGGCGAACCAGGCTCAGACGGTGCTGGTTGTCGAGGACGAGACCTCGATCGCCTCGTTCGTCGCTCTCTACCTGAAGAACGCCGGCTACAAGATTCGCACGGTCGGGACCGGGCAAGAGGCCCTCGAGGGGCTTGCGAACGAGCGGCCGGACCTGGTCGTGCTCGACCTGATGTTGCCCGACATCGACGGGATCGAGGTCTGCCGCCGCATCCGCCGCAGCTCGGACGTGCCGATCCTGATGCTGACCGCGCGTGACGAGGACGTGGACAAGATCATCGGGCTCGAGGTCGGGGCGGACGACTACCTGACGAAGCCGTTCAACCCGCGTGAGCTCGTCGCGCGGGTGAAGTCGATCCTGCGCCGCTCGGTCCCGGAGCGGCGCGACCTGCAGACCAAGCAGATCACGCACGGCGACCTCCAGATCGACGCGGGCCGGCGCGAGGTGCGGGTCGGCGAGGAAGAGATCCAGCTCGCGCCCAAGGAGTTCGACCTCCTCTGGGAGCTGCTCGACCACCGGGGCATCGTGCTCACGCGCGACCAGCTGCTCGAGCGAGTCTGGGGCTACACCTTCGCAGGAGACACCCGCACCGTCGACGTGCACGTCCGGCAGATCCGCCGCAAGCTCGGCGACGCCTCGCCGATCGTCACCGTCTGGGGCGTCGGCTACAAGGTCGCTCCCGCGAGGGATCCGGCCGTGAGCGCCTAAAGACACCGGAGCCATGCTCCGGTCGCTGCGCTTCCAGGTCCCGGCGTTCTTCCTGCTCGGTGTCGTGGTGGCAGGGCTCGTCTCGGCGGCGATCGCGCTGCGGCTGGTCCGCGGCTACGCGGAGAACCAGGCCCGCGCGCAGGCCTACGGCGAGCTCACGAAAGAGGCGCAGGGTCTCACGGAGATCTACGCGCGCCAGGCCGGGTTCAAGCGCATCTCGGCCGCGCGGCTCGAGCTTGCTACCGGCGATCGGATCTACTACACGGGCGCCGACCTCTTCCCGGGCCAGAAGCCGGCCTTCAAGAGGAAGTTGCCTCCGAGTGCCGTTCCCCCGAAGGCGCGGACGCAGCCCTTCACGCGCTTCCGCTTTACGCCGCCCGGCGAGAACCAGACGTTCCTCGGGGTGGCGCGGCCGCTCAAGCTGGGTCGTCAAACCTTCGGCGTGATCGTGCTCGCGAAGCCGAAGACGGTCCTCGAACAGCACTGGCTCGCCCTGATCGATCGCCTGCTGCTCGCGTTCGCGGCTGGCGTCGCGGTCGCGGCGGGCCTCGGGGTCTACCTCTCGCGGCGGATCACCGAGCCCGTGCTGGAGCTCTCGAAGGCCGCAGACGAGATCGCGCGTGGGCGCTACGACGTCGACATGCCGGAGGTGCCAGGCCGAGGCGAGATCGGCGACCTCGCCGAGAGCTTCCGCCGGATGGCGGTCAGGCTCTCCGAAGCAGAGGAGCTCGAACGCGGCTTCCTGATGAGCGTCTCGCACGAGCTGCGCACGCCGCTGACGGCGATCCGGGGCCACGTCGAGGCTCTGCGCGAGGGCGTCGTCACCGACGAGGAGATGCGAACGGCCTCGCTTACCGTGATCGCGGCGGAGGCACAGCGGCTCGAGCGGCTCGTCGGCGACGTGCTCGATCTCGCGAAGCTCGACGCACACCGCTTCACGGTGTTCAGCGAGGAGGTCGAGATGGAGCGGCTGATCGACCGCGCGTACACCGCCTTCAGCGAGGAGGCGCGGCGGCGACACATCGACTACCGGCGGATGGTCGAGGCGAAGCCGGTGATCATCTCCGACGGCGACCGCGTCCTCCAGATCATCTCCAACCTCCTCTCGAACGCGTTCCGCTGGACCCCCGACGGCGGCCGCGTCGAGCTTGAGATGACGGCGACCAACGGCAGGGTCTACGTGATCGTCGGCGACAGCGGCCCCGGGATTCCGCCCGTCGAGCGAGAGCGGATCTTCCGCCCGTTCTGGTCGCGCGACGGCGGCGGCACCGGCCTGGGCCTCGCGATTGCGAGCGAGCTCGCGGAAGCCCTCGGCGGCCGGGTCAGCCTCGAGAGCTCGAGTGGGGAGGGGAGCCGCTTCGAGCTCGTCCTCCCGTCGCAGCCCGAGTAGTCAGAATCCCGCGGATGGGTGTTCCTGCTCACGAGCTCGTCGAGTTCCCGCGCCGACGCTCGCCGTCGCGCGCCGCGCTCGCGGCTCTGCGACCGCGCCAGTGGCCGAAGAACCTGCTCGTCTTCGCCGGGATCGTGTTCGCGGCCCAGCTCGGCGACCCGGTTCGCTGGGCCGAGGCGCTGGCCGCCTTCATCGCCTACTGCGCAGTCTCGAGCGCCGCGTACCTGCTGAACGACGTCCGTGACGTCGAGCAGGACCGGCTCCACCCGGTCAAGCGGCAGCGGCCGATCGCCCGCGGCGAGCTCTTCGTGCGCGCGGCCCTGCTGCTCGCGGCGGTGCTCGCGGCCGGGGCGCTGGCCATCACGGGCTGGCTCGGTCTCGGGTCGGTGGCGCTGCTGCTCGGCTTTGCCGTTCTCCAGGTCGCGTACTCATTCGGGCTCAAGCACATCGTGCTCGTGGACGTGTTCGTGATCGCCGGGCTGTTCGTGATCCGCGCGGCGGCCGGCGCCGAGGCCGTCGACGTGCGCATTTCGCCATGGCTCCTGCTGTGCACGGTGCTTCTGGCCCTCTTCCTCGCCCTCGCGAAGCGGCGCGGGGAGCTGGTGCTCGTCGGCGCCCGCGAGACGCCGGGCCGGCCGGTGCTGGAGGGCTACTCGCTCGAGCTCGTCGACCAGCTCGTCTCGGTCGTCGCCGCCTCGACTGTGATCGCCTACTCGCTCTACACGTTCACGGCGCGCGACTCGAAGGCGCTGATGGTGACGATCCCGTTCGTCATCTTCGGGATCTTCCGCTACCTACTCCTCGTCCACCGCGACGATCTCGGCGAGGAGCCCGAGCAGGTGCTCCTGACCGACGTCCCGATCCTGGTCGACATCGCCCTCTGGATCGTGACCGCCGGCCTCATCCTGGCGCTGACCTGAACCTAAAGCGCGGGATCCTCCTGACGCTCGCCCTTGCGGTCGCGGTGGCCGCCGGGCTCGCGCTCTACTCGGACTTCGGCCTGCTCGACGAGCTCGGCGGCTTTCGCTGGGAGCTCTTTCCGCTCGCGCTCGCGCTGACGGCGCTCAACTACCTGATCCGCTTCGTGCGCTGGGAGCTCTACCTCGGCCGCGTTGGGATCGACGTGCCGCGCGGGAGGAGCTTTGCGGTCTTCGTCGCGGGGCTGTCGATGACCGTCACGCCTGCGAAGACAGGCGAGGTGCTGAAGTGCGGTCTCCTGCGGCGCTCGTTCGACGTGCCCGTGCGTCGCTCCGCGCCGGTCGTGCTCGCGGAACGGGTCACGGACGCGACAGGAGTCGTGGTGCTCGCCGTGATCGCGGGGGCGAGCACCGACCGCTGGCCGCTGCTGGTGCTCGCACTTGCCGGTGTGGCTGGGATCGTCTTCATCATCCACAGTCCGCTGCTCGGCCGGTTCGCCGCGCTCGGCGAGGCTCCCGAGACCGCGAGGGTGCTGCTCCGGCCGGGGCTGCTCGTCGGGATGACCGCGCTCTCGGCTGTGTCTTGGTTCTGCGAGTGCCTAGCCGCCTACGTCTGCGTCCGCGGACTGAGCCTCGACCTCTCGCTGGCGGACACGGTCGTGGTCTTCTCGATCGGCAGCCTCGCCGGCGCGCTGTCGTTCCTACCGGGCGGGCTCGGCGTCGCCGAGGCGAGCATGACTGGCCTCATTCGCCATCTCGGGGACACGACGAAGGTGTCCGCCGCGGCAGCGACCGTGCTGATCCGGCTAGCGACGTTGTGGTTCGCGGTCGCGCTCGGCCTGATCGGGCTCGCGGTCGAAGAACGTCTCGCGCGGGCGCCTGGAGAGGAGTCCCACGTGGCGCGTGGCTAGTCCGGTCAGCCGGTGCGGCGTTCTTGCATGCGGTAGACGATCGCGCCTTCGCTCGTCTGGAGGCTTCGCTCCAGCGAGCCGAGGCGGTCGTCCACCGACTTCCAGCCGGAGCTGACGAGATCGACGAGCAGCGCAAGGTCGTCCACGCGTGCGTGCCGCTCGGAGAGCAGGTCGCCCTCGATCCGCTCGAGGCGGCGGATGACGTGGTTCGTCAGGCCGCGGATCTCGGCGAGGTTGCGGCCGACGGGCCTGACCTGCTGGCGCAGGCCGTCCTGGAGAGCGCCGTCGATCCTCGCCGGCAGGGTCGTCTCGAGCTCGGCGGCGGCCTCGGCGAGGGCTTCGACCTGGGCTCTCGTCCGCTCGAGAACCGCGTCCACCGTCGCGGCGTCGGGGCGTCCTTCCGCGGCTTCTCGGAGCCGTTCGCGTGCCCGCTCGATTACGTCGTCGGTCATCGGCGCCCACGGTAGCGTTCGAGTCGGATGAAGTCGGCCGAGCTCGACTATGAGCTTCCGCCCGAGCTGATCGCGCAGCGGCCGGTCGAGCCGCGAGACAGTTCGCGGCTCCTCGTGTTCGAGCGCGCAACGGGCGCCGTCCGCCATCGACGCTTCGACGAATTGCAGGACGAGCTGGCCGAGGGAACGCTCGTCGTCATCAACGACACGCGTGTCTTGCCCGCGCGGCTCCGGCTCGAGCGCCCGGGCGGGGGAGAGGCGGAGGTGCTGCTGCTCGAGCGGCTCGGCGCGGACGGGCTCTGGGAGGGGCTGGCGCGGCCGTCGCGGCGGCTCAAAGCCGGTCAGCGGCTAGGCCCGGTCGAGCTGATCGAGCCACTCGGCCAAGGGCGCTGGCGGCTGCGCCTCGAGGGCGACCCGCAGGGCGAGGCGCCGTTGCCGCCGTACATCACGGAGCCGCTGGCCGATCCCGAGCGCTACCAGACGGTGTACGCCGACCAGGAAGGCTCGGCAGCAGCTCCGACCGCGGGGCTCCACTTCACGCCGGAGCTGCTGGGCCGACTCGACGTCGAGCGGGTCACGCTCCACGTCGGTCTCGACACGTTCCGCCCGATCGCGGCGGACGACCTCGGCGGGCACGAGCTGCACAGCGAGCGGTACGAGGTCTCGGCGGAGGCGTGGCGACGCATCGAGGCCTCTCCCCGCGTGCTCGCGGTCGGGACGACGACGGTTCGCGTGTTGGAGTCGATCGCCCGCGGCGCGCCGCTCGCCGGCCGGACCGATCTGTTCATCACGCCAGGCTTCGAGTTCCGGCGCGTCGACTCGCTCCTGACGAACTTTCACCTCCCGCGCTCGACGCTGCTCGCGCTCGTGATGGCCTTCGCGGGTGTCGACGAGACGCGCCGTCTGTACCGGATCGCGATCGAAGAGGGCTACCGCTTCTACTCGTTCGGCGACGCGATGCTGATCCTGTGAGCACGAGCCGGGGAGAGATCGTTGCGCCCCCGGCGCAGTCGCGTCACGGACATGCGCGCGTTCGGGCGATACGCTCACAGCGGGAGCGAGGGTGGCCGGTCAACCCCACCCAGGGCGGGGGTTTTGGGACATGAGCACGTTCGACGTGGTCGCGACGGACGGGGCTGCTCGGGCCGGGGTGCTCTCGACCGCGCACGGTGAATTGCGGACGCCCGCGTTCATGCCGGTCGGTACCAAGGCGACCGTCAAGAGCGTCGATCCGGACGAGCTGCGCTCGATCGGCGCGGAGATCCTGCTCTGCAACACGTACCACCTGCACTTCCGGCCCGGCGCCGACCTCATTCGCGAGCTGGGCGGGCTGCACGCGTTCATGGGCTGGGACGGGCCGATCCTCACCGACTCCGGTGGCTTCCAGGTCTTCTCGCTGCGCGACACGGTCCTCGCGCGCGACGACGACGGGGTCACCTTCCGCTCGGTCTACGACGGCCGGCAGGAGCGGTTCACGCCCGAGCTGGCCGCGAGCGTCCAGGCGCAGCTCGGCTCCGACATCGCGATGTGCCTCGACGTCTGCCCGCCCTCGGGCTCGCCCAAATCCGACCTGGCCGAGGCCGTCCGCCTCACGACCCTCTGGGCGACGCGCCAGCGCCAGGCACCCCGCTCACCCGACCAGCTGCTCTTCGGGATCACCCAGGGCGCGGCCGACCCCGAGCTACGCCGCCGCTCGATCGACGAGATAACCGCGCTCGACTTCGAGGGCCACGCGCTCGGCGGCCTCGCGATCGGCGAGCCCAGGGACGTCATGCTCGAGACGACCGCCTGGGCGGCCGAGCTCCTCCCACCCGAGCGGCCGCGCTACTTCATGGGCATCGGCGACCCGGAAGGCGTCCTCGAGGTGATCGAGCGCGGGATCGACATGTTCGACTGCGTCCTCCCGACGCGCACGGCGCGCACCGGCTCGGCGCTCACGTGGGAGGGGCGCCTGAACCTCAAGAACGCGCGCTTCGCCCGCGACCCGGCCCCGCTCGACGAAGGCTGCGGCTGCCCGGCCTGCGCGCGCTTCTCCCGCGCCTACATCCGCCACCTCGTCAACCAGCAGGAGCTTCTGGGCCATCGGCTGCTGAGCCTGCATAATCTGCGCTTCGTGCTCGACCTCGTGGCCGGCGCACGCGCGGCGATCGAGCGAGGCGAGCTCACCTCGTACAAGGAGGCGGCGCTGACGAGGCTGAACAACCGAGAGCTAGCGACGTGAGCATCTCGTTCCTGCTACCCCTGGTCCTGCTGTTCGTCGTCCTGTGGTTCGTCCTGATCCGGCCGCAGCGCCAGCGGGGCCAGAAGCAGGTGCAGATGCAGGACCAGCTCCGGATCGGCGACGAGATCATCACCGCCGGTGGCCTCCACGCCACCGTCGTCTCGATCGAGGGCGACGTGGTCGAGATCGAGCTCGCACCGAGCACGGTTGCCCGACTCGATCGCCGTGCCGTCTCGGCGATTGCCCCGCGCGAAGAGCCCGAGGAGGAGCCCGCGCCGGAGTCCGAGCCCGAGGAGGTGGCCGAAGAGCCGGTCTCCTCCGACGACGGCTAATCTTTCTCGGCTTTTCGCATGTCGAATCGACGCTCACACCTGATCCTGGTCGGCTTGATCCTGCTGGCGCTCGCCGGCGCGGCCGCGCTCGGCGTGCCCGGCTCGCCGATCCACAAGAAACTGACCCTCGGCCTCGACCTCCAGGGCGGCCTCGAGGTCGTTCTCAAGGCGGTCCCGCCGAAGAACCACGCGTTGACCTCGGCCGACATGGACCGCTCGGTCTCGATCATGCGCAACCGGATCGACAAGCTCGGCGTCTCCGAGCCCGAGATCCGCAAGCAGGGCAAGAACCAGATCGTGATCGAGCTCGCAGGCGTCCACGACCCGGCGAAGGCGGCCGCAATCATCGGCAAGACCGCCGAGCTCCAGTTCTACGACCTGGAGAACGACGTCGCAGGCCCCTCGACCGACGGGAACGGCAACGTGATCGCCGAGCCGAGCCTCTTCCACCTGCTCGACCAGGTTCAGCCGCAGGCCAAGACGGGAACGCCGACAGCCTTCTACCTGTTCAACGAGAAGAAGCAGCTCAAGAAAGGGCCAGAGGACACCCGCGAGAAGCTGCTGAACACGCCGAAGCTGCAGGGGAAGGTGCCGAAGGGCTGGACCGTGCTCGCGGTCCCGAACGGCATGACGGTGATCAACTGCCAGGCTGCGACCGGCTGTCCGGGCGTGCGCCAGGTCGACGCAAGAGCGCCGGCCTTCTACTACCTCTTCAAGTACCACCCCGACCGGCCGATCAACCCGATCCCCGAGGCGAGCGGCCGCGACCTGAAGCTTTCCGCGATCAAGGCCGACATCAGCACGCAGGGCCAGGGCAACGTCGTTCAGCTCGGGTTCAACAGCGCGGGCAACAAAGCCTTCCAGAGCATCACGCGCGCCGAGGCGGCCCGCGGCCAGGCCGCGGCCGCAGCGGCCGGACAGGGCGGCGCGAACGACATCAACACGGTCACCCAGTTCGCGCAGCACTTCGCGATCGTGCTCGACGGCGAGCTGAAGTCGACGCCGTACATCGACTACAAGCAGAACCCGGACGGGATCGATCCGAGCACCGGCGGGGCGGAGGTCTCGAACATCGCGAGCTTCAGCGAGGCGAAGAACCTCGCGCTCGTGCTGCAGACGGGCGCGCTGCCCGTCAAGTTCGAGCAGATCGAGCGGACCGACGTCTCGGCGACCCTCGGCAAGGACTCGCTCAGGGAAGCGAAGCTCGCTGCGATCATCGGCCTGCTCCTGGTCGCGGTCTTCATGCTCGTTCTCTACCGCTTCCTGGGAGTCGTCGCCGTCATCGGCCTGGGCATCTACGCCGCCCTGCTGTACGCGGCGATCCTGCTCTTCAACGTCACCCTGACGCTGCCGGGCTTCGCCGGCCTGATCCTGACGATCGGCGTCGCGGCCGACGCGAACGTCGTCATCTTCGAGCGCATCAAGGAAGAGGTGCGGTCCGGGAAGTCCGTGCGCGCCGCGATCTCGGCCGGCTACTCGAAGGGCTTCCACACGATCATCGACGCGAACGTCGTGACCCTGATCACCGCGATGGTGCTGTTCGCGGTCGCGACGGCCGGGGTCAAGGGCTTCGCGCTGATGCTGATCATCGGGACGGTGATCTCGCTGCTGACCGCGGTCGCGGCCACGCGCGCGATGCTCGGGTTGCTCGGCGGCTTCAGCTGGTTCGACAACCCGCGCTTCATGGGCGCGCAGGGCGAGCAGACGGGCAAGTGGCTGCAGATCGACTTCATGCGCCGCCGCAACACGTGGTTCGCGATCTCGGGAGCGATCGTCCTCATCTCGATCGGCTCGCTCGCCGTGAAGGGCCTCAACTTCGGGATCGACTTCAAGGGCGGCACGCAGGTCACGTTCAAGACTCCGGCGCCCGTCTCGCTCGCGAGGGTGCGCAGCGAGGCGAGCAGCTTCACGACCCAGCCGCCGGTCGTGCAGGGTCGCGGTCGGCTCACCGGGACCGACAGCTACCGCAACTTCCAGCTGCGGATGCGCTCGCTCTCGCAGAGCCAGACGAGCAAGCTCTCGAACGACATCCAGTCGAGTTTCGGCCAGGGAAAGCCGATCTCGTTCTCGATCCAGACGGTCTCCTCGAGCTTCGGCCGCCAGATCGCGCGCGCAGCGATCACGGCAATCCTGTTCTCGCTGCTCCTGATCGTCTTCTACATCGCGGTCCGGTTCGACTACAAGTTCGCGGGGCCGGTGCTGATCGCGCTGCTGCACGACATCGTGATCACGGTCGGGGTGTACTCGCTGACGGGGCGGGAGGTGACGAACGCGACCGTCGCGGCGGTGCTGACCGTGCTCGGCTACTCGATCTACGACACGATCATCATCTTCGACCGCATCCGCGAGAACGTGCCGCTGATGCGTCGCGCGCCGTTCGCCTCGATCGCGAACATCTCGCTCTGGGAGACGATCCGCCGCTCGCTGGCGACGACGTTCATCACGTTGCTGCCGATCATCTCGCTGTACATCTTCGGCGGCGCGACCCTGAGGGACTTCGCCTTCGCGCTGATCGTCGGCATCGTCTCCGGCGCCTACTCGTCGATCTTCATCGCCGCGCCGCTGCTGACCTCGTGGAAGGAGCGCGAGCCCGAGTTCGCGCGCCGCAAGGCGCAGGAGCCCGAGCCTTCGCCGGAGGCTGCCGTGCCCACCGACGGCCGGCCGGCAGGTGTTCCGGGTGATGGACCTGCGCCAACGGGCGCTCTCGAGACAGCTCCTGAACAGGCGCCCCCGCCGGGTGAGACCCTGCCGCAGCCGGCCGGCTCGGCGCAGGCGAAGCGCGAGCGGCGCCGTCAACGCCGAAGCTCGAGACCTCATGGCCGAGCGCGCTGACACCCTCCGCGAGCTGGCCGAGAAGCTCGTCCTGGCCGGGGTCGGCGCCGTCGCGCTGACCGCCGAGCGTGCGGATGCGCTTGCCGAGGAGCTTTCGGCACGTGGCTCGCTCGGACGCGAGGAGGCGCGCTCCCTCGTCGACGAGCTGGTCGGGCGCTGGCGCAACGAGACGATCCGCCTGAGCGAGCGCACCGGCAGCGGCCTGGCCGGGGTCTTCCACGAGGTCGGCCTGGTGACCAGGGTCGAGCTCGAGGAGCTCGAGCTTCGCGTCGCCCAGCTCGAGCACCGGCTGCGGCTGGTCGAGCAGCCCGTGCCTGACGAGAACGTCACGACGCGCGCGTAGCGTGAGCCCCCCGCCCGCCAGGCTCATTCCGAAGGACCCGGAGTCGGCGTGGCACTTCGCCCGCCGGCTGATCGTCCCCCCGACGCTCCTGCTCGCGCCGGCGGCGGCGTACGGGGTCGACCGGATCCCGGCCGAGGGCGGCGCGGTGATCGCCGCGAACCACTTCTCGGGAATCGACCATCCGCTGATCGGCGCCTTCAGCCCGCGCCCGATGAGGTTCCTGGCGAAGGCGGAGCTGCTCGAGATCCCGCTGCTCGGTGCGATCTTGCGGTGGCTTGGCGTGTTTCCGGTCCGGCGCGGCGCGGGCGACCGCGACGCGCTCCGCCGCGCACGCGAGCTCGTGCGCGAGGGCCACCTCGTGTGCGTCCACATCGAGGGGACGAGACAGCGGTTCGGCTACCCCGGTCCGCTGCATTCGGGCGGCCTGATGATCGCGATGCAGGAGGGCGTCCCGATCATCCCGTGCGCGGTCGACACCTTTCGCTGGTCGCCGGCGAACCGCCGCCTGTGCGCCGTCGTCTGGGGCGAGCCGATCGACCTGTCGGGCCTGCCGCGGAACCGCAAGGGCTACGACGAGGCCGCGAAGATCGTCGGCGCCGAGCTGGTCCGCCTCTGGCGCCAGGCCGCCGAAGCCTGCGCCGAGGGGCTGCCTCCCGAGCTTCCCGACGGCACCCGCCGCCACGGCGCGTTCACCGGCTGGGGCCGCAACGGCTCGGGCCCGTCGCGCGTGTCAGACTGAGCAGGTGGCGAAGACGGCCACCCGCAACCTCGGGCGGGTCTCGGAGATCGCGCAGGTCGCGGTCAAGCACGGGTTCGGCTATTTCTTCGAGACGCACCGCCTGACCGATCTGCTCCCGGGGCGGGTCAAGCGCCCGAGCGACGAGGGCACGGCGTCCGAGCGCGGCCAGCACCTGCGCGAGATGCTCGACGAGCTCGGCCCAACCTTCGTCAAGTTCGGCCAGCTCCTCTCGACGCGCCCTGACGTCGTCCCGCCCGACATCCTGGTCGAGCTCCAGGGCCTCCAGGACAACGTCCGACCGTTCCCGTTCGAGGACGTCGAGCGGACGATCCAGGAGGAGCTCGAGCTGTCCGTCGAGCAGCTGTTCACCGACTTCGAGGAGACCCCGGTCGCAGCCGCGTCGATCGGCCAGGTGCACCGCGCGACGCTGCCCAACGGCCACCGCGTCGCCGTCAAGGTGCAGCGGCCGAACGCGCCGCGCCAGATCGAGGCCGACCTCGCGCTCCTCTACCAGGCGGCGCGGATCGCACAGGAGCGCGTGCGGTCGCTCGACTTCATCGACGCGCACCAGCTCGTCGACGAGTTCGCGCGCTCGATCCGCCTGGAGCTCGACTACCGGCTCGAGGCGCGCAACGCGGAGACCTTCCACAATCGCTTCGCCGGCCATCCCCACGTCCGCATCCCGCGCGTCTACTGGAGCTACACGCGCCCGCGCGTGCTGACCCTCGAGCTGCTCGAAGGCGTCCAGCTGCGCGACCTGCCGCTCGACGTCTGGACGCTCGAGGAGCGGCGGCGGCTCGCCTACCTGATGACCGACACCTGGATGACGATGATCTTCCGGCACGGCTTCTTCCACGCCGATCCGCACCCCGCCAACATCTTCGTGCTCGAGGACGGCGAGGTGATCGGCCTCGTCGACTTCGGCCAGACCGGCGAGCTCTCCGACGACGACATGACGAAGCTCACGCGGCTCTTCATCGCCGCGGCGAACGAGCAGATCGAGCAGCTGCCGCGCCGCCTGTCCGAGCTCGGCGTCCGCTACCCGAAGGAGCGCGAGGAGGAGTTCGTCGCGGAGCTGCGCGAGCTCTACTACCGCTACTACGGCGCGAGCCTCGCCGAGATCGACCCGCTCCAGGTGATCCGCGAGGCCTTCCAGCTGATCTACCGGCTCAACCTGCACCTACCGACGCGCTTCGTGATGCTGGACAAGGCGATCGCGACGCTCGGCTCGGTCGGGATCGACATCTACCCGGACTTCAACGTCTTCGAGGTCGCGAAGCCGTACGCGCGCGACCTGATGGTGGAGCGCTACACACCCGGGCGGGTGTTGAAGCGCGCGCGGGTCGAGGGCTTCGAGCTGGCGCGAATCGCGCGCGACATGCCGTACCAGTTGCATGACCTCCTCGAGGAGGCCCGCGACGGCCAGATCGAGATCGGCTTCGTGCATAAGGGCCTCGACGACTTCATGCGGGGGCTCAACGTCGCGTTCAACCGGCTGGTGATCGCCCTGGTCGTGGCCGGCGGCCTGATCGGCTCGAGCCTGATCGGGATCTTCTCGACGACCGGCCCGCAGATCGCGGGCGTGAACTTCCTCTCGTTCATCGGGTTTGTGCTGTCAGGTGCGCTCGGCGTGTGGCTCCTGTGGGCCGTCGTCCGCTCCGGGCGGCTGTAGAAACCTCGACGCAGTTTTGTACGAAAGGACACCTGGCGGCTGCGCCGGGCCGGCGGTAGCTTCGGCTGCATGTCGCGGGCGCTGCTTCTCGCCGAGGCCGAGCCGGGAACGCGGGAGTTCCTCGAGCGCCACCTTGCTAGTGAGGGCTTCGAGGTGCTGGGCGCGGAGGCTCAGGTGCAGGCGCTCGAGCTGGCAGAGCGGGTGCGGCCCGACCTCGTACTCGCGGGCGGGCTCGAGGACGCCTCGGGCCCGGACGTCTGCCGCTGCCTGCGCGAGGGCGCGCCCGGTCGCTCCTGGGACCGGGACGTGCCCGTGATCGTGTTGGGCGAGGCGCGTGCGGATGCGGTCGACCGGGTGCACGCCTTCGAGCGCGGCTGCGACGACTTCGTCCCGCGGCCGTTCCACTACGAGGAGCTGGTCGCGCGGATCCACGCGGTCCTGCGGCGCTCGCGTCCGGCGGAGCGCGAGCGCCTCGCCGCGGGGCCGCTGGCGATCGACCGGGCGACGCGCCGGGTCACGGTTCACGGCCTCCCGGTGGCCCTGGCTGCGAAGGAGTTCGAGCTGGTGGTCAAGCTCGCGGGGGAGCCGATGCGCGTGTTCACGAAGGAGGAGCTGTTGCGTGAGGTCTGGGGGTTCGTGGCCCTGGGTCGAACCCGAACGCTCGACTCACACGCGTCTCGCCTGCGGCGCAAGCTTGCGCTTGCCGGCGCTGAGGGCTGCGTCGTGAACGTGTGGGGCGTCGGCTACCGGCTGCTCGCCGGCGAGGAGGTGGTTCCGCACAGCGCATAGGTCCAGCGGATACGCTCGCGACCGTGGAAGACGTCGTTCGCGTCACGACGGTTCCGGGCGAGCCCGAAGCGGAGGCGCTCTGCGGGCTGCTCCGCAGCGAGGGCATCGAGTGCGGTCACCGCCAGACGGCCGAGGCGGACTCGGCGTTCGAAGGGATCGGCGGGGACGGCCAGCACGAGATCCTCGTGCATCGGGACGACCTCGAGCGTGCGCGCGAGTTGCTCGCGCCCGTCGAGCCTGAGCCGCAGCCCTAGAAGCTGCGGATCTCGGCCGCTGTCCCGATCACGATCAGCGGCGACCGCTCGGGCCGTAGCCACCGCAGCGTCCTGACGAGCTGCGGGAGCGAGAGGCTCACGCAGCCGAGCGTCGGCCGCCCGGTGCTCGCGTGGAGAAAGATCCCCGAGCCGCGGCCCGGGACGATTGGGTTGCTGTTGTAGGCGATCACGGCGAAATGGCGATAGGCGGTGGGCGACCGGGAGAGATCCTCGCTCGTCGTCTTGAAGGGTGGCGTCGTGCCGCAGGGCACGTGGCGGAAGCGGTTGTAGGTGGGCGAGCTCGGGTCCTCGACCCACCAGTCGCCGCAGACGACCCGGTGGTACGGGTAGTGGGCACCGGGGTTCGGCGCGAGTCCGTACATGACGCGGCCGAAGCCGAACGCGCCGGCCGGGGTCGTCCGGTCGCCCTCGTGCTTGCGCGTGGACACCCCGCGCCTGCCGACCCACGCCCACCACGGCCCGCCCGCAGCGCGCCAGCACTCACCGGACTCGCGCCAGAGCCTGAGCGTCCCGTGGGTGGCGCCCCGACTGGGCGTGACCACCGTGATCAGCTGGGTTGCCGAGCGGATGGAAGCGAGCTGGTTGGCGAGCGTGGCCTGACAGGCGGACGCGCCCGAACGCTCGCCGGACGCGGAGGCGCACGCTGCGCCGAGGGCGATCGCGATGAGTGCGGAGAGCACGGCGCCCTTCATCGGTCTTGCAGACTACGTGGCCGTGATCCCGCTTCTGGCCGTCGCAGTCGCGCTGCAGCCGCCGTTCGCCCACAGCGTCTCCCGGGTGACCGCGGCGCAGCTCCCGTACTCGTGGCACGCGGGCTGTCCGGTGTCCCCGAGGCAGCTGCGGCGCGTCCGGCTCACGTACTGGGGCTTCGACCGGCGAGCACACGCCGGGGCAGTCGTGGTCAACGCCGACGCCGTCGCGCCGATCGTGCGCGTCTTCTCCAGGCTCTACGCGGCGCGGTTCCCGATCCGGCGACTGCGGCCGATTGACGCATACCGCGGCGTGGACGAGCGCTCGCTGGCGGCTGACAACACGGCTGCGTTCAACTGCCGTTACGCCGTCGCCTCGGGGCCGAAGCGCTGGTCGGCGCATGCGTTCGGCGAGGCGATCGACGTCAATCCCGTCGAGAACCCCTATGTGTTGGGAGGCAAGGTGCACCCGCGTTCAGGCGCCGCGTATCTGAACCGGACGCGGGTGCGGCCCGGGATGGCGGTTCGCGGCGGCCCGCTCGTGCGCGCCTTCGCGGCGGTCGGCTGGCAGTGGGGCGGCCGTTGGACGGGGTCGCCCGACTTCCAGCACTTCTCCTCGACCGGAGGCTGATCGTCCGCCCCGACGCCTAGCCTCCAAAGTGGGTGGCGAAGCGCGGCGAGCACCACGGCACCTTCGGACAGGACGCCTTCGGGCGCTGGGCGGAGCATGCTGCGCGATTCTTCGGGACGCCGCAGTACATCGTCGGCCAGACGATCGTCGTCATCGTCTGGGTCATCCTCAACGCGGCAGCAGTCAGCCTTCGTTGGGATCCCTACCCATTCATCCTGCTCAACCTCGCTTTCTCGCTCCAGGCGGCCTATGCGGCACCGCTGATCCTGCTCGCCGAGACGCGTCAGGCAGAGCGAGACACGCACGCCGATCAACTGGCAGACAGGCGTCACGACGAGGCGGAGAAGCGGTCAGTCGACCGGGTCGCGGCGATCAAGGGCGAGACCGACAGGCTCGTCTCGCTGCTCGAGTCCAACACCGAGCTGACGCGCCAGGACAAAGAGCTGACCGAACAGATCGCGTCTCTCACGCGCGAGATCCACGCGGCGCTCACGCACCGCTAGGAACCGGCCGACCGCGGTAGCGCGAGACGACTTAACGCAGCATGGCGAGGAACGGGTTGAACGCGAAGTCGGCTTGACCCCCGAAACCCACGCGATTCTGCTGAGCCGCGGCCGATGACGACTTGAAGAGATCGAGCAGCGCCCGCAGGACAGACGTCGTCGGAGGCTTCTGGCTGTGGACACGCGTGATCTCGAGGGCCTGGCACGTCTGGTAGTCGTTCACGATTACCTGCGCGCCGAAGTAAGCCGGCAGCGTGTGCGCCCCGAAGTACCCATCCAGCCCGGCGTAGGTGTCCTGGAACGTGTCCGCCGTGACGGCCGTGGAGCATGCGCCGTACACGAGCGAGGCGAGAGCGACGTCCTCCGTGTCCGTGACTTGTTTCTTCAGCGTCTTGACCTGCTTCTGGAGCGTCTTGATCTGTGCCTGGAGCGAGCGGAGCGTCGGGCCTTTTGTCGAGCCGGCGCCTGCCGGCGTGGCAGCGACGATCAAGCCCAGCGCCACAACGGTCGCGATTGCCAGTGCCTGCCTCATCATTTCCTCCCTTGCGTCCCCCGTGTTAACAACTGTGACAACCGTCATACCGCCATCGCGGGCCGGGGTCAAGCGTCCGGTAGGAGTGCGCCCTCGAGCTCGAGCAGCGCGCGCTTGCGCTCCAGCCCGCCGCCGTAGCCGACGAGCGCGCCCGTCGAGCCGACGACCCGGTGGCACGGCAGCACGATCGGCACGGGGTTCCGGTTCATCACCGTCCCGACCGCCCGGGCAGCCCGGGGCTTGCCGGCCTTCGTCGCGAGGGCGCCGTAGGTCGTCAGCTCGCCGTACGGGACGCGTGCGAGCTGGTCGAGCACGGCGTGGGCGAACTCGCGAGTCGGGCGAAGGTCGATCTCCAGCTCGAACTCGTGTCGCTTCCCGGCGAAGTACTCGTCGAGCTGGCGCCTCGTCTCGTCGGTCGGCCTCGGCGAGCGCAGCACCCGCGCGCCGAACAGGCGGGCGAGCCGTTCCTCCTCGGCCTCCGGGTCGGCGTCGTACGAGATCTCGCAGAGGCCGTGGTCGGTGACGGCGACGAGCAGCCGGCCGACGGGGGTGTCGATCAGGTCGTAGGCGACGTCGAGCAGGCCCTCGGCTGCGGCTGCGTCGCGGAAGCGGTTGTCGAGCTCGCGGGAGACGGTCATGGCAAGCTCCTTTCTGCGCAGGCGGCGGACGCCCGACGACGCTGCCTGCCGGGCTGCCTCGGGGGAAGAGCCGAGCGCGGCGCCGATGTCCTCGTAGCTCAGGTCGTAGCCGTAGCGCAGGAAGACGGCCGCCCGCTCCTTCTGCGGCAGGCTGGCGGTCAGCTGCTTCAGCTCCTCGTACTGGAGCGGCTCGTCGACCGACTGGAGGTCGGGCACGTCGGCTGACGTGCGAACCGATCTCCGTAGCGAGTCGAGAGCGACGTTGCGGGCGATCGTGAGCGCCCACGCGCGCAGGTGTCGCCCGTGCTTCGAGGGTCGGGTACGCGCGCAGCGCGCGCAGAAACGTCTCCTGGAACGCGTCGTCGGCCGCGTCGCGCCCGAGCATCCGGCGCAGCTGCCCGAGCACGGGCTCCTGCTGGTCCTCGTAGAACCGCTCGAAGGGCGGGACGCGCACGACTTCCATCATCCCTTCAAACGGCCGCCGCCGCGCTTGTGTGAGATGTGGGCTCGAAGGGTTGCGAAGTGGGGGAGAGTGGTCTAAAGTGGGGCGCAGTGGAAGATGCTTCTAGGTGAGTTCGAGCATACGATCGATGACAAGAACCGCCTCACGCTACCGGCCAAGTTTCGCCAAGCGCTTTCCGGCGGCCTCGTCATCACGCGCGGTATGGACGGGTGTCTCTACTGCTATCCCCAGGCGGAATGGGAACGGCTGGTCGCGGGGCGGCTGGCCGGGCTCGACCCGCTCAGCAAGGAGGGGCGCATGATGCACCGCTTCTTCTTCGCCGGCGCGTCGGAGGCGAAGCCCGACAAGCAGGGCCGCGTGCTCGTGCCCACGACCATCGCCAAGAAGGCCGACATCGGTCGCGAGGTCGTGATCGCCGGAGTGGGCGACCACCTGGAGATCTGGGATCGCGTCGCCTGGAACAACCACGTCACCGAGGTCGAAGGGAGTGCGGAGGATGTTGCCGAACGTCTTGCGGCCCAACGCGACTGATCACGTTCCCGTTCTGGCCGAGGAGGTACGGCAGGCGCTTGCCGTCAGCCCGGGCGACACCGTGGTCGACGCGACGTTCGGGTCGGGCGGCCACGCCGAGCTGCTCGCCGCGGACCTGCGCGGCAAGGGCAAGCTGATCGCGATCGACCGCGACCCCTCGGCACGAACATATTTCGACCGCTTCCGGAAAGGAACCGCCGTCAAGGGGCGCTTCCTGCGCGGCGAGTTCTCGCTCGTGCTCGAGCAGCTCGCCTCGAACGGCGTCCGCGCCGATGCGGTGCTGTTCGACCTCGGCGTCTCGAGCATGCAGATCGACCGGCCGGAGCGCGGCTTCTCGTACGCGGTCGACGCGCCGCTCGACATGCGGATGGATCCCGCGTCAGAGCCCTCCGCGCGCGAGCTCGTGAACGAGGCGAGCGAACGCGAGCTGACGAGCATCTTCCGCGAGTACGGAGAGGAGCGCTATGCGCGCCAGATCGCGCGAACGATCGGTCGCCGCCGCCGCGAGCAGCCGTTCGAGCGCACGGGCGAGCTGGTCGACGCGATCAGAAGCGCGATCCCGGCCCCGGCCCGCTTCGGCGAGGGGCACCCGGCGAAGCGCGTCTTCCAGGCGCTGCGGATCGCTGTCAACGACGAGCTCGGCTCGCTCGGGACCGCGCTCCCCGAGGCGCTCGAGCTGCTTCGGCCGGAAGGGCGGCTTGCCGTGATCAGCTTCCACTCGCTCGAGGACCGGATCGTCAAGCGCTTCCTCCGCGCGCAGGAGCACGGCTGCACGTGCCCGCCCGACTTCCCCGTCTGCGTCTGCGGGCACGAGCCGTCGCTGCGCGCCCTCTCTCGTCGCGCGATTCGCCCGTCGCCGCCGGAGATCGCCGCCAACCCACGGGCCGCCTCGGCGCGCCTCCGAGCCGCAGTGAAGACCGACGACTAAGCCGATGGCTTCCTGGAGCGACGCCGCCACTGCTCTCCCCCCGCCGCAACCCCGCCGGCGACCCAGGGCGACGCCTGCGCCGAAGCGGCGTGCCCGCGCGCGCCGCCACGGTGTCGCCGGCGGGGTGGTCTGGATCGCGATCACCGCGATGCTCCTCGCCGGCGTCGTCGCGCTGAACGTCGCCGTGCTGCGCCTGAACGTCCGCATGGACCACCTGAACGCCGAGCGGGCGAAGCTGCGCGCGGAGAAGCAGGCGCTCGCCTCGCAGGTCTCACTCGCGGCCGCCTCGCCGCGGATCCAGGCGCTCGCCCATCACACCGGCCTCGTGCCCGCCGACCCGACGCAGACCACGTACGTCCAGCTCGGGCGCGGGGCGCGGTGACTGCAAAAGGGGCCAACCGCCGAATCCGGCTGCTGCTCGCCGTGCTCGGGCTGGCGTTCGCCGTTGCGTTCGTGCGGGCCGCGTGGCTCCAGGGCGTTCGCGCGAGCTCGTTCGGCCGCCTCGCGACGAACCAGCAGAGCCAGGAGGTGACGCTGCCGGCGGCGCGCGGCACGATCTTCGACCGCGGCGGCGTCCAGCTCGCGATCGGCGAGCAGGCGACCACGGTCTACGCCGACCCGAGGGTGGTTCGCGACCCGCGCAAAGAGGCCGAGGTCGCGGCTCGGGTTCTGCGCCTCGACCCGACCACGCTGTACTCCGCACTCGCTGACCGCACGCTTGGCTTCGTCTACGTCAAGCGGAAGGCCGATCCGGCCCGGGCCGCCCGGCTCGAGCGCATGAATCTGCCCGGCCTCAATTTCTACCCTGAGGAGCGACGCTTCTACCCGCAGAGCGGGCTCGCCGCGCAGGTGCTCGGCTACGCGGGCGTCGACAACCGCGGTCTCGCCGGGTTGGAGCTCTCGCTCGACAAGGTGCTGGCCGGGCGCCCGGGCCGCGAGCGCGTCGTCAAGGACGCATCCGGCGAGGTGATCGACACGATCCAGTCGCAGGCGGAGCGCGACGGCAGCGACGTCTACCTCACGCTCGACCACACGATCCAGGCGAACGCCCAGGTCATCCTCAAGCAGACGGTGGCGCGGTGGCACGCGAAGAGCGCGACCGCGATCGTGCTCGATCCGCGCACCGGCGCCGTGCTCGCGATGGCGGTCGCTCCGAGCTACGACGCCAACCTGTACCCGCAGGTCTGGCGTGAGTTCCAGCGCAACCGGGCCGTGACCGACACCTACGAGCCCGGCTCGACGTTCAAGCTGGTGACGGTCGCCGGCGTGCTGTCGGAGCATCTGGTGACGCCCATGACGCGGTTCGTGCTCCCGTACTCGATCCATGTCGCCGACCGGGTCATCCACGATGCCGAGCCGCGCGGAACCGAGACCATGACTGTCGCGAAGATCCTCTCGCACTCGTCGAACGTCGGCGCCATCACGCTCGCGGAGAAGCTCGGACCCCGACGGCTCGCGCAGTGGATCGATCGTTTCGGCTACGGCAAGCCGACCGGGATCGACTATCCGGGAGAGAGCCCCGGGATCGTGCTCCCGGAGAAGCGCTGGTCCGGCTCGACGATCGGCAACGTGCCGATCGGGCAAGGGATCGCTGTGACGCCGATCCAGATGGCTTCCGCGTACGCGGCGGTCGCGAATCGTGGCATCTGGGTGCGACCGCACCTCGTCGACCACATCGGCGACCGTCGCTCGGTCGTGCCCGCCCGGCGGCGGATCGTCTCGCGGCCGGTCGCGGCGCAGCTGCTCGGGATGCTGAAGAACGTCGTGCTCGACGGCACCGGCACGCTTGCCGCCGTTCCCGGCTACCAGGTGGCCGGGAAGACCGGGACTGCCGCAAAGGTCGATCCGGACGGCACCTACTCGAACTCACGTTACGTCGCCTCCTTCATCGGAGTCGTTCCGGCCTCGCGGCCCCGGCTGGTGATCCTCGTCTCGGTCGACGAGCCCCGCGGCGCGATCTGGGGCGGCGTCGTGGCGGCACCGGCCTTCTCCGAGATCGCGCGATTCGACCTCCAGTACCTCGACGGCGGTATTACGCCGGACGCACCCGCGACCATGGGCACGACTCCGACGCCCTACACGTCGACGCCCTAGAAACGGTTCGCCCGGCCTCCTCCCCAAGGCGAGCGTAACGAGAATCGGCGCACGTGTCTGTCACGAAAGTGTGACAAAACTGCTGCAAACACTACGGTTATCAAGAAAGCGCAGTACCTGCCTCGGCTGAGGCGCTTGGTAGACTCGCGCGGCGATGCACCTCGAGCGCGTCATCGCAGCGCTCGCTCCCGCAGATGTCCTGCGACGCGCTCCCGTGGAGATCGGCGACCTCTCCTACGACGCCCGCACGACCGGCCAGGGGGCGCTCTTCTTCTGCGTGCCGGGCGGCCGTGCCGACGGGCACGACTTCGCGGCGGAGGCGGTGGCCAACGGGGCCGTCGCCCTCGTCGTCGAGCGGCCGCTCGAGCTCGAGGTGCCGCAGCTCATGGTCGCCGATGCGCGACGCGCGATGGGGATCGTCGCAGACGAGTTCTTCGGCCGCCCGAGCGAGGAGCTCCAGATCGCGGGCGTCACGGGCACGAACGGCAAGACGACGACGGCGTTCCTCCTCTACGCGGTCCTCGCCGCGGCCGGCCGCCGCCCGGGCCTGCTGGGGACGATCGAGAGTCGCATCGGCGGGCGAGCGCCGACCGGCGATTCGGACGACACCGGAGGCGATCGACCTGCAGCGCGCGTTCCGCGAAATGCTCGACGCAGGCGACCGGAGCTGCGCGATGGAGGCGACCTCGCACGGCTCCGAGCTCGGCCGGCTCGACCACGTTCGCTTCTCGGTGCTCGTCTTCACGAACCTGAGTCAGGACCACCTCGACTTCCACGGGACGATGGAGCGCTACTTCGAGGCGAAGCGGCGACTGTTCCTGGAGGACCGTCCACCGGCGGCTATCAACGTCGGCGACGACTGGGGCCGCAAGCTTGCAGCTGACCGGCCCGACGCTCTCACCTTCGGCTTCGCCGAAGACTCGGAGGTCGGCCCCAGGGCGCTCGAAGGGATCGAGCTCAAGCTGCGCGGCCGCTTCAACGCCGAGAACGCGCTTGGCGCGCTCGCGGCAAGTCGCCTGCTCGGCATCGACGACGATGCAATCGCGCGCGGGCTCGAATCGATCCGCGGAGTCCCGGGGCGCTTCGAGTCGATCGCGGAAGGCCAGCCGTTCGAGGTGATCGTCGACTACTCGCACAAGCCCGACGCGCTCGCGAGTGTTCTCCGCACCGCACGCGAGCTGGCCGCCGGTCGACTGATCTGCGTCTTCGGCTGCGGCGGCGACCGCGACCGCGGCAAGCGGCCCATCATGGGCGGGATCGCGTCCGAGCTGGCCGACGTCGCGATCGTGACCTCGGACAACCCTCGCAGCGAGGACCCGCTCGCGATCATCGATGAGATCCTCGCGGGCGTGAAAGGCGACGTGGAAGTCGAGCCGGATCGCGCCGTTGCGATCGAGCGCGCGTTGGCCGAGGCGGAGGACGGTGACGTCGTGGTGATCGCCGGCAAGGGCCACGAGCAGGGCCAGGAGTTCGCCGACCGGACGATCCCCTTCGACGACCGCGAGGTCGCCCGCGACGTGCTGCGCCGGCTCGGGGCCAAGACGTGATCCCGCTGCAGCTGGCCGAGGTCGCGCGGCTTGCGCAAGGGGAGCTGAGCACGGCGGGCGCCGAGGAGATCACCGGCGTCCAGGTCGACTCGCGCCGTGTCGGTCCCGGCGACCTGTTCGTGGCGGTTGGTCCCGGAGCCGACTTCTGCGACGACGCACTCGCGCGAGGCGCGGCTGCGACACTCGTTTCGGACGAGCCGTTCGCCGTCCTCGCTGCTCTGGGCTCGGCCGTGCGCAAGCGCTCGACGGCCCGGATCGTCGGGATCACCGGCTCGACCGGGAAGACGTCCACGAAGGACATCCTCGCCGCGCTGTGCGCGCCGGCCGCCCCCACGATCGCCGCCGAGGCGAGCTACAACAACGAGATCGGCGTGCCCCTGACGCTCTGCCGTCTCGAGCCGGACACCGAGGTCTGCATTCTCGAGCTCGCGATGCGGGGAATCGGCCAGATCGCCGAGCTCTGTCGCATCGCCCGGCCGGAGATCGGGCTCGTCACCAACGTCGGGCCTGCTCACCTCGAGCTGGTCGGCTCGCTGGAGGGCGTGCTCGCAGCGAAGGGCGAGCTGGTCGCGGCACTGCCTGCGGGCGGGATCGCGATCGTCCCGGAGGGCTTCCCGGTTCCCCGCGACGACCTGGAGATCGTCAGGCTCGGGGAGCCGGAGATCGCGTTCGAGGGCGGCCGGGCGCTCGTCGGCGGCGTCAGCTTCAACCTCGCCTCGCGCCACCAGGCCGCGAACGCAGCGGCCGCGCTCGCAGTGCTCGACGCGCTCGAGCTTCCGAGGCCCGAGCGCGTGGACGTCGAGCTCTCGCGCTGGCGGGGCGACGAGGTGCCGCTGCCGGGCGGAGGCCTGCTCATCAACGACGCCTACAACGCGAATCCCGCTTCGATGCGCGCCGCACTCGCGCACCTCGTTGAGCGGGCGGCCGGACGGCGGACGGTCGCCGTGCTCGGAGAGATGGCCGAGCTCGGGCCCGACGCTCCGCGCTTCCACCGGGAGATCGGCGAGGCGCTCGTCGAGCTCGGCATCGACGTCCTGCTCGCAGTCGGCCCGCTCGCGAAGAACTACGAGACGGCCGGTCTCGAGGCGAGGTGGTGGGAGGAGGAGCTCGACGTGCCCGCCCTCGTGCGGGCGATCGAGGCGGAGCTCGAGCCGGGTGACTGCGTCCTCGTCAAGGCCTCGCGCGCAGTCGGCCTCGAGGCCGTTGCCGAGGCGCTGGCGGCGGTGAACGCTTGAGTCGAGTCCTGATCGCCGGCGTCGTCGCGCTCCTGATCGCGATTCTGCTCGGCCCGAAGTTCATCCAGTTCCTCCGGCGGCACGAGTTCGGCCAGCAGATCCGCGAGGAAGGGCCGCAGCACCACGTGGCCAAGCAGGGGACGCCGACGATGGGCGGGCTGCTGATCCTCCTCGGCGCGGCGATCGGCTTCCTCGGGCTCACCACCTACACGGTGCCGGGGCTTGCGGTGCTGTTCGTCACGCTCGGCTGTGGGGCGATTGGCTTCACCGACGACTTCATCAAGCTGACGCACAAGCGCTCGCTCGGCCTCTCGGGCCGCTGGAAGCTCGTCCTCCTTGGCCTGATCACGATCGGCGTCGGGATCGCGGCGCGGCACCAGCACCTGCCGACCGAGGTCTACGTCCCGGCCGTTGGCACCCTGCATCTGTCCTGGGCCTGGTACGGCCTGCTCTTCCTGGTGATCGCGGGTGCGGCGAACGGCGTCAACCTCACCGACGGCCTCGACGGTCTCGCCGCCGGGACGAGCATCATCGCGCTGTTCACGTTCGCCGCGATGGCGGTGATCGCGTGGATCCGGTCCGGCAAGCCCGGCCATCGCTTCGACACGAAGCTCGACCTTGCAATCGTCGCCGCCGCGCTGATCGGTGCCGCGATCGGCTTCCTCTGGTACAACGCATGGCCGGCCGAGGTGATCATGGGGGACACCGGCTCGATGGCGCTCGGAGGAGCGCTCGCCACCTTCGCCATCTTCACGCAGACGATCTTCCTGCTGCTCCTGGTCGGCGGCATCTTCGTGATCGAGGCGCTCTCGGTGATCATCCAGGTGTTCAGCTTCAAGTACTTCGGGAGACGTGTCTTCCTGATGGCGCCGATCCACCACCACTTCGAGATGAAGGCCTGGTCCGAGACGAAGATCATGGTCCGCTTCTGGATCGTGACCGGGATCCTGTGCGCGATCGCATTCGCGCTGTACTACCGCTACTTCACCGGGTTCCGCTGAGCTACGTCGCTTGCGATGTCGCTTTCAGGCCGAACCGGCTCTGCCGGCTCGGACGTCTGCGCCGCTGTCCAGTCGCGCTTGGATCTACCGTCCCCGCATGAGCGATCTCCCGCAACAGGTGCTCGTGCTCGGCCTGGCGCGATCCGGGCGGTCCGCGGTTGGGGCGCTCGAGCGGCGCGGCGTGGCGGTGATCGGCGCCGACCGCGAGCTAGGGAACGACGCCGAGCTTGCGCTGCTCGACGGGGTGGACGTGCTCGTCAAGAGCCCAGGGGTTCCGCGCCAGGCACCGCTCGTCGAGGAAGCCGGGCGGCTCGGCGTGCCGATCTGGAGCGAGGTCGAGCTCGGCTTCCGGCTGCTCGACAATCCGATCCTCGGCGTCACCGGGACGAACGGGAAGACCACCACCTGCGAGCTGCTCGGGGTGATGCTCGACGCGCCGGTGGCAGGGAACGTCGGCCGGGCGCTCACCGAGCTCGACGGGCAGGTCGAGCCCGGCGCCTGGATCGTCTGCGAGCTGTCGAGCTTCCAGCTCGAGGACGTGCACGAGCTCGCATGCGAGATCGCGGTGCTGCTGAACCTCGAGCCGGACCATCTCGACCGCCACGGCTCGTTCGAGGCCTACCGCGACGCGAAGCTGCGGATCTTCGAGCGGGCGAGGACGAAGATCGTCCCACGAGGGCTCGGTCTCGACGGGATCGAGTTCGGCGCCGACGACCCGCTCCCGGCCGAGCCGCTGATACGCGGCGCCCACAACCGCGAGAACGCCGTCGCCGCGACCGCCGCAGCCCGCGTGGCCGGAGTCCCCGACGAGCGGATCGCGGAGGCCCTCCGCACCTTCCCTGGCGTGCCGCACAGGCTCGAGCTCGTGCGTGAGCTGAACGGCGTGACCTACGTGAACGACTCGAAGGCGACAAACGTCGCCGCCGCCCTGCGTGCGCTCGCCGCCTACGAGGACGAGCCGGTGCACCTGATCCTCGGCGGCTCCCGCAAGGGCGAGGATTTCACGCCGCTCGCTGCGGCGATCGGCCCGAACGTGAAGAGCGTGCACGTGATCGGCGAGACCGCCGGAGAGCTCGCCGAGGCGATCCCGCAGGCGCGGCGCGACGGCGATCTCGCCACCGCACTCGACTCGATCGAGGCCGGGCCGGGCGACGTCGTCCTGCTCTCGCCCGCGTGCGCGAGCTACGACCAGTTCCGCGACTTCGAGGAACGGGGCGAGGAGTTCAGGAGGCTGGTGCAGAACCTGTCCGGGTGAAGCGCGGACAGCTCGAAGCGAGTGTTCTGACCCTGATCACCTTCGGCCTGGTCGCGTTCGGCCTGGTGATGGTCTACAGCGCGACCTCGGCCTCCGCGGCGCTCGCGAACGGCGATCCCGCCTACTACCTCAAGCGCCAGGCCGGCTACGCGCTACTCGGGCTTGTCCTGATGCTCGCTGCTTCGCGAACCGACTATCGCCTCCTTCGTCGGCTAGCGCCCGTGCTGATGGTCTCGAGCATCGCGCTGCTCCTTGCCGTGCTCGTGATCGGCCAGGCGGTGAACGGCGCGCGGCGCTGGATCACTCTCGGCCCGGCCGTCTTCCAGCCCTCGGAGCTCGCGAAGCTGGCCCTGGCGGTGTGGGCGGCCGCGTACCTGACTCGCCGTCGCCCGCCGCAGAGTCTCGGCGAGCTCTGGCGACCGGTCGGCCTGCTCGCTGGAATCGTCTCCGTGCTCCTGCTCGCCGAGCCGGACCTCGGTACCGCGATCACTATTCTCGTGATGCTCGCGGCAATGCTGCTCGTCGCCGGGACACCGGTGAGGACGGTCGGCGCGGGCCTCTTCATCGCCGGAGCGGTGAGCATGGTTGCGGTGTGGTTTGAGCCGTACCGGCGCGCCCGCCTGTTCAGCTTCCTCAACCCATGGCACGACGCGCAGGGCGCCGGCTACCAGACCGTGCAGGCGATGATCGGCCTCGGCTCGGGCGGGATCTTCGGGCGGGGGCTCGGCCAGAGCATCGAGAAGGCGAACTTCCTCCCCGAGGCACACACGGACATGATCTTCGCGATCATCGGCGAGGAGCTCGGGCTCGTGGGCGCGACCGCCGTGATCGTCGCCTACGGGGCGTTCGCCTACTTCGGGCTCAGGATCGCGCTCGGGTGCCGCGATCCGTTCGGGAAACGCCTCGCCGCCGGGCTGACGGTGCTGGTCTGCGGCCAGGCCGCGATCAACCTCGCAGCCGTCCTCGGGCTCGCCCCTCTCACCGGAATCCCCCTTCCGTTCGTCTCCTACGGCGGCTCGAGCCTGGTCGTGGCGCTCGTCTCGGTCGGCATCCTCCTTAACATCGCAGGCGATGCCGGAGCAAAACGCGCCAGCGTGCCTGATCGCGGCCGGGGGGACGGCCGGCCACGTGCTGCCCGCCCTCGCCGTCGCGGAAGCGCTCAGCGCGCGCGGAGCACGGGTGACCTTCGCCGGGTCGCCGGGTCGCGCCGAGGCTCGGCTCGTTCCTGAGGCAGGCTTCGAGCTCGACACCTTTCGCGTGAGCGGCCTGCCGCGACAGCCGGGGCTCGCGCAGGCCCGCGCGGCCTTGCAGGCGCTGGCGGCGCCGGCCGCGTGTGACCGGATCCTCGCGCGCCGGAAACCGGACGTCGTGCTGGGCGGCGGCGGGTACGTGGGCGGCCCGATGGTGACGGCGGCCGCGCGGAGGCGGATACCGAGCGCGGTCATGGAAGCCGACGCGCACCTCGGCCTCGCGAACCGGCTCGCGGTGCCGTTCGCGAAGCGGGTGTTCCTCGCGTTTCCGATCCGGGGCCGGGAGGGGTCGAAGTACCGCGTGACCGGGCGGCCGATCCCGGCGCGCTCGCGTCCGGTGCCCCGCGAGCAGGCGAGGCGGGAGCTCGAGCTGCCTGCGGAGGGGCCTGTGCTGCTCGTGGCCGGAGGGAGCCAGGGCGCGCGGGCACTCAACGAGCTCGCGGTCGAGAGCTTCGGCACGACCGGCCCGGGAGTCCTGCACCTCTGCGGGGAGTCGCAGCTCGAGGCGCTTCGCGGACGCGTCTCCCGGCCCGGGTACCGGTTGCTCGCGTTCCTGGACGACTACGGCGCAGCCCTCGGTGCCGCCGACCTCGTTCTCGCGCGCGCGGGAGGCGGCGTCTGGGAGCTCGCTGCGGCGGGAAAGCCGGCGATCCTTGTTCCGTACCCGTTCGCGACCGCCGACCACCAGACGAGGAACGCGCGCTACTTCCAGAGCGCAGGCGGCGCGATTCTCGTGCAGGAGACGGAGCTGGGTCAGGTGCCGGAGATCGTTCGTTCTTTGCTCGACGACCCGCGACGGCTGGAGGAGATGAGCGCCGCGATGCTGCGCGTCGCGCGCCCGGACGCGGCCGACGAGATCGCGGAGGAGCTGATCGCGCTTGCTGGAGAGTAGGCGCCTCTGGTTCGTCGGAATCGGCGGCGCAGGAATGAGCGCACTCGCCCTCGTCGCGCGCGAGTGGGGAGCGGAGGTGGGCGGCTCCGACCGCTCGCGCTCCTCGTACATCGAGCGGCTCGAAGCCGCGGGCGTGCCCGTGACGATTGGACACGATGCCGCGAACGTTCCCGCAGGGGCCGAGGTGATCGTCTCGAGCGCGATCGCACCGGACAACCCGGAGCTCGCCCGCCACACGGTGAGGAGGCGTGGCGAGCTGCTCGCCGAGCTCGTCGCGATGCGGCCCTCGATCGTCGTCGCCGGCGCACATGGCAAGACGACGACGGCGGCGATGATCGCGTTCTGCCTCGACCGCCTCGGGCTCGATCCGTCCTTCCTGATCGGCGGCGAGATTCCCCAGCTCGACGGCAACGCCCGCGCCGGTCAGGGATGGCTTGTCGCCGAAGGGGACGAATCGGACCGCTCGCTCGAGCTGCTACGGCCGCAGATCGCGGTGGTCACCAACGTCGAGCTCGACCATCACGCAACCTTCGCTTCGGAAGAAGAGGTGCGGGAGCTCTTCGGCCGCTGGCTCGCGGAGGCTCCGGCTCAGGTGAAGGGCGAGGATCTCGAGCCGGTCGGATTCGAGCTCGGGATCCCGGGCGAGCACAACCGGCGTAACGCGGCGGTCGCGCTCGCGGCGCTCGACCTGGCGGATGTGCCCCGCGCGGACGCGGAGCGCGTCCTGCCCGACTTCCGCGGCGTGGGCCGACGGCTCGAACGGCGCGGAGAGGCGGGCGGCGTCGAGGTTTTCGACGACTACGGTCACCACCCGAGCGAGATCGCGGCCACGCTTCGGGCCGCGCGCTCAGCGGTCAACGGCGGCCGCGTGCTCGTCGTGTTCCAGCCGCACCTGTACTCGCGCACGCGTCATCTGGCCGCCGACCTCGCAACCGCCTTGGCCGCGGCCGACGCCGTCGCGGTGACGGAGATTTACGCGGCGCGCGAGGACCCGGTGGCGGGTGTCAGCGGAAAGCTGGTCGTCGATGCGCTTGCCGCGGAGCGGCCGGGAATGCCCGTCGCGTGGACACCGTCGCTCGAGGACGCCGTGCGCTTCCTCGCCCGCCGGGCGCGACCCGGCGACCTCGTTCTCACGATCGGGGCCGGCGACGTCGAGCGGGCCGGGCCGTTGATTCTCGAGGAGCTGGCGTGAAGATCGAGGAGGGGGTCTCCCTCTCACGCCTCACCACGGTCGGGACGGGTGGGTCGGCCGGGGCATTCGCGCGGCCGGAGACGATTGACGAGCTGGAGCAGGTTTTGGCCTGGGCGCGGGAGCGGGAGCTTCGGGTCGCGACGGTCGGTCTCGGCTCGAACCTGCTGGTCGCAGACGAGGGCTTCGAGGGCCTCGTGCTGAGGCTCGCGGGCGAGCTCGCGGCCGCAGAGATCCAGGGCGAGCTGCTCGTGGCGGGGGGAGGCGCGGCGAACGCCGTGTGTCTCCACCGCGCGCGGGACGCCGGGCTCGGTGGTTTCGAGTTCGCCTGCGCGATCCCCGGGACGGTCGGCGGCGGCGTCTGGATGAACGCGGGCGCGTACGGCAGCGACTGGGCCGCGATCCTCGATCGTGCCTTGGTCGTCGACGAGGAAGGTCCGCGCTGGCTGACGCCGTCCGAGCTCGGGCTCAGCTACCGGCACTCGCAGCTTCGTCACGGCCAGGTCGTCGCCCGCGCCGAGCTCAGACTTGCACCGAGGCCTGTCGAGGAGATCAAGGCGACGGTGGCCGAGCTCCAAGCCCTGCGCAAGGCGGCGCAACCCACGAACAAGCGCACGTTCGGGAGCGTCTTCAAGAATCCCGACCACGAGCTGAGCGCGGGGCGGATGCTCGAGGCCTGCGGGCTCAAGGGCCACCGGATCGGCGGAGCGCAGATCTCGCCGCGACACGCCAACTTCATCGAGAACGCAGATGGGGCCCGCGCGGCCGATGCGATCGCACTCATGGTCGAGGCGCGTCGACGCGCTCACGAGCAGTTCGGGGTCGTGCTCGAGCACGAGGTCGAGCTCCTGGGGCCAATCGATCTCCCCGCGCTGCCCTAGGCCCCGCGCAGGAGCGTCGCCGGTTACGGCGAACTGCGGGCCGTGGCCGAGCAGAGGCCCCAGCAGCGCGCGCGAACAGGCGCCGCCGTCATTCCGCTCGCCGCACGGGGGGACCGCGCGGCGTTCCTTCGCCTGCTTCCGTCTGGCCGGTCGCTCCTGCTCGGCTTCGCGATCGTTGCCGGCGCCGCGGGTCTGTATGCGCTCGCGCGCGCGACGCCGATGTTCGCGGTCCAGCGGATCGAGGTCGAAGGCGCTCCTCCCGCTGTGGCCGCGCACGTGCAGACCGCGCTCGCTCCGATCGAGGGAACCAGTTTGCTCGCCCTCCACGGAAGCGCTATCCAGCGACGGTTGACGTCGCTGACCGACGTCTCGTCCGTTCGCTACGACCGCGACTTCCCGCACACCCTGCGCGTGCTGGTGCGGCCGGAGGAGCCCGCGGCGATCGCACGGCGTGGCGCCAACGCGTGGCTCGTCTCCACGAGTGCGAAGGTGATCGGCTCGGTGCCGGTTGGAAAGCGGCGAGCGCTACCGGCCGTCTGGCTGACGCAGTCGGATGACCCCCAGGTCGGCGCGACGATCACCGACCGGTACGGCCTCCGCGCTGTGCGGGCGCTGGCGCTGGCCCGCCGCGCTCATTTCGACCGGCGGATCAACGTCGTCCGCGCGCGCGACCACGAGCTGACGTTCTTGCTTGCATCCGGTCTCGAGCTTCGCCTGGGCGATCTTCGGGCGATCCGTCTGAAGCTCGATGTCGCCTCTCGAGTCCTTCCGACGCTGCGCGCCACGGGGGGCTACGGCTATCTGGACGTGAGCGTTCCCGGCCGACCGGTCGCAGGCGC
Organism: uncultured Actinomycetes bacterium; assembly: GCA_963746635.1. Taxonomy (GTDB): domain Bacteria; phylum Actinomycetota; class Thermoleophilia; order Gaiellales; family Gaiellaceae; genus AC-32. The sequence goes on along the minus strand of CAVVBZ010000022.1, from coordinate 98,893 downwards.
AAACTCTCAACCCGCAAGCTGAGCCTTAGAGTTTTGGCGTCAACACGGCGTTGACATGCGCCGCACCGAGGCGTACCCTCCCGGACTTGTAAGACGCACGTTCGAGTAGAGCTTCAGGTCGAGATAGGTTGAGGGGTATGAGAGACGAGACAGGGAACTACCTGGCGCTGATCAAGGTGGTCGGCGTCGGCGGGGGTGGATCGAACGCCGTCAACCGCATGGTCGATGCGGGCCTCGCCGGCGTGGAGTTCATCGCGATCAACACCGACGCACAGGCGCTCTTGATGTGCGATGCCGACGTGAAGATGACGATCGGCTCAGATGTGACGCGGGGTCTCGGCGCAGGCGCCGATCCCTCCATCGGCAAGGCCGCGGGCGAGGAGAGCCGCGACGAGCTGAAGGAGGCGCTCAAGGGCGCGGACATGATCTTCGTGACCGCGGGCGAGGGTGGCGGCACGGGCACCGGCGCGGCGCCGATCGTTGCGCGCCTCGCGCAGGAGCTCGGGGCGCTCTGCGTCGGCGTCGTCACGCGGCCGTTCTCGTTCGAGGGTCGCCGCCGCTCGGATGTGGCGGCGTCGGGGCTCGACGAGTTGCGAGACCACGTCGACACGCTGATCGTGATCGAGAACGACCGGCTGCTGCAGGTCGTCGAGAAGCGAACGTCGATCGTCGACGCGTTCAAGGTGGCCGACGACGTCCTGCGCCAGGGCGTGCAGGGGATCACCGACCTGATCACGATCCCCGGGCTCGTCAACCTCGACTTCGCCGACGTGCGCACGATCATGACCGAGGCCGGATCCGCCCTGATGGGAATCGGGACGGCCTCCGGAGAAGGTCGTGCAACTGTCGCGGCGCGACAGGCTGTTTCCTCCCCGTTGCTCGAATCGTCCATCGAAGGCGCAACAGGAATCCTGCTCAACGTCACCGGCGGCCCGGACATCGGGCTGTTCGAGGTCAACGAAGCGGCAGAGGTGGTCACCTCTGCCGCCGACCAGAATGCGAACGTCATCTTCGGCGCGGTCATCGACGATGGGCTCGCCGACGAGGTGCGGGTCACGGTGATCGCGACCGGCTTCGGACCCGCACGGCACCGGCGGAAGCGACGCACCGAGGAACCGGCAGAGACCGCGAACGGGACCGAGAGCGCACGCGAGGTACCGGCGGAGCGGTTCGAGGTCCCCGACGAGGTCCTCGAAGTGCCGTCGTTCCTGCGCGACAACTAAGAGACGGTTTCGAAATGAGCGCACTCGGCTCGACCGGTTATCTCCGACGGACGTGCGACCAGAGCCCGCACGTCCTGAGGTCGGCATCGCAAGCGATGCCTTGACGGAGACCTAGCGCCCTTCAAACGGCCGGTCCCGCCGGCTCCTTTAGCATCACGGAGCGATGCAGACGCTGCTGCGCACGCCGCTCTACGACCGGCACGTCGCCCTCGGCGCGCGGCTCGTTCCGTTCGCCGGCTGGGAGATGCCCGTCCAGTACGAGGGCGTGATCCCCGAGCACATGGCGGTCAGGACCGACTGCGGCGTCTTCGACGTCTCGCACATGGGCGAGCTCGAGGTGGAGGGCCCGCGCTCGCGTGAGTTCCTGCAGTCGGTCCTGTCCAACGACGTCGACCGGATCGGGCACGGGAAGGCGCAGTACACCCTGCTCACCAACGAGCAGGGCGGGATCGTCGACGACCTGATCGTCTACGAGCGCGGCCCAGAGCGATTCCTGTTGATCGTGAACGCGGCGAACCGCGATGCGGACGTCGCCTGGCTGCGGGAGCGCGAGCTCTCCGGAGCCGAGGTGCGCGACGTCTCGGACGAGTACGCGCTGCTCGCCGTGCAGGGGCCGCGCTCGCTCGAGCGGCTCGGGCTGGCCGAGGCGCCGGCGTTCACGTTCGAGGACGGCGAGATCGACGGCGTGACCTGCGTCGTCAACCGGACCGGGTACACGGGCGAGCTGGGCGTCGAGCTGCTCGTCCCGAACGAGTCCGGCGGAGAGTTGTGGGATCGAGTGATCGCCCGCGGCGCGGTCCCCTGCGGGCTCGGCGCGCGCGACACGCTACGGCTCGAAGTGTGCTACCCGCTGCACGGGAACGACATCGGCCCGGAGACCGATGCGATCTCGGCAGGGCTCGGCTGGGTCTGTGCGCTCGAGAAGGAGTTCAACGGATCGGACGAGCTCAGGCGGATCAAGGAGGCGGGGCCCGAGCGCCGCCTCGCGGCCTTCGTGATGGAGGACCCCGGGATCCCGCGGCAGGGGATGTCGATCGTCGGAAACCACGAGGACGTCATCGGCACGGTGACATCGGGATCGCACTCGCCGATGCTCGAGCGCGGAATCGGGATGGGGTACGTTCCGGCTTCGCTCGCACAACCCGGCACGGACCTCACGATCGATGTCCGTGGACGGCCCCGCAGGGCCAATGTCGTGAAGAAGCCGATCTACTCACGGAAGGAGCCGAATGGCGGCTGAGACGTACCCCGACGATCTGCGCTACCACCCCGAGCACGACTGGGCGCGCATCGACGGCGACGAGGCGACCTTCGGCGTCACCTGGTTCGCGCAGGACGCGCTGGGTGAGCTCGTGCACTTCGAGCCGCCCGAGGAAGGCTCGACCGTGACCAAGGACGCGTCGTATGCCGAGGTCGAGTCCGTCAAGGCGGTCTCGGATGTGATCGCCCCGCTCTCCGGTGAGATCATCGAGGTGAACCCCACCGTCGTCGGTGCCCCCGAGACGGTGAATTCGGATCCCTACGGAGAGGGGTGGATCGTTCGCGTTCGGATCTCGGAGCCCGGCGAGGTCGACGCGCTGATGGACGTCGAGGCGTACAGGCGCCATCTCGCCGAGCAGGCGTGATCCTGGTCGTCGCGCCATGAGCTACCTCGCGCTCACCGACGCCGACCGGGAGGCGATGCTCGAGACGATCGGGGTCGCCTCGGTCGAGGAGCTGTTCGCCGACCTCCCGGCGGGCGTTCGCTTCGGGCGCGAGCTGGATCTGCCGCCGGCGCTGACCGAGCAGGAGCTGACCGCCTACTTCGAGCGCCTTGCGTCGGAGAACGACCACGCCAGGCCCGAGGTCTCGTTCCTCGGCGCCGGCCTCTACGACCACTACGTGCCGGCGGTCGTCGACGCCGTTCTCCAGCGGGGAGAGTTCCTGACCGCCTACACGCCGTACCAGCCGGAGCTGAGCCAGGGCGTCCTCCAGGCGATCTTCGAGTACCAGACCGCGATCTGCGAGCTGACCGGAATGGACGTCTCGAACGCCTCCGGCTACGACGGCACGACCGTCGCGGCCGACGCGTGCTACATCGCCAAGCACGCGACGGGACGCTCGAAGGTCGTCGTCACTGAAGCGACGAGCCCTCAGGTGCGGCAGGTGGTGAAGACCTACGCGCCGGGCTTCGGGCTCGAGGTCGTCGACGTGCCGCACCGGGACGGTGCCACGGACCCGGACGAGCTCCGCGCCGCTGCCGAGGGCGCAGCGTGCGTCATCTTCCAGCACCCGAACTTCTTCGGAGTGCTCGAGCCCGCGCCCGAGCTGGCCGCCGCCGCTGCCGACGCCGAAGCGCTCGCGGTCGCGCACGTCGACCCGCTGTCCCTGGGCGTGCTCGAAGCGCCCGGACACTACGGCTGCGCGATCGCGATCGGGGAAGGCCAGCCGGCCGGCAATCACATCTCGTACGGCGGCCCGCACTTCGGCTTCCTCGCGGCGCGCTCGGAGCTCATCCGCAGGATGCCCGGCCGGATCGTCGGCGAGACCACAGACGCCGCGGGGAACCGCGGCTATGTCCTGACCCTGCAGACGCGCGAGCAGCACATCCGCCGGGAGAAGGCGACGTCGAACATCACGACCAACCAGACGCTCCTCTCGTTGGCCGGCCTCGTCTACCTCTCGTGGCTCGGGCCGCAGGGGCTGCGCGAGGTGGGGGAGACCTGCATGGCCCTCGGCGAGCACGCGAAGGAACGCCTCGGCCTTCCGTTGCTGTTTGCGGATCGGACAACGTTCAAGGAGTTTGCCGTACGCCTCGGACGGCCTGCCCGCGCCGCGGTTCGCGACGCGCTCGAGCAGGGCGTCCATCCCGGCTACGCGCTCGGTCGGGACTACCCGGGGATGGACGATGTCCTGCTCGTCGCGGTCACCGAGCGGCGCACACCGGCCGAGATCGACCGCCTGGCGGAGGTGCTGGCAGGTTGAAGCTGATCTTCGAGAAGTCCCGTCCCGGCCGCCGAGCAGGTCGACCGCCTCGCCTGGATCTGCCCGTGCCCGAGGTTCCGGGTGAGTTGCGGCGGGCGGCGCCTCCGCGCCTTCCGGAGATCGCCGAGCCGGACCTGCTCCGTCACTTCACCGAGCTCTCGACGCGCAACTTCGGCGTTGACACCGGCTTCTACCCGCTCGGCTCGTGCACGATGAAGCACAACCCTCGCGTGAATGAACGGCTGGCCGCGCTGCCCGGGTTCCGCGATCTCCACCCGCTCGAGGAGGAGGATCGCGTGCAGGGAGCGCTGCGTCTCTGCGTCGAGCTCCAGGAGGCGCTGGCCGAGATCACCGGGCTCGACGCCGTCTCGCTCCAGCCCGCGGCGGGCTCGCAGGGCGAGCTCACCGGCCTGATGCTGATGCACGCGTACTTCGCCGAGCGAGGAGAGGACGAGCGGCGTCGCAAAGTCGTGATCCCCGACACCGCGCACGGGACGAACCCTGCGAGCGTGACGATGACCGGCTACGAGCTGACGCACGTCCAGACCGATGCACGCGGGAACATCGACGTCGAGGACCTGCGCGCGAAGGTCGACGAGGAGACGGCCGGGCTGATGCTGACGAACCCCTCGACGCTCGGGCTCTTCGACGAGAACATCGAGGAGATCGAGCGCATCTTCCACGGCGTCGGCGCCCTCATGTACTACGACGGCGCGAACCTGAACGCCGTCTGCGGGATCTCGCGACCGGGCGACATGGGCTTCGACATCGTCCACATCAACCTGCACAAGACGTTCTCGCAGCCGCACGGCGGCGGCGGCCCGGGCGGCGGCCCGATCGCGGTCGTGGAGCGGCTCGGTGCCATACCTCCCGGTCCCTGCGATCGTCCGCGACGGCGACCGCTTCCGCTTCGACTACGACCGCCCGAGCTCGATCGGAAAGGTTCGCGGCTTCTACGGCCCCTTCGGCGTGTTCGTCCGCTCGTACGCGTTCATCCGCGCCTACGGACCCGCGCTGCGCGAGATGTCGGAGGCAGCGGTCCTGAACGCGAACTACGTGCTCGCTCGACTGCGGGAGGCCTACGAGCTGCCGTTCGACCGGCTCTGCATGCACGAGTTCGTCCTCTCGGCGCGAGGGATCAAGCGCGAGCACGGGGCGACTGCGCTCGATGTCGCGAAGCGGCTGATGGACTACGGCTTCCACCCGCCGACGGTCTACTTCCCGCTGATCGTGCCCGAGGCGCTGATGATCGAGCCGACCGAGACCGAGGCGAAGGAGACGCTCGACGCCTTCGCCGACGCGATGCTCGCGATCGCAGAGGAGGCGGCCGAGCATCCAGAGGAGCTGAAGGAGGCACCGCACAGGACGCCGGTCGGCCGGCTGGACGAGGTCAAGGCGGTCAAGCGCTCGGTCGTGCGCTTTCACTTCGAGGACCACCCGGATCTCGCCGCGGACGCGCGGGCCGCAGTCGAGGCGTCGTGATGATCGACCTCCGCTCGGACACGAAGACCCAGCCGTCACCGGAGATGCGGGCGGCGATCGCTGCGGCCGAGGTCGGCGACGAGCAGCGGCGTGAGGACCCGACGGTCAACGAGCTCGAGCGCCGCGCGGCGGAGCTGCTCGGGCAGGACGAGGCGGTGTTCGTCCCGACGGCGACGATGGCGAACGAGATCGCGCTGCGAACCCTCGCCGAGCCGGGTGAGGAGATCATCGCCGAGGAGAACTCGCACATCTTCGTCTCGGAACTCGGCGGGCCCGCGGTGTTCGCGGGGCTGATGACGCGTCCGCTCCGCTGCGAGGCCGGCCGGTTCACGCCCGAGCAGATCCGCGAGACGGTCCGCGCGGGAGACGCGACGCACACGCCCCGCACCAGGATCGTGTCGGTCGAGAACACCCACAACGCCTCGGGCGGGCGGTTCTGGCGGCCCGCCGAGATCGAGGCGGTCGTCGCGACGGCGCGCGAGCTCGAGCTGAGCCTCCATCTCGACGGCGCGCGGGTCATGAACGCATCCGTTGCGTCAGGCGTGCCGTCGGCCGAGATCGGCCGTCCGTTCGACACCGTGACGCTGTGCTTGTCGAAGGGGCTCGGCTGCCCGCTGGGCGCACTCGTCGCCGGTTCGGGCGAGCGGATGGCGAGGGCGCGCCGGTTCAAGCACCAGTTCGGCGGCGCGATGCGTCAGGCGGGGATCGTCGCGGCCGCGGGCGTCTACGCGCTCGAGCACAACATCGAGCGGCTGGGCGAGGATCACGAGCGAGCACGGCGGCTCGGCGAGGGGCTCGACGCGGCAGGCGTGCCGGTCGACCTCGAGCAGGTCGAGACGAACTTCGTGCAGGTCGACCTCGCTCCGCTCGGGCTCGCATCCGAGGAAGCCCTCGTGCGCCTGATGGAGGCCGGGGTCGGGCTCTCGATGACGGCGCATCGCTCACGACTGCGCGCGGTCACCCACCTCGACGTCGACGACGAGGACATCGAGCGGGCGGTCGAGCTGATCCCCCGCGCGCTCGGCGCGCTTGCCCGCGCCTGAGGAACGGTTCGACCGGCTCGTCCGCGCGGCTCAGCGCGAAGGCCGGTTGCCGAGTCTCCTGGCCGGGGTCGTTTCGAGCCGGAGAGCTCGCGTGGTCGGCGGCGATCGGGCTCGCAGACGTCGAGGAGCGGCGGGAGACGACGACCGACACCCAGCATCCGATCGCGTCGATCACCAAGACATTCACCGCCGCCTCGATCATGCAGCTCCGCGCCGAGGGGAAGCTCGACCTCGACGATCCGCTGGAACGCCACCTGCCCGGGGCCGCGCACGGATCGCTGACGCTGCGGCGCATGCTGGCGCACGCGTCGGGGCTCCAGCGCGAGCCGCCGGGCGAGATCTGGGAATCGCTTGCTTTCCCCGGCGAGGAGGAGCTGCTCGGCCGGCTCGGAGAGGCGGAGCAGGTGCTTGCCGGCGACACGGCCTGGCACTACTCGAACCTCGCGTACGCTCTGCTCGGCCTCGTCGTCACGCGAGTCTCGGGAACTCCGTTTCGCGAGTACGTCGAGGAGCGGCTGCTTCGTCCGCTCGGTCTGGAGAGGACGACGTGGGGGCCGGCTCAGCCGGGCGCGAAGCCGTACTTCGTCGAGCCGTACTCGGAGACGGTCCTGCGCGAGCCCGAGCTCGAGCTGGGCGGGAAGGGCGGCGAGTCGGGTCTCTGCAGCACGATCGGAGACCTCGCGCGCTGGGGCTCGTTCCTGTGTGCGCCTGACGAAGCCGTGCTGCCCGGGTCTCTCGTCGACGAGATGCACGACGTCCAGATCATGGCCGAGCCGGACTGGACGCTCGGCTGGGGCCTCGGCTTCGAGTTGTGGAGACGCGGCGAGCGGATCTTCGGCGGCCACACGGGCGGGTTTCCGGGTTCGTCTCGATGCTCGCCTATTCGAGACGCGAAGCCGTCGGCGCGGTGCTGCTGACGAACTCGAGCCGCTGGCCGAAGCTGGTCGCGACGGGTCTGACCTTGGCGGAGGCGGCGGTCGAGGAGCTGGCCGCGCCGCCCGAGCCTTGGACACCGGAGGAGGCGCCACCCGACGAGGTCGTGCCGCTGCTCGGACGCTGGTGGTCGGAAGGGGCGGAGACGATCTTCTGCTGGCGCGCCGGCCGGCTCGAGGCTCGTCTCGCGAGCGCGCCGCCTGACAGGGAGCCGTCGGTGTTCGAGCAAGAGGGCGATGATCGGTTCCGCGCGGTCTCCGGCACCGAGCGCGGCGAGCTGCTGCGGGTCGTAAGGAGCGACGACGGAGAGGTCGTGAAGCTGTACTGGGCGACCTACCCCTTCACGCGAGCCCCGGAGACGTTCGGCCCGCCGCCGGGTCTCGCTAGCGCCCCTTAGTACGGTTCGCCCGGCCTCCTCCCCGAGGCGATCGTAACCGGGAAATCCGCGCGTGTCTGTGACCCAGATGTGACGAAAGAGCGCCGTTTCCCAGGGCCGGCGCGAGGCGAGCTCAGCGGTCGCCGGCGAGCAGGAACATGAGCACGACAACCGCGTAGAGCCCGATCAGCAGAGCGCCTTCCGACCGCCGGGCCTGGCGGTCCTGCAGCACGAGCGCGACGCCGACGGCCGAGAGGGCCATGGCCACCAGCTCGACGGGCCGGAAGCTGAGGGGCAACGCCGGCTTTACGAGCCACGAGAACAGTGCTACGGCGGGTGTGACGAAGAGCGCCACCTGCGTGCTCGACGAGATCGCGATCTCGCTTGAGAGGTAGAGGTTCCCGCGTCGCGCGATCACGATCGCGCCGCCGTGTTCCGCTGCGTTGCCGACGAGCGCGACGATCACCGCGGCGGTGAAGAACTCCGACAGGCCGACGGCGTGCGCGAACCCGTCCAGCGAATGCACGAGGATCTCGCTCACGAACGCTGTCACAACGGTCGCAACGCCGAGAACGACCAGCGCGGACGTCAGGCTCCAGCCGCCGGCCGGCTCGGCGCCGCTCTCGGCGTGGAGGCGCCGGTGTCGGCGCAGGCCCCGGATCGTCGCGGCCACGTACACGAGCAGCAGCACCACGGCGATGGGTACCGTCACGATCGCGATCGAATGCCGCTCGGCGTTCCCGTTCCAGCCGAGAACCGAGGGCACGAGGAAGAGCGTGATCGCAGCGAAGACGAGCGCCAGTTGGCCCATGAGCGAGCGCCGGTCGATCTGCCGTTCGCGGCTCGGCGCGACGACGAGCGCGAGACCGAGCACGAGCAAGAGGTTCGAGACGACGCTCCCCGCGAGCGAGCCGCGCACGACGTTCGGCAGCCCTTGGCTGATGGCGAACAGCGCGATGATCAGCTCCGGCGCGTTGCCGAAGCTCGCGTTCAGGAAGCCGCCGATTCCCGGACCGGTGTGCTCGCCCGCCTGCTCGGTCGCCTCGCCGATCAGCCACGCGAGCGGCACCAGCGAAGCCGCTGCGACGACGAACAGCGTCACGTCGCCGGCATCGAAGACGTAGCGCAACAGAAAGGTGACGGGGGCCAGGACGAGTGACGCCCAGAGGAGCTTCCGGCCCACGCCGCTACCCTAGCGCCCCATGCTGGAGGCCGTTCTCTTCGACTGGGGCGACACGCTCATGGAGTTCGCCTACGACCCGGAGCTGGTCGCAGCAGGCCAGCGCGCCGGCCTGCGGGCGATCGGGGCCGAGCAGCTCTTTGAGGGCGACGCCGTGACCGAGCACTTCCGCGAGCGCTACGAGCAGCTCTTCTGGGCTCCCGGGACGATCGAGGAGATCGAGTACCCGGGGCTGGTTCGGCAGCTGCTCGCGGACTTCGACATCACGGTCGACGAGGAGCAGCTCGGCCGCTTCCTCGAGGCCGAGCACGCCGCCTGGGAGCCGGCCCGCCGGCTTGCGCGGGACACGCATGCCCTCCTCGAGTCTCTCCGGGAGCGCGGCCTCAAGCTCGCGCTCGTCTCGAATGCGTTCGATCCGGGCTGGCTGCTCCACCGCGACCTCGAGCAGATGGGGATCGCCGAGCGATTGGACTTCGCGGTCTTCTCGTCCGAGGTCGGCAAGCGGAAGCCGCACCCCGCGATCTTCGAGCGCGCGCTCGCTGCGCTCGGGGTGGATGCAGGGCACGCTCTGTTCGTCGGCGACCGGCTCTACGAGGACGTGCGCGGCTCTGGCGAGCTCGGAATGACCACCGTTCAGGCCCTCTGGTTCCGGGCCGACGAGCATCCTGACGGCCGCGAGCCCGACCATCGCGCGTTCACGATGCTGGACGTCCTGAACGTCGTTCGGCGCCTAGTTTCGGGCTGATCTCCACGTCGGCCCTACCCGCGAATTCGCAACTTGTCAAGTCTTGCGCAGGGCACGTTCTTGCGCCCACAATCCTTCTATGCGGACACGCGAGCAGGCGGCCACGCGAAGCGGGCTTCCGCTGCGCCCGCACGACGAGGTCGAGTGCCGCCGCTGCGAGGTTCACTGCGACAAGGTTGTCTACCCGGCCGCCTGCGTCGACCGCGGCTGCCCGTTCCTCTACGCCTACGAGGACTTCGGCCACACGTACATCGGGTGCATGCAGAACATCTTCGAGGTCGAGATCGACTTCGACCTGCTGCGCGAGGCCGAGGCCCGGAGCGGCGGGTTCGGGGCCGTCAAGGCGATGGCTTCGCCGCTGCCGCTCTGCCAGGCCGAGGTCGAGGCCTGCTACGAGAGCCGGACGGACGAGCTGGGGTGCGTGAACCCCGAGTTCCACGAGCTTCCCGTCGGGGAGCCGTCGTTCCGGGTCTTTGCCCGGATCGCGTCGTAGCTACCTCGTAGCTCGCGCGTGTAGCTCTCTCAGCTTTCGCACCTGCTCCGCGTCCGGGCCTTTGCCTTCGCGGCCCGGGACCTCCATCACCGCCGGCACGCCCTGGAGCTTCGGGTGTCCGAGGAAGACGCCGAGCTTCTCGCCCATCAGGCCGTCGCCGATGTTGTCGTGCCGGTCGCGGTTCGAGCCGAGTGGCGTCTTCGAGTCGTTGATGTGCAAGCAGCGGAGCCGGTCGAGGCCGATCTCGCCGTCGAGATCCTTCAGCAGCTTGTCGAGCTCGCCGCGGTCGGTGATGTCGTAGCCGGAGGCGAACAGGTGGCACGAGTCGAGGCAGATGCCGAGGCGCTGGTGGGCGTCGAGCGCGTCGTAGAGCGCGGCCAGCTCCTTGAGCGAGCGGCCGATCGTCCCGCCCGCGCCTGCGGTGTCCTCCATGCAGAGCCAGGTCGTGTCGTTGCAGTGCTCGAGTGCTTGGGCCAGGGCCGGCGCGACCCGCTCGATCGCCGCCTCGAACCCCGCGCCCAGGTGCGAGCCGACGTGGAAGACGACGGCCTCCGCCTCGATCGCGCACGCGGCGTCGACGGTCGAGCACAGGGTGGTGACGCTCTTCTCGTAGAAGTCGGCCTTCGGGCTCGCGAGGTTGACGAGGTAGAGCGCGTGTACGAGGACGCCGCCGATCCCGAGCTCCCGTCGCCGCTCGCGGAAGGCCGCGAGGTCGGCCGGATCGTGCTCGGGGAAGCGCCAGGTGCGCGGGCTCTGGACGAAGAGCTGGACGGCGTCGATCTCGAGCTCGGCCGCGCGGTCGAGCGCCTTCTTGACCCCGCCGGAACAGTGGGCGCCGAGCAGCATGTCCCGGACGCTAGCTCAGCAGCCACGCCTCGAGCCGCGCAGCCTCGTCGTCGAGCTCGCGGCGAACGGCGCGCGGCAGCGGCGCGAACGGCTCGGCCACGACGCGCTTGCGCTCGACCCGCCAGACGCCGGCCACGAGCCCGTCGACGATGAACGTCGGCTGCACGTCGGCGTTCCTGCGCACGACGACCTTTCGGTACTCGTCGGGAAGCACGCGCTGCCGGTCGATGAGGACGTTGTCGAACTTCGGCAGAAACCGCACTGGTGCCGGCGTGTCGGCAGCAGGCAGCGGAGCTCGGGGAAGGTCGAGCAGCTCGCGGCCGCGGTCGTCGCGCAGGCGGCGAAGCCCTTCGAGGTCGTCTGCGAAGTCGCCGACCTTCATGCCGGACCAGCCCGAGATCTCGGCGCGGGACGCAGGCCCGAACGCGGCAAGGTAGCGCCGGATGAACTCGGCTCGTACTGCGTCTCCGTCCGGGCGCTCGCAGTCGACGGCGACGAACGTCACCCCCTGGGGCGGCACGCCCCAAAGGCTCGCCCCCGGCGCGTGCCCGATCCGAGCCTCGAGCCGCATCGCGTACCAGATCCCGTTCGACCCGTCTGTGACGATGCCGTGCTCGCGCTCGAGCCACTCGAAGACCTCGGCTCGAGTCCGCGGCTGGGAGGCGTACTCCCGCAGCGGAGCAGCCACCTGCTTCGCAATGTCCTCGATCTCGGGCGTGACCCAACCCGGCGACGTGATGTCGAGCGCCGAGCTGAACATCGCGTAGTCCGGAGTCGAGACGACATGGACGGTGCCGCGCATGAGCAGGCCGCGCGAGACGGCTCGGCGTGTCAGCGCTCGCTCGAGCGCCGAGCGCTCGAAGGCGTCGAGCCGCGTCCACAGTCCGACGTACGGAGTCGACCCGAGCTGAGCCTGCAGGCCCGCGACCCGCTCAACGGCCTGCACGACCGGAAGCCGCGCCCGCTTCAGCAGCAGCTGCCGCGCAAGCGTGGCGCGGTTGAGCTCCCTTTGGGTGAGGATCCGCTCGGCCACGCCAGTACGCTAGCGGCGTGAGCGTCCGAGTACGATTCGCGCCCAGCCCGACCGGCTACCTCCACGTCGGCGGCGCCCGCACGGCGCTCTTCAACTGGCTCTTCGCGCGCCACGAGGGCGGCGAGTTCCGGCTGCGGATCGAGAACACGGACACGAGCCGCGAGGTCGCGGAGGCGGTCGACCAGATCCAGGAGACGCTCTCCTGGCTCGGGCTCGACGTCGACGGCGAGATCACGTTCCAGATGGACCGGATGAAGCACGCGCAGGAGGTCGCGCGGGGGCTCGTCGACGAGGGCAAGGCCTACGAGGACGAGGGCGCGATCCGCTTCCGCATGCCCGACGAGGGCGTCACATCCTGGGAGGACGCGGTGCTCGGCCTGATCGAGTACCCGAGCGAGCAGCTCGAGGATCTCGTGCTCGTCCGCTCCGACGGCCGCCCGACCTACAACTTCGTCTCGCCGCTAGAGGACGCGCTCGACGGCATCACGCACGTGATCCGCGGGCAGGACCACGTCTCGAACACGCCCAAGCAGCTCCAGATCCTCGGCGCGATCGGAGCCGACCGGCCCGTGTACGCGCACGTTCCGCTCCTCAACGGCCCGGACGGGCGCAAGCTCTCGAAGCGGCACGGCGCGATCACGGTCGAGGACTTCCGTGCCCAAGGCTACATCTCCGAGGCGTTCGTCAACTTCATGGCCCTGCTCGGCTGGAGCTACGACGACCGCACCGAGATCATGACCCGGAACGAGCTCGTCGAGCGCTTCACGCTCGAGCGCGTCGGCAAGAGCGCGGCGACGTTCGACTACGAGAAGCTGAAGTACCTGAACGGCGTCTACCTCCGCGCGCTCCCGTCCGAGGAGTACGCCGACCGGCTGGTCGCCTACCTGCGCGAGCGGGGGTACGACTGGGACGAGCAGCTGGTCAGGCGCTCGGCGCCGCTCGTCCAGGAAAAGATCGCGACGCTCGGCGAGTTCCCGGGCTTTGCGGGCTTCCTCTTCGCGCCGGTCGAGCCCGACGGGAAGCAGCTCGGTGACGGCGCTGTGCTTCCCGCCGCGGCTGCAGCGCTGGCCGACGTGGAGCCGTTCGAGTCGGCGTCGATCGAGGCCGCTCTGCGCGCGCTCGCCGAGCGGCTGGAGCTCAAGCCACGCGACGCCTTTCAGCCGATCCGCCTGGCCGTGACGGGATCGTCGGTGTCGCCGGGCCTCTTCGAGAGCATCGAGCTGCTCGGCAAGGACGAGACGCTCGCCCGCCTGGGCGCCCGATAGGGCTTCCGGTAGATTGGCGCGCCTGTGAGCGTCACCGAAGTCCTGCGCCCGGCCGAGTACGAGTCGCGCCTCCAGCGCTATCTGTTCGAGCGCTCGGAGGAGGGCCGCGCCGTGCGCGTCGGCGAGAAAGAGGTCTCGGAGCGCGCCGAGATCGTCGCTCGCTACACCGACCTCTTCACGCGGCAGCAGCTCCAGGCGCTGCGGGACGCCGAGGAGGAGGCGGGCGAAGCGGGTGAGCGCGAGCGCCTCTACCGGCTGCGCAAGACCTGCGAGGCGGGCCTGATCGCTGCCGAGCTTGCCGCGCGCGAAGATGCCCTCGAGAACGTGGTGCTCGCCGCCCGGGTCCAGTTCAAGGGCGAGGAGCTTCCGCTTCGCAGCGCGCAGGCGCAGCTGGCGGTGCTCACGTCGTACGCCGACCGCGACGAGCTCGGCTCGCTCGCGGGCGATGTCTCGGCGAGCTTCAACGACCAGCGGCGCGACGTCCTGCAGGCGGCGGAAGCGCTCGAGGCGGAGATCACCGGCATGGACGACCCGATCGCACGCACCGAGGAGGAGAAGGGCATCTCGATCCGGGACCTCGAGGGGGCGCTGGCGCGCGCGAGCGCCGCGGCCGAGGACGTCTACTCGCGGCTGCGGGAGGAGTGGTTCGACCGCCTGCTCGGCCCCGAGCGGGAGGCGCTGCCGAACTCCTACCACGTCGCCTACGTGCGGCGGCTCTCGCCGCTCGAGAGCATCTACTCGAAGGAGAAGGCCGTCCCGGTCTGCATGGACACGCTCACACGGCTCGGCTTCGACCTCGAGGCGGAGCCGAATATCAAGCTCGACCTCGACGACCGTCCGCAGAAGTCGCCGCGCGCCTGCGTGATCCCGTCGGACCCGCCGCGCGTCGTGCACCTGATCACGCGCGCACAGGGCGGTCTCCACGACTACCAGGCCTTTCTCCACGAGGCCGGGCACGCGCTCCACTACGCGGGCTGCGACCCGAACCTGCCGTACACGTTCCGCAACATCTCGCGCGACCATGCGCTGACCGAGATCTACTCGTACATCGTCGAAGGCATCTCGCGCCAGCCGGAATGGCACGCGCGCTACTTCGGGCTCTCGGACGAGGACGCTGTCGAGAACGCGAGGGCGACCGTGTTCATGGAGGCTCTCCTCTTCCGCCGCTACGCCGCGAAGCTCCAGTTCGAGCTCGACTTCTGGGGCCGGTTCGCCGAGGACGGCGGCACGAACGATGGATACGCGAGCCGACTCACCGAGGCGACCGGCGTTCGCTACCGCGCCGACGGCTTCCTGGCGGACATGGACGCCGGCTTCTACTCGGCCGACTACCTCCGTGCCTGGATCCGGGCCGCGCAGCTGCGCTCGTACCTCGAGCGCGAGGTCGGTGACGACTGGTGGTCGAGCAAAGAGACGGGCGACCGCCTGCGCGCGCTCTTCGCCGAGGGCACGAAGCCGTCGAGCGAGGAGATCGCGGGCCGCATCGGCTTCGACCCGCTCGACACGGGCCCGTTGCTCGCAGAGCTAGGCGCCTGAGGCATCGCTTGCGATGCCGATCTCAGGACGCGCGGGCTCTGCTCGTGCGTCCGTCTGAAATGACCGGTCGAACCGGCTGAACTCATTTCGGAGTCGTCTCTAGGCGGCGGCGGCCGAGCCGCCTGAGCGCCACGCCAGCCCCGATCGCGCACGCGAGCAGCACGGAGAGCATCGTCGCGACCCACAGGGTCACGTGTCCGTCGATGTCGCTCGTCGCGAGGATCCACGCCCCGAGCGGAATGGCCGCGATCAGCGCCCACCAGCGCCCGAAGACGAGGCCGAACACGAACCCGGCGACTGGGATCAGGATCCACACGCCGACTCCATCGGCACGCGCTGTGGCGAACTGGAGTTAAGGGCTAGCCGCGCCGTCCATCGAGCCGGATCGTCCACGGCTCGATCGCTTCGACGACGAGATGGGTCTCGCTCCAGGGGTCGCGCGCGAGGGTCGCCCGGACCGCGTCCTCCGACTCGGCCTCGACGGCGTGCGCAACCCGGCCCTCGCCGGCGAGCGGCCCGCCGAGGACGATGAAGCCCTCGTCCACGAGCCCGTCCATGAACGCGGCGTGCGCGTCCCAGCCGGACTGCTCCTCGAGCGGCCGCGACGCATCCCACTCCGGGCCGGACTGGCGAAGCGTGAGCAGGAACATCGCCACGGCCGAGTTCTACCGGATGGCGCTGCGGCGGTACATTTATGGCGTGGGCCTGGTCGGGGATGTCGATCGCGAGCGCGCAGTGGTGTCGCTGCGCGAGCACTACGCGGCCGGTCGGCTGACGCTCGACGAGCTCGACGAACGCGTCGGGCGGGCACTCGAGGCGCGTTCGCAGCGGGCGCTTCGCCGATCCCTCACTGACCTGCCGGAGTTCTCCGGCCGCACGCTCGTCCGGACGGTTGTTCGGAGCGCGGTGCTCCTGCTGTTGACCTGGACGTGGCTTGCCTTCAGCCTGGCGCTGCTCGGAATCCTCGGCCTGACGCTCGTCGTGCAAGGCGCACCGCCGGTCGAACTCGCTGGGTTCCTGGTGGTATGGCTCGTGCCGACGTGTCTTCTCGCACGCGCGTGGCGGCGAACCTGGCCGAGCTGGACGACGGGCCCCTAGCCGCCCGTGCTTGTAACAACGAGAGGCGCAAAGGGGATTCGAACGCCCCTGCAAATCGCTACTGTCGAACGCTGAGGTGGCACCGGGGTAGGCACCGCACGAGCACGTCAGGGTCAGAGTGAGGCGCACGCTTGACAAGGCCGTCCATTCCGGCGACGCTGCTCTGAACTAAGGGAGTGGCTTCCTGGCCAAAGAAGAAGCACCTGCGGAACGAGGTGGCAGGCCGCCAAGTCCCTGGACGGCCGCGGTGCTCGAACTATTGCGGGACTGGGAGGGCAGGGCAACTGCCAGTTCGGAGGCACATTACGATCTGGCGACCCGTCTCTCGAAGTCCAACATTCAGTTTGGGGTTCCGGTGGTTGTGCTGACTACCGTCGTCGGGACGAGCGTTTTTGCGACGCTTTCCAGGACTCACGTCAACACCGGACTTCAGGTAGCAGTCGGAATGCTCAGCGTGCTCGCGGCCGTTCTTGCAAGTCTGCAGACGTTCCTCCGCTTCGGCGAGCGGGCGGAGAAGCACCGCACTGCCGCCGAGCACTGGGCGTCTATTCGTCGCGAGATCGATGAGAAGCTCGCGCTGCATCCGACGTACCTTGCTTCTCGTGGAGACCCCCAGGATTATCTTGACGATCTGCGGCGACGAATGGATCAAGTCGCGCAGCAGTCGCCCGAGTTGGGCATGGCGGGTTGGTGGCGTCCTAGCCGCCGCTACGAACCTTCGCCGCCTCCGGCTGATCGCGCGAGCGCTACATAGTCGACCTCGGCCTCGTCGGCGACGACGTGCGTGTACGTGCGTGCCGTCGTCACGAAGTCGTCGTGGCCGACGAGCTCACCGATCCGCGCCCAGGCCCGTCTGGATTCACCGCGCCTCCGCGGGTTTGCGACGGCGCCTATGGCTGCTCGCGCTTCGAGCGCGAGCCGCACCAGGCCAGCGACCTGACGGTCGACCACATCGTGCCGCTGGCGCTCGGAGGCACCGACCGCGACGGGCTAAGAGTGCTCTGTCGCGCGTGCAACTCCCGGCGCGGCGGGTAGCCGGGCAATGCCCTCCATAGCAGCGCTCGGCGTAGGTCGAGGGCTTGGTAACTCCACGGCTCGCGCCGCTACACGGAACTTCTCGACGCCCTAAGATCGTCCCACACCGCTACTCACCGTGAAAGGGAGTTGCCATGCCGAGGATCGTCATCACGCACGCCGTCACCGACATCGACCGCTGGCTCAAGGGCAAGGCAGGACGCGCTGCAGCTATCGAGTCTGCGTCGCGGCAGCAATGTGACCGACTACGTCGCGCAGAACGGCAGCAACAACATCGCCGTGACCGCCGACATTCAAGACCTTGACGCCGTCCGGGCGATGGTGGCCTCACCATCTCCGGAGGTCAAGGCCGCGATGGATGAGCACGGCGTCATCCAGCCCATCACGGCCTACATCGAAAGCTGACTAGCGCCAAGGCGGTCTCTCGACACTTATGTGGCAAGGCGGGGGATCGGTGGGTTCCTGCGAGTTGGTGCAGTCCCACGCGGTGCATTTTCCCCGCGGGAATTGCGCCGGCTCCCTTGCCCGCCGTCTGACCGTACTTGCGCTTGTAGGCGAGTCCTGCGCTTGAGCCTGCTTGAACCTCTGAGTCCTGTCGCCTCAGGGTTGGCGAAAGATCTTTACAGCGAGTTCACGGTTGCCCCACGCGATGGCTCTAACCAGAGAGCAGTGGAAGGCAACCCGAAGGAGCCCAGCGATGAGGAAACTCGTCTTTATCTGCCTGACGGCGGTTCTCGTGATCCCCGCCTGGGCAGTCGCAAGCACGCCGCCGAGCCCATCCGACCACGCGGCCGGCGTCAAGCAGTGCTCGACGGAGCGCAACGCCATGGGGGCGGCTGCCTTCAAGCTGCTCTACGGCACGAACGCCAACCGCTCGAACGCCTTCGGCAAGTGCGTCTCGAAGCTCGCCAAGCAGAATGTGGAGAACCGCTCGAACGCCGCGTCGACGTGCCGCACAGAGCAGCAGGCCGATCCGGCGGCATTCGCCACCAAGTACGGCAAGGGCAAAGAGCACGCCAATGCTTTCGGCAATTGCGTCTCCCAGACCGCCAAGGCAGCCGCGGCCGCACAGCAGCAGGCGAGAGTGAACGCGGCCAAGGACTGTATGACCGAGCGGAAGGCTGATCCAGCAGCCTTCAAGACCAAGTACGGGACGAACAAGAACAAGCGAAATGCTTTCGGCAAGTGCGTCTCGGGCAAGGTCAAGCACTCGAGCCCGTAGCGCCTCGCTTCAAGACGACGGTGAGGACGGTTGGCCGTCCTCACCGTCGGGGGGAAGGTCGGTCGGCGGGCTGCAAGTACTGCGGGATTCGTGCAGCTCGCCGACTGGCGGACCCTGCGCGCGAATCAGCGCGTAGCGTGAGCACATGATCCTCTACGCCCTCGCTGACCTCTCGCCCAGTACCGCCTCCCAAACAGGGGCGGCCCGAGGTCTCCCATGAAGCGTAGCCGCGTTCTTTGGTGGGTTTCGAGCATAGCGAGCCGCCGAGGCGGCTCGCCGAGGGCTGTTCGGGTAGCTGCTGGGCGGAGCCCACGGGCCCTCTCCAATGGGGCTATCGTGAGCCAACTTTCTCCCAAGAGGCCCTCTTTGGCCCGCTGCGGCCTTCTCGGCGCACAAGCCCCAGAGACGAGAAAACCCCGCGATTTGCGGGGCTTTCGAAAGAGAGGCGCATACGGGATTCGAACCCGTGCCGCCGCCGTGAGAGGGCGGTGTCCTAGGCCACTAGACGAATGCGCCCGGCGAGCGCCTAGTGTAGCGACGAGAGGAGCGCCGTCGTGTCGCGAGCGGGACGTCTCTGCGCTCACGAGAACGAAAAGCAGGAAACCCGCCATTTCCAGCGGGTTTCTCAGGCTGCGGGGCTAGGATTCGAACCTAGACTACTCGGTCCAGAGCCGAGCGTCCTACCATTAGACGACCCCGCAACGCGCCGTTGCGGCCGGGGGATTGTAGCCCAGGCCCGGCCCGGTCAGGCCGCGCGGGCGCTGAACGTCGAGGGCGAGTAGCGGTGCAGATGTGCGCCCGGGTCCTGCAGCTTCTGCGCCCCTCGCAGTCGTTTCCACGAGCCGCCCCGGCGCGCGAGCTGCACGTCGCCGAAGCGGTACGAGTACCGGTTGCATGGGGATCCGCCGGGCGTCCAGCTCTCGGCGGTGGCGATCGGCGCCCAGGCGCCATGGCTCTGTGGCAGGTAGAACGGACCGAAGAGCCCTGCGGGCGACACGACCATCCAGGTGTCCGCCGCGAACGGCAGCTCGAGCAGCCCGACGCGCACGACCTCGCCGGGCCGGATGCCCGAGGCGAGCTCGACGTAGCTCGGCGCTTGCCCGGGCAGTGCGAGCTCGTAGTAGAGACGCGCGTCGGGCGAGCCCGTGAACGAGGCGAGGCCGACCTGCAGCCACTCGTCGGTGCCGCTCGGCCCGAGTCCGGGTCCACCCACGCCGACCCAGGCCGCGACGTGTCCGTTCGCGACCGTCGGCGGCTGGAGCATCGTCAGCGACGCGGCCACGCCGAGCGCCGGGCTCGGAGCGTAGAGGCCCGCGTACGAGTACCCGCGCGCGCACGCGAGAGCGGGAGAGGCAGAGGCGGCGAAGGCGAGGGCTGCGGCGAACGCCCCCGCGAGCTTGGCGATCCTGGTGCGGGACATCAGCCCCACCACGATCGGGCCGCCTCGCCGGCCGAGCGATCCCTCGTCTCAGGGAATTGACGCTTTTGTCACGAAGCTGTCACGAAGCAGGCCGCTCAGGCCACTTCGGCGGCCCAGTCGCCGTACAGCGACGTGTAGAGGCCTCGCATGCGCAGGAGCTCGTCGTGCGTGCCCTGCTCGACGATCTGGCCGTGCTCGAGCACGACGATCAGGTCGGCATCGCGGATCGTCGAGAGCCGGTGGGCGATCACGAAGGCGGTGCGCCCGGAGAGGAGCGTCCGGAGCGCCTCCTCGATCCGGCGTTCGGTGCCGATGTCGACCGACGAAGTCGGCTCGTCGAGGATCAGGACGCGAGGATCGGCGAGCAGCGCGCGCGACAGGGCCACGAGCTGGCGCTGGCCGAGCGACAGGCGCGCGCCGCGCTCCTGAAGCTGCGTCTGGTAGCCGTCCTCCAGGCGGAGGATGAAGTCGTTCGCGCCGACGGTGGCCGCCGCGGCTACGACCTCCTCCGGAGTCGCGTCGGGCCTTCCGAAGGCGATGTTCTCCTGCACCGTGCCCGCGAACAGGAACCCCTCCTGCGGCACGATCCCGAGCTGGCGGCGAAGCGACTCCTGCGTGACGTTCCGAAGGTCGTGCCCGTCGATCGTGATGCGGCCCTCGCGGGGGTCGTAGAAGCGGGCGAGGAGCTTCGCGATCGTCGACTTTCCTGCCCCCGTGTGGCCGACGAGCGCGACCGTCGTCCCGGGCGACACCTCGAGGTCGATCCCGTGCAAGACCTCCGGGCCTTGGCCGTAGCCGAACCGTACGTTCTCGAAGCGAACCTGTCCTTCGATCTGCGGCAGCTCGTAAGCGTCCGGCTTGTCCAGGATCTCCGGCTCCTCCTCGAGGACGTCCATGATCTTGTCGAGCGCGGCCGTCGCTGAGAGGAACGTGTTGTAGAGCTGCGAGAGCTGCTGCACCGGGTCGAAGAAGTTCGCCAGGTAGCCGACGAAGGCGAACAGCGTTCCGGCGGTCATCGAGCCCCCGAAGACGAGGTAGCCGCCGTAGCCGAGCACGATGGCGGTCGCGATCGCCGAGAGGAAATCGACGGCCGGGAAGTAGAGGCCGTTCAGGGTGACCGTGCGCTGGTTGGCGTCGCGGTAGTTCTCGCTCACCTCGCGGAAGTTGCGCTCGGCCTCGCGCTCGCGCGTGAACGCCTGCACGATCCGCATTCCGGCGATGTCCTCTGCGAGCGTCGCCGTGAGCAGGCCGAGCCGCTCGCGCACGTCGCGGTAGGCGCGGGCCGAGTACTTGCGGAAGAGCGCGGTTGCGACGCTCATGAACGGCAGCACGATGAGCGTGGCGAGCGCGAGGCGCCAGTCGAGGAAGAACAGGATCACGATCGAGCCGATCAGCGTCAGCGTGTTCTGGATCAGGCTCGTGAAGCCGTCGGTCACGAGCTGGTCGAGAGCCTCGACGTCGTTCGTCAGCCGGCTGATGATCACGCCTGCCCGGTTGCGCTCGAAGAATCCGAGGGAGAGCCGCTGGAGGTGGCGGAAGAGCGTGTTGCGCAGGTCGGCCAGGATCCGCTCGCCCGTCCAGCCGGTGAAGTACGTCTGCGCGGAGGTGGCGAGGATCGTCAGGAGACCGGCCAGGACGAAGAGCGTGCCGACCCGCCAGAGCTCCTGGACGTCCTTCTGGAGGACGCCGTTGTCGATTGCGAGCTTCCACAGGTACGGCGGAATCAGGCTCACGCCGGTTGCGGCGAGGAGCGACCCGATCGCCAGCGCTGTCCGCTTCTTGTACGGCGCCGTGAACCGCGCGAGCGTCGAGACCCGCCGGGCGGTTGCCTGCCGCGACCAGTCGTCGACCTGGGCGCCCCGCTCGCGCGACAGATGGCTGCCGGGCTGCCAGACCTTCACGCGGTCGCCTCCACGCGGTCGGCGAACTCGCGCTCGAGCAGGCCGTGCTCGTACACCTCGCGATAGACGGGGCTCGACGCGAGCAGGTCCTCGTGCGTCCCGCGCGCCGCGATCTTGCCGTTGTCGAGGACGATGATCTCGTCCGCGAGCGAGATGGTCGAGAGGCGGTGGGCGATGATGATCGTCGTCCGCCCCTTCATCGCCTCGCGGAGGCCGAGCTTGATCTTCGCCTCGGTGGTGGCGTCGACCGAGGCGGTGGCGTCGTCGAAGATCAGCACGCGCGGATCCACGACGAGGGCGCGGGCGATTGCGACCCGCTGGCGCTGCCCGCCGGAGAGCGTGATCCCGCGCTCGCCGATGACCGTGTCGTAGCCGTCCGGCAGCTCCGCGATGAACTCGTGCGCCTGCGCCAGGCGGGCCGCGTGCTCGATCTGCTCGTCGGTCGCGTCGAGCCGGCCGAAGCCGATGTTCTCGCGCACGGAGGCGGAGAAGAGGAACGGGTCCTGCGGGACGAGCCCGATCTCGCTCCGGAGCGAGCGGACCGCGACGCCGCGGACGTCCACGCCGTCGATCTCGACGGCGCCCTCGGTCACGTCGTAGAAGCGGGGGACGAGCGAGGCGAGGGTCGTCTTTCCAGAGCCCGTGTGCCCGATCAGCGCGACGGTCGTGCCGGGCGCGATCTCCAGGTCGATGCCGTCCAGCACCGTCCGCCCGGCCGCGTACTCGAACTTCACGTCGCGGTATGCGATGCGGCCCGGGCCGTCGGGCAGGTCGCCCGCGCCGTCCCGGTCGGAGACCTCCTCGGGCTCGTCCATGATCTCGAAGATGCGCTCGCCGGAGGCCGTCGCGCGCTGGGCCTGCCCGATCCACATGCCGAGCATCCGGAGTGGCATCACGAGCATCAGGACGAGGACGTTGAATGTGACGAACTCGCCCAGGAAGTGCGGGTTCCGGATCGCCATCCGGCCGCCCACGATCAGCACCGTCGCCTGGGCGAGGAGCGGCAGGAACGAGAGCGCCGGCACGTAGATCGCGCGCTGCCGGTTGGCGGCTACGCTCTGGCGGAAGACGGCCTGCGAGCGCTCCTCAAACTTGCTCTGCTCGGCCTCCTCCTGCGCGAACGACTTGACCACGTGGACGCCGACGATGTTCTCTTCGGCGACCGTCGCGACGTCGGCCATCTTCTGCTGCACGTCCCGCAAGAGCGGGTGCGCGACGTGCGAGTAGCGGTAGGCGATCGCGATCAGGAGCGGTGCGATCCAGAGGCTGACGAGGGCGAGCTCCCAGTTGAGCGCGAACATCACGACGGCCGCGCCCACGATCGTGATCACGTACTGGAAGAAGAAGATGAGCCCGTAGCCGAGGAAGAACCGCACCGTTTGCAGGTCGACGGTGGCGCGTGACATCAGCTGGCCGGTCTGGTGCTGGTCGTAGAAGCGGAAGGAGAGGCGCAGCAGGTGCGAGTAGAGGGAGCTGCGTAGGTCGAGCTCGACCCCGAGCGCCTGTTTGCCCGCGATCAGCCGGCGGCCCATCATCGCGAGCGAGCGGATGACGCCGACGAGGATGACGGCGGAGACGATCAGCTCGAACGTGTGACGGTGGTGTCCGTACACGGCGCTCGTGACGGCTCTTCCGGTCAGGAACGCCGTCGCGAACTGGGCCGCCTGCGAGATCAGCGCGAGCACGACCGAGATCCAGAGCGTCCACGTGTACGGGCGCAGGAACCCGAGCAGGCGGACAAAGGTGCGCCGGTAGAGCGGCCGTTCCGTCACCCTCGAAATCTAGCCGCACCGCGAGTCGCCGTCGTGAGCGCCGCCAGCTCCGTTCGGATCAGCGCCGCGGCCTCGACGACCCGCCGGCGGTTGGCCGGGTCGTTCAGCCAGGCACTCGCGCCTGAAGGATGCGGAAGCGGGATCGCGAGGGCGTTTTCGAGCTCGAAGCGTCGACCGACGCACTCACCGAGACGCCGGCGGCCGAGCAGCCGGAGCACGGCGAGCCCGCCGACCGGGACGATCAACCTGGGACGAAGCAGGCGCAGCTCCCAGTCGTGCCAGAAGGAGCACAGCTCCTGCTCGCGCGGCGCGGGAGTGCGGTCGCCGCGGCCGCCGGGCGAGCGTCCCGGGTAGCAGCGGGTGACCGAGGCGCAGTAGAACGTCGCGTAGAACTCGTCCTCGTCGAGCTCGAGCCAGCTGCGGAGCGTCCGGCCTGCGCGACCGCGCCACGGCCGGCGCTCCTCGCCTTCGACGACTCCGGGCGCCTGTCCGAAGAGGTACGCCTGCTGATCCGCGTGGCCGTCCACGACCGGGAGCGACTCGAGCGGGTAGCCCGCCTCGGCGCAGGCGCGGCAGGCCCGGTTGTCCCGCTGGAGCGAGGCGAGAGACCGGTAGCGCGAACGCCGACGGGTCACGCCTGGACGGCGACGAACCAGCGGCTCTCGTAGAGCGGATGCCCATTGCCGAGCTCTCGGGCCAACTCGGCCGGCGTGAAGAAGCGCTTGTAGACCTGCCAGGTCGAGCCATCCGTGAGC
This sequence comes from uncultured Actinomycetes bacterium, assembly GCA_963746635.1. Classification (GTDB taxonomy): domain Bacteria; phylum Actinomycetota; class Thermoleophilia; order Gaiellales; family Gaiellaceae; genus AC-32. Next base: position 74,571 of record CAVVBZ010000022.1, on the reverse strand, counting down.
ACGCGCTCCTGCCACTCGACGGGCTCGTGCTCCTCGTTCAGCGCCGAGTCGACCACGACGAGCTCGGGTGCGACCCGTCTGGCCTCGTTCAGGAACTCGAGGCGGTCGTCCTCCTCGAGGTGGCCGTAGAAGAAGCTCGTGAAGACGCGCTCGAAGGCTTCGTCGGAAAACGGCAACGGGAGTGCGTCGCTCTGGAGAAAGGATGCGTCCGGGACACGAGCGCGGGAGAGCTCGAGCATCGACGCGCTCTGGTCGAGCGCCGTGACTGCGCCCGGGAGGTGCTGCGTCAGGAACCCCGTCCCGCAGGCGACGTCGAGCGTCGAGGCGGGCGGGAGGGCCGCGATCGACCGGGTCAGCGCGGCCACGGACTCGTCCCAGCCGGGACGTTGACGGCTCGCGTGGAGGCCGGTCCCGAGCCACCAGTCGTCGTACTCGGGGGCGCGCCGCTCGTAGTAGGTCTTCACGCTCCTACACTACGCACGTGGCGCGGCCGCTCGAGTCGGTGCCGAACTTCTCGGAAGGGCGTGACCGCGCGACGATCGACGCGCTCGCGGAGGCGCTCGGGGGCAGGGCCAGGCTGCTCGACGTGCACGCCGACGAGGACCACAACCGCTCGGTCTTCACGCTCGTCGGATCGGGGGAGGAGCTGGTCGAGGCGCTTCTCGCCGGAATCGTCTGCGCGCGGGAGCGGATCGACCTGCGCAGCCACGAGGGCGCCCATCCCCGCATCGGGGCGGCGGACGTCGTGCCGGTGGTGGCGCTCGTGCCCGAGGAGATCGGGCGAGCGGCCGCGGTTGCGCGGACGCTTGCCGAGCGGGTCGGCGACGAGCTCGGCTTGCCGGTGTTCCTGTACGGCGAGCTCGCGCCCGGGCGCGGGCCGGCGTTCTTCCGGCGTGGCGGGCTGGACGAGCTGGGACGGCGGCTCGAGGCCGGGGAGCTTCGGCCCGATTTCGGCCCGGCGCGCCTCGACAAGCGAGCCGGAGGCGTTCTGGTCGGGGCGCGGCGTCCGCTGGTCGCGTTCAACGTCAACCTGCGCGGCCCACTCGAGGTCGCGGACGAGATCGCGCGGGCGGTTCGCGAGCGGGACGGCGGCTTTCCGGGGGTGCGCGCCCTCGGGTTCGACCTCCTCAAGGCCGGCCTCGTCCAGGTGAGCATGAACGTGGAGGACCCCGAGGCGGCGCCGCTGCACCTGATCGTCGAGCGGGTCGAGTGGGAGGCCGCCGCACGCGGGGCGGAGGTGGTCGGGTCCGAGCTCGTCGGCTTGATGCCTGCAAGCGCAGCCGCGGCGGCCGCCGGCGCGAAGCTTCGGATCGACGGTTTTGACGCCTCGCGCGTACTCGAACTGCGCCTGCACACCGACTGATCGATGCCTGCGTCACGGCCCTGGGCCAGCGGCCCCAGACGTCACACACTTGACGCAAAGCCGTGACTCACACGTGCGCTTTTCCGATTTACGATCGCCTCGGGGAGGAGGCCGGGCGAACCGTACTAAGGGGCGTTCGGGTCCGCCGAGAGCGGCCGAATCGGCGGGGGATAGACTCGGATTCGTGATCGAGAGCAAGGCGCTCACGGGGGAAGATCTCGGTGTTGACGACGTCTGGGCGGTCGCCGTCGATCACGCCCCCGTCGCCATCGCGGACTCGGCCCGCGACCGCATGCGTGCCGCGCGCGAGGTGGTCGAGCGCGCTGTCCACGGCACGCGCGAGCACACCTACGGCGTCAACACGGGCTTCGGGCGCTTCGTCTCGCGCTCGATCCCCGAGGAGCTGACCGAGGAGCTCCAGCTGCGGCTCCTCCGCAGTCACGCCTGCGGCGTGGGCGAGCCGTACCCGCCCGAGATCGTGCGAGCGGCGATGCTCCTGCGGGCGAACGCGCTCGCAAAGGGCTTTTCCGGGGCGCGTGTCAGCACCGTTGAGCTGATCGTCGAGTGCCTCAACCGAGGCGTTCTCCCGTACGTCCCGAGCCGCGGATCGGTTGGCGCCAGCGGCGACCTCGCGCCTCTTGCCCATCTCGCGCTTCCGCTGATCGGCGAGGGCGAGGCGTGGTTCGAAGGCACGCGGCTCCCCGGCGCGGAGGCTCTGGCTGCAGCCGGCCTCGAGCCGACCCGGCTCCAGGCCAAGGAGGGCCTCTCCCTCGTCAACGGCACGCAGTTCATGGCGGCGTTCGGAGCGCTCGGCCTGACACGCGCCCTCAGGCTGGTGAAGACGGCTGACGTCGCGTGCGCGGTCTCGCTCGAGGCCCTACAGGGCTCGCGCACGAGCTTCCTTCCTCAGATTCACGCGGCTCGACCGCTGCGCGGGCAGATCGACTCGGCCGCAAACGTGCTCAACCTGCTCGAGGGCTCCGCGATCAACGAGGCCCATCGCTGGTGCGACAAGGTGCAGGACGCGTACTCCTTGCGGTGCGCGCCGCAGGTGCACGGGGCGAGCCGCGATCTCCTCGATTACATCGCCTACACCGTCGGGACCGAGTTGAACTCGGCGACAGACAACCCGCTCGTGCTCGTGGACGAGGATCTCCTGGTCTCGAACGGGAACTTCCACGGCCAGCCGCTGGCCTTCGCTCTCGATGCGCTCGCGATGGCGGTCGCGGAGCTGGCCGACATCTCGGAGCGGCGAATCGAGCGGCTGGTCAACCCGGCGCTCTCCGGCGGCCTGCCAGCCTTCCTCACGGGTGACGGCGGCCTCAATTCTGGGTTCATGATCCCGCAGTACGTCGCCGCCTCCCTGGTGAGCGAGAACAAGGTTCTCTCGCATCCGGCCTCGGTCGACTCGATCCCGACGAGCGCGGGCCAGGAGGATCACGTGTCGATGGGGAACGCCGCGGGGCTCAAGGCGTGGCAGGTGCTCGCCAACGCAGAGCGCGTGCTTGCGATCGAGCTGCTCGCGGGCGTACAAGGCGTCGAGTTCCTCGCTCCGTTGCAGCCGGGTGTCGGCGTGCGGGCGGCGCGCGAGCTCGTCCGCTCCCTCTCGCCCCGCTTGCGCGACGACCGCCAGCTTTCCGGGGACATCGAAGCAGTCGCCGAGGCCGTCCGTTCCGGCGCGATCGTGACGACGGTCGAAGCGGAGCTCGGCGAGCTGCGATGACGGGCACGAACGGACGCCACCCGCGCCGTCGCTCCCGGCCTCCGCGGCCCTACCGGGACAGTGCGCTGGTCTACGGCGCATTCGCCATCATCGTCGTCGTGGTTGCCGCCGCCACCGGAGGCAAAGTCCTGTGGGCTGTCGTGGGCGCGTCGTGCGCGTTCGTGCTCGGCACGGCCTGGACCTGGCGGTCGATACGCGTGCGTGAGGCGCGCAAACGCCGATGAGCGCGACCAGGTCGCTCGAGGCGACGATCGAGAGTCTCTGCGGTGACCTCTCTGCCATCCGGGCTCCGCGCGGCACCGAGCTCAACGCGCGCTCGTGGTCCACGGAGGCACCGCTGCGGATGCTCCTGAACAACCTCGATCGCGAGGTCGCCGAACGGCCGGAGGAGCTGGTCGTCTACGGCGGCTCGGGAAAGGCGGCGAGGAACCCCGAGGCGCTGCGGGCGATCGTCCGCTCGCTGCTGACACTCGGTGACGACGAGACGCTGCTCGTCCAGAGCGGCAAGCCGGTCGGCGTGTTCCGGACGCAATCCGCTGCGCCACGCGTCCTGATCGCCAACTCGCTGCTCGTTCCGCGCTGGGCAACCTGGGACGAGTTTCGCCGCCTCGAGGCACTCGGCCTGACGATGTTCGGGCAGATGACGGCGGGCAGCTGGATCTACATCGGGACCCAGGGGATCCTGCAGGGCACCTACCAGACCTTCGTCGCGGCCGGAGAGAAGCACTTCGGCTCGGCCGATCTCGCCGGGCGCACGATCCTGACGGCAGGCCTGGGCGGCATGGGCGGCGCGCAACCGCTTGCAGCGACACTTGCCGGCGCGGCGATTCTCTGCGTCGAGGTCGACCCGACCCGGATCGAGCGGCGGCTCGAGACGCGCTATCTCGACGAGGCCACGGAGTCGGTCGACGACGCGCTCGAGCGCGTTCGCGCGGCGGCCCGCGGCGGGCAGGCGCTCTCGGTCGGGCTGCTCGCGAACGCCGCGGACGTCGTTCCCGAGCTCGCTCGACGCGGAGAGCACTTCGATCTCGTCACCGATCAGACGGCTGCGCATGACCCGCTCAACGGCTACATCCCGAACGGGCTCACCGTCGACCAGGCTGCGGCACTGCGGGAGTCGGACCCGGACGAGTACGTGCAACGCGCGCGCGACTCGATCGCTCACCACGTTCGCGGCCTGCTCGAGTACGTCCGGGCGGGCAGCTATGTTTTCGATTATGGCAACAACCTGAGAGGTGAGGCCGAAGAGGCGGGCGTCGAGGACGCGTTCACATACCCGGGCTTCGTCCCGGCCTATATTCGACCGCTGTTCTGCGAGGGGATCGGGCCGTTCAGATGGGCGGCGTTGTCCGGTGAGCCGGCCGACATCGCCGCGATCGACGAGGCCTTGTTGCAGCTGTTTCCGGAGGACGAGGCGCTGCAGCGCTGGCTGACGGTGGCTCCCGCCCGGATCGCGTTCCAGGGTCTGCCTGCCCGGATCTGCTGGCTTGGCTACGGAGCGCGAGCACGCGCCGGGCTCGCGATCAACGAGCTCGTTCGCAGCGGGCGCGTGAAAGCGCCGGTCGTGATCGGTCGCGATCATCTGGATTCGGGCTCGGTCGCCTCTCCGTACCGCGAGACAGAGGCGATGCGTGACGGTTCCGACGCGATCGCGGACTGGCCGATCCTGAATGCGCTCCTGAACGTGGCGGCGGGAGCGACCTGGGTCAGCGTCCACCACGGCGGCGGCGTGGGGATGGGCAACTCGATCCACGCCGGGATGGTGGTGGTGGCCGACGGGAGTGCCGACAGCGCTGAGCGGCTCGAACGTGTGCTCACGACCGATCCGGGCACGGGTGTGCTGCGACACGCCGACGCGGGGTACGAGGACGCGCTCGCCGCCGCGGAGCGGCACGGCCTGGAGTTGCCGATGTCGCCTCCGAGCGGCGCGTGACATCCGCCGGCACGACTCCGGGCGAGCCGAGGCGCATGCTGGTCCGCGATCTGACGCAGCTCGTCACGCCCGCTGGCCGGCACTCTCCTCTCCGCGGCCCGGAGTTTGGCGACGTGGAGGTCGTCGAGGGCGCCTTCCTGCTCTGCGAGGACGGCGTGGTCGTCTCGACCGGCGCGATGGCCGACCTCGAGCGGCTGCCCGGAGAAGCTGAGGAGCTCGACGGTCGCGGCCTGTGCGCGATCCCCGGACTGGTGGACTGTCACACGCATGCCTGCTTCGCCGGCGATCGAGTCGAGGAGTTCGCGCTGCGCTCGGCGGGCGCGAGCTATGAGGAGCTCCATGCCGCAGGCGGCGGGATCCTCGCGACCGTGCAGGCCACGCGCGCGGCGGGCCGGGAAGGGCTCTCTGAAGCCGTGCGACGCCACCGGCAATGGATGCTGCGCGCAGGCACGACGACGTTCGAAGCCAAGTCCGGCTACGGGCTCGATCGCGAGACCGAGCTCGATTCTCTGAGGGCGATCGCCGACGCCGGCGGAATCCCGACCTGGCTCGGTGCGCACGCCGTGCCGCCCGAGTTCGAGAATGCGGACGCGTACCTCGACTTCGCCCTCGCGGAGGTCTTGCCGGAGGCCGCGACGCTCGCCGAGGCGGCCGACGTGTTCCTGGAGCGCGGGGCATTCGACGTGGGCCAGGCAAGACGGTTCCTCGAGGCGTGCCGGGACGCAGGGCTCGCGCTCCGCATCCACGGGGACCAGTTCACCGAGCAGGGCGCCGTGCCTCTCGCGATCGAGCTCGGAGCCCGCTCCGTCGATCACCTCGAGGCCACCGGAGACGAAGGTGTGCGCGCGCTCGCGGCTAGCGACGTAGTCGCTGTGCTGCTGCCTGCGAGCGCGCTCGTCCTCGCACGCCCGATGCCCCCCGCGCGGAAGCTCCTGGACGCAGGCGCTGCGGTTGCGCTGGCAACGGACTTCAACCCCGGCAGCGCGTTCTGCGAGAGCCTGCCGCTCGTCTGCTCGCTCGCGTGCACGCAACTGGGCATGTCCCCGGCCGAGGCGCTGTCCGCCTGCACGGTCAACGCTGCGCACGTCCTCGGCAGGGCCGATGCGCTCGGCCGGCTGGCGCCGGGTTATCGGGCCGATTTCGTCCTCATCGACGCCTCGGACTGGCGTCATCTCGCCTACCACGTCGGGGGCGAGGTCATTGCGCGGGTCGTGCGGCAGGGCGAGCTCGTCTACGAGCGCTGAGCGGCGCTACGCTTGCCGCGATGCCGAGCCGCAAACAGCGCCGCCGGCGGCAAAAAGAGCGCCGGCACGAGTACGAGTACGTCTACGTCGACTCCGAGGGCGAGGAGGTCGAAACCGAGCCTTCTGCGGACGAGACGAAGCCTCGCCGCGATGCTCGTCGCAACGGCAAGAAGAACGGACAGAAGCGAGGCAGCGGTCGTCCTGTTCGCAAGGTCGATCCGCCTTCGTGGCGCCGCACCGCTCGGCGTGCGGTGATCTTCGGGCCATTGATCTTCGTCGCGTTCAGCTTCCTGAATCGCAGCCAGCCCCTCGCGACCCGACTGCTCTTGACGCTTCTCTACACGGGATTCTTCGTCCCCTTCATGTACCTGATGGACCGCACGATGTACCGGACGTACCTGAAGCGCTCGGGTCAGTCGCCGCCGCCCCGCACCGGCCGCGGCGGCCGCTAGCCGCGCTCTCCTGCCGGTCTTTCGCGATCCTCAACGGGCACGATTTCGTCACGTCCGCGTCACCCACGCGTGCGCCTTTCGGCGATAGGCTCGCAGTGGGGAGGAGGCCGGGCGCGCCTTTGTGTGGGGACGGCACTCGAGGACGCGGAGCCACTCACACGCGCGGGCTTGACGACGAAGAGATGCGGCGTTCCGCGGTTAGACTCAGCGTCCGGTGAACGCCCTGTGAGCATCGTCGTCGACCGACATGAGCTCGGCCCGATCGGGACGAACTGCTACGTCGTGCGCGCCTCGCGGAGCGCCGAAGAGGCGGTCGTCATCGACCCGAGCGGCGATGCAGCGCAGCTCCGGCTAGAGCTCGCCCGCCTGGGCACGAGCTGCGTTGCGATCCTGATCACGCACGGCCACTGGGATCACCTGCTCGGCGTCGCCGATCTCGCCGAGGGCACGGGTGCGCCCGTCCACATGGCCGCTGAGGAGCGCGCCTTGCTGGAGAATCTCCCCGACCTCGTCCCGCCCGGCGCCTCCGCGCGGTCGTACACGGCCGACGTGTTCCTGACCGGTGACGAGACGCTCGAGCTCGCCGGGATCGGCTTCGAGACGCTCCGGGTCCCCGGCCATTCACCCGGCCACCTCGCCTTCCACGCGGCCGGAAGCCTCTTCTCCGGGGACGTGCTGTTCGCCGGGTCGGTCGGCCGGACCGACCTGCCGGGCGCCGACTGGGACATCCTGGTCGAGACGCTTCGTACCCTGACCGAGAGGTTTCCGCCGGACACGGTCGTCTACCCCGGCCACGGGCCGCCGACGACGCTCGGCACCGAGCTTGCCCGCAACCCGTTCCTCGCTCCGCTGCGGGTGTCGTGACGGGTTTCGAGGCGCCGCGCGGCACCCACGACATCCTCCCCGCCGAGCAGCCGCTGTGGCGGCTCGTCGTCGGCGAGGCGGAGCGGCTGTGCTCGCTCTACGGCTACCGGCCGATCCAGACACCCGGATTCGAGGACACGGCGCTCTTCCAGCGCACATCGGGCGAGGGCTCGGACGTCGTGCAGAAGGAGATGTACACATTCGAGGATCGTGGGGGGCGGTCGCTGACGCTACGTCCGGAGGGAACCGCGCCGATCGCGCGCGCGTACCTGGAGCACGGGCTCCACCGCGAGGGGCAGCCGGTCAAGCTCTACACGATCGCGACGATGTACAGGTACGCGGCACCACAGCGTGGGCGCTACCGCGAGCACTGGCAGCTCTCCGTCGAGGCGATCGGTTCAGCTGACCCGGCGATCGACGCGGAGCTGATCCAGCTCTACGACGAGCTGCTTGCGCGTCTGGGAGTGACCGACTACCAGCTGCTGCTCAACTCGATCGGAGACGAGAACTGTCGTCCGGCGTACCTCCAGCGCCTCACGGCCTGGCTCGACGAGCACGAGGACGAGCTCGACGAGGACGCTCTGCAGAAGCGCGCCACGAACCCGTTGCGCGTGTTCGACGTGAAGAGCCCGAAGGTTCAGGAGGCGCTCGTCGCGGCGCCGAAGATCGGCGACGCGCTCTGCAACGAGTGCCAGGCGCACTTCGAGGCTGTCCAGGCGCACCTCGACAACTACGCCGTGAAGTACACGCTCAGCCCGACCCTGGTGCGCGGGCTCGACTACTACACGCGCACCGCGTTCGAGTTCGTCGACGAGGCGATCGGCGCGCAGAGCTCGATTCTCGGAGGCGGCCGCTACGACGGGTTGATCACGGAGCTGGGTGGCCCGCCGACGCCAGGCATCGGCTTCGGCGCCGGTATCGAACGGCTCCTTCTCTCGATGGAGGCGGCGGGCGTCGCCCCGGAGCGCGATGAGCTGGACGTCTTCGTCGCGCTCGAGGACGCCAATCTCAAGCCGCGCGTGCTGCCGCTCGTACTGGAGCTTCGGCGCCGCGGGGTCAGCGCCGAGGTCGACTACGGAGGCAGGTCTCTGAAGGGCCAGCTCACGCATGCTCGGCGACTCGATGCGCGGGCGATCGTCGAGTGGGGCCCCGAACACTCGACGATCCGGCGGTCGGGCGAGCCCGACGAGGAGGTCCCGACGGCGGAGCTCGGCGAGAGGCTGAAGCGATGAGACGACGCTTGCGGCGTCTCCTTCAGGTCGAGCGGGCTTTGCCCGCGCGACCGTCTGCACTGACCGGTCGACACGCCGTGTGCAAGGGGCGAATGTGAGGTGGCGTGACGTGGGCGCCGGCAAGCTCCGCGCCGAAGACGTGGGCAAGCGGATCGCGCTGGCGGGCTGGGCTGCGCGCCGGCGAGATCACGGCGGCCTCGTCTTCATCGACCTCCGCGACGAGACGGGCCTCGCGCAGCTCGTGATCAACCCCGAGCGCGCGAATGAGGCCGCGGCCGTGGCGCACGAGATCCGCAACGAGTTCGTGCTCCGCGCCGAAGGCGAGGTTGTCGCGCGCGCACCCGACGCGGTCAACCCGAGCCTGCCGACCGGCCAGGTCGAGCTCCAGGTCGACGAGCTCGAGATCGTGTCGCGCTCGGAGCCGCTGCCGTTCCAGGTCGACGAGGAGAACATCGACGAGGGCGTCCGCCTCCGCTACCGCTACCTCGATCTGCGGAGCGAGCGGATGCAGCGCAACCTGCGGCTCTCGGCGACGGTCATCTCGGCGATGCGCCGCTTCATGGACGAGCAGGGGTTCGTCGACATCTGGACACCGAACCTGACCAAGGCGACACCCGAGGGCGCCCGCGACTTCCTCGTTCCGGTTCGGCTCCAGCCCGGGACTTTCTTCGCGCTGCCGCAGTCGCCGCAGATCTTCAAGCAGATCCTGATGGTCTCCGGATTCGGGCGCTACTACCAGATGGCGACGTGCTTCCGGGACGAAGACCTTCGTGCTGACCGGCAGTTCGAGTTCCGCCAGCTCGACATCGAGATGTCGTTTCCGACGCGCGACGAGATCTTCGACACGCTCGAGGGTGCGGTGGTCGCGTCGTTCGAGGCACTCGCGCGCGAGGCTCCGGCCCGGCCCTTCCCCCGGCTTACGTGGCAGGAGGCGATGGCGCGCTTCGGCTCGGACAAGCCCGACCTCCGGTTCGGCCTCGAGCTGCGCGACGTCACCGAGGCGACGCGCGGCACGGAGTTCAAGGTCTTCGCGGACGCGCCGAGCGTCCAGTGCCTGACGGTTCCGAAAGAGTTCTCGCGCGCGGAGCTGGCGAGCCTCGAGGAGCTGGTGAAGGAGTGGGGCGCGAAGGGGCTCGCGTACCTCGTCTTCGACGAGCAGGGCGAGGTCCGCTCGCCGATCGCGAAGTTCCTCTCGCCGGAGACGATCGACGCGCTTCGCCCGGAAGAGCTGCCCGGGACGGTGCTCTTCGGCGCCGCCGAGCCGCGCGCGGTGGCGCGGGTCCTCTCGGCGGTCCGCAACCACCTCGGCCGGGAGCTCGGCCTAATCGACACGAGCCGTGACGAGTTCCTCTGGGTGACCGACTTCCCCCTGTTCGAGTGGGACGAGGACGGTAAGCGGTGGACGTTCAGCCACCACCCGTTCACCGGCGTGCGGCCCGGCGACGAGGATCTGATCGAGTCGGATCCGGCCCGCGCGGTGAGCCAGGCGTACGACCTCGTGTGGAATGGCTGGGAGCTCGGCTCGGGCTCGATCCGGATCCACGACCCGTCGCTGCAGCGCCGGATCTTCCGCGCGATGGGCATCAGCGAGGAGGACGCGGAGGAGCGGTTCGGCTTCCTCCTGGAGGTGCTGCGGATGGGCGCGCCGCCACACGGCGGGTTCGCGCTCGGCCTCGAGCGGTTCGTCGCGCTCCTGGCCGGGGAGCAGAACATCCGGGAGGTGGTCGCGTTCCCGAAGACCGCCAGCGGCTCGGAGCCGATGACGGGCGCGCCGACGCCGATCGCGCAGGAGATCCTGGCCGAGCTCGGAATCCAGATGCTGCCGGACGAGCACCGCTCTTCCTAGGCTTGCCGCTGCCCGCTGGGCGGGTGATACTCGCCTCATGAAGCGGGCCGCGTTGGCAGCTGTGCTGCTCTTGCTTCCGGCTTGTCAGAGCGGCCGGCAACCGACCACCGCCGCGCCCGCTCAGGACGGGTCGCTCGCAGGCGCCCGGTGGCCGGCAGCGGCGATCCATGCCGGGATGCTCCTCCACGACGACGGACGCCGGCTCTGGGCCTATGAGCTCGGTGGTCGACGCCGGTTGCTCTGGCGTCACGCCGAGATCGGCCGCGGCTGGGTTGCCGCCGCGTCGCCCGAAGGGCATGAGCTCGCATACGTGGTGCCCGCCGGCGGGCACCAGGTCCTCTACCTGCTCTCCCACGACGGGTCGGTCCGTGTGGTGGACTCCGTTGGCGGCGGCGGGTGGCTGCACGATGCGGTCTTCCTACGGCCGCCGTCGAAGCCCTCTGCGCGGCCCCGACTGTACTGGTCCCGCGTCGACTCGACGAACGGACGCAGTGTCTACGGGGTTCGTGTTCTCGGGATACACGACCCGGCTCCCGTGCATGTAGCTCTACGCGAGGGTGAGTATCCCTACAAGCTCGCGAGTTATCCCGGCTCGCCGATCTTCACGCTGGCGCTCGGCCGGCACGTGCAGCCTCCGACGCCGTCGTTGCTCCTGCTTCAGCGCTCGGGGCAGACGCGCACGCTCTCACGCTGGGGCGAGTTGCTACCGCTTCTCGACATCGACAACGGGCACGGCGTCGCCTGGCTTTCGCCTGGGACGTTCGTCCTGTTCGCGCGTCGACACGTGCGACTGTTCGTCAACGACTGCGTCTATCGCGGCTCCAAGGTTGTGTACTCGGGACGGGGGATCGACGGCGGGCTCGTCGACGAAGGGCTGTGGCCGCTCGTGCCCGCCGGGGGTAGTCGGGTGCTGGTGATGCCCGAGCTGCCGCGTTCCTTGAGGCGCGACGAAGGCTCCGTGATGCGAGCGAACGAGCAACCCCTCCACTGGGCCGTGCTCGACGTTCACACCGGCCGCCTCTCGCGCACCCGGCTCGTCTTCAGCGAGCAGGGCTGGGTTTACGTGCAGCCGGATCGGCGCTTCCGCGAGACCGACGGCTCCCGCGCTTGCGCCGGCTTCACCCAGCCGCCGTCTTGAACGGCAGGAAGTCCCGGCCGAGGTTGGAATGAGGACCTGCTGCGACATCGCTAACGCCGGTGTTCTGCGAGCCGATACAGCAGTCATACTTCTGTCCAGTCCCACGTCGAGCCAGAAGAGGTAGCGATGGCACCAGAAGGCCAAGAGAGAGCACAAGCACCGGCGCTGACGTCGCTGCCGCGCGTCGAAGATCTTCCCAGCGAGCCTGACGGGTTCGACCGCGAGAAGGTCCGCGACGCGTTCGAGGCGTTCCGCCGGCACGCGACCCAGCTCCAGGTCCAGCTCCGCGTGCTCCAGGCGGCCGGCCAGAGCGGCATCGAGGCCAGCGGGCACGCGGTTCGCATGGACGCTCTGCACATGATTCGCGCCGCGGCCGAGATGGCCGACACGATCGAGCGCGACGCGCAGACCGCGTCCGCGTCGCAGCTGCGCCGCACGGAGGAGGAGGTCTCGCGCCGGCAGGGCGAGCTGCAAGAGCACGAGGGTGACGTCGAGCGCTACCGGAACGAGAGCGAGCGGCAGCGCGCCGAGATGCTGAACGCGGCGAAGGCCGAGTCGCGCCAGACCTTGCAGGAAGCGCAGCAGAAGGCCGCGCAGGAGGTCAAGGAGGCGGAGTCACGCGCCGCCCGGCTGCTCGAGCAGGCGCGACACCAGGCGACCGAGCTGACGAATTCCACGCGAGCCGAGGTCGAGCAGACGCTCGAGTGGGCCCGCTCGCAGGCCACCGCGATCATCAGGCGAGCCCAGGACGGCGCAGAGCAGCTCCTCGGCGCCGCCGGCCTCGGCGACGAGTCGATCTCGCGGGTCGCGCAGTCGATCGTGGATTCCGCGGATGCCGCTGCTCAGGCCTCGCGCGGCGGCGACGCCGAGCGAGCTTCGCGCCTCCGAGGTCCCGAGGCCGCGCCCGAAGAGGCCGCAGAGCCGCCGTCCTCGCCGCCTGTCTCGCCCGGCCCGTCCCCTCCCTCTCCGCCCGAGGCCGGGACTCCCGAGCCCGAGGCAGAGACGGAAGGCGACGGCGACAACACCGGCTAGGCTCTCGACGTGCTTCCGCGCCGGCTTGGAGTCCGGTTCGCGCTCGAGGCTCTGTTCCTCGTCGCGCTCGCCGTGGCCGCAGGCCTTGCCCACCTGAGGCCGCTCTACATCGTGCTCGTGATGGGCATCGCCTGGCTGCTGGTCGCCCTGGCCGAGCTGACAGCCTCGCGGATCGACCGCTCGCCGGTCTCGTATCTGCTGCCGGAGCCGGCCCGGGAGGACGAGGAGGAGGAGCAGGAGCGGATCTTCCGGCCGCGGCCCGAGGAGCGGACCGTGGTCGCGCCCCCCGTGCAGGCGCCGGCCGAGGAGGAACCGGATGTCGAGGCGGCGGTCGTCGAGGTCGAGGTCGAGCCCGCGCCCGACGAGGAGGTCGAGCCGGACGAGCCCGAGGAGCCCGCTGCCGAAGCCGCGGGCGAGGTTCCGCCCGAGCCGGCCGAGTCGGGTCGCCGGCGCTTTCGTCTGCGGCGTCGCTCGCAGGAGCCCGATCCCGAGTCGCCTGCTCCACCTCGGCACGTCAAATTGCTTCCGCGCCGGTCGACACCCGAGCCCAGCCGCGCCTCGAAGGAGGTTGCCGAGCTCTTCGGCTCGGCTGGGGAGGACGGTGAGGAGCGCGTGAAACCGGAGGAGACCGGCACGTGAGAGTTCACGTCCCGCTGATCCGGTTCCTGCTCGAGGCGGGGTTCCTGATCCTCGTAGCGGCGGCGGTCGGGCTCGCGGGGCTCGGCTGGATCTGGATCGGCGTGATCATGTTCTGTGCCTGGCTCCTGGTGGCGATCGTCGAGCGAAGCGAGGCCCGCTCGAGCGCTCCCGCTCCGGAGGCGGCTGAAGAGCCCGAGCCGGTCGCTGAGCCAGTCGTGCCTCCGGTGGAGGCTGCCATCGTCGAGCCTGAAGCTGAACCCGAGCCTGAACCGGAACCCGAGCCCCAGCCTGAGCCCGAGCCCGAACCCGAACCGGAGCCCGAACGAGTCCCGCTTGCAGCCGTCCCAGTCCCGCCGCCACCGGAGCCAGAGCCAGAACCGGAGCCAGAGCCCGAACCGGAGCCCGAGGTGGTCGTCCCGTTCGTCCAGCGCGACGTCACCCCGCGGGAGTGGAACGTCTGGGAGCTCGAGAAGATCGCCAACGAGGCCGAGGGCGTCGATCCTGCTCGCGACGAAGAGCGGGCGATGCTGCTGCTGAGCCTTCGTCAGTTCGCGGACACCTCCGGCGATCTCCCGGTCGAGTTCGACCCGCTCGTCCGCGAGGCTTTCGGGGCTGCGCTGACCACGTCGATGGCCGAGCGGCCCGCGTGAGCCCCGCGCTTGCGCAGCGGGAGATCGCGCTTGCGGCGATCGCGCTGCTGGCGGCGATCGTGTCGCTGGCCCTCACGTCCCACGGGAACAGCGCGAAGACCACACGCCTGCTGCAGCCGGTGACGCTCGACGGCGGCCGCTGGCGCACGAGTCTCGGCGGGGCGACCTCCGCCCGGTACGGCCACCGGACGAACTGCGGGATCCTCCTGCGACCCGCCACGATCGGCGTCACCGACTCGGTGCTGCCCTGCGGGATCAAGCTCTACATCGCCTACAAGAACAGCCCGCAGGTCCTCACGCAGGTGATCGAGCACCGGCCGGTCCCGCCCGGACGGAAGTTCGAGCTGACGCCCAGGCTCGCCGAGAAGCTCGGCGTCGACGGCGTCCAGGAGATCCACTGGGTCTTCGCCGGCAAGCCACCAAGCTAGAGTGCGACTTGCTCGACCCTGTGCGTGGCCTGGGTTTCCAAGTAGAACCAACACCAACGCAGAGGGAGCTGTCGTTCGACCCGAGGCGCCGAGCGCCGGAGGCGACGCAGCACCCACCTGGCTAGGCCAGGTTCGCGACGGGCCCAGGACAACGGCAGGGTGGACGGGAATGGGGGGACCGTTTGGTTCCCCCATTTGCCCTCCTTGGGGGAGGGAGTCCGTTCAGGCGTCAAGCACGCTGGCGCAGGCGAGAGTGTTCGGCTACCACGCAGCAGGCTCGGAACCATGATGCACGTGCCAGAGCCACCGTTCTTCGACGCGTGTGAGCACGCCGGTGAGGCGATAGCGCATCGCCGCCGTTCGGCGAGGGCTCGTAAGCGTCGCGGAGCCAAACGCTCTTAGCAGAGCAACCGCTCCGAAAAGTTCGATCTCGACGTCGTCCCAAACGATGCGGAATGAAGTGTCGGCAGTCTCGCTGCCAAGTGTCCGGACCATCTCCTTGATCGCGGCCCGGCCAACAGCCTCCTCGCCCTCGCCCGATCCGATGAAGACCACGTCTTCGGTGCAGCACGCCAGAGCAGCCTCGATGTCCTGCTGCTCGAGCGCGGCCTCGAGTGCATTGAACGCGGCCATCACCCGATCCCTCTCGGCCAACACGAGGAGATCGTCCCAAAGTCTCGGGGCCTTGTCGCGTTCGGGTGACTGTGAGACTCGCCCACCTGGCCGCCCTGGCTCCGGAGGCAAGGTTGCGCGCTTGCGACTAGGTGACCGTGACACCCTCGCGAGCGTGCATGGCGTGAAGTGGCAGTCCCTCGATCTTGCTGGGCCAGAGAAGCCCGGCGGCCTCCGCCGCGCTACGGAACTCCGCGCCGGTCGAGAACTTCTCGAACGCCTCCTTGGTCGGGCAGGCGTCGTAGATTGTGATCCCGTTCTCACGGACGGCGCAGGCGTGGAAATAGACATTGCCCTCGGGCATCGATGACCCTATGTCAGCCGGCTCCTCCTCATGCACGCAGGGCGCGCACCCGGCCTCGGTCGGGAGCGCGCAGCATTTCAATAGCATCGCGGCGTGCACGAGTTGCGTTCGGGCCTGTGGCACTGGGAGGCACCGCACCCGGAGTGGAGGTCGACCGAGCCGTGGAGCGAGAACGTGTCGTCCTACGCGATCGACGACGGGGAGCGGCTGCTGCTCTTCGATCCGCTGGCCGTGCCTAGCAAGCTCGAGCAAATCGCAGCCCGCCGCGAGACGGCGATCGTGCTCACCGCGCCGTGGCATGAGCGCGACGCGCAGAGCCTGGTCGAGCTGCTCGGCGTGCCGGTCTACACGCCGCTGCCCGACAGCGCGCAGTACCTCATGGACACGTACGGCATCACCGCCGAGCAGGCCGGCGACGGCAGTCCCGACCTCGTCTGGCTGCTCCGCGAGAAGAACGGCGAGGCACGCCCGTACTCGCCCGGCGACCGGCTGCCATTCGGTGCCGACGTGTTCCCCGGGCACAAGGCGAACGACACCGTGCTCTGGGTCGAGAGCCAGCGTACGGTGATCTCCGGCGACACGCTCGTCGATTTCGGCCGGGGCCTCGAGATCAACGAGAGGTGGCTCCGTCCCGGTGTCACACGCGAGGAGATCGCCGAGGGGCTGCGCCTGCTACTCGCACTGCCGGTTGAGCACGTGCTTGCGACGCACGGCGGGCCGACCGACCGGGCGGCCCTCGAGCGCGCGTTGTCGTCCTCCTAGAGCGGCCACGGCAGGCGCACCGGCTGGACGTGGACGTGGACGCCTGCGTCGCCGAACGGGTGCTCCCGCGACTCGAGCGGATACGCCGCGCCGCCCTTCTCTTCATTCCGCACGGCGAGCGCGTCACCGAGGTTGAGGACAAACCAGCCGTCCGACGTGATGTAGCGGCCGTACGGCGTCTCCTCCGAGCTTGCTTCCTTCACGGGCATTTCGTCCTCCTCGGTATCAGGTGTGCCGACCGCTGGCGCAGCGGAGCGTCGTAGCGCCGCAGCCGATGTCGGCGTTTGCAGACCCCACGGATAGGGCGAGCGTTCGAAAATGCCCATCTCCTGTCGCAGGGCTCTCGGTCCTAGGGGGTGAACAGTTTCCAGTGCCCCTCGGAGACGACTTCGACGGAGCCGTCGGTCACTTTGATGGCGGTCTGATCGTCAATCGCGTACCCCGGCACCGGCATCCCGACGGCCCATCTCTCTGCGTCGGCCATGGAGTTGTCCGGCAGGTCCTCGTGATCCAGGTGCGGAAACATCGAGAAACCAACCAGTCCCAGCGTTTCATCGCCACCGGTGGGTGGCTTCCAGCGGACGAAGTCCTCCCCGATGTTGGGGGCCATCACCATGCTCCCGGCGCTCAGTCCCACGTAGACCGTTTCGCGCAGCGACGGCAAGAGGTCTGCCAGTCCGGACTGCCGCATCCAGTAGCACAGATACAAGGGGTCGCCGCCATTCACCAGCAGAACGTCAGTCTCCTGGACCATGGGGACCCAAAGCTCTTCATCGATGCTGGGCAGCGCGGTCAGCTCCAGCACTCCCAAGGACTTCCAACCCAATTCGCACATGGGGGTTCTGGCTTCTCGTCCGCTGATGAACCGCCATGCATGGGCAGCACCGTCGGGATTGGCGTACACCGCGGTGGGAATGCAGAGGGCGCTGGACTCGGCGATCGGTTTGCCGAGTAGGTCGACCAGTGCGTCGTGGATGCTCGTGTTCTTGATGCCGGCGGAAGTGAGAAGAAACCTCATGCTGCCTCCCGGAGTCATTACTGCGGGCGAGAACTTTCCAGGCGCGTACGGATCCGTACGCGGTAGAGACTGGCAGACCACCGAAAACTCGTCGGCTCCGGCCACATCCAGCCTCAGTCTTCAGGGGACACTGGCCCAAGCAAGTAGGGCGTAGCTCGGAGGCTTGCTCTGTGCTCGCACTAGTCTCACAGCGATGACAAGAGGGCGACGCAAAGGAGCGGTATGGAACGCGAAGTTGTGACAGGGGCCCGGTCTACCGGCCCAGATCGGCCCCTACTCGCAGGCGGTGCGTGCGGGGGGATTCGTCTTTGTCTCCGGACAGCCCGGCGTCGATCCCGAGACGGGAGAAGTAGCCGGCGCTTCGTTCTCCGAACAAGCACGGCAGGCGTTCACGAATCTGGATGCCGTCTTGCGCGCCGGTGGGAGTCGTCCTGATCTCGTCGTCAACAATCCGAACACTGGCCCACCCGGGAGGTCTCTGGCTCGGTGTGACGGGAGGGTTGCTCGGGTAACTTCCGGTCGATGTCCATTGGGGAGCTCGACCTCGACGTGATTGCCTCGGAGACGGCGTTCTCGGGTGTCGTTCGTGTTGATCGTGGCGATAGGGTCGAGATCGTGAAGGCGTACGGGCTGGCGCACCGCAGCTACGACATTCCGAACGAGGTCGACACACGCTTTGCGCTGGCGAGCGGAACGAAGGGCCTGACAGCCCTCACCGTGGTCAGCCTCGTAGAAGACGGCACGCTCCAGCTCACGACGACGGCGCGTTCGGTTCTCGCGAAGGACATCCCGCTCGTGGGCGACGGAGTAACCGTCGAGCACCTACTCGCACATCGCTCGGGGATCGGGGATTACCTCGACGAGGAGGTTGGCCTCGATCTCGATGAGTATCTGATGCCCGTCCCCGTGCACGAGCTCGCGACGACAGAGGACTACCTCGCGGTTCTCGACGGCCACCCACCGAAGTTCGCGCCCGGCGAGCGCTTTGCCTACTGCAACAGCGGCTACGTCGTGCTCGCGCTCATCGCCGAGCGCGCGACCGGCACCCCCTTCCACGAGCTCGTGCAGTGCCGCGTCTGCGAGCGCGCGGGGATGCGCGACACCGCGTTCCTGCGCTCGGACGAGCTCCCGGCTCGAACGGCTCGTGGCTACCTCGAGGGCAACGACACGTGGAGGACGAACGTCTTCCATCTGCCCGTCCGAGGATCGGGCGACGGAGGCGTCTACTCGACCGCCGCTGACGTCAGGTCACTCTGGACAGCGTTCTTCGATGGAAGGATCGTGTCGCACGACTGGGTCGCGGAAATGGTTCGCCCTCGTAGCGATGTCTCGTCCCGGTCGAGGCGGTACGGCCTCGGGTTCTGGTTGCACGCGTCCGCCGACGCCGTGCTGCTAACGGGGATGGATGCAGGAGTCTCTTTCAGCTCAATGCACGAGCCGCAATCGAACGTCACGCGCACCGTGATCTCGAACACAACTCACGGAGCTTGGCCGGTCTCGAGCTACCTCGACGACCGACTTGTGTTCTGATGGGACTTCGCTAGGCACGTTGCGACCCGCCGAGTGCACCGCTCTTCTCAGACCGGTCGCTAGTACCCGAGAGCGTCGAACGCGGCCGGATAGACGATCCGACCGGCGAGGTCGGGGCTGTATCCCGCGAGCCGCTTGACCATGAACGCGTCGTCGGGGATCTTCGGATGCGGGGAGATGAAGCCGAGCGCGCTCGCCCGCTCGAAGCCGAAGCGAGGGTAGTACGCGGCAACGCCCTCGACCATGACGGCAGGCTCGCCTGCATCTTCGGCGCGAGCGAGCGCGTCCCGGATCAGCCGTGCCCCCACACCGATGCGCTGGCGGTCAGGCCGAACCGACATCGGCGTGAGATTGAGGATCCTTGTACGGGATCCGCCTTCAACGCCGACCCAGCTCAGCATCACGTGAGCAATCACACCGGAGGAGTCCTCGGCGACCAACGCCAGCTCCGGAATGAACTGTTCCGACGCCCGAATGCGCTCGACGAACGACGCGACCTCGTCGGGATGTCCGACGAATGCCGCGCGGACCACCTCTGCGATCACGGGATGGTCCGCGTCGCGCTCGGGACGGATGACGACGCCCTCGGCCACGGGTGGCGATGGTAATTGGGGCACGCCGATCGCGCCTCCGGCCACGCGCCCGCACCGGAACGCTAGGAACGGTGCTTCCAGCCGACCTTTTCCTCGGCGATCAGATTCACCTAGGTGATTTCCCTGCCCTCGCTGTCGCCGTGAGTCCGCGGCTGCGAAGGTCCCGGCAGGAGTGTCCAGGCGACCGGGCCTGGCTTTGGACAAATCGGCATCACCGCCGGTCGGGTGAGCCACAAGAAGGAGCGGACCATGAGAAGCCAATTGACGGATATGGAACCGGTTGACGACTACGTCACCCAGAACACCCCAGGCCTCGAGATCTGGCAGGAAGTCTGGGGCGACATGCAGTGCGCCTACCACATCTTCGCTCCGGGCACTGACTTCACACAGCTGCTGGCGCCATTGCCGGACGGCCCTGCGCGGGGTTCCACACCACGCCTACATCATCAGCGGCACGCTGAAGGTCATCTACAAGGACGGGACCACTGACGTCTGCAAGGCCGGCGACGTGTGCTACTGGCCGGCTCCGCACAACTTCATCTCAGAGGAAGGGGCCGAGATCATCCAGTTCAGCGGTTCTGGCGCCCTGGCAGCGCAGGCCGCGATCATCGAGGGGCTTATGGCCAAGCAGGCACAGGCGTAGACGGTCGGAGCCGTCAACCGACCGCGGTTGTCAGGGTTCGGCCCGCTGTGCTGGGGCGGGGCTTGTCCGGATTGGCAGGCTCCGCCGCGGTTCTCATTGTCAGCTCCTTTCAGGAGAGATCGGTTCGATCAGAGGCCCCAGATGCTTCAGTGGCTCGAGAGATTCTTCGACAAGCACTTCCTGGGATCCGGGACGAGGTCGATCAGTCCCGAGAGCGACGTCGCCGAAGCCATCAGGAACGGTGCTCGCATCCTCGACGTCCGCCTTGGCGTGGAGGCGAAGAAGGCGATGGTGCCGGGGCGAAGAACATCGACATGCTGGTTCTCAAGCGCCACCTGGACGAACTGCCGCCGACAGGACGATCGTGACCTATTGCAAGACCGGCGGTCGCGCAGGCAAGGCCCGGGACATCCTTGAGCGCAACGGCTTCAAGGTGATCAACGGCGGCGGCTACGAGGCGGTCCTGAAGATCGTTGAGAACAATCAATCTGCTGCTGGATAGGCTGACGCTTCACCCTGCGCCGAGGCGAGCGCGCTCTTACCAGGGCGCGACTGTGATTCCGCCCCATTCCTCGGGCTCGACGTCGCGCATCGTCTGCGTCAGCTCCCAGCGATGGCCGCCCAGGTCCTCGAGCAGGCACGAGCGCTCGCCGTACTCCCATGTTCGTGGCTCTTCGAGCACGCGTGCGCCGAAGTCGCGGGCACGCTGGAACGCTGCGTCGACGTCGGGCACGCGGACCTTGACGAGGTGCGTGACTACACCCGCACTCGGCGCCAACTGGTCGGCACGCACGTCGGCGACGACTATGGCGCCGTCCGCTCCAACACGCAGCTGAGCGCGGTGTGCGTCGCCGATCCGCACCTTCTCCTCGAAGCCGAATGCGGACTCCAACCACGCTACGGCTGCGCGCACGTCCGGGTAGATCAGGACCGGAGTGACGGTGGCGGGCGGCGCAGAGCGATTCGTCAACATCGCCTGGACAGTAGCGGCGCCTGAGATCGCTAGCCTGGGCTCATGATCGAGGCTGTCGGCGACTCATCTCGCGGAGGCCGCTGGGCGCTGGTTCGGCTCGCCGTCGTCGGCGAGCGGATCGTCAGCTCGGAGGCCGAGGGGCTCGAGCGTTCGCTCGAGGGGCTGACGCTGCTCGAGGCGGCTGCGGTCGGGGGCGACGAGCTGGCCGTGGACGCGCTCGCGAACGCGCTCGGGCCGGTCTTCAGCGCCTCGCCGAAGCCGGGTCGTGTCGCCGTCGCGATGAGCGGCGGCGTCGACAGCGCCGTCGCGCTCCTGCGCGCGGGGCCGGATGCGATCGGCGTCACGCTGCGGCTCTGGCTCGACCCGCGTGGGCCCGACACGGAGCGCGCGTGCTGCTCGCCCGAGGCCGTTCTCGCGGCGCGGGCGACGTGTCACGCGCTCGGCATCCCGCACGTCACGCTCGACCTGCGCGAGGAGTTTCGCCGCGCCGTCGTGGCGCCGTTCATCCGCGGCTACGCGAGCGGCGAGACGCCGAACCCGTGCATCCGCTGCAACGGTAGCTTCCGGTTCGCGGAGCTCCTGGCGTTCGCGCGGCGGGCCGGGGCCGAGCGACTCGCGACCGGCCACTACGCGCGCAGCGCCGAGCACAGGGGCCGCTTGCTGCTCGCGCGCGCCGCGGACGAGACCAAGGACCAGTCGTACATGCTCGCGCGCCTCGACCCGCGCCTGCTCGACCGGATCTGGTTCCCGCTCGGCGAGCAGACGAAGGACGAGACGCGCGCGGAGGCGGCGCGCGCCGGCCTCGCGGCGGCGGGTCGATCCGAGAGCCAGGAGGCCTGCTTCCTCGCGGGCGGCGACTACCGCGTCTTCCTCGAGCGCCACGGCTTGCCCGTGAGCGACGGCCCGGTCGTGGACGAGGATGGCCGCGAGCTCGGGCGACACTCGGGCGTCTGGCGGTTCACGCCGGGCCAGCGCAAGGGTCTCGGCGTCTCGGGCGGCGAGCCGCTCTACGCGCTCCGGAGCGAGCCGACCACGAACACCGTCGTCGTCGGCCCGCGCGCGGCGCTCGCGACACACGAGGTCGAGGCTCGCGGCAGGCTCTACGTCCCGGCCGAGCGCGTCGAGGCGAAGCTCCGCTACCGCTCGCCTGCGGTCTCGGCCGAGGTCGTCGAGAACGGGAACGGCTTTCGGCTCCAGCTCGACGAGCCGGTGTACGGGGTCGCGCCCGGCCAGGCCGCCGTGCTCTACGAGGGCGACGCGGTCGTGGGCGCCGGCACGATCCGCTAGCCGCTGATCGACAGAGGCCGTCCCTAGAATCACCGTCATGCGAACGACGGCTGAGCTGCGCGCGGGATTCCGTGCCTTCTACGAGTCGAAGGGCCACGTCTTCCGGCCCTCGGCCTCGCTGATCCCACGCGCCGACGACCGCTCGACGCTCCTCGTCTCGGCGGGGATGCAGCCGCTGATGCCGTTCTTCCTCGGTCTCGAGGAGCCGCCCGCGCCGTTGCTGACGACGGTGCAGAAGGTCTTCCGCACGCCTGACATCGACGAGGTCGGCCTCGACGGCTACCACCTCACGTTCTTCGAGATGCTCGGCAACTTCTCGTTCGGCCAGTACTTCAAGGAAGGCGCGATCGACCTCGCCTGGGAGTTCGTCTTCGAGCACATGAAGGTCGAGTTCGACCGGGCCTGGGTGACCGTCTTCGCGGGTGACCCCGAGCTTGGCCTGGGCGAGGACGAGGTCGCGATCGCCCACTGGGAGCGGAAGGGCATGCCGCCCGAGCGGATCGTGCGCCTGCCGCGCGCCGACAACTTCTGGTCGGTCGGCGGGCCGGGGCCGTGCGGGCCCGACTCGGAGATCTTCTTCGACTGGGGCGAGGGGATCGGGTGCGGCCGGCCCGAGTGTGCGCCCGGCTGCGAGTGCGAGCGGTTCCTCGAGTTCTGGAATCTCGTCTTCATGGAGTTCGAGCTGCACGCCGACGGTTCGCTGACGCCTCTTCCTTCGCAGAACATCGACACGGGCCTCGGGCTCGAGCGCGGCTCGCGCGTCCTGCAGCAGGTCGACTCGGTCTACGACACGGACGGCTACCAGGCGATCATGAGCTGGATTGCGGAGCAGTCGGGGGTCGGGTACGGCGAGAGCGAGCAGGCGACGAAGGCGCACAGGATCCTCGCCGACCACGGGCGTGGGATGACCTTCCTGGCCGCGGACGGCGTCGTGCCCTCGAACGAGGGGCGCGGCTACGTGATGCGCCGGATCGTCCGGCGGGCGGTTCTGCAGGCGGGCAGGATCGGCCTCGAGAGCCCTTTCCTCAGCGGTCTCGGCGACGTCGTCGTCGAGCAGATGGGCCACGCCTATCCCGAGCTACGCGAAGGGGAGGGCGTGATCCGCGACGTGCTGCGCGAGGAGGAGGAGCGCTTCTCGGAGACGCTCGCGCGCGGGCTGAAGCTCTTCGAGGAGGTCGCGGGAGGTGACGTGATCTCGGGCGATGATGCTTTCCGGCTGCACGACACCTACGGCTTCCCGCTCGAGCTGACCGAGGAGCTGGCACGCGAGCGCGGGCTCCCCGTCGACGTGGACGGGTTCAGGCGGCTGATGGAGGAGCAGCGGCAGAGGTCGCGGCGTGCGGCGCCGACCGTCGACGTGCGCGTGAGCGGCGAAAGTCGAAGCGAGTTCGTCGGTTACGAGAAGACCGAGGTGCTGACGGCGATCCTGGCGTACGAGGATCTCGGCGACGGCCGGTTCCAGGCGAAGCTCGAACAGTCGCCGTTCTATCCGGAGGGCGGCGGACAGGTCTCGGACTCGGGGTACATCGAGAACGAGGAGACCGGCGCGCGAGCCGAGCTGGTCGCGGCGACGCGGCTCCCGGACGACGACCAAGCGCTCACGTTCGAGGGCGAGGGGTTCGCCGCGGGTGCGCGCGTGCGCGCGGTCGTGCCGTGGTCGGTTCGGTTCCCGACGATGGCGAACCACACCGCGACGCACCTGCTGCACAAGGCGCTGCAGGACGTCCTCGGCGAGCACGCGCGGCAGGCGGGGTCGGCGGTCCGGCCGGACAAGCTGCGCTTCGACTTCACTCATCCGCAGGCGGTGACGCCCGAGGAGCGCACGCGGATCGAGCAGGAGGTGAACGAGCGGATCTTCGAGAACCTGCCCGTGCGCGCGTTCATCGTCCCGATCGACGAGGCGCGGAGGCTGGGGGCGATGATGCTCTTCGGCGAGAAGTACGGCGACGAGGTTCGGCTCGTCGAGATCCCCGGTTTCTCGCGCGAGCTGTGCGGAGGGACTCATGTGCGCGCGACGGCCGAGATCGGCCCGTTCGTGATCCTCTCGGAGAGCTCGGTTGGCTCCGGCACGCGCAGGATCGAGGCGGTCACCTCGGGTGAGGCGTACGCGCTGCTCAGCGCGCGCTCGCGTGAGGTGGACGAGCTGCGCGGCGAGCTCGAGCGGGCGCGCAAGGAGGGTCCGCCCAAGGTCGCGTCGGTCGACGTGCAGCTCGAGCCGAGCAGCGAGGAGGAGATCGGCGGCGTCAACGTCTATGTCGGCCGAGCGAGTGGGGTGGACGCGGACGCGCTGCTGGCCGAGTCCGACCGGATCGTGCAGGCGCGGGCGCCGGCTGCGGTCGTGCTCGGCTCGAGCGAGGACGGGCGCGTCCATCTCGTCGCGAACTTCGACCGCTCGCTCGAGGGCCGGCTCGACGCGGTTGCCGTGATCAGGGAAGCGGCTGCCGAGGTCGGCGGCGGCGGCGGCGGCAGGCCGACGATGGCGCGCGCCGGCGGGAAGAACCCCGAGAAGCTGGACGCGGCCCTCGCGAAGGCGGAGGAGGCGCTGCGCCGGGCGCTCGGGTGAAGATCGTCGCCGTCGACTACGGCTCGGCCCGCACCGGGGTCGCCGTGTCGGATCCGTCCGCCACGATCGCGCGTCCGCTCGGCGTGGTCGAGCGCGCGGGCTCGGACGCCGGGCTCGCGAGGCTCGTCGAGCTGATCCGATCCGAAGAGGCGGAGCGCGTGGTCGTCGGCCTGCCGCTGACGCTCCGCGGCGAGCACGGCGCGCAGGCGCGCGAGACGGAGACGTTTGTCGAGGCGCTGCGCGCGGCGGTCGACGTTCCCGTCGAGAGCTTCGACGAGCGCTTCACGACACGGCTTGCGCAGACACGTCCCGGGGACAGACAGCGAAGCCGGCCGAGCCGGCCGAGCCGGCCCGGCCTCTTTGGTCGGCGTCGCAAGCGAACGCCTCAGGACCGGTCCGAACCGGACGATGCGCGGGCCGCCGCCCACCTGCTGTCGAGCTACCTCGAGTGGACGAGCGCCGGCCGGGAGTGATGCCGCCGCGCGAGCGCCCGCCCCGGCGGACGCCTCGCTCGGTCGTCTATCGCAGGCGCCTTCTCGCCGTCGCCGTGCTCGCCGCGGGGTTCGCCGCGGCCTGGTTCGCGGTCGCGAGCATCGGCGGTGGAAGCGGGAACAAGCAGGAGACGACGACCGCGGCGCTGCCTCCGCGTCCGTTCAAGGTCGTCTTCCCAGAAGGCTTCACGCGCCGGCAGATGGCCGCGCGCGTCGCGGCCGTGGCGCGGATCGCCGAGCGGGAACGCGGGAAGGTGCCGAGGCTGAACGCTCGCGCGTACCTTGCCGCCACGAGGCGGAAGCGCCTCCAGCCGGGCTTCGGGAAGCGCCGCTATCCGCTCGAGGGCTTCCTCTTCCCAGCCACATATGACTTCACCGGGAAGACGACCGCCGCGCAGCTGGCCGCGGCGCAGCTCAAGGCTTTCCGGCGCTACTGGGGGAAGATCGACCTCGGCTACGCGCGCTCGAAGAACCTGACGCCGTACGACGTGCTCACGATCGCCTCGATGGTCGAGCGCGAGGCGGCCGCGCCGGAGGAGCGCCAGCTCGTGGCCGCCGTCATCTACAACCGCCTCCACCAGCGGATGCCGCTCGGGATCGACGCGACCATTCGCTACGGGCTGGACATCCCACCGACGCGCGCGATCCGAGAGTCCGAGCTCCACAGCTCCAATCCGTACAACACGCGCGCTGTTCCCGGCCTGCCCCCGACGCCGATCGCGAACCCGGGGCTCGCGTCGATCCAGGCCGCGGCGCATCCGGCCCACGTCGACTACCTCTACTTCGTCCGCAAGCCGGACAAGAAGCACCACTTCTTCACGGCGAGCTCCGCCGCCTTCGATCGGTACAAGGCGGAACACGGGTACGGATGATCGGCGGTGCCACTCGCCTCGTGGGCCTGCTCGGGCAGCCGGTGGCCGGATCGCTCTCGCCGCGCATGCAGAACGCGGCCTTCGCGGCCCGCGGGCTCGACTGGGCCTACGTGCCGCTGGAGGTCGAGGCGCCGCGGCTCGGTGAGGCCGTCGCCGGGCTCGCCGCGCTCGGGTTCGCGGGTGCGAACGTGACGATCCCGCACAAGCAGGCGGTGGCCGGGCTCTGCGACGAGGCCGAGGGCGACTCCGTGAACACGCTCGTCTTCCGCGACGGCCGTCTGCTCGGGTTCAACACGGACAAGGAGATCGTGGCCGGGATCGAGGCGAAGCGCGTCTGCCTGATCGGCGCGGGCGGAGCCGCGAAGGCGTTGCTGCCGGCGCTGTCCGGCGAGGTGCTCGTCTTCTCGCGGAGCGACAAGTGGCCGCCTGACGCGGCCGGGTGCGACCTCGTCGTGAACGCGACCCCCGTGCGCGACGAGCTGCTGGTCGAGCCGCGCCCCGAGCAGGCGGTCGTCGACCTCGCCTATCACGCGGACGGCAGCCCGACGGCTCTCGTCACTGCCGCCCATGAGGCCGGTTGCCGCCTGGTCGTCGACGGCCTGGAGGCGCTCGTCCGCCAGGGCGCTGCCTCATTCGAGCTCTGGACCGGCGCCGAGGCTCCGGTCGACGCCATGCGCGCGGCCCTAGGGTTAGCGTCGTGAGTCTCACCCTGACGACTGCAGGCGAGTCGCACGGCCCTGCGCTAGTCGCGATCCTGACCGGGTTGCCGGCCGGGCTCGAGCTCGACCGCGACGCGATCGACGCGGATCTCGCTCGGCGGCAGCAGGGGTACGGCCGCAGCCCGCGGCAGAAGCTCGAGCAGGATCGCGTCGAGGTCCTGGCCGGGCTACGGCACGGCCGCACGCTCGGGACACCGCTGGCGCTCGTCGTCCACAACCTGCGACCACGCGAACTGGGCGTGGGGGATGAGTCCGTGGCCGCCGGAGGGAGAGCCCGAGGGGAAGGGAACGAAGCCGGTGACGCTGCCACGTCCCGGGCACGCCGACCTGGCCGGCTCGCTCAAGTTCGGGCTCGACGACGCGCGGAATGCGCTCGAGCGGGCCAGCGCGCGGCAGACGGCGGTCGCGGTAGCCGCGGGCGCAGTCGCGAAGGCGCTCGTGGGGGAAATCGGGATCGGGGTCGACGGCCGGGTCGTCACCGAGGATCTCGAGGCGCGCATCGACGAGGCACGGGCGGAGCGGGACACCGTGGGCGGCGTCGTCGAGGTCGTCGCGCGTGGCGTGCCACCGGGCCTCGGGTCGTACGCGACGAAGGAGGAGCGGCTGGACGCCCGGCTCGCCGCTGCGCTGATGGGCATCCAGGCGGTGAAAGGCGTCGAGATCGGCGCCGGCTTCGAGCTGGCCGGCCGGCGCGGCTCGCAGGCGCACGACGAGATCCTGGCGGACGAGCAGGGCGCGCTCTACCGCGAGACCAACTTCGCGGGCGGGATCGAGGGAGGCGTCTCGAACGGCGAGGAGATCGTGGTGCGCGCTGCGATGAAGCCGCTCCCGACCCTGATGCGCCCGCTGCGCTCGGTCGACCTCGAGACGGGCGAGCCGGGCGAGGCCCTCGTCGAGCGCAGCGACGTGGCGGCCGTCGAGGCGCTGGCCGTCGTCGCGGAGGCCGCAGTCGCCTTCGAGCTCGCCAGGGCCGCGCGCGAGAAGTTCGGCGGCGACTCGCTGGCCGACTTCGTCACCGCCCACCGCGCCTACGTGGAGCGGATCCCGTGGCGCACGCGCTAGACCGGCACGTCGCGCTGATCGGGTTCATGGGCGCCGGCAAGAGCACCTTGGGGCTCACGGTCGCGCATCGGCTCGGACGGCAGTTCGTCGACCTGGATCGCGAGCTCGAGCGGTCGATGCGCCGCTCGATCCCGGAGTTCTTCGAAGAGGAGGGCGAGGTGGAGTTCCGCCTGCGCGAGGCCGAGGCGACGATCGCCGCGCTGACGACCGGCCGCCCGGCCGTCCTCGCGCTCGGCGGGGGAGCCGTGGAGACGCCGAAGATCAGGAAGGCGCTGAGCGAGCACGCGCTGACCGTCTACCTCGAGGTCGATCCGAAGACTGCGTGGGTGCGCTCACGGGGTGGCGGGCGGCCGTTGGCGCGCGACGAGGAGAGCTTTCGCGCGCTCTACGACCGCCGGCTGTCGGTCTACGACGAGTGCGCGGACGTGACGGCTTCCGCCGTGGACGAGATCGTGCTCGCCGCCGCGGGGATCGTCGTCGAGGAGGGCGCACTCGCCCGGCTGCCGGAGCTGCTGCCACCGGGGGAGCGGGAGCTGGTGGCCGACGCGAACGTGGTCGAGATCCATCCGCCGCCGCTCGAGGCACCGGTCCATGCGCTCCGGGCCGGCGAGGAGGCGAAGAGCCTCGGCGCCGTCGAGCGGATCTGGCGTGACCTGCGGCTCGACCGCGACGGCACGATCGTGGCATTCGGCGGCGGCTGCACGACGGACGCCGCGGGCTTTCTGGCGGCGACCTACCTCCGCGGGATCCGCTGGGTCGCTGTCCCGACGACGCTGGTCGGTCAGGTCGACGCCGCGATCGGCGGCAAGACGGCCGTCAACCTCCCCGAGGGCAAGAACCTCGTTGGCGCCTTTCACTGGCCGGAGCTGACGGTGATCGACCCGACGCTGCTGGAGACGCTCCCGGCCGAGGAGCGGCGCGCGGGGATGGCAGAGGTGGTCAAGACGGGCCTGCTCGTCGGCGAGCCGCTCTGGGAGCTACCGGACGCGGAGCTCGTTCGTCGCTGTGCCGAGTACAAGGCGGCGATCTGCCTGCGCGACCCGCACGAGCGGGGGGAGCGCGCCGTCCTCAACCTCGGGCACACGTTCGCGCACGCGCTCGAGGCGGCGGGCGACTACGCGCAGGTCAGCCACGGCGACGCCGTTGCGCTCGGCCTGCTCGCTGCGCTTCGCCTCTCTGGGCTGGACACGTCCGAGGTCGAGAAGGTGCTCTCGCCGGAACCCGTGCGCGTGGACCGCGAGGCAGCGTGGGCCGCACTCGCGCGGGACAAGAAAGGCCGCGCCGGGAAGCCGCGACTCGTGTTGCTGGAGGAGCCGGGCCGGCCCGTGACAGGTGTCGAGCTCCCGGACGACCAGGTGCGCGCCGCCCTCGACGAGCTGATCGCCGAGTAGAGTCACCGCGTGCGCGTGGCCGTGCTGAACGGAGTGAACCTCGACGTCCTCGGTCGCCGTGATCCCGCCACGTACGGCGGGCTCGAGCCTGAATCAGCTCGAGGGCAAGATCTACGAGTGGGCGCGCGAGCTCGAGTTGCTCGCCGACTGCCGGCAGACGAACAGCGAAGGCGAGTACATCGACTGGTGCCACGACGCGCTCGACTGGGCGGGCGGCGTCGTCGCGAATCCCGGCGCCTGGTCGCACTACAGCTACGCGATCCGCGACGCGCTCGAGCTGTTCGAGGCGCCGGTCGTCGAGGTGCACCTGTCGAACATCGAGGAGCGGGAGGAGTGGCGCCGCCACTCCGTGATCGCGGACGTGGCCTCGGCCCGCGTCATCGGTAAGGGGCCGGAGGGCTACCGAGAGGCGCTCGAGATCCTGAAGGAGCGCCTCGAATGAGCGAACGAGTCGAGCGGCTGCGGCCGTCGCTGGAAGAGCCGCTGCTCGTCGCGAGCGCGGCCAACGTCCGCTACCTCGTCGGGTTCTCCAGCTCGAACGCCGCGCTCGTGATCGAGCCCGAGCGGACGCTGCTGTTCAGCGACTTCCGCTACGCCGAGGCGGGCCGGGCCGTCGAGGGCGTCGAGTTCGTCGAGACGAAGCGCCAGGTCTGGGCGGACATTCCGGAGCGCATCTCGGGACGAGTCGGCTTCGAAGCCGACGTGATCACGTACACCGCAGTACGAGACCCTCGCTGCGGGAGGGCTCGAGCTCGTTCCCAGGCGCGGCCTCGTCGAGGAGCTGCGTTTGGTCAAGGAGGAGCACGAGCTCGACGTCATTCGCGCCGCAGGCGCGATCACGAGCCAGGCGTACGAGCAGCCTTGCCGACGAGCGGTTCACCGGTCGTACCGAGCGCGAGCTTGCCTGGCGCCTCGACTCGCTCTTCCACGAGCTGGGCGCGGAAGGCCCCGCGTTCGAGACGATCGTCGCGGCGGGTGCGAACGGGGCACGGCCGCACGCACGGCCGACGGATACCGCGATCGAGCCCGGGCAGGCGGTCGTGATCGACGCGGGCGCATTCGTCGACGGCTACTGCGCCGACTGCACCCGCACGTTCATGACCGGGCCGCTTCCCGAGCGCCTACAGGAGGCGTACGACGTGTGCCACCAGGCACAGCTGGCCGGCCTGGACGCGGTGCAAGCCGGTACCACGGGGATCGACGCGGACGCCGCGGCCCGGGCGGTCATCGATGCAGCAGGCTTCGGCGAGGAGTTCGGCCACGGCCTGGGGCACGGCGTCGGGATCGAGATCCACGAGGGACCGAGGCTCAGCCGCGAGTCGACGGACACGCTCGCCGCCGGCAACGTCGTCACGGTCGAGCCGGGGATCTACCTCGAAGGTCTCGGCGGGATCCGGATCGAGGACCTCGTGATCGTGCGCGACGGCGCGCCCGAGATCCTGACCACATCGACGAAGGCGCCGGTCACCGTTACCTAGACTTGCGGCACATGGCCGAGGTCGTCAGCACCAACCAGTTCAAGAACGGGATGCACATCGAGCTCGAGGGCTCGGTCTGGCGCATCCTCGAGTTCCAGCACGTCAAGCCCGGCAAGGGCGGCGCCTTCGTGCGCACCAAGCTGCGCAACCTCGACTCGGGCGCCGTAGTCGAGAAGACCTTTCGTGCGGGCGAGAAGTTCCAGCGCGTGCACACCGAGGTCAAGGACGTCCAGTACCTCTACGACTCGGGCGACGAGGTCGTGTTCATGGACACCGACACGTACGAGCAGTTCTCGCTCTCGCACGCGAGCGTGGAGGACGCGCTGCCGTACCTCGAGCCGTCGAGCTCCGTCCAGGTGCTCTGGGTCGACGGGCAGCCAGCGGGCCTGCAGCTGCCCGCGTCGGTCGAGCTCGGCGTGTCCGCGACCGAGCCCGGCGTCAAAGGGGACACGGTCTCGAACGTGACCAAGCCGGCGACGCTCGAGACCGGCGCGGTCGTGCAGGTACCGCTGTTCGTGAACGTGGGCGACCGGATCAAGGTCGACCCGCGCGAGGGCCGCTACATCTCGCGCGCCTAGCGCGCGGTCCGCCGCCTCCAAACCGAGCGCGTTCCGACGTCGACGAGAAAGACGAGCACGACTCCCGGGAAGCCGTAGAGCCACGGGATCAGGAAGCCGAGCACGGCGGTCGAGGAATCGCTGGTCGAGACCGCCCAGAACGAAAGCGCGCAGATGGCGCCGAGCCCGATGGCGGCGAGCACGGCGGCCGGACGGCTGAGCGCGGTTGCGAACACCAGCACGGCAAGCAGCAGGAACGGCGCGGCGATCAAGATGTCCCCCACGGGGCCGGCCAGCCAGCTCCCGTCCGCGTATTGCGGGTGCTGGTAGGCGAACCAGTAGTCCGCGGCGATACAGAACGCCGGCCCGCCGAGCGCGATCGTCCAGACCAGCGCAACGCGGCCGAGGCTTGTGCGCCGGAGCCTTCTGGCCGTGTCCATCTCTTGGCGCCAGAACGGCCGCCAGGGCACGGCGAGCGCGACCACGGCGGAGAGTACGGCGAGGGCGAAGGCGGCCCACTCCGGCAGAAAGGAGGCCAGGAACCCAAGCACGAGCCCGGCCAGCATCAGCACGAGGACGACTTTCAGTAGGAATGTCCCGACCCGCCGTGCGCCTCGACTGCGCGGCGCCTGCTCCACGCTCCCAAGTCTACGTCGGCCGCGGCAGCGCTAGGCTCCCCGCGATGCCTGCGCTCGTGGACACGACGATCCGGCTGCTCGGTCAGGAGCCGCTTGCCGGGCGCATGCCAACGGCCGACCTGCTCCGGCTCGCGGAGATCCTCGACGGCGCCGGGTTCGCCTACCTCGAGGTCTCGGGCGGCGGCGTCTTCGACACGGCGGTCCGCCGCGGGGTCGAGAGCCCCTGGGAGCGGATTCGCGCGCTCAACGACCGCACCAAGACGCCGCTCGCGATGGCTCTTCGCGGCCGGTTCCTCGTCGGCTCCAGGCCCGTCGGAGGCGATTTCGCCCGCCGGTTCGTCGCCTGCGCCGCCGAGAGCGGGATCGAGGTCTTCCGCCTGCACGACCCGCTCAACGACGTCGAGAACCTTCGCGAGGCGGGCGAGGCGATCACTGCGGCCGGCAAGGAGTTCGACGCGGGGCTCGTGTACGGGTCCGGCTACCAGGGCGAGACCGAGGCGCTCGTCGAGCAGGCCAAGAAGCTCCCGGGTCTCGGCGCCGCGAGAGTCCTCCTGCACGACCCTTCCGGCTCGCTCGGGCCACAGCAGGCACATGAGCTGACCGTCATGCTCGGCGAGAAGAGCGGCCTTCCCGTGGGCCTCTACTGCCAGGGCGCGGGGGGCAACGCCATGTCGGCCGGGCTCGAGGCTGCACGTGCCGGCGCCGACCTGATCTCCTGCGCGGTCTACCCGGTTGCGCTCTCGATTCATCGCGTCTCGGGCGAGGCGATCGCCACGGCGCTTGCGGGGCTCGGCCTCGACACCGGCGTGGACGTCGACGCGCTCTGGCGGGCCTCCGACCTCGTCGACGAGCACATCGGCGACGAGCCGGTGACGCCGCTTGCGCCCAGGATCGCCGTTCGCGCCGCGGAGCACCGGCTCCCGCCCGGCCTCGTGGCCGCGCTCGACAACCACCTGCGGGCGCACGCGGCGGGCGATCGCCACGACGACGTGCTCGAGGAGCTGGTGAGGATTCGCGGGGAGGTCGGCTGGCCGCCGCTCGCCTCCCCGATCGGCCAGATTCTCGGCTCACAGGCCCTTGTCCACGTCCTCTCGGCGACCCGTTACCAGACCGTGGTCGACGAGCTGCGCGGGCTGATCGAGGGGCGTTTCGGCACGCCGCCCGGTCCGATCGACCCCGCGGTCCGGCGCGCGGTCGAGCTCGTCGGCGGTGCCGCTCCGTCCGAGGAGGATCCGCTCGACCTCGACGAGGTGCGGGAGCAGGCGGAGGGCGTTGCGTCGAGCGAGGAGGAGCTGCTCCTGCTGGGCCTCTTCGGCTCGGAGGCCGAGCCGCTGCTGAAGACGATCCGCGGACGGGCGCAGCGGGACGAGAGCCTGGCCGCCGGCGGAGTCGACCAGGCGCGGGCCGAGCGCATCCGCGAGATCGTGCGAATCGTCCAGGAGTCGGGTGTCGGGGAGATCACGATCGAGGAGTCCGGGATGCGCGTCTCCGTTCGCCGGACGCCCGAGCCGCTCGAGGCGCAGCTCGCGGAGGTCGCGGAGCAGACCCCGTCCGCGTCTTCGCCCGATCCTGCCCCGGAGACCGATGGCGTCGTCCGGGTCGAGGCGCCCATGGTCGGCGTCTTCTACCGCGCACCGCAGCCCGGCGCGCCGGCGTTCGTCGAGGAGGGCGACGCGGTCGCTCCGGGGCAGACGCTCTGCATCCTCGAGGCGATGAAGCTGATGAACGAGATCAAGGCCGACGCCGCCGGCGTCGTCCGTCACATCCACGTGGGCAACGCGGAGCCCGTGGAGTTCGGCCAGCTCCTCTTCGAGCTCGAGCCGGTGGCGCTACCACCCCTCGACGCGGTCTGACGATGTTCAACCGCGTGCTCGTCGCCAACCGCGGGGAGGTCGCCGTCCGCGTCATCCGCGCGCTGCACGAGTCCGACGTCGAGGCCGTCGCCGTCTACTCGACAGCCGACGAGGACTCGCTCCACGTCCGCCTCGCCGACCGGGCCGTCTGCATCGGGCCCGCCTCAGGCGAGCGAGAGCTATCTACGCATCCCGTCGCTCGTCGCCGCCGCGACCACGACCGGGTGCGAGGCCGTCCATCCCGGCTGGGGGTTCCTCGCCGAGAACCCGGCGTTCGTCGAGGCGTGCGCGGACAACGATCTCGTCTTCATCGGCCCGAGCGCGGCGACGATGGCCCGCATGGGAGACAAGGTGCAGGCCAAGGCCGAGATGCGCGCGGCCGACGTGCCGGTCGTGCCGGGGACCGAGGACAGCGACGACGATCGACGAGCGCGAAGGCCGCGGCCGAGGATGTCGGCTACCCGGTGCTGCTGAAGGCGACGGCCGGCGGCGGCGGCAAGGGGATGCGGCTCGTGACCGGGCCCGAGGAGCTCGAGGACGCGTACGGCATGGCGGCGCTCGAGGCCGAGTCCGCGTTCGGCGACGGGAGGCTCTACCTCGAGAAGGCGGTCGCGCCTGCGCGCCACGTCGAGATCCAGGTGCTCGCCGACGGGCAGGGCGACGTGCTGACGCTCGGCGAGCGCGAGTGCTCGATCCAGCGCCGGCACCAGAAGCTGATCGAGGAGTCGCCCTCGCCCGCGCTGACGCCCGAGACGCGCGAGGCAGATGGAGGCCGCGGCCGAGCGCGCGTGCCACACGATCGACTACCGGAACGCCGGCACATTCGAGTTCCTGCTCGGGCCTGACGGCGCCTTCTACTTCATCGAGCTAAACGCGCGGCTCCAGGTCGAGCATCCGGTCACCGAGCTCGTGACCGGCATCGACCTCGTCCGCGAGCAGTTGCGGATCGCCTCCGGCGAGCGGCTGACGCGAACCGGGCGGGCCGAGCGCCGTGGACACGCGCTCGAGATCCGGCTGAACGCAGAAGACCCCGCGCGCGACTTCGCGCCGACGCCCGGCCGGATCACTCGCTTCCAGCCTCCGCTCGGAGCGGGCGTGCGCATCGACACCTACATCGAGGACGGCACCGTTGTGCCGCCGCACTACGACTCGCTGCTCGCCAAGCTGATCGTCTGGGACGAGTCGCGCGAGGAGGCGATCGCGCGGGCGCTGCGGGCGCTCGGCGAGCTTCGGCTCGAAGGCGTCACGACGACGCGCGAGCTGGCGATGGACATCCTGCGGAGCGAGCGGTTCGCGAGCGGCCACTACTCGACCGGCTACCTGGCGGAAGACGGCGCGGCGCTGCCGGCGCTCGCTGCCCCGTGACCGATCCGGTCGTCCTGCAGGGAGTGGGGGGCTCGATCACGGTCTCGCCGGGCGCGCTGAACCGCCTCGTCGTGCGTGCGGCCGAGACGGTCGACGGCGCCTCGGTGCGCCGGCCGAAGCGGTCGGTTGAGGTCGCGCACCAAGAAGGCCGCGCCTCGGTGTCGTTGGAGCTAACGGTCCGGTACGGCGAGGTCGCCGCGGAGCTTGCGCTGGCGGTTCAGGAACGGGTCGCGGAGGCCGTCTTCGCCACGTGCGGGCTGACCGTGGAGCAGGTCGACGTCAGCGTCGAGGAGATCACCTGATGGGCGGCCGGCGAGCTGCGCGCAGGACTGCGCTCGTCCTGCTGTACCAGTGGGATGTGACCGGGCAGCAGCTGGCCTCGCTCTACGAGGGCGACGTGAACGACTACTCACGTGAGCTCGCCGAGGACGTGGTTGCGCGGCACGAGGAGCTCGACCGCCGCATCACGGATGCCTCCGACGAATGGCCCGCCGACCGGCTCGGGGCGCTCGAGCGCAACATCCTCCGGCTCGCGATCGTCGAGCTCGATCGCGGCGAGGTGCCCCTCGAGGTCGCGATCGACGAGGCGGTCACGCTCGCAAAGCGCTACTCCTCGGAGGACGCGGGGCGACTCGTCAACGGCATACTCGGTCACGTTGTGAAGGAAGCTCCCGCCACATGACCGCGGAGGACCGCCTGCAGGAGGCCGAGCGGCTACTCGACCGGCTCGAGGAGACGCGCGCGCGTCTCGAGCGGACGACCGATCCCGACGAAGCCATCGAGATTCTCGCCGAGCTGTCCGAGATCGCGAAGGAAGTCGAGGCGCAGCTTCAGCAGGCGAAGCGAGAGACCGAATGAGTACGCAGGAAGAGCTGCTCACGATTGTCGAGCAGTACCTCGACGAGCTGGCGCTGACGCCGGAGCTCGGCGGGCTGGAGCAGCCGGTGCGTTACGCGCTCGCAGGCGGCGGCAAGCGGGTCAGGCCGGTTCTGTGTCTTGCGACAGCCGAGGCGGCGGGCGCCGAGCCGGAGGCTGCGCTGCCGGCCGCGGCCGCGCTCGAGCTCGTCCACAGCTTCTCGCTCGTGCACGACGACCTTCCCGCGCTGGACGACGACCGGGTTCGCCGCGGCCGCGCGAGCACGTGGGCGGAGTACGGGGAGGCGGTCGGGATTCTGGCCGGAGATGCGCTCGTGGCCGAGGCGCTTCGGCTTGCGCTGACCTATCCGACGCCCGCGGTCGCCCGGGAGCTCGTCCAGGCGACCCTCGGGATGATCGGCGGCCAGTACCTGGACATCACCGGCGGCGCGACCGATCTCGCCGCTCTCCACCGGCTGAAGACGGGCTGCCTGTTCTCGGCCTCGGTGGCCTGCGCTCTCTGGGTAGCCGAGGTGCCCGAGCGCGAGCAGGTGCCGTGGCGCGCGTTCGCCGGCGAGCTCGGCCTCCTCTTCCAGATCGTGGACGACATCCTCGACGAGGACGGCTACGTGCGCGAGCGCGGCACCGAGGGCGCGAGGGCGCTCGCCGACGAGACCGCCGAGCGAGCGCAGGCCCGGCTGGCAGACGTCCCGGCGGACACGTCTGTCCTGAGCGGGATCGTGGCGGGTCTCGCGGCGCGAACCTCCTGAACCGCTGCCTGGATGACTCGCCTCACGAACGACAACGCGGAGCTCGTGCCTCGCACCTCGTTCGACGGGCCCGAGCTTCGCTTCGACTTTCCCGGCCTCGAGATCGGCGTCGCCGAGTACGACGAGGGGCCAACGGGCTGCACGGTGTTCTTCTTCCCCGACGGCGCGGCGGCCTCGATCGACGTGCGCGGCGGCTCTCCGGGCGTCAGCGGAGCGGGATATGACCTCGTCAATGCAGTCTGCCTCGCCGGTGGCTCGCTCTACGGGCTCGAGGCGGCGGCCGGAGTCGCCGCCGAGCACCTGGCCCGGCACGAGTACCGGACCGGCTGGATGGAGATCCCGATCGTGGCCGGCGCGATCATCTACGACTGGGGGCCGCGGGATAACGCCGTGTACCCGGACAAGGAGCTCGGCAGGGCAGCGCTGCGGTCCGCACAGGCGGGCGTCTTCCCGCTCGGGCAGCGCGGAGCCGGCCGCTCGGCGACGGTCGGGAAGCTGTTCTCCTACGAGGAGCGCGAGCCGGCCGGACAGGGCGCGGCTTTCCGCGAGATCGGCGGGACGAAGGTCGCCGTGTTCACGGTCGTGAACGCGATCGGCGCCATCGTCGACCGGGACGGCAAGGTCGTCCGCGGCCACTACGACGAGGCGAGCGGGTTGCGGCGAGAGCTTGTGCCGGGCCTCGAGGAGCGGCTGGCGAGTGGACAACCGGTACGCACGCCGCCGGGCAACACGACGCTGACGCTCGTCGCGACGAGCCTCCGGCTCGACTCCCGCCAGCTCCGCACCCTCGGCCGGCAGGTGCACGCGTCGATGGCGCGGGCGATCCAGCCGTTCCACGCGCTGGAGGACGGCGACGTGCTGTTCGCCGTCTCGACCGGGGCCGTGGAGAGCGACCCGCTGCTCGACACCACGGCGCTCGGCGTCGTCGCGTCGGAGCTTGCCTGGGACGCGGTGCTCGCGGCGGCGCAGTAGAGACGTTGGCGAAGAAGCGCCTGGACGTGCTGCTCGTCGAGCGCGGGCTCGCGGAGAGCCGAGCGCAGGCGCAGGCGCTCGTCCTGGCCGGGCTCGTGCCCGGGTACGAGAAGGCGGGGCAGCAGGTGGACGAGTCGGCCGAGCTCACGGTCACCTCTCCGCCGCCGTACGTCTCACGGGGAGGCGAGAAGCTCGCGCACGCACTCGACGTGCTCGGCGTCGACTCCGGCCGGGCACGATTGCCTCGATGTCGGCGCCTCGACCGGCGGGTTCACCGACGTGTTGCTGCAGCGCGGGGCGGCGCGGGTGATCGCACTCGACGTCGGCCGCGGCCAGCTGCACCCGCGCCTGCGGGCGGATCCGCGGGTGACCGTTCTCGAGCGGACGAACGCACGCGATCTCCGCGAGCTTCCATTTGCGCCCGACCTGATCACCTGCGACGTCTCGTTCATCAGCGTTCGCACCGTTCTCCCGCCGGTGCTCGCGCTCGCGGCGCCGGCCTGGCAGGCGCTCGTGCTCGTCAAGCCGCAGTTCGAAGCGGGGAGAGGCCAGGCGCCCCGCGGGGTCGTCCGCGATCCGGACATCTGGAGGCGCGTGCTGAGCGAGACCGCGGAGGCGGCCGGCGGATGGCAGGCGCAGGTCGTGGGCGTCGTAGACTCCGGGCTGCCCGGCCCGAAGGGGAACCGCGAGTTCTTCCTCCACCTCGTCCACCGCGAGAAGCCGGTGATTCCCGATGAGCTCGAGAGCTGGATCGACGATGCAATCGCCTGAAATCGCACGAGCGGCTGTGATCACCCACGGCAAGCCCGAAGCGATCGGGGCCGCGCTCGAACGCCTCCAAGCAGTTGCGGCAGCGGCCGGCGTCGAGCTGCTCTTCCCCGGCGAGGAGGTCGAGAAGCACCGGCTCAGGGGCGACCACGATGACCTCGCCGCCGCCGACCTCGCAGTCGTGCTCGGCGGGGACGGAACGATGCTCCGCGCCCTGAAGCGGTTTCTCGGTTCCGGCGTGCCCGTGATGGGCGTCAACTTCGGGCGGGTCGGCTTCCTCGCCGCCTGCGAGGGCGATGCGCTGGAGGACGGGCTCGGTCGCGCGTTCGCCGGGGACTACCGGGTGGTCGAGCTTCCGGTGCTCGAGCTGGAGGCCGGGGCCGACGGAGAGCGCTGGACGGCGGTGAACGACGTCGTCGTGACGAGCTCGTCGCTCGGGAGGATGATCGAGCTCGGCTGGGCCGTCGGCGGCGAGGATCTCGGCTCGCTTCCGTGCGACGGGCTGATCTGCTCGACGCCCTCGGGGTCGACGGCGTACAACCTCTCGAACGGCGGGCCGGTGCTCGTGTGGGGGCTGGATGCGATGGCCGTCACCTTCGTCGCGCCGCACTCCCTGCACGCCCGCCCGTTCGTCGTACCTCGCGGCCGCGAGCTTGCGGTCACGAACCGGAGCGAGGATGTGGCTGCGACGGTGCTCGTGGACGGCCACCGGGTGCGCGAGCTCGGACCGGGGGAGAAGGTCGTCGCGAGGCTCGCCGAAGAGCGGAGCCTGCTGGCCACGCTCCCGGAGAGCACGTTCTTCAGCCGTTACCGCCGGATCTTCGCGTCGTAAGCGCTTCGAGCCGAAGCTGCACCTAAATCGACACACAATCGGCACACGCCGGCCGGTTCGGGGCGGTACCGTCCCTAACCCCCTCCCATCCCGGGGCGCGCGTGAACATATAAGCGGCGCGGACCGCCTGTTTGGGCGGGTCGCCCCGGGCGGAATCTCGGCGTAGCATCCCGACCGTGCTCCGACGCCTCCGGATCGAGAACCTCGTCCTCATCCGCGAGGCGGAGCTCTCGTTCGCGCCGGGCCTGAATGCGATCACGGGCGAGACGGGCGCGGGCAAGACCATTCTCGCGCAGGCGATCGGCCTCCTACTCGGGAGCCGCGCGGATGAGTCCTTCGTCGGGCAGGACGGCGCAGAGGCCTACGTGGAGGCCGAGCTGGAACCGCCGGCGGGATTCTTCGACGACGAGGAGCTGGTGGCACTCTCCGAGCTGCGGCCCGCGGGCGAGGACGGCCTCGTGCTCGCGCGGAGGGTCTTCGCTGACGGGCGCACCCGCGCGTACGCGTGGGGGCGCAGCGCCGCCCGCGACGACCTCGCGTCAGCCGGTGAGCGGCTGATCGCGATGTCCGGCCAGTTCGAGCAGCGCCGGCTGGCCCGCTCCGCCTACCAGCTCGATCTGCTCGACGCGTTCGCCGGGGAGAAGCAGACCGCGCGGCGCTCGGAGCTGCGCCTCGCCTGGCGGGAGCTAGGTGCCGCGAGGCGACGCCAAGAGGAACTTGCGCATGGCGCAGCGGCAGCCGAGAGCAGGCTGGCCGAGCTGCGCGCGCTCGCCGAGGACACCGAAGGCCTCGAGCCTGAAAGCGAGGAGTCTCTTCGCGCGGAACGCGAGCGCCTACGTCATGTGACCGAGCTCGCGACCGCCGCAGCCGCCGCAGGAGAAGCGCTCGCACCCGAGGACGGCGAGGGCGCCGCGGGGCTGGCCGCGCTCGCGGAACGTGCAGTCGCACCGGTGGAGCGACTCGCGCCTGAGCTCGAGCGATCGGCCAGCGACCTGCGTGACATCGAGATGCGACTGCGCGAGACCGCCTCCGACCTGCGGGCGTTTCTCTCTTCGCTGGAGGCCGAGCCTGACCGGCTCGAGCACATCGAGGGCGAGCTCGACCGGATCGCCGAGGCGAAGCGGCGTTTCCGGTGCGCGACCTACGAGGAGCTGCTCGAGCGCGCGTCCGAAGCGCGGCAAGAGCTCGCCGCTGTCGAGGGCGGCGCCGATCCGCTTGTCGCGGCGGCCGAAGCGCTGGCGGCGGCACAGAGGCGGGTCGACAAGCTGTCCGCGACGCTGCGGAAGAGCAGAGAAGAAGCGGCCGCGCCCTTCTCGGCTGCCGTTGCCGCCGAGCTCCAGGGCATCGGCCTCGGCGAGGGCGAGTTTCGCGTCGAGCTCGAGCCGGTCGCTCCCGGGCCAACAGGCGCCGACACGGTTGCGTTCCAGATCCGGGCGAATCGCGGTCTCCCCTTCGCACCAGTCGCGGAGACGGCCTCCGGCGGTGAGCTCTCGCGGATAGCTCTCGCCATCGCCGCGGTTGGCGGCGGCGAGACCATGGTCTTCGACGAGATCGACGCCGGCATCGGAGGGCAGACCGCCCACGCCGTGGGCGAGACGCTGCGCCGCCTCGCTTCCCGCGCGCAGGTGGTGACCATCACCCACCTCCCGCAGATAGCGAGCCTGGCGGACCGCCATTTCCGGGTCGAGAAGGTGCCCGGTGATCCGACGCATACGCGGATCGAGCCCCTGGACGAGGCCGAGCGAGGCGAGGAGATCCGGCGGATGCTCGGCGGCGAGGAGTTCATCGCGGCCGTCCAGGCGGAACAGGGCGTATGAGACAGGTTCTCCGTCAGAAGGTTGGCCGATGAGCTTCGTCGAGTTCACGGGGACGGCACGGCTCGGACGCCGGACGAAGAATCTCGTCCGCCGGCTCGGCCCCAGTGACGTGGCGATCATCGACCACCTGGACCTCGATCGCGCCTCCGCCGAAGAGCTGCTCGACTCGGGCGTGCGGGTCGTCGTCAACGTGGCCACGTCGCAGAGCGGTCGCTTTCCCAACCCCGGGCCGTTGCTTCTGGTGCGCGGTGGCGTACGCCTGATCGACGCTCCCGGCGCGCCGCTCTTCGACGAGGTGGGCGACGGTGAGCACGTGACGGTGCGAGGGGCGAGCCTCTTCCGCAACGGAACCTGCCTTGCCTCGGGGCGGTCCCTGGAGGCGCGCGAGCTCGAGGCGGCGCTCGCGGACCAGCGCGCCCGGGTGACGGACGCGCTCGAGGTCTTCGCGGAGAACACGCTCCGTTACCTCCGCGACGAGGGGCGGCTGCTCGCCGAGGGAATCGACTTTCCGCCTCTGCGGACGCGCTTCCGCGAGCGGCATGTCCTGGTCGTTGCCCGCGGTCCCGGGCACAAGCGTGACCTCGCCATCGTCCGGTCCTACGTGCGCGCGTTCAAGCCGGTGATCGTCGGGGTCGACGGCGGCGCCGACGCGATACTCGAGGCGGGCCTCAAGCCCGATGTGATCGTCGGGGACATGGACTCCGTCTCGGACGACGCTCTCCGCTGCGGCGCCGAGCTCGTGGTTCACGCCTACCGGCACGGGGCAGCACCAGGTGCCGCGCGCCTCGACCGACTGGGCCTGGAGTTCAACTCCGTAGCAGCACCCGGGATCAGCGAGGACGTCGCCTTGCTGCTCGCGTACGAGCGCGGCGCGGAGCTGATCGTCGCCGTCGGGACGCATTTCAACCTGATCGAGTTCCTGGAGCGCGACCGCGCCGGGATGTCCTCGACCTTCGTCACGCGGCTGAAAGTGGGGGAGATCCTGATCGACGCAAAAGGCGTCTCACGCTTGGTCAGCCGCCAGGTCGGTCTCTGGCCGCTGATCGGATTCGCTCTGGCCGGCCTCGGCGCGGTCGTCGTCGCGGTCCTCGCCTCGCCGGGGCTTCGCCATTTCATCGGGCTGCTGAGTGACCGCATCCGCAGCCTGCTCGGCCTGAGCTGACCGTCTCCGCGCACGCCGACACATGTCCCGCCGCCGGTAGCCCCAACCTCCTCCCCGAGGCGATCGTAACGCGGGAATCCGCGCCTCTGGGACACGGAAGTGCGCCGAAATCGCAACACTTCAATCGTGTCGAAGGTCGCTGCAACCCGCGAGCTGCTCGCGCCCCGGGAGGACGTCTGGGAGTTCCTGGCGGAGCCCTTCCACCTCTCCGACTGGTGGCCGGGCGTCCACGGCGTGCGCCCTGACCGCCGTGGACTCGTGCCGGGTGCCCGGTGGGAGCTGACCACCCGGCCGCAGGCTCGCGGGTTCCTCGGCAGCTTCCTGGGCGGCCCGCACACGACGCGTACGCTCATGGTTCTCGAGGTGCGCACGAACGAGCTCGTCCGACTCATGTTCACCGAGGATCGGCTCGAGGTCGAGCTCGTCCTGGAGCCGAGAGGCGACGACCGCACGCAGGCGACGCTGACCGTCGACGGCGGCTGGCTCCGCCTCAACGCCTCGCTGCCACGCTCGGCGCTCAACCGGCTGCATTCGCTGTGCCAGACTGCGGCAGAGCTCTGAGATGTTCGACCTCCGCTACCACGTCGCTTCCCTGACCGCCGTCTTCCTGGCGCTCGTGATCGGCATCCTCGTAGGCGTCGGCATCGCCGACCGGGGCCTCGTCGACCAGGCGAAGAAGAGCCTGCTCGAGCAACGGGTTGCTCAGCTACGGACGCAGCTCGACCAGGCGTCGAAACACTCCGCGCTCTCGGATCGGGAGCAGCACGCGGCGCAGCTGTACGTAGAACGAGACCTACCCCGTCCTGGTCCGCAACCGCCTGCGCGGCAAGCGCATCGCGGTCGTCTTCGTCGGCTAGGTCGACGGCAACGTGCCTCTGCCGTCCATCGACGATGCACTGAGCGAAGCAGGCGCCGAGCAGGTTCGACTTCGCGCGCTGAAGATGCCGATCGACGCGTCGACCGTCGACGCGACGGCTCGCGAGTCAGACCGACGGCCAGAGCTACGTCGGCAAGGCCAAGCTCGAGAGCCTCGGGAAGGCGCTCGGCGAGGAGCTGGTCGACGGTGGGGACACGCCCCTCTGGGACACGCTCACCGACATCGTCTTGCGGAAGGAAGGCGGAGGGAAGCAGCCCGTCGACGGCGTGATCGTCGCGCGGACGGTCCCGCCGCAGAAGGGGGGCACGAGCAAGTTCCTCCTCGGGCTCTACAAGGGGCTGAGCTCAGCGGGCCTGCCCGCGGTCGGGGTCGAGACCACAGATGCCCCCTACTCCGCCGTGGGCGCGTACCGACGAGCCGGGCTTTCCAGCGTCGACGACGTCGACACGCCTGCCGGCCGCCTTGGCGTCGTCCTCCTGCTCGCAGGAGCGCCCTCCGGCCACTACGGCCTCGAACAGACGGCCGAGCAGTCGTTCCCGCCGTTCCCTCTCGTCACGCGCCCGCGTGGCTGAACGGCTCACCGTCCTCGTCGCAGCGCGCGACGAGGAGCGGTCGATCGAAGCCACGGTGCGCGCGCTGCGGGCCGCCTTCCCCGAAGCCGAGGTCGTCGTCGCCGACGACGGGTCGTGTGACGGCACGGCCGCGGTTGCCGAGGGAGCGGGTGCCCGTGTCGTGCAGCTGCCGCGTCTTGGAAAAGGCCAGGCGCTGGCGCTCGCCGAGCGGGAGGCGGAGCCGGGACCGCTTCTCCTCTGCGATGCCGACCTCGAGGGCGACCTCGAGCCGTTGCTCGAAGTCGACGCCGACCTCACGATCGCCGCGTTTCGCCGAGCGCCAGGGCGGAGGCTTCGGAATCGCGAAGCGCGCAGCGCGCGCACTGGTTCGCGCGCTCTGCCGGCTTCGACGCGCGCGAGCCTCTCTCGGGCCAGCGCGCGCTCTCGCCTGCCGCGCGCGTTGCCTGCTTCCCGACGGCTCCCGGCTTCGGCTGCGAGGTGCGGATGACGATCGACGCGGTTCGCGCGGGGCTCGGCGTTGAGGAGCTCGAGCTCCCGCTGAGCCATCGCCCGAGCGGCCGCGATGCATCGGGCTTCGTCCACCGCGGCCGCCAGCTCGTGGAGGCGGCGCTCGCCTGCGGCCCGCTCGCGAGC
This sequence comes from uncultured Actinomycetes bacterium, assembly GCA_963746635.1. Taxonomy (GTDB): domain Bacteria; phylum Actinomycetota; class Thermoleophilia; order Gaiellales; family Gaiellaceae; genus AC-32. The sequence continues at coordinate 29,998 of CAVVBZ010000022.1, read as the reverse complement.
AACCACCGCGGCCTCCGCCTGCCGCTCGTCGGCGCGCTCGTCGCCCTCGGCGGGCTCCGCGCGCCGCGCCGCGTTGCGCTCAGCGTCGCCGGCATCGCGCTGGCTCGGCCTCGTCGACGACCTTCGCGAGTGGTCCCGAGCGAGGCTTCCGCCGACACTTCGGCGTGGCGCGCACGACCGGGGTCCTCAAGGCCGTCGGCATTCCGGTGCTCGCGCTCGCGGCGACCCGCTCGGTCTCCGGTGCCGCGCTCGTCTCGCTGTCGGCGAACGGGCTCAACCTGCTGGACACGCGACCCGGCCGCGCGCTGAAGACGTTCCTCGCGGGAGCCGCGCTCCTCCGCGGACCGACCCGCGCCTACGTCGCCGTTGCCGTCATGCTCGCTCCGTACGATCTTCGCGAGATGACGATGCTCGGTGACGCCGGGTCGAATGCCCTTGGGGCCGTGCTAGGTTACGGGTCCGTGGCAAGGCTCACGGCTCGGGGAAGTCGATTCGCGATTGCAGCGCTCGTCGGCCTCACCGATCCTCGGCGAGACCCGTCTCCCTCGGAGACGTGATCGAGCGGACACCGGTGCTCTCGATCCTCGACCGCCTGGGACGGCCGGACTGATGGCGCGGCGGCCGCCCAAGTACGTCTTCGTCACCGGCGGTGTCGTCTCGTCCCTCGGCAAGGGCATCACCGCCTCGTCGCTCGGGCGCCTGCTCAAGGCGCGCGGCCTGAAGGTGCAGATGCAGAAGTTCGACCCGTACATCAACGTCGACCCGGGCACGATGAGCCCGTTCCAGCACGGTGAGGTGTTCGTCACCGAGGACGGCGCCGAGACCGATCTCGACATCGGCCACTACGAGCGCTTCATCGACGAGAACCTCTCGCGCACGGCCAACCACACCGCGGGCTCGGTCTGGGACCGCGTGATCCGCAAGGAGCGCAAGGGCGAGTACCTCGGATCGACGGTTCAGGTGATTCCGCACATCACGAACGAGATCAAGGAGCGGATCCGGAGCGCGACCGAGGCGAGCGACTGCGACGTGGTCGTGACCGAGATCGGCGGGACCGTCGGCGACATCGAGTCGCTGCCCTTCCTCGAGGCGATCCGTCAGTTCCGCCGCGAGGCGGGCCAGGAGAACGTCTGCTACGTCCATGTCACGCTCGTGCCGTTCATCGAGACCGCCGGCGAGCTGAAGACGAAGCCGACGCAGCACTCGGTCAACGAGCTGCGCCGGATCGGCATCCACCCCGACGTGATCGTCGGCGCGCTCGCGCGACTCGATCTCGTCGGAGATCCGCGACAAGATCGCCCTCTTCGCCGACCTCGACCCCGGGGCCGTGGTCGCGAACCACGACGTCTCCGACCTCTACCTCGTCCCGTCCGCCCTTCAGCAGGAGGGCTTCGACACGCTCGTCTGCGAGAAGCTCGGTCTGCCTGCGGGAGAGGCCGACCTCGGCGAGTGGCTCGAGCTGACCGAGCGCATCCGCGCGCGCCGCGACGGCGAGGTCGAGATCGCGCTCGTCGGCAAGTACGTCAAGCTCCGCGACGCATACCTCTCGGTGCACGAGGCGCTGCGACACGCGGGCGTCCACCACGGGTGCTCGGTCAACGTCCGCTGGTTCGACGCCGAGGGCATGTCGCTCGAGGAGGCGCAGGGCGAGCTCGAGCACGTGGACGGTGTCCTCGTTCCCGGCGGGTTCGGCTCGCGCGGCTGGGAGGGGAAGATCCTCGCCTGTCGGGTGGCGCGCGAATACGAGCATCCCGTACCTCGGGATCTGCCTCGGCATGCACGTCGCCGTCTCGGAGTACGCACGGCATGTCGTCGGGCTCGACGGCGCGAACTCGACGGAGATGGACCCGAGACGCCGTACCCGGTGATCGACCTCCTGCCCGAGCAGAAAGAGATCGAGGACCTCGGCGGGACGATGCGGCTCGGCGCCCAGGCGGTCGAGCTGGCCGAGGGCACGCGCGCGCTCGGCGCGTACGGCGAGCCCGTGGTCCACGAGCGGCATCGACACCGCTACGAGGTCAACAACCACTTCCGGGCGATGCTGGTCGACGCCGGGCTGATCGTGTCCGGCACGTTCCAGGAAGGTCGGCTGGTCGAGATCGTGGAGCTCGCGGACCATCCGTGGTTCGTCGCGAGTCAGTTCCACCCCGAGTTCAAGTCGCGCCCGACGAGGCCCGCGCCGCTCTTCCGCGATTTCGTCGGTGCGGCCTTCGCGCGCTCGCGCGAGCGAGCCGGCGACCACCGTCAGCGCAGCGGTTAAGTCCTAGAATCGCGCCGGTGAGACCCGGCTGGGCCCCGGACGTGCTTTCGCTCTTCCTCGAGCTGGCGGCGCTGCCGAGCCCGCCGGGCGAGGAACGGGCGGTGGCCGATCGCGTGCATCGACTACATGCGGCGCGCTGGGTGTCGAGGCCGGACGAGGACGACGCGGGCGCCCGGATCGGCTCGTCGATGGGGAACGTCTTCGGCCGGATCGCCGCCGAACTGCTCGAGCGGCGTGCCGCTCTTCTTCTGCGCTCACCTCGACACGGTCCCGCTCGAAGGGCCCGTCGAGCCGGTCGTCGGCGAGGACGGCTTCGTCCGGAACAGGGGCGGGACGATCCTCGGTGCCGACAACAAGTCGGCGGTCGCGGCGATGCTCGAGGCGACGGCGCGCCTCGTCGACGAGGGTCGCGGGCATGCGGGGGTCGAGCTGCTCTTCACGCCGATGGAAGAGATCGGGCTGCTTGGCGCGGAGGCGTTCGACGAGCAGCGACTGCAGGCGCGCGCCGGTTACGTCTACGACCACGCCGGCCCGATCGGCGAGGTGATCCTCGGCGCTCCGTACCAGACCAAGCTCGACGTCGACGTTCCACGGCCGCGCCGCGCACGCCGGCATGTTCCCGGAGGAGGGCCGCTCGGCGATCGCGGCCGCGGCCCGCGCGATCGCCGACCTCCGGCTCGGGCGGCTCGACGACGAGACGACCGCGAACGTGGGCGGGATCGGGGCGGGACGGCGCGCAACGTCGTTCCCGAGCACTGCAGCTTCGACGCCGAGGCGCGGAGTCACGACGAGGGCAAGCTGGCCGAGCTCGTGCAGGAGATGCTCGAGACGATCACGTTCGCCGCGAGCCTCGCGGAGTGCGAGGTGGAGACGCAGGTCGAGGGCTCCTCGCGCGGCTACCGCTTCCGCCGCGACGACCTTCCGGTTCGGCTGGCGACCTCCGCGCTCGAGCGGACCGGGCGCGAGCCGAGCTTCATCCTCTCCGGAGGCGGCGCGGACGCGAACGTCTTCAACGAGCGTGGGCTCCAGTGCGTGAACCTCGCAAACGGGATGACGGACATCCACACGCCCGACGAGCGGATCGCTGTCGACGATCTCGAGGCGATGGTCGACGTGACGCTTGCGCTCGTCGACGTCGCGGCCGCGGAATCGTCGGAGCGACCTAGCGTGCCGCTGAGCCTGCGCCGCGGGCGGGTCACCGCGATCGTCGAGGAGCACGAAGGCCTCGTCCGGCTCGAGGTCGACGGAACTGCCTGCGTCGCCTATCCGTGGCTGACGGGGCCGGTCGCGCTCGACGACGACGTGCTCGTGAACGTCCAGGCGCGCGAGCTCGGGCTCGGCTCGGGCGGCTTCGACGTGCTCCACGCGAACCTGACCCGTGGGCTCGACCTGCCGCCGGCGGAGGGCGCTCACGTGATGAAGCTGCCGTACACGCCGCTGCAGGCGGCTGCGCTCCACGCCGAGGAGGCCGGGCCGCTCGCGGACGACCTCGACGGGATGCCGGTCGTCTGCTGCTCGCTGCACAGCCAGCTCAGCGCCCGCGTGCGCCGGGCTCGGCGGCGAGCTTCGCGTTGCCTACGTGCAGGTGCCGGGCGGGGCGCTTGCCGCTGCGGCTCTCGGACGCGGTCCGGGCGGTGCGGGAGCGCGGGCTGCTCGCGACGACGGTCTCCGCAGGCGCGTGCTTCGGCGGCGACGTCGAGAGCGTCGGCGTCGCATCCGCTCTCGCGTGGGCCGCCGCCGCGGGCCACGACGCCGTGGTCTGCGCGATCGGCCCGGGGATCGTCGGCACCGGATCCAGACTCGGCCACGGCGGTCTCGCCGCGGCGGAGGCGGTCAACGCGGCCGCGGCTCTCGGAGGTTCCCCGGTGCTCGCCGCGCGAGTCTCGAGCGCCGACGAGCGCGAGCGGCACCGTGGCGTCTCGCACCACACGCAGAGCGTGCTCGCGCTCTGCTCCGGCGGCGTCACCGTCGCCTGGCCGGCCGGGCTCGAGGCGCCGGCCTGGGTCGAGCCGCGACAGGAGGTCGACGTCGAAGGCTGGGAGGAGGCCTGTGCCGGCCTGCCGCTCTCCCACATGGGACGCGGCCCGACGGAAGAGCCCTGGTTCTTCGCCGCCGCGTTCGCGGCCGGCCGGCTGGCGCAGAGCCTGGCGGGGCTGATGGAGGAGCGCAGGCTCGGGCCCGTCGTCGGCCTCGGCACCTGGAACACGTTCGGCGGCGACGTGGCGCTCGCGCGCGAGGTCGTCGACGGCCGCGTTCGAGGGCGGGGACGCGGCTCGTCGACTCGTCCCCGATGTACGGCGAGGCCGAGCGCTCGCTCTCCGCCGCCCTCGAGGAGAGGCGCGAGGAGGCGGTCGTGGCGACGAAGATCTGGTCGCCGGACCTCGAGGACGGGCTGCGGCACTTCCGGCAACAGCTCGAGTGGTTCGAGTCGCATCGACGTCGAGCAGGTGCACAACCTCGTCTCGTGGCGTGAGCACCTTCCCTGGCTCGAGCGCGAGCGGGCGGAGGGCCGCGATCGGCCGGATCGGCGTGACGCACTACGACTCGTCCGCCTTCGACGAGCTGGAGATCGCCTTGCGGACGGGGCGCTTCCAGACGGTCCAGGTGCCGCTGAACCCGCGCGAGCGGGAGTGCGAGCAGCGGCTGCTGCCGCTTGGCGGAGGAGCTGGGCGTCGCCGTGATCGTCATGCGCCCGCTCGGCCAGGGGGCGCTCCTGCATCGGACGCCTTCGCCAGGACCTCGAGCCGCTGCGGGCGGCGGGGATCACGACCTGGCCTCAGGCGCTCCTGAAATGGGCGCTCTCCGACGAGCGCGTCGACGTGGTCATCCCGGCCACCCGAGAGCCTGAGCACGCGCGCGTGAACGCAATTGCGGGGCGGCCGCCCTGGTTAGGCCCGGACGAGCGGCGGCTCGTCGAGCGTCTGGCGGGCGCCTAGCGGCTCTGCGCGGCGGCCACGCCCACGAACAACGTGTCGTCGTTGATCTCGCCGAGCCCACGGAGTCCCTGTAGTTCGGTTCGCCCGGCCTCCTCCCCGAGGCGATCGTAACCAGGAAAGGCGCACGGGTGAGGACGGGAGCGTGACGAATGTGCAACGACGCTGTCCCTGACGCGACGGTGCGAAATCCTGCCGCGCAAGCTAGGGTTTCTCGCCCCATGAAGGTCGGCGTCGTCAAGGAGATCAAGGCGGACGAGTACCGCGTCGCGCTCACCCCGGCTGGAGCGCGCGAGCTCGTGCAGCGCGGCCACGAGGTGCTCGTCGAGAACGGCGCCGGCGACGGCAGCGCGTTCCCGGACGACGACGTACCGCGCGGTAGGCGCGAAGCCGGCGTCCGTCGTTGAGGTCTGGGGCGGAGGCCGACCTCTTGCTGAAGGTCAAGGAGCCGTTGCCTTCCGAGTACCCGCTTCTGCGTCCCGGGCTCGTTCTCTTCACGTACCTCCACCTCGCCGCGAGCGAAGAGCTGACCCGCGCCCTCGTCGACAGCGGCGCCGCCTGCGTCGCCTACGAGACCGTCGAGACGGACGACCGGGCTCTTCCTCTGCTCGCGCCGATGAGCGAGATCGCGGGTCGGCTCGCCGCACAGGCGGGGGCGTACTTCCTCGAGAAGCCCCTCGGCGGACGCGGCCTGCTGCTCGGCGGCGTCCCGGGCGTTGCGCCCGGGCGCGTGCTCGTGATCGGCGGCGGCATCGTCGGCTACAACGCGGCCGTGATCGCGCTCGGGCTCGGGGCGAGCGTGACCATCCTCGAGCGCTCGATCGACCGCATGCGCCACCTCGACGAAATCCTCTCCGGCCGCGTCAGCCTGATCATGTCGTCGAGTCTCCAGATCGAAGAGTCGATCATCGAGGCCGACGTCGTGATCGGCGCGGTGCTGATCCCCGGCGCGGTCGCACCGCGGCTCGTCACGCGAGAGATGGTTGGCGCGATGAAGGAAGGAGCCGTCCTCTGCGACGTTGCGATCGACCAAGGAGGGTGCGCGGAGACCTCACATCCGACCACGCACAGCGAGCCCGTCTACGTCGTGGACGGTGTCACTCACTACTGCGTTGCCAACATGCCGGGCGCCGTGCCCATCACGTCGACCAAGGCGCTCACGAACGTGACCCTGCCGTACGTCGAGGCGATCGCAGGCTACGGGCTCGCGGAAGCGGTGGCGCGTGACCGCGCGCTCGCCCGGGGCGTGAACGTGCTCGACGGGAAGATCACCTACGAGGCCGTCGCGGAAGCGCACGGCCTCGACTTCCACCCGCTCGAGGACGTCCTGCCACTCTCGGCCGTCTGAGGGGAGCGCTAGCTGCTGCTCTGTTTGCTCTTCGTCGGGCTCACCTTTACGACGACCCAGGTGATGCAGGCCGCGAGCACGACGACGCACACCGAGAAGACGACCAGAAGAAAGAGGCCCAGGACATTGTCCACGACCGACCTAGAATAACGGCGTGCCGCGCGCTTGCGTGATCGTGCTGGACGCCGTTGGCGCGGGAGCGCTCCCGGATGCGGCCGCATACGGCGACGAGGGCTCGGACACGCTCGGCAACGTAGCCCTTGCCGTCGGTGGGCTCGATCTTCCGAATCTCGAGGCGCTCGGGCTCGGCAACGTCGAGCCGCTCGAGGGCTGCCCGCCACAACCCGGCGCGCCGGCGGTCGCGGGCCGGCTGCTCGAGCGCTCCAAGGGCAAGGACACGACAGCCGGGCACTGGGAGCTGATGGGGGTTGTCACCCCGACGCCGTTCCCGACCTACCCGCAGGGCTTCCCGCACGACGTCATCGACCCGTTCATGCACCGGACTGCTCGCGGGGTGATCGGCAACAAGCCTGCCTCGGGCACGGAGATCATCCAGGAGCTCGGCGAGGAGCACCAGCGAACGGGGAAGTGGATCGTCTACACGTCCGCCGACTCCGTCTTCCAGATCGCGGCCCACGAGGAGACGATCCCCCTCGAGGAGCTGTACGAGGCCTGCCGGACAGCCCGCGAGATCCTGACGGGGAAGCACGCGGTCGGGCGGGTTATCGCGCGGCCTTTCGTCGGCGAGCCCGGTGCGTACGAGCGGACACCCAACCGCCACGACTTCTCGCTGGAGCCGCGCCGGCCGAACTACCTGACCCTTGTGCGCGAGGCCGGCAAGACGGTGCACGGGGTCGGAAAGATCGGGGACATCTTCGCCGGCTGCGACATCGACGAGTCGCACCCGACCAAGTCGAACGTCGAGGGGATCCAGCAAACGGAGACGCTTCTCCGCGAGCTCGACGACGGCCTTGTGTTCACGAACCTCGTCGAGACGGACATGCTCTGGGGCCATCGCAACGACCCCGTCAACTTCCACCGCTGCTTGCAGGACTTCGACCGGCGGCTGCCGGATCTGCTCGCGGCGCTCCGTCCCCAGGACGTCCTGATCCTGACCTCGGACCACGGGTGCGACCCGACGACGCCGTCCACCGACCACTCGCGTGAGCACGCGCTCCTGCTCGTCTACGTGGCAGGGCGAAATGCGGCCGGCCGGATCCACGAGGGCGAGTTCGCCGACGTGGGCGCAACCGTGAACGTCTGGCTCGGCGGAAAGTCTCCGGGGAGGTCGCTTCCCGGCCAGCCGATCGTCGAGCTGTGAGGCTGAACGACCCCGAGCTGGTCCGGCGGCAGTACGAGACCGAGGCTGGACTGGCCGTGCGGCGCGATGCACAGACGCGTTTCCGCAACGGGCCCGACGGGTTCGACACGGCCTTCGCCGCTGTCGCCGAGGCGAGTCCGCGCCGCGTATTGGAGGTGGGCTGCGGGATGGGCCAGTTCGCCGAGCGCGTCGCCCGCGAGATCTCCGCAGAGGTCGTGGCTACCGATCTGTCACCGCGGATGGTCGAGCTGGCCGCCTCGCGCGGGTTGGACGCCCGGGTTGCAGACGTCGAGTCGCTCCCGTTCACAGAGGCCGAATTCGACTGCGCCGTCGCAAACGCGATGCTCTACCACGTCGCCGACCTGGATCGCGCGCTCGCCGAGCTAGGCCGCGTGCTCGAGCCCGGGGGGCGGCTCGTCGCGACGACGATCGGTGTCGAGCACATGGCGGACGTCTGGCTCCTCGTCGGCTATCGCGTGCCCGAGCGGCAGTTCTCGCGCGAGACCGGAGAGAAGGCGCTGTATCGGCACTTCGCGCGCGTGGAGCGGCGGGACGTCGACGCCGAGCTCGTCTTTCCAGACGCGGAGGCGGTGCGGGAGTACGTCGACTCGACGCTCTTCGCGGAAGCGGTTCCTCGCCCGCTGCCGGACTTCGACGGCCCGTTCACCTCCAGGACGCGCGTGACCGTCTTCGTGGCCGAGCGATGATCCATCCCGTCGAGCTGATCGAGCGCAAGCGGAACGGCGGCGAGCTGAGTGCCCAGGAGCTCGAGGAGCTGATGCTCGGATACGCGCGGGACGAGATTCCGGACTACCAGCTCGCAGCCTTCTGCATGGCGGTCTTCTTCCGCGGCCTGACGAACGCCGAGACCGAGGCGTTGACCCACGCGATGATCAAGACGGGCAACACGATCGACCTGCACGCGGCGCTCGGGCGCAAGGCCGTCGACAAGCACTCGACGGGCGGCGTGGGGGACAAGACGTCCATCGCGGTTGGTCCGATCGTCTCGGCGTGCGGCGTTCCGTTCGCCAAGATGAGCGGCCGAGGTCTCGGGCACACCGGCGGGACCCTCGACAAGCTCGAGTCGATCCCCGGCTTCCGCGTCGAGCTCTCGACGGACGAGTTCATTGCCCAGGTGCGAGAGGCGGGCATGGCGATCGTCGGGGCCACGGCCGACCTCGTTCCCGCGGACAAGCGCCTCTACGCGCTGCGCGACGTCACGGCGACGGTGGACAACTATTCGCTCATCGCCGCGAGCATCATGTCCAAGAAGATCGCCGGGGGAGCCGAGGCAATCGTGCTCGACGTCAAGGTTGGCGACGGGGCGTTCATGAAGTCGGTGGACGACGCCCGGATCCTGGCCGAGATGATGCTCGACCTGGGCACGCGGTTCGGGCGTGAGGTCGTGTGCCTGCTGACGGACATGGACCAGCCGCTCGGACGAGCGGTCGGGAACTCGCTCGAGATCCGCGAGGCGATGGCGACTCTTCGCGGCGAGGGTCCGCCTGATTTCATGGAGCTCGTTCTCGCGGCCAGCGCGCGCCTGCTCGCGGTCTCCGACCTCGGGCTCGAAGACAGCGACGCCAGAGCGCACGTCCAGAAGGCGATGGACGACGGGAGCGCCGTAGAGGCGTACACGCGCTGGATCCGGGCGCAGGGCGGTGACCCCGACGAGTCGTCTCTTCCCGTCGCGCCGGTCGTGCGCGAGCTCGAATCACCACGCGACGGTCACATCGTGCGCCTCGGAGCGGTCCGCGTAGGACAGGCCGCCTTGCATCTCGGCGCGGGAAGGCAGACGAAGGACGATGCCATCGACCACGCGGTCGGCATCGTTTGCCTTCGAAAGCGCGGAGATCAGGTTGCCCAGGGCGAGCCTCTCGCGGAGATCCACGCACGGACGGAGGACGCCGCCGCCGCGGCCGCACGCGAGCTCGAAAGCGCCTACGACATCGCAGACGAGCTGCCGCAGCAGCACTCGGTGATCCTCGAGGTGCTCGACTGAGCCCTCACGGGCGTTGCGCCGGGTCGAGGCCGACGCATCAGGATCACCCCAGGACGCGCTCTTGCGGGACTAGGCTGGCTCCATGCCCGAGCTACCCGAGGTCGAGACCGTCCGCGCGCAGCTCGAGCCCGAGCTCGTGGGTCGCCGCTTCGAGCGCGTCGAGATCCTCGACTCGCGCCTCACCCGCCCATTCGACCCCGACGGCGTGGCTGCCGAGCTCGTGCGAGAGCGGGTCTCGGCTCTCGATCGCCGTGGCAAGTATCTGATTGCTCGGTTCGAGAGTGGTCGCGTTCTCCTGGTTCACCTCCGCATGACGGGACAGTTGCTGCACGCGAACGGCTCGCTGCCGGGCGACGATCCTCACCGGCGTGCTGTTGTCAGGTTAGACGACGGATCGGACGTCGTGTATCGCGACGTGCGGCGCTTCGGAACCTGGTTGCTTCTCGAGCCCGGCGAGCTCGAGGGGTATCTCGCCGCCCGGGTCGGGCCGGAGCCGCTGGCGCCGACGTTCACGGCGAAGCGTCTCGGCGAACTGCTTGCCGGCCGGCGAGCCCCTGTCAAGGCCGTGCTGCTCGACCAGCGGCGGCTCGCGGGCGTCGGGAACATCTATGCGGACGAGGCTCTCTGGCGAGCAAAAGTCCATCCGCTCAAGCCGGCTGGCGAGCTGCGCGCCGGTGACCTCGCCGGTCTTCACCGGAGCATCCGGGCCGCTCTTAATGCAGGGATCGCGCGACAGGGTGCGACGCTGAGCGACTACCGGACGCCCGACGGCGGCCGGGGCCGGATGCAGTACGAGTTCATGGTCTACGGTCGTGAGGGCGAGCCGTGTGAGCGCTGCGGAACGCCGATCGAGAAGATTCGCGCGGCCGGCAGAGGAACGTGGTACTGCCCGACCTGTCAGCACTAGCGCCCTGCGGTCGCGACCTGGCTCGAATCTACACTTGTCCGGGTGTCCCGGACGTACAAGACCGAGGCGGTCGTGCTGCGGTCGTTCCGGCTCGGCGAGGCGGACCGCGTGCTGCACCTCTACACGCTCGACCGTGGACGGGTCGGGGCCGTCGCCAAGGGCGTGCGAAAGACGAAGTCGCGGTTCGGCGCCCGGCTCGAGCCGCTCAGTCACGTGGAGCTCATGCTCCACCAGGGCGGCAGCGACCTCCAGACGGTCACCGGAGTCGAGCTGATTCGGTCGCACCACGAGGCACGCGAGCAGCCGTATCGCCTCGGTGTCGGGCTGGTCGGGGCGGAGGCCATGTTGCGCCTCTTTCCCGAGCAGGAGGCGAACGAGCGCGCGTTCCGGGCGCTGGCCCGCTTCCTCGAGCTGCTCGATGAGCTCGTGCCCGGAGATCCAGGGCGGTGCAGCCGGGATCCGCTCGTGCTCTCGTTTCAACTGAAGCTCCTCTGGCTCTCTGGATATCTCCCGCACGTGACGAGCTGCGCCGAGTGCGGAGCGGGTACCGACCTCGTCGGCTACTCGCCGAAGGCCGGCGGTGCCGTCTGCGTCGGGTGTGCGAACGGCGCCGCGCTGCCGCTTTCGCGTGACGGCCTGCTCGGAATCGAGGGGCTGCTGCAACGGCCGCTGGCCGAGGCGGGCAGCGCCGGCCTGACCGACCGCGGTGCGCGCGAGGCCCTCCAGGTCATCACCGCGTCGTACGAGTATCACGGCGGCTTCCGCCTGCGCACCCTCTCGGCCTAGCGTGCAATTGCGCAGGCCAGCGCGGCCGTTAGGCTCACCTTCGTGAACTTCCAGGAGATGATCCGCGCGCTCGAGGGGTACTGGGCCGACGAGGGTTGCGTCCTGATGCAGCCGTACCACACCGAGCTCGCGGCGGGGACGATGAACCCGGCGACGTTCCTGCGCTGCCTGGGTCCGGAGCCGTGGAAGACCGCGTACGTCGAGCCGTCGATCCGCCCGCAGGACGGCCGTTACGGCGAGAATCCGTACCGGTTCCAGCACTACTTCCAGTACCAGGTGATCCTGAAGCCGGCGCCCGAGGACGTGCTCGACCGCTACTTCGGCTCGCTCGAAGTGATCGGAATCGACCTGCAGCGGCACGACATCCGCCTCGTCGAGGACGACTGGGAGCAGCCGACGCTCGGGGCCTGGGGCCTCGGCTGGGAGGTCTGGTGCGACGGGATGGAGATCACGCAGTGGACGTACTTCCAGCAGCTCGGCGGCTTCGACGTCGAGCTCGTTCCGGCCGAGATGACGTACGGGCTCGAGCGGATGGCCATGTTCCTGCAAGGGAAGCGCAGCGCGTTCGACCTGGAATGGGCGCCGGGCGTGACCTGGGGGGACGTCTACCGTCGAGAGCGAGCGGCAGTGGTCGGCCTACAACTTCGAGGTCGCCCCTGTCGACATGCTCGCGACGCGCTTCACCGAGCACGAGGAGGAGTGCCGGCGGCTGCTCGAGCGGCGCTTGCCGCTGCCAGCCTACGACCAGGTGCTGAAGTGCTCGCACGCGTTCAACCTGCTCGATGCGCGCGGGGCGATCTCTGCGACCGAACGCGCCGCGTACATCGGCCGTGTTCGTGCCCTCGCGCGCGAGGTGGCCCAGCTCTACCTGGAGGACGATGGCGACGCTGCTGCTTGAGATCGGCTGCGAGGAGCTTCCCGCCGGTGCCTGCAGAGAGGCGGCGGAGCAGCTGCCCGTGCTTGTCGAGCGCGAGCTGGGCGTGCCCCCGGGGCAGATTCTTGTCGGGCCGCGGCGCATCGCGGCCCTCATCGAGGAGGTGAGCGAGCACACGCCGGACGAGTGGCTGAAGGGCCCGCCTGAAGAGCTCGCCGAGAAGGCCGCGGCAGGCTTCGCCAAGAAGCACGGGGTCGCGGTCGATGACCTCGTGATGCGCGAGGGCTTTCTCGGAGTCGAGCGCCCCGGCCGGCCGCTGGTCGAGGTTCTGCCGGAGCGCCTGGACAGGATCGTTCGTGGTCTCTCGTTCGGGAAGTCGATGCGCTGGGACGAGAGCGGCATTCGGTTCGCACGCCCGGTGCGCTGGACGCTGGTGAAGCTCGACGCCGAGACGGTGGTGGGTGAGTCGACGTTCGGCCATCGCTTCACCGGTGGCGCGATCGAGGTTCCGCACGCCGCCGAGTACCTCGAACGGCTTCGCGATGCAGGCGTCGAGCCGGATGCGGAAGAGCGCCGTCGGCAGATCCTCGAAGGGCTCGCCGCGGCCGGGAATTGGAGCGACCCCGCCGGCGTGCTCGAGGAGGTGGTGTACCTCGTCGAGAGCGTGCGGGTTCTCGACGGGGCCTTCGACGAACGCTTCCTCGAGTTGCCCGAGCGTGTCGTGGTGACGGCGATGCAGTCGCACCAGCGCTACTTCCCACTCGAAGCCAATCGCTTCGCATTCGTCGCGAACGGTGGTGATCCGGAAACGGTGAGGGCCGGCAACGAGAACGTGCTCGAGGGGCGTCTGGACGATGCGAGCTTCACGTTCGAGCGCGATGTCAAGGTCGGCATCGACCGGCTTGCCGAACGGCTCGGGGCGATCACGTTCTTCACCGGCGCAGGCACGCTCGCGGACAAGACGGAACGCCTCGGGTCACTGGTCGCGAAGCTCGGAGGCGGAGAGGCGACGCTGGAAGCGGCCAGGCTCGCGAAAGCCGACCAGGCCTCGGAGCTCGTGCGCGAGTTTGCGGATCTCGAAGGCCACATCGGTGCGGAGTACGCGCGTCTGGCCGGCTATCCGGAGGCTGTCTGTGCCGCGATCGACGAGCAGTACCTTCCCGACTCTCGCGGCGGGCCGCTGCCGCAGACGGAGGCGGGCAAGGTATTGGCGGCGGCCGACAAGCTCGACACGCTGATCGTCTCGTTCTCGCTGGACCACAAGCCGACCGGCTCGCGTGACCCCTACGGCCTGCGGCGGGCGGCGATCGGCCTTTGCCGGCTCGCCGTCGAGGGCGGTCTTACGATTCCACGAGAATTGCTGCCGGACGAGGTGCGGGACTTCGTCGAGGAGCGGCTCGAAGGCTTGGTCGAGGTACCGGTCGAGTACGTGCGGGCCGCGCGGGCGTCTGCTGCGCGCGACCTCGCCGGTGTGGCGCAGCTGGCGGAGGCGCTGTACGCCGAGCGCGAGACTCCGGAGTTCGAGGGCGTGTACACGGCCTACGACCGCGCGAACCGGCTCGCGGGGCGGGAGGCGGGCAACGCCGCACCCGAGCTCGACCGCTCGCTGCTGCGAGAGGACGCGGAGCGCGCGGTGGCCGATGGCCTGGCCGCGGTCTCGACCGAAGGAGACGTGCGCGCGGCCCTCGAATCGGGCGCGACGGTGGCGCCGCTCATGGAGCGATTCTTCGACGAGGTGCTGGTGATGGACGAGGATCCGACGGTGCGGGCAAACCGCCTGCGCTTGCTCCTCGACGTCCGCGACACGCTTGGGCGCCTGGGCGACTTCTCGCAGATCCCGCGCTAGCGGACGCGCAGGCCGCTCTTCATGTTCACGCGCGACTAACTTCGGGTCCCGACCCGCCCCCCTGCCATGGCGACGAGCCTACCGGCGCACTGCGCACGTGTCTGTCACGCACCTGTGACGAAAGCGTGACTTTCCCCGCGCGCCCCGCGCAGAGCGGCTCGCCTCCGAGCGGCGTTACGCTCCCGCTCGTGGCGACGCAACCGGTCGAGCTTCACATCATCTCGGACTCGACGGGCGAGACGGCAGTCCGGCTCGTCCATGCCCTCGAGGCGCAGTTCCCGGACCAGGACTTCGAGGAGGTGCGTCACCCCCGCGTCGAGACGGTCGACGACCTACAGCTGGCGTTGAACCGCGCCAAGGGCAGGCCGGCGGTGATCATCTACACGCTCGTCCACCCCGAGCTGCGCGAGGCGGCACGGGCGCTGTGCCGCCGCTACCGCCTTCACTACTGCGATCTGCTCGGCCACCCGATCGACGCGGTCGCCAGGGTCGCCGGCGTCACGGCCCAAATGACCCCGGGGGCGCGGGCGCCACTCGACTCGACCTACTTCAAGCGCATGGCGGCGATCGAGTTCGCGGTCAAGTACGACGACGGCATCGGGGCCGGGCTGCACGAGGCTGACATCGTGCTGGTCGGCGTCTCCCGGACGTCGAAGACGCCGCTCTCCATGTACCTCGGATATCTCGGCTACAAGACGGCGAACGTGCCGATCGTCAAGGGGATCGACCCACCGACCGCTCTCTTCCACGTCGACTCAACAAAGGTCGTCGGCCTGACGATCGAGGCGACGCGGCTCCGCGAGATCCGCCGCCAGCGGGCGGCCAGGCTCGGCGGCAACCAGCGCGGTTACTCCGAGCTCGTCGAGATCTACTCGGAGCTCGAGCTGGCCGACGCGATCCACCGGCGGCTGGGGTGTCCGGTGATCGAGATCTCCGAGCTGTCGATCGAGGAGATGGCCGCGCGGGTCATCCGGCTCGTCGAGCGAAGGCGGGCCGAGGCGGACTCGAAGGAGGAAGCTCGTGTACGACCTCGACGAACGTTGCGAGCAGGGGCGCGCGCTGCTCGGTGGCAAGGGCGCCGGGCTCGCCGAGATGACGGGCCCTCGGCGTCCGGTCCCGGGCGGGTTCACCATCACCACCGACGCCTGCCGCGCCTTCATGGCGACGGGGGGCGAGGAGCCCGACGGTCTCGAGCGCGAAGTCGCAGCGCACCTCGAGCGGCTGGAGCGCAGAGCCGGCAAGCGCTTCGGCGATCCGTCCGACCCGCTGCTCCTCTCGGTTCGCTCGGGGGCGGCGATCTCGATGCCCGGGATGATGGACACGATCCTCAACCTCGGACTGAACGACGAATGGTCTCGCGGCCTCGCCGCGCGGACCGGCAACGCGCGCTTCGCCAACGACTCCTACCGGCGGCTCATTCAGATGTACGGCCATGTCGTCGACGGGATCGAGGGAACGCTTCGAGGACGAGCTCACCGCGCTCAAGGCGCGGCGGCGGCGAAGCCGACGTCGATCTCACCGCCGACGATCTCGACGAGTTGATCGCCACGTACCACGCGGTGTACGTCGAGCACGCCGGCCATCCGTTTCCGCAGGCGCCGGACCAGCAACTTGCCCGCGCCATCCGGGCGGTCTTCGAGTCCTGGAATGCTCCCGGCGCCCAGGTGTACCGGCGCGCGTACGACATCCCGGACGATCTCGGAACGGCCGTGAACGTCGTTCAGATGGTGTTCGGGGAACAAGAACGACGCCTCTGCGACCGGGGTGTGTTTCACGCGCAACCCGTCGACGGGCGAGACCGGGCTCTACGGCGAATTTCTCCTGAACGCGCAGGGCGAGGACGTCGTGGCGGGCATTCGGACGCGCAGCCGATCGAGCGCCTCCGCGAGCTGATGCCGGAAGCGTTCGAGGAGCTCGTCGCGACACTCGAGCGGGTTGGAGCGCCACTACCGCGACATGAGCTACATCGAGTTCACGGTCGAGGACGGACGGCTCTACATCCTCCAGACCCGGACGGGCAAGCGGACCGCGGCGGCGGCCGTGAAGGCGGCCGTGTGCATGGTCGAGGAGGGCCTGATCGGCCGCGAGGAGGCGTCCGCCCGCATCGTTACCCGGGCGCTCTCGACCAGCTGCTCCATCCGATGATGGATCCAGAGCGCGACCCTCGACGTGGCGGCGACGGGCCTGAACGCCTCACCCGGCGCCCGCCATGCGGCACGATCGTGCTCGACGCGGACACGGCCGCCGACCGCGGCGGGAGCCGGTGAGAGCGTGATCCTCGTGCGCTGGGAGACGACCGCCGAGACATCCACGGAATGATCGCGGCGAAGGGCATCGTCACCGTCCACGGCGGGATGCACCTCACGCGGCCGTGGTCGCGCGCGGGATGGGGAAGCCGTGCGTCGCGGGCGCGAGCTGGACCTCGTCATCGACCTCGAGACGGAGACGTCGCGACATCGGTGGCCGCGAGGTGCGCGAGGGCGACGCTGATCACGATCGACGGTGGCCAGCGGCGAGTGATCATCGGCGCGCGTACGAGCTCGTGCCGCCGAGCTCAACGAGGACCTCGAGTCGATCCGCGGATGGGCGGTCGGGCATCCGCCGCCTCGGGGTGCGCGCGAACGCCGACACGCCGACGGACGCCGGCCAAGGCGCGCGAGCTCGGCGCCGCAGGGCATCGGCCTCGCCACCGAGCACTGTTCATGGCCGACGAGCGCCTCGTCGGTCATGCGCGAGATGATCACGGCCGCCGGTGAGCCAGACGCGCCGGAGGCCGCCCTCGAGCAGGCTCCTGCCGATGCAGCAGGCCGACTTCGAGGGCATCTTCGAGGCGATGGCGGGCCTGCCGGTGACGATCCGCCTGCTCGATCCGCCCGCTGCACCAGTTCCTCCCGCCGATCGAGGAGGCGACCGACGACCGCATGCGAGCGCGGATCCGCGCGCTCCACGAGGCGAACCCGACGCTCGGCACCCGTGGGTGCCGCCTCGGGCTGCAGTGGCCGGAGATCTACGAGATGCAGGTGCGGGCGATCGTGCGAGCGGCCGGGCGGTCCGAGACCGCACCGGGCAGGCGCCGCTGGTCGAGATCATGCACCCGCTCGTCGGCTTCGCCGAGGAGCTCGCGCGGCTGCGCGAGCTGACGTCGCGCACTGTCGCCGAGGAGGGCGGGTCGACGTACCTCTGCGGCACGATGATCGAGCTGCCGGCGCGCGTGCGTCCGTGGCGGACGAGATCGCCGAGCACGCGGACTTCTTCTCGTTCGGCACGAACGACCTGACCCAGACGCGCTCGGCTTCTCGCGCGACGACGCCGAAGGGAAGTTCCTCACCCGCTACCTCGAGGACGGCGTGCTCGAGCGGAACCCCTTCGAGACGCTCGACCAGAGCGGTGTGGGCGACCTGATGCGGATCGCGGTCGAGCGCGGTCGCAGCGTGAAGCCGGGCCTCAAGCTCGGGATCTGCGGCGAGCACGGCGGCGAGCCCGCAGTCGATCGCGTTCTGCGATCGGCTCGGGCTCGACTACGTCAGCTGCTCGCCCTATCGCGTGCCGCTCGCGCGGCTTGCCGCAGCTCAGGCGGCCCTGAAGGACGTGGGCGTGGAGAAGAAGGAAGACCGAGAGCGAGCTGAACAAGAAGTCGGCTGCAGCCTGCACGGGCTCGGCGCTCACCGAGGCGCCGAAGCTTCCCGCCGGCTTGCCGCAGGTCGAGAACGTGACGTACACGCAACAGTCGACCCAAGGGCCGACGGACGTGGTCGAGGGCTACTTCGAGGGCAGCCTCGACGACGCCCACGACGAGTACAAGAAGGAGCTCCAGGCTGCCGGCTTCGACGTGCTCTTCGACGAGCTCGAGGAGCACGACTCGGAGGTCTCGTGGAAAGGCGAGGGCCGAAGCGGCCAGGTCGCCCTCCGCGAGGAGTGCGGGAGCGACGAGAAGATCTTCGTCCACATCACGAACCGCCCCGCGAGCTAGCTGCGGAGCGGAAAACCTAGGCGCGTAGCGGCGAAATCACCGCTGCGGGGGATTCGGATCCGGCGCAGCCGGCCGATCACTGACGTGTACAGGTGTCAGTCGACCGGAGGTAACCGTGACTCCCGAGCAGCAAGCACGCGCGAAGACCATGGCGGTGCTCTTCGGCGTGGCCGCGCTCTTTCTCGTGCGCGGCGGGCACGCGGCGACGCACGGCGGGCCGGCCTGCACGATGACCGGGACGCCCGGGGCCGACAACCTCATCGGCACGCCGAGGCGTGAAGTGATCTGCGGGCTCGGCGGCAACGACGTCGTGGACGGCAACGGCGGCAACGACGTGATCAAGGGCGGGCCGGGGAACGACACGCTCGGCGGCGGCAACGGGAACGACGTCATCTACGGCGGCCCTGGCAACGACAAGCTCCAGGGCGACCGCGGCAGGGACACCGTCTACGGCGGCGCGGGCGCCGACAAGATCTTCGCGTGGGACGGCTTTGCGGACCGCATCGACGGCGGCGCGGGCGTCGACCGCGGCTGGACGGACATGCTCGACCACGTGGTGCGGGTCGAACGGCTCAGCTGACGCTCAGGCGTAGCCGCGCACGCTCAGATACGCGATCGCGATGCTGAGCAGCCCGACGGCGAGGACGCCTGCGATCCCCCAGAGCCCCATCCGGCTGTAGGCCGCGTGGCCGCGGCCGAACTTCGAGAGCACGAGCGTGCAGAGGACGCCGCCGATGAGGCCTCCGATGTGGCCGCCGTACGAGATGCCGCTGAAGACGAAGCTGAAGACGAGGCTGATCCCGATCAACATCAGCGCCTGGCCGCCGAGCACGTAGATCTTCTGCCGCTCGAGGACGAGCGCCGCGCCGAGGATCCCGAAGATCGCGCCGGAGGCACCGACGGTCACCGTCTTCGGGTCGACGACCAGCGCGCCCGCCGAGCCCGCCAGCCCCGAGACGAGGTAGACCGCGAGGAACCGGCCGCGGCCCAGGAACGACTCCACCGCCGAGCCGACGAACCAGAGGAAGTACATGTTGAACGCGATGTGAATGATGTTTGCGTGGAGAAACGTGCTCGTGATCAGCCGCCACCAGTCGCCTTCGGCGACGTAGGGGCCGTACAGCGCCCACTTGTAGAAGAGCGACCCACCGGGGTCGTTGATCCCCCGGCCCTGCGCGGCGGTGATCACGTAGACGACGATGTTGAGCGCGATCAGCGCCTTCGTCACGAGCGCTCCGGTGCCCTCGAACGCGGTTCGCCTCGCCCCTGCCGCGACCCGTCGCGCCCCTTGCGCCTTGCCCGAGTGCTCGGGGCAGCGCTGGCCGACGGGCGCCGGCGTCATGCACTCGGTGCAGATCGGGCGGCCGCAGTCCGAGCAGGAGACGTAGGTCTCCCGGTCCGGGTGGCGGTAGCAGTGCATCGGCGTCGACATCCGCCGTTAGCCTAGCCCCGCCTTCGGCCCCGGTAGCTTTTCGCCCCATGCGTGTCCACGTCGCCTTCACGCCGGCGGAAGCAGCCACGGCCCAGCTCGGCATCGTCGTCGACCTGATGCGTGCGACGTCGACCATCGCCCAGGCGCTCGCGTCGGGCTACCAGCGTGTCCTCTGCTGCGCGAAGATCGACGACGCGAGGGCGCTGCGGGAGGAGCTCGGCGACTCCGCGATCACGGGCGGCGAGCGCGACGCGCAGCGGATCGACGGGTTCGACGCGGGTGCTTCGCCGCGCGAGTTCCTCGAGCCGCGCGCGGAGACGCTGATCCTCTCGACGACGAACGGCACCCGCGCGATCGTGACGGCGGCCGCGTCGTGCGCGGAGGTCGTGCTCGGCTCGCTCCTCAACCTGGACGCCGTGGCCCGCCTCGCGCGCGAGCGCGCGCACGACACGGTCGTCATCTGTGCCGGCTTCAAGGACGACTTCGCGATCGACGACGCGTACTGCGCGGGACGGATCGTCGGCCTGCTCTCGGCCGACCGGACGGACGCAGCCATCGCGGCCGACCTGGTCGCGGCGCGCTACCCGGAGGCGATCGACGGGATCAACGCGCGGACCTACGGCCCGCCCGGGCTCGAGGAGGACATCGCCTGGTGCTCGCAGGTGAGCATGCTCGACGTCGTCCCACGGCTCTCCCGCATGTACGGCGCGGCGGCAGAAGTCACGCTCTGAGGCCGCGCTCGACGGCTGAGCGGAAGGCGGCCGGCTGCTCGAGCCACGGGAAGTGGCCGCAGTCGGGAATCGTCTCGACCCGCGAGCCGGGAATCAGCGCGGCCGTCTCGGTCGAAGAGCGCAGCGGCAGCGGGTCGTCCTCGCCGTGCACGAAGAGCGCCGGGGCGGTAACGCCGCCGAGCCCGTTCGCGAGCGTCCTCCGGTCGGAGTGCTCCGAGATCGAGCGGTTGGTCTCGATCGACGCCTCGACGCCGACGTGCGCGGGTGGGTCGCTCGCATCTGCCGGGTGCACGAAGAACGGCACCCAGATCAGCCCGAAGCGCTCGACGAGGTCGGCCTCGGTCACGTCGCGGGCCCGCCGGCGCTCGTCGATCTCGTGGATCCGCTCCATCTGCGTGGGCGTGAGCGTTCGGCTCAGGGTCTCCTCGAAGTCGTCGAACACGCTCAGGTCGGCGCCGAGCGGGTTGATGCAGAGAAGACCCGCGACCCGCTCGGGGTGAGCGACGGCCAGGTGGAGGGCGAGGTGGCCGCCCCACGAGTGCCCGATCACCCAGGCGCGCTCGAGCCCGAACCGGTCGAGCACGGCGAGTGCGTCCGCCATGTGCGACTCGATCGTGTACGGCCCCGGGGCCTCCGAGGGCGGCGTGCCGCGCTGCGTGTAGCGAATCGTCGAGAAGAGCCCGTCGAGCTGCTCGGCGAGGTCCCCGAGGTAGTCGGGGATTGCCGCACCTCCGTGGAGCAGGAGCGCGGGCCGTCCCTCTCCGCCGCGATGGCCGCGAAGGGCGCCGCCGTCGACGCGTAGCTCGAACGCCTCCTCGCGCACGCGGCGACTCTACGTAACGTCGAGCGCGAAACGCTTCCAGCCCTTGACAGGAGAACGTATGTTCGTGTAGAACATATGTTCCCGTGATCGCCTGCGTCGTCATCCCAGGGTTCGAGCTGCGCGCGGCGCTGCGGGAACACCCGCGGCTTCAGCTCGAGGCCGCTGCGCTCGCTCCCCCTAGCGGGTATGAATCACGGGCGCTGCTCGGGCCGGTGACGTCGGCGGCCGAGGCGGCGGGCGTGCAGCCGGGGATGCGGCTGGGGGAGGCGCTGGCCACGTGCCCGTCGCTCCAGCTCGTCGATCGCGACCCGGCTGCGGCCGAGGAGGCCTGGGAGCAGATCGTCCGGCGGCTCGAGGACGCAGGGTTCTCGGTCGATCCCGCTGCGCCGGGCTGCGCGTACTTCGAGACGCGCGGCGTCGAGCGGCTCTACGGCGGGCTCGAGCCCGCGCTCAAGCGGGCGCTGAAGGCGGTCGGGCCCGGGTGGGATGCACGTGTGGGCGCGGCGAAGCGCCGCTTTGCGGCCCTGGCTGCCGCGAACGTCGCCCGCTCGGGGCAGGTGCTGGTCGTGTCCGACGAGCAGGCGCGCGACTTCCTCGCGCCGCTGCCGCTCACGCTGCTGCCGCTGGAGGCCGGGCGCAGGCAGGAGCTGGCCGACCTGGGACTGACGAAGATCGGAGAGCTTGCCGGGCTGCCGGGTGGCGCCGTGGCCGAACGTCTGGGGCCGGACGGCCGGCGCGCCTGGAGCCTGGCGAGAGGGGGCTCGAAGAGGCGGATCCGCGGACGGAAGCCCCCCGCGGAGCTGCTCGAGACGCTCGAGTTCCCGGAAGCGGTCGGAAACGAACTGGCGCTGAGACGCTCACTCGGCGTTCTCCTCGACCGGCTGCTCGCTCGACCGGAGCGAGGCGGGCGGGCCTTGCGCAAGCTGGCGCTCGCGGCGCGGCTTGTCGGCGGCGGATCGTGGCGGCGCACCGTGACGCTGCGCGACGCGACCGCCGAGCCCGCCCGCCTGCGCACCGCGCTCGGGCCCAAGCTTCTCGACCTGCCCGCGCCCGCGGTTGCGCTGTCGCTCGAAGTGCTGATCCTCGCGGAGTCGGTCGGGAGCCAGCTCGAGCTCGTCCAGCCCGAGGGAGCCGAGCTGCGTGATCACCTGCGGGAAGGGCTCCGCCAGGTACGCGCAGGGACCGGCTCGGGCTCCGTCTGCACCGTCGTCGAGGTCGCGCCGTGGTCGCGTTTGCCGGAGCAGCGGGCGCTGTTGGTTCCGCGCGACGACTGAACAAGGCATCGCTTGCGATGCCGCTCTCGGGACGAGCGAGATCAAGCCGGCCACACCGGCAAAGCCGGTGCGTCCTCTGATCGGCATCGGCGAGCGATGCCTCGGTCGCGCGTCCGTCGGAAGTGACCGGTCGATGCGCTGATGGTGCGGCGCGTGAACGAGCCAAAGGTCGCGCTCGTGGAGGCGCACGTGGACGGCTCGCCTCGCCGCGTGAACCGCTCCCAGGTCGCGCTCGTCCGCGAGGAGTGGCGCGTCGTCGACCGCTGGTGGACGGCGGATCCGGTCAGCCGCCGCTACTTCGACGTGGTGCTGGCCGGCGGCGAGCACGAGGTGGTCTTTCGCGACGAGGAGGTGGGCCGCTGGTTCAGCCAGCGCGGCGGTTGAGCTCAGCCGCGGCGCACGAGGTCCAGGAAGTTCCCCGGCGGCGCATGGAGGTTGAGGAACCGGATCGGCTCGGCGCCTGCGTTGCGAAATCCGTGCTCGGTGCCACGCGGGGCGGCGAAGAAGGTGCCCGGCCCGCCGCGCCTCGACCCTGTTCCCTCGAGGAACTCGAACTCGCCTTCGAGGACGTAGAACGCGTCGACGTGGTCGTCGTGGGCGTGGAGGCCGACGCCCTCGAAGATCGGCTGGAACGTGAGGTCGGTCGCCGAGAAGTGGGGCAGGTCGGCCTTGATCAGGCGGGAGCCCCGCTCGTTCTCGATGAGCTCGCCCTCGCCCGGGCCGTTGAAGACCGCGTCGCTGAGCGGGCGGCCGCCGTCGGCGGGCGGGTCGAACTGGTCGAAGCCCTCGTGGCCGTGGCCGCGCAGGACGTTCCCGAAGCCCAGGCTCGGCGAGTGGATGTTGAGGAAGACCGCGGTCGCGTCGCTCGAGTTGCGGTAGGTGTGGACGACGTTCGGCGGTGCCGCGACGAACGTTCCCGGCCCGCCGGTCATGCGCTGCCTGTCGGGGCCGAGCGCGAACTCGACCTCTCCGTCGAGCACGTAGAAGGCGTCGGAGTGCTCGTGGTGCACGTGGGGCTCCGGCCCTTTCTCGCCGGGCTCGTAGCGGAACCAGCTGACGATGATGTCGTCGAGCTCGACGAGGATCCGAAGCGTCCGCTCCGGCCGGTCGGTGGTCGTCTCACCCTCGCCGGGCGCTAGGAGCACGGGGTGGCCGTCGAGCTGCACGCGCACTCAGCCTATTCGTTCCTCGACGGCGCCTCGCTGCCGGAGGAGCTCGCGAGCCGCGCGGCCGAGCTGGGCTACGAGGCGCTCGCGCTGACCGACCACGACGGGGTGTACGGCTCGCTCGAGTTCGCGCATGCGGCGAGGGCCCTCGGCGTGCGCCCGATGACCGGTGCCGAGGTGACACTCACGGACGGCTCGCACGTGACGCTGCTCGTCGAGTCCGCGCGGGGCTACGCGAACCTCTGCCGACTGCTCACGGCCGCGCACGCGGGGACCCGACCAAAGGAAGGCGCGGAGCCGTTGCCCCCGTCGCTCGATGCCCGCGTGCTCGCCGAGCTGAACGAGGGCCTCGTCTGCCTCTCCGGGTGCGCGCGGCACGGTCTCGCGGTCCGCAACCCGAACGGCGCGCGTGCCCTGGCGCACGCGTTCGGGCCGGAACGCTTCCTCGTCGAGCTGCAACGGCCATACGAGCGAGGCGACGCGAGCCGGCTCGCGGCGCTGCGCGACCTCGCCGAGGCGCTGGGTGTGCGCACGGTCGCGACCGGGGATGTCCACTCGCATCACCCGCGGCGCACCTCGCTCCAGGACGTGCTCGTCGCGATCCGCCACCGCACATCGCTCGAGGGATGCGAGGCGGAGCGGCGTGGGAACCGGGAGAGCGTCCTGCTCCCGCCGGGCGAGCTGGCAGACAAGTTTCCGCTCGACCGCGACGCCGTCGAGCGAACCGGTGAGCTGGCCGATCGGCTGGAGTTCGACCTGACCGAGGACCTCGGCTACCGCTATCCGGACTTCTCCGACACGGGCGAGCCGGCGATCGCGCAGCTCAGGCGCGTCTGCGACCGCGCGTTCGCCGGGCGCTACGAAGGAGCGAACGGCCACAAGCGCAAGGCGCGCCGCCGGCTCGAGGAAGAGCTGAAGCTGATCGAGGAGCTCGGGCTCGCGGGGTTCTTCCTTCTCCACTGGGAGGTGCTGGAGCTGGCGCGGGAGTGCGCGCGCGAGGTGCGCGGCGAGTCGGTGGCGCGCAACGTCCTCCCGCCCGGCCGCGGCCGCGGGAGCTCGGTCGGCTCGATCGTCTGCTACCTGACCGGGCTCTCGCACGTCGACCCGGTGCACGCCGGCCTTCCGCTCGGGCGTTTCCTCAACCGCGAGCTCGTCTCGGTGCCCGACATCGACCTCGACTTCCCGCGAGACATCCGGGAGAAGCTGATCGTCGGCGTCTGCGAGCGCTACGGCCGCGAGCACTCGGCGCTCGTCGCGAGCTTCGCGACCTACCGCGCCCGGGGCGCGATCCGCGACGTCGGCAAGGCGCTCGGCCTCCCGTTCGCCGAGCTCGAGCGGCTGGCGCGGCTCACGGACGGCAGCCCACGGAGGGTCGGCGAGGAGCTGGAGAAGCTGCCCGACGCCGAGTCGAAGCTGGCCTCTCCACGCTGGCGCGCGTTCGCCGAGCTGTGCGCCGAGCTCGGCGGCTTGCCGCGGCACGTCTCGCAGCACCCGGGCGGGATGGTGATCTCGACCCGGCCGCTGGTCGAGCTCGTCCCGGTGCAGCCCGCGGCGATGGCCGGCCGCCAGCTCTGCCAGTGGGACAAGGACTCCTGCGCCGACGCGGGCTTCCTGAAGATCGACCTGCTCGGGCTCGGGATGCTCTCGGCGGTCGAGGACTGCGTCGAGCGGATTGCCCGCGCGCACGGCGAGACAATTGATCTTTCGCGGATCCCGCTCGACGACCGGGCCGTCTACGGTGAGATCCAGCGAGCCGACACGGTCGGCGTCTTCCAGATCGAGAGCCGCGCGCAGATGCAGTCGCTCCTGCGCACGCTCCCCGAGGACCTCGAGGACCTGACCGTGCAGGTCGCGCTCGTTCGGCCCGGGCCGATCCAGGGCGGTGCCGTCCATCCGTACATCGAGCACCGGCGGCGCCTGCGCGAGGACCCGTCGTTCGCGGTGCCGTACGACCACCCGCTGCTCGAGGAGCCGCTGCGCGAGACGCTCGGGGTGGTCGTCTTCCAGGAGCAGGTGCTCGCGGTCGCGATCGCGCTCGCGGGGTTCTCGGTCGGCGAGGCCGAGGGGCTGCGGCGGGCGATGAGCCGCAAGCGCAGCCGCGAGGCGGTCGAGGCGTTCCACGAGCGCTTCGTCGAGGGCGCGCTCGGGCGGGGAGTCGACCGGGAGACGGCCGAGATGGTCTTCCAGAAGCTGAACGGGTTCGCGTCGTTCGGCTTCCCGAAGTCGCACGCGGCCGCGTTCGGCCTGCTCGCGTACCAGTCGGCCTGGTTGCGGCACCACTACCCGCGCGAGTTCCTGTGCGCGCTCCTGAACGAGCAGCCGATGGGCTTCTACCCGCCCGCGTCGCTCGTGCGCGACGCCCAGCGGCGCGGGGTGGAGGTGCGCTCGCCGGACGTGAACCGCAGCGAGGCCGAGTGCGCGCTGGAGGACGAGGCGGTGCGGGTCGGGCTCGAGTACGTCCGCTCGCTCGGCTCGGAGGAGGCGCAGGCGGTCGTGGCCGAGCGGGAGCGGGCCGGGCCGTTCTCCGGGGTGCGCGAGCTGGCGCAGCGGACGTCGCTCGACCGGCCGCGGCTGGAGGCGCTCGTCGCCTCGGGCGCGTGCGACTCGTTCGGAGGCAGCCGCCGCGTGCTCCTCTGGGAGCTCGGGCTCGTGCCTCGCACCCAGAGCGTGCCCGGGAGCGGGGGAGAGGAGCGCCAGCTCGCCCTCCCGCTCGACCCGACCGCGGCGGCGCCCGCGCTGCGCGAGCAGACGCCGTGGGAGCGGATGCTCGCCGACTACCGGACGACGAGCCTGTCGGTCGGAGTGCACCCGCTGTCACTGCTGCGCCCGCATCTGCCGGAGGGGACGCTCTCGAGCCTGGAGCTCGCGGAGCGGCCCTCGGGCGGGACGGTCACCGTGGCCGGGATGGCGGTTGCGCGGCAGCGGCCGGCGACCGCGAACGGGGTCGTCTTCATGCTCCTCGAGGACGAGATCGGCCAGATCAACCTGATCGTCCCGCCGTCCGTGTACGAACGCTTCCGCCCGCTCGTCCGCTCGGAGCCGCTGCTGCTCGCGCGCGGGAAGTTCGAGCGCCTCGGCCGGAACCGGAACGTCGTCGTGAGCGAGCTCGAGTCGCTCAGCCCGCTCGCGCGGCGCTGCTCCGAGAACGCCGACGTCTTCGGCTCACTCCCGGCCGCGCACCACTTCGGTCACCGCTGAGCACACGCTGCCGCGGTTGTCGTGGGTGGGGATGCGATCTAGTCTCGTACCGTGCTGGTTTGCGCGAGCTGTGGGCACGCGAACAGCGAGGGCGCCAAGTTCTGCGAGGAGTGCGGCTTCTCGTTCGCAGCTGCGCCCGCGCGGGCGACGGAGCAGCGCAAGACCGTGACGGTTCTGTTCTGCGACGTGACCGGCTCGACCGTCCTCGGCGAGACGCTCGATCCTGAGCGGCTGCGTACGCTGCTCGCCCGCTACTTCGAGCGGATGAAGGCGATTGTCGAGCAGCACGGCGGCAGCGTGGAGAAGTTCATCGGCGACGCCGTGATGGCCGTGTTCGGCGTGCCGGTGTTGCACGAGAATGACGCGCTGCGCGCGGTGCGGGCGGCGGTCGAGATGCGCGACGCGCTGCCCGAGCTCGGGCTACATGGGCGGATCGGCGTGATGACGGGCGAGGTGGTGGCGGGTACGGAGGAGCGGCTGGCCACGGGCGATGCAGTCAACGTGGCGGCCCGGCTGGAGCAGGCGGCGCAGCCCGGTGAGGTGCTGGTCGGGCAGCCGACGTTCGCACTTGTCCGCGAGGCGGCCGAGGTCGAGCAGCTGGAGTCACTCGAGCTCAAAGGCAAGGCCGAGCCGGTTCCCGCCTACCGGCTCCTGCGCGTCCGCGACGCCCCCGAGCGCCGCCACGAGGCCGTGTTCGTGGGCCGCGAGCGCGAGCTCGCGCTCGTGCGGGAAGCCTGGGAGCGTGTCCAGGCCGAGCGGTGCTGCGAGCTGGTCACGGTCGTCGGCGATGCCGGCGTCGGCAAGTCTCGGCTGGCCGCGGAGGTTCTGGCTTCGATCGAGACGACGGTCGTCCGCGGCCGCTGCCTGCCCTACGGCGAGGGGATCACCTACTGGCCTGTGGTGGAGGTGCTGAAGCAGATCGGCGTGCGGCCGGTGGACGAGACCGCGGCCGCGGCGATCTGCTCGCTGCTGGGCGAGAGCGAGGCGCAGACGTCGGCTGAGGAGATCGCCTGGGCCTTCCGCAAGACGCTGGCGCAGGCTGCGGCGGAACGGCCGCTGGTGGTCGTGTTCGACGACATCCAGTGGGGCGAGGAGACGTTCCTCGACCTGATCGAGCACGTCGCGCTCCTCTCCTCGGGCGCAGCGATCCTGCTGCTCTCCATCGCGCGGCCCGAGCTCAGCGAGCGTCGTCCTGCCTGGCCGGTGACGCTTCGGCTCGAGCCCCTGGGCGGCGACGACGTCGACCAGCTCATTCCGGAGCGGATCGCCGGCGAGCTGCGCGAGAAGATCGCCCGTGCCGCGGGCGGCAACCCGCTCTTCATCGAGGAGATGCTGGCGATGGCCCAAGAGGCGGAGGGCGAGGTGGTCGTCCCGCCCACGCTGCGGGCGCTGCTCGCGGCGCGCCTGGACCAGCTCGAGAGGGCCGAGCGGGGCGTGCTCGAGCGGGGCGCGATCGAGGGGGAGATCTTCCACCGGGGTGCCGTCCAGGCGCTCGCACCAGACGAGACGCAGGTGACCCCGCGCCTGGCTGCGCTCGTGCGCAAGGACCTGATCAGGCCCGTCAAAGCGCAGCTCGCCGGCGAGGATGGCTTCCGCTTCCGCCACCTCTTGATCCGCGACGCCGCCTACGACGCGCTGCCGAAAGCTATCCGCGCCGAGCTCCACGCGCGCTTCGCATCCTGGCTGGAGCAGCACGGGGCCGAGCTCGTCGAGCTGGACGAGATCCTCGGCTACCACCTCGAGCAGGCCTGCCGCTACCGCGCCGAGCTCGGCCTGCCCGACGACGACGAGCTGGCGGTGGCCGCGCGGGGCCGCCTGACCGCCGCCGGCAGTCGGGCGCGGCTCCGGCAGGACTACGGCGCCGCTGGGAGCCTGCTCGAGCGCGCAGTCGCGCTCGTGCCCCCGGCCGAGCTCGACCTCGCCCTCGAAACCGACCTCGTCGACGCCCTGATCCAGGCAGGCAAGGGCGGCGACGCCCTCCGGCGCGCGGATTCCTTCGCCGAGCGGGCCTCGGCTGCAGGCGATCGGGTGGGTGAGCTGTGCGGGAGAATCAAGGAGGGCATCATCCGCGTCTACCTCGAGCCGGAGGGCGCGACCGAGAAGGTGGCCGCCCTCATCGACCAGGCGTTGCCCGTGTTCCAGGCCGCCGGCGACGACCTGGCCCTGTACATCGGATACTCCGCGCTCGGGCAGGTGGCGAGCATGCGCGGGCACATGGACGCGGCGCTCGACGCGTTCGAGCGGGCCTTCGCCCATGCTCGGCAGGCCGGCCTGCCGCACCAGCAATTGTTGGGGCGCGCCGCTGGTCGTCTCGACGGCACCACCCCGGTCGCGGAGCTGCTCGCGTGGCTGGACGATCAGGAGGTACGTGGGATGCGGAGCCACTACCTGCGTGGACCCGGGCCCACGCGTTGGCGATGCTCGGTCGCTTCCACGAGGCGCGGGCGATCCTCGCCGAAGAACGTGCGGAGCTTGCCGATCGCGGCGGGGAACTCTGGCTCGCGGTGGCGACGGGCCACTCTTCCGTCGATGTCGAGCTCTTGGCAGGCGATCCCGCCGCCGCCGCCGAGTTCGGAGAAGAAGGGTGCAGGCTGCTCGACGAGCTGGGGGAACAGACCGCGCAGTCGTACGGGGCTGGGAAGCTGGCGCAGGCGCTCTACGCGCTCGACCGCCTCGACGAGGCCGACGCCTGGGCCGGCCGGGCGGCGGAGCTCGGCGCGAGCGACGACGCGTTGACGCAGATGCTCTGGCGGGAGGTCAGGGCGAAAGTGCTCGCGCGTCGTGGCGAGCACGCTGAGGCGGAGCAGCTCGCGCGCGAGGCGGTCGCGATCGGCGAGGAGACCGACCTGCTCGACGCGCAAGGCGACACGCACGCCGACCTCGCCGAGGTGCTCCTGCTCACCGACAAGTCCCACGAGGCGGCCGCCGCGCTCGGGCAGGCGCGCGCGCGATACGAGCGCAAGGGCAACCTCGTGTCGACGCAGCGCGCGGAGACGCGACTGGCGGAGCTCCAGGACGCAGCGTCGCGATAAGCGTCCCGTCGTACGGGTGCGCGGCGCTGCGCGCGACTCTGATTACTGACTAGAGGCAGAACAGCCGGCCGCCGAAGCAGAGCGAGGCGGCCACG